>NZ_BAAIIX010000001.1:0-863290 GCF_054589375.1 Polaribacter sp. OB-PA-B3
TAGCGGATGCAAAAACTAAAGTATATGGGGATAGTGATCCAAGTTTAACCTATACTGTTAGTCCTAGTTTACTATCTGGTGATGCTTTAACTGGTAGTTTGTCTAGAGCAACGGGGGAAAACGTTGGTACGTATGCCATCTCTTCTTCGCTAGCAAACAGCAACTATGCAATCTCTTTTACATCGGATGATTTGACAATCTCTCAAAAAGCAATTACCATTATAGCGGATGCAAAAACTAAAGTATATGGGGATAGTGATCCAAGTTTAACCTATACTGTTAGTCCTAGTTTACTATCTGGTGATGCTTTAACTGGTAGTTTGTCTAGAGCAACGGGGGAAAACGTTGGTACGTATGCCATCTCTTCTTCGCTAGCAAACAGCAACTATGCAATCTCTTTTACAACGGATGATTTGACAATCTCTCAAAAAGCAATTACCATTGTAGCGGATGCAAAAACTAAAGTATATGGGGATAGTGATCCAAGTTTAACCTATACTGTTAGTCCTAGTTTACTATCTGGTGATGCTTTAACTGGTAGTTTGTCTAGAGCAACAGGGGAAAACGTTGGTACGTATGCCATCTCTTCTTCGCTAGCCAACAGCAACTATGCAATCTCTTTTACAACGGATGATTTGACAATAACCAAAGCAAATCAAAACATTACTTTTGACCCTATAACTCATGATGATGAAGATAGTTTTGAGCTAACAGCAACATCAACATCTGGTCTTACTATTACATATAGCAGCTCAGATACTTCTATTGCAACAATCAATGGAAATATGATTACAGTTATTGGAACAGGAAACGTTACAATAACAGCATCTCAACCTGGAAATAATAATTACAATGCAGCAACAGATGTTTCTCAAATATTAAATATAACAACACTTAGTATTTCAGATTTTTCATTTACCAGTAGTAATGTTCTGTTATATCCAAATCCATCAAAAAATAACATTAAAATTAGATTAGGAATCGAAAAAGCAAATATTAATATTTATGATATGTCAGGAAAATTAGTGAAAACACATAAGGATTATATTTCTGATAATAATATTGATATTTCAGATTTACCAATTGGTGTATTTATTCTGAGAATTAATAATAATAAAAAAATGATTACTAAAAGATTGACAAAAACTGAATAGTTTTAATAATCAACTTAATTTAAAAAGGGCTATCAGATTTAATTTTGATAGCTCTTTTTTATTGCTTTAATTTTGTAAAGGAATTCAATAAATTTTCTTTTGTATTATCTACAACTTGCCAATTATAAATTGCAGATAGCTGATATAACTTAGATAACTCTTCTAATAATCTTTCTTTAGCTTTTTGTTTTAAAGCCGTTAACTCTATAGTTTCTTGTATATTAAGAATACTATTTTCATTAATTTTATTTAAATCAGATTTAGAAAAGGAATTGAAACTACTTTGCTGTAAATCAAAATATTTAATGTCTGGGGAAATGTTAATCTCTTCTTTAGGTATTTTATTGATGTAAATAGTTTTACCAATAGAATCTATTTGAATTTCTAATTTAGATAAATCATAACCAACTTCTACATTTGCATTTACAGTAACAATAGCTTTTTTATCAAAAGAAAGATAATTATAAAAATATTTTTTTGAGTCTGAATAATTATAGACTTCAGAAAAACTAGCTTTAGAGACAACTAGCTTACTTAAATTTTTAATTGAATTTACAACAACCTGAATTTCTTCTTTTTTAACGGTATTACTCTCCTTTTTATACCACAATTTTGCAAGCATAAAACCAAAGAAAAACACCAAAGCATATTTTAGAAAACGCATTTTAAATCTTTTTCTAAAGATACTAAAAGTTTATTCTTCTACTGTTTGCTCTTCTTTTGGAAAAGCTTGTTTACTATAGATAAATAAAAGCGCCACACCAACACTAATAAAAGCATCTGCAGGATTAAATATATATTGAAAAAAGGTAAAGAAATCACCACCAATTACAGGAATCCAATCTGGTAAAGTTCCTTGCCAAATAGGAAAATAAAACATATCTACAACTTTACCGTAAAACAAGTTTCCGTAAGGTTTATCTGAAAATAATGTTGCTACTTGATGATTAGAATGATCGAAAATAATACCATAAAAAACAGAATCTATAATATTACCTACTGCACCAGAAAAAATTAATGAAATCGCAATTATTACACCGTTATGTACTTTTCTTTTGATATTGCCAATTAACCAATAAATTATTGCAGAAACTGCCACCAATCTAAATAAAGTTAAAAATAGTTTACCGGCTTTACCGCCAAACTCAAAGCCCATTGCCATCCCATTATTTTCTGTAAAATGAATTCGAAACCAATCGAAAACCAATACCTCTTCACCCAAAGCAAAATTGGTTTTTACATAAATTTTAATAATTTGATCTAATAAAATAGCAACTACTATTGTAAATATTGCCAGTTTCTTTTTTGACATTTTTTCTAATTTGTGCTCACAAAAATAACAATATTATTGTCTTTATAAGTGTGTTAAGTAAATATTCCCTTTATTTGAGGTAATAGTAAGTTTTTTAAAATTCTTACTATTTATTTCTTGATGTTTTTTTTGATAAAAAACACTATCTATTTTTATCTTTCCGTTTTTAGAAATCACATTTAAATTTGCATTTTTAAAGTTGCCAAAAACGTTACCGGCAAACATTTTTAACTCTAAATCTTTTTGTATTGTATCTAATTTTACGATACCGTTTTCTAAAAACATTCTTAAGTTTCCTCTAAAACTTTTACTATGTATATTAATATAATCACCAAAAATGACAACATTAATATTTTTGGGTAATTTTATAGTTGCAGATGCTCTTTTTAACCTTTCTGTAATGTATTTTCTAAAAACCGTTTCTGGTGTTTTTAAATTCGCAATTTTAAATTTAATTTCTAATTCTTTATTATTTTCATCAACAATAATGTGTTGCTTATTTGGATTTTCTGCATACAAAAAGACTTCTATAAATTTAGAATTAGAATTTTCTAAAGTAAAACTATCTAATCCTTCCGTAGAAATTGCTACTTCTGTTGCAGTACTTGTAATTTTTTTTAAAACCTTTTTTTGACAGACAGTAACTGAAGTAATAAAACTTAATAAAAGCAAAAAAAATTTACGCATATTATTTAGTTTGCTGATTTAAAAAAAGCTTTCAAGTTATTTGAAAGCTTTTTTAAATTATTGTTTGCGTTTTGCCTCGATACTTAGAGTAGCGTGTGGCACTAACTTTAAACGTTCTTTTTGTATTAATTTACGTGTTACTCTGCAAATACCGTACGTTTTATTTTCTATTCGAATTAAAGCATTTTTAAGGTCTCTAATAAACTTTTCTTGCCTAATTGCTAACTGCACATTTGCTTCTTTGCTCATAACTTCAGAACCTTCATCAAAAGATTTAAAAGAGTGAGAAGTATCGTCTGTACCATTACTTGCATCATTTTTATAAGAGCTTTCTAACAAAGCTAAATCTGCCTTTGCTCTGGCAATTTTCTTCTCTATAATCTCCTTAAATTCTTGTAAATCAGCATCTGAATATTTTAACTTAACATCTGACATATTCTTACATTTTTTCTATTAATATTCTACTTTTAATGGCATCAAATTCAATTTCGGCACCATTAGTTAACTCGTCTACAAAAACCAATTCTTTGGTTAGTGTTTCACTCATAATGTAGTCTTTATTATCTAAAATAGATTTTTGTAAGTTATCGAAATTTAAAACCGTTAACTTTATTTTATCTGTTACTTCTAAACCTGTGTCTTTACGCGCATTCTGAATTCTGTTTACCAATTCTCTAGCAACTCCTTCTTTACGTAACCCTTCCGTTATTGTAACATCTAAAGCAACTGTTAACGAGCCCTCATTTGCAACTAACCAGCCTTCTATATCTTTAGATGATATCTCTACATCTGAAAGTTCTAAAGTAATATTTTTTCCATTAACGTCAAGAGAAATGTTTTTATCTTTTTCTATTTTGTTAATATCTTCTTGGTTAAATTTTTGCACTTCTGCCGCAATAAAACGCATGTCTTTACCAAATTTTGGCCCTAAAGCTTTAAAATTAGGCTTAATTTGTTTGATTAAAATATCTGAAGCATCATCTAAAATAGTAATCTCTTTTACGTTTACTTCGTTTTTAATTAAGTTGGCTACTGCTAAAATTTCTTCTTTTTGTTGTGCTGTATCAACCGGAATCATAATTTTTTGTAATGGTTGACGCACTTTTATCTTTTCCTTTGCTCTTAAAGATAATACTAAAGAAGATATTGTTTGTGCATTTTCCATTTTACGCTCTAAACTCTTATCTACAAAACTTTCGTCGTATTTTGGAAAATCGGATAAATGAATACTTTCTGAAGCTTCTTTAGCTGTTACAGAGTTTAAATCTTGATACAAGCGATCCATAAAAAACGGAGCAATTGGCGCACTTAACTTTGCAATTGTATTCATACAAGTATACAAGGTCTGGTATGCAGAAATTTTATCTGTTTCGTAAGTTCCTTTCCAAAACCTTCTTCTACTTAAACGCACATACCAGTTACTTAAATAATCTTGTGTAAAGTCTGATATTGCTCTAGCAGCTCTTGTTGGTTCGTATTCTGAATAAAACTTATCTACTTTTGCAATTAATGTATGTAATTCAGATAAAATCCATCGATCTAATTCTGGTCTGTTTTCTAAAGCGATATCATCTTCTTTATAAGCAAAACCATCAATGTTTGTATATAAAGTAAAGAAAGAATATGTGTTGTAAAGTGTTCCGAAGAATTTACGTTTTACCTCTTCGATTCCTTCTAAATCAAACTTTAAATTGTCCCAAGGATTTGCATTCGAAATCATATACCAACGTGTTGCATCTGCACCGTATGTTGATAATGTTGTAAAAGGATCTGTTGCATTACCTAAACGTTTAGACATTTTATGTCCGTTTTTGTCTAAAACTAATCCATTAGAAACTACATTTTTATAAGCTACCGAATCAAAAACCATTGTAGCAATTGCATGTAAAGTATAAAACCAACCTCTTGTTTGATCTACTCCTTCTGCAATAAAATCTGCCGGAAAAGATTCGTTACCATCAATTTTCTGTTTATTTTCGAACGGATAGTGCCATTGTGCATAAGGCATAGAACCAGAATCGAACCAAACATCTATTAAATCACTTTCTCTTTTCATTGGCTGCCCAGAAGCAGAAACTAAAATAATTTGATCTACAATGTTTTTATGTAAATCTAATTTTGCATAGTTTTCATCAGAATTATTGTCAACTTCAAAATCTTCGAAAATATCTTTTGCTAAAACGCCAGCTTGTACAGCTTTTGCCATTTCTTCTTTTAATTCTTTTACAGAACCAATACAAATTTCTTCTTTACCATCTTCTGTTCTCCAAATTGGCAACGGTATTCCCCAATAACGAGATCTTGATAAATTCCAGTCGTTTGCATTTGCTAACCAATTACCAAAACGGCCAGTACCCGTAGATTCTGGTTTCCAGTTAATAGTTTTGTTTAAGCTATGCATTCTATCTTTTACATCTGTTACTTTTATAAACCAAGAGTCTAGTGGATAGTATAAAATTGGTTTATCTGTACGCCAACAATTTGGGTAACTATGCTTGTATTTTTCTACTTTAAAAGCTTTATTTTCATTCTTTAACTTTAGTCCTAAACGTTCATCTACAGATAAATATTTATCTTGATTTTTTAAAACCTCTGTTAAATTCCCTTTTTGAATTTTTAATTCTTCTTCTAAATCTTTTTCATTTAAATATTCTGCTTTTACATATTCTCCTGCAAAACCATAAATATCATCTTTAATTTCTTTTCTAAATCTACCCTGTAAATCTACTAAAGGAACTAAATTATCGTTTTCATCTTTTATTAATAAAGGCGGAATTTCTGGTGAAGCTTGTTTTGCTACCAAAGCATCATCTGCACCAAAAGTTGGTGCTGTGTGTACAATACCTGTACCATCTTCTGTGGTTACAAAATCTCCAGAAATTATTCTAAAAGCGTCTTGTTTGTTCTCAAACTCACAACCATAATCCAATAACTGCTCGTATTTAATACCTACTAAATCTTTACCTACAAATTCTTTTATAATATAAAAAGGAATCTTTTTATCGCCAGAATTGTATGCTTTTAACTCTTCTAAAGTTTCTACTTGCACATTGTTTTTACCACCAAACTGCTTACCAACTAATTTCTTAGCCAACACAACTTTTGTTGGTTTAAATGTATACTGATTATAAGTATCTACTAAAACATATCCTATTTTTGGCCCAACCGTTAATGCGGTATTACTCGGCAATGTCCAAGGCGTTGTTGTCCAAGCAATAAAGTTAATTGCACCTTCATTTTGTAAGAATTCTGGCAATGTACTTTCTATTGCTTTAAATTGTGCAACGATAGTTGTATCTGTTACATCTTGGTAAGTTCCGGGTTGATTTAACTCGTGAGAACTTAATCCTGTACCTGCTTTTGGTGAATATGGCTGAATTGTATATCCTTTGTAAATTAACTTTTTACTGTAGATTTCTTTTAACAACCACCAAACAGATTCCATATATTTAGGTTCGTAAGTAATATATGGATCTTCCATATCTACCCAATAACCCATTTTCTGCGTTAAATCGTTCCAAATATCTGTGTAACGCATTACCGCTTTTCTACATGCCGCGTTATAATCTTCTACAGAAATCTTTTTACCAATATCTTCTTTTGTGATTCCAAGCTCTTTTTCTACACCTAATTCTATCGGTAACCCATGCGTATCCCAACCAGCTTTTCGCTTAACTTGGTATCCTTTCATGGTTTTGTAACGTGGAAAAATATCTTTAATAGCACGTGCTAAAACATGGTGAACACCTGGTAAACCATTTGCAGACGGTGGTCCTTCGAAGAATACAAAAGGTTCTGCACCTTCTCTTGTTGTTACACTTTTTTCAAATATGTTATTTTCTTCCCAGTAGTTAAGAATTTCTTCTGCAACTTTTGGTAAGTCAAGACCTTTATATTCAGGAAATTTCGCGCTCATTTTCTTTCTTTTCTTATAAGAATGCGAAATTAATCATTTTCTTGTAATTCTTAGATTTATGGCAAAAAAAAAGAGCCTAATTAAAGGCTCTTCTTATATGTTTGTGTTTTTTACTACATTTTTATGATAACAAACTCTGTTCTTCTATTTGCTTGATGCTGTTCTTCTGAACATTCAACAGTATTTGTATGGCTATTGTTATCTACACATTTATTTACCAACCTTGCTTCTCCGTATCCTTTACCAGAAATTCTATAATTTAAAATTCCTTTATTAATTATATAAGCTACAGAAGATTTTGCTCTTCTATCTGATAACGCTTCATTGTATGCTTCATTACCTCTAGCATCTGTATGAGAACTAGATCTTATTACTAATTTTTCATACTTTTTCATGATACTAACAATTTTATCTAACTCTAATGCAGCATCTTCTCTAATATTAGATTTATTGTAATCAAAATAAATTGGTCTAATTTTAATTATTAATTCTCCCCTTTCATTATAAGTAAAGTCAGATATAACTTTTAAATCAAAATCTAATTTTAAATCTACCTTTTGTTCTGTTGTAGTTTCAAAAGATACAGTATCTGGTTGATAATATTCTTTTATTGCTGTAATCGTATATTTATTATCACAAGGCAAACTAAAAGAGAATTTTGCGTTTACATCTGCATAAACTTCTTCTACAATATTACCTTTATCATCTTTTAAAGTTAATTTTGCTCCTGGTAATATATTCTGAAATTTTTTATCTTTTACAAAACCTGAAACAATTTGCATGCACGGTGTAACTTCTGGTTCGATAAGCGATTCTACTGCATAAATATCATCATCACCTAAACCACCTTCTCTATTAGAAGATAAATATCCTTTTTTAGTAATTGAATTGATAGAAAAAGCAAAATCATCTAATTTAGAATTTACGGGTGCTTTTAAGTTTTCTGGTTTGGTGTATGTTCCATTTTCTTTTTTTGTTGAAAAAACATCTAAAGCTCCTATACCAAAATGACCATCCGAAGAAAAATATAAAACATCATCATCAGAAATAAAAGGAAACATTTCTCTACCTTCTGTATTTACAGTAGTTCCTAGATTTTGAACTTCTCCAAAACCACCATCTTCTTTAATTTCTACTACATAAATGTCTGTACCTCCAATTCCACCAGGCATATCAGAAGCAAAATATAGTTTTTTACCATCTTTACTAACAGACGGATGACCCACAGAATACTCGCTACTATTAAATGGTAATTCTACTACGTTATCCCATTTATTATAATTCCATTCTGCTTTTAAAATTTTTAAATTATTATATCCTTCTTTATCAACTTTATATTTACCTGCTACATAATTGTTTCTTGTAAAATACATTGTTTTTTTATCCGGAGAGAAACTAACAGAAGATTCGTGATATTTAGAGTTTACTTCATCAGAAAACATTGGTCTCACTTCAGAATCGTCTCCTTCTACAGTTGTTATTTTTTCTTTAACAACTTTAAATATATCTAAAAAGTATTTATCATTTCTTGTGTGGCTTCTTTTTACGAATAGGTTTCTTTCTCTGGGTGAAGAAAATAAAATTGTATTTCCGTAATCAGTTACTCCAAAATCTGAATATTTTGTATTGATACTTTTTTGGTTAACTACTGTATAATTTGGTTTTCCGTTTTTTAAATCATCTAGGGTTACTTCATTATTTGTAAAATTTTCCCCTCTAGAATCATTCTGCTTTTGTTCATGAAATTTTTTCATCCATAAATTAGATGCATCAAAATTACCAACACTTCTTAGAGTTTGTGCATATCTAAAAATATGCTCTGGTGATTGATTAGGAAACTCATTAAATAAACGCTCATAAACGCTCGAGGCTTTTTGCATATTTACATTAAAATAATAACTATCTGCCAGTCTTTGTAAAACATGTTCTGTAGCGTTTTCTGATGCTAATTTCTCATAAGCATCTGCGGCAAAAACATAAGATAGGTTTTCGAAATAAGTATCTGCTTTTTTAGTTTCTTTAGTTTGCCCAAGTATGGTTAAAGAACTAAATAAAAGTACGATTGTAATTTGTATTGTTTTTTTCATAATTGTTGTGTTAAAACTAAAAGAATCTTGGAGATTTAATTTTATTTCTTTCAAAATCGAAATTAAATAGTACAAAAACTTCATGAGAACCAGAGTTAAAATTACCCAAGTTTGTTAATGTATAATCATACGCGTAACCTATTCTTAAACTTTTTGATGCTCTTACATTTATTAATGCAGAAACAGACTCGTCTAATCTGTAAGAAAGTCCGAATTCTAATTTATCGTATAAAAGAACGTTTCCAGAAAAATCTATAGATAAAGGCGCTCCTTCTGCTGCTTTTACCATTGTAGATGGTTTTAATTTGACATCATTAGATAAATCGAAAACATAACCTGTTGTTAAAAAAAAGTGTTTTCTTTCTGATGCTCTTGTTACTTGACCTCCTTCTTTTTCAAAATGAAATGTTTGTAAAAGATTTGGTATTGATAAACCTGCGTAAAACTTATCGGTATAATAAAATGCCCCTGCGCCTAAGTTTGGTAAAATTTTATTTGCATTCTGATTTATGAATGCTTGGTCATTATCATTAACAGTATTTAAACACGGTAAACAAACATTAAAAAATGTAAACCCTGCTTTAATACCTAAAGCCAAATTCGCATTTTCTCCTACTTTTAATGTGTAAGAGAAATCTCCGTAAACATTTTGTTCTTCTACCGGACCAATTTCATCTACAATAACAGAAAAACCTAAACCAACATTTTTACCTACTGGAGAATTTATTCCTAATGTTAATGTTCTTGGTGCCCCGTCTATACCAACCCATTGTGATCTACCTAAAAGATTTACACTTAGAACATCATATGACCCAGCATAAGCTGGGTTTATGATATTCATGTTATACATATACTGTGTATACTGTGGATCTTGTTGTGCTTTTACAGAAACAGTAAATAATAGCACTGTAATTATTACAATTATTTTTTTCATTTTTATTGCCTTTATTTTTTTATCTGTTATCTATTTAAATATACCCAACCTGTAATTGGTTTTCTAACACCGTCGTTAAAGTAAATAATGTAGAAATAAGTTCCTGTTGGCACTGGTTTACTATCGTTTAGAGTTAATCTACCCGTAGAGTAACCATCCCACCAATCTGGACTCGTTTTACCATTATTACTATACTCGTACACTTTATTACCCCATCTATTAGATATTTCTAATTTAAAATTAGGATAGTTAGCTAGTGCAGGTATTACAAACGTATCGTTGTTACCGTCTCCATTTGGAGAGAATGCATTCGGAACTAAATCACAATTAGTAACATCCATATGGTCTTGAATCTGATCATTGTCACAATCGAACATATATTCATCGATAGTTAATATTCCATCATTATCATCATCAATATCTTGGAAATCTTTTTTAGTATCTGAATCCGTATTTCTAACGATATAACTTAAAATACCGCTATCATCAAACGTTTCTAAATCGTTAAATAATCCGTTCAATCCAGAACCTGTATCAGAACCATCTATAACTCCATCACTATTAGCGTCTGCTGCTCCAGAACCAGATTCTTCTAAATCTGTTAAATTATCTCCGTCTGAATCTAAATCTAAATGATCTGGAACCCCGTCATTATCTGTATCTAAACTATTATCACCTCCGTTTTCGATAAAATCTGGAATACCATCATTATCATCATCTAAATCTACAGTATCTGGTACGCCATCGCCATCTGTATCATCTGCATCTAAATAATCTGGAATACCATCTAGGTCATCATCATCATTACTTAAATTAGTATCTCCGTTATTATCTTCATCAATTGTGTCAATTCCGTCACCATCATCATCGGTATCTAAATAATTTGGTACACCATCTTTATCGGTATCATCATCTGTAGGATCTCCATTAATTATAGCTACATCTTCATCAGAGGTATCGACTCCATCACCATCATCATCGGTGTCTAAGTAATTTGGTATACCATCTTTATCGGTATCATCATCTGTTGGGTCTCCGTTAACAGATACTACATCTTCGTCTATTGTTTCAATACCATCACCATCATCATCTGTATCCTGAAAATCTGGTTTACCATCTTTATCTGTGTCTATTGGTGTATAATCTATAGTTCCACTTTCTGGTGTTACCTCTACTCCGTCAAATAATCCGTTAGAACCAGAACCTGTATCTGCACCGTCTATTACGCCATCATTATCTGAATCTAAAGCACCATTACCAGCTTCTACAACATCGTTTACACCATCACCATCTGAATCTAAATCTAAATGATCTGGAATTCCATCTTTATCTGTATCTCTAAGTGGATCACCATTTTGTTCTACAGTATCTGGTATACCATCATTGTCATCATCTAAATCAATGTCATTTGGTATTCCATCACCATCTGTATCTCCTTCTACAGTTATTGTTACTGTTTCTGTTTTACATACTGATGGATTAACAGCTGTGTTACAAACTGTATAATCTACTGTTACAGTTGTTCCTTCTTCTCCGGCTAACGGTATATATGTCATCTCACCTGTTAATGGATCGAAACTTATTAATCCCGCTGCTGTTCCTGTTCCTGCATCTGTTATAGTTGTATTTACTCCTGGTAAATAATCATCATTTGCTAAAACATTTACAACTCCTGCAACTCCTTCTACAACTGTTAGTGCATCCGAACCTACTGTTGGCACTAACGGATTTGGATCTGATGTATCTGGATTTCCATCGTTATCATCATCTAAGTCTGTAATATCTGGGTCACCATCGTTATCGTTGTCTAATTGAACTGTAATTGTTACTGTTTCTGTTTTACATACTGATGGATTGACAGCTGTGTTACAAACTGTATAATCTACTGTTACAGTTGTTCCTTCTTCTCCGGCTGCTGACGTATAAGTCATCTCGCCTGTTAATGGATCGAAACTTATTAATCCCGCTGCTGTTCCTGTTCCTGCATCTGTTATAGTTGTATTTGCTCCTGGTAGATAATCATCATTTGCTAAAACATTTACAACTCCTGCAACTCCTTCTACAACTGTTAATGCATCCGAACCTACTGTTGGCACTAACGGATTTGGATCTGATGTATCTGGGTTTCCATCGTTATCATCATCTAAATCTGTAATATCCGGATCTCCATCATTATCATTATCTAATTGAACTGTAATTATAACAGCTGTAGTTTTACAAACTGATGGATTGACAGCTGTGTTACAAACTGTATAATCTACTGTTACAGTTGTTCCTTCTTCTCCGGCTGCTGGCGTATAAGTCATCTCGCCTGTTAATGGATCGAAACTTATTAATCCCGCTGCTGTTCCTGTTCCTGCATCTGTTATGGTTGTATTTGCTCCTGGTAAATAATCATCATTTGCTAAAACATTTACAACTCCTGCAACTCCTTCTACAACTGTTAGTGCGTCCGAACCTACTGTTGGCACTAACGGATTTGGATCTGATGTATCTGGGTTTCCATCGTTATCATCATCTAAATCTGTAATATCCGGATCTCCATCATTATCGTTATCTAATTGAACTGTAATTATAACAGCTGTAGTTTTACATACTGATGGATTAACAGCTGTGTTACAAACTGTATAATCTACTGTTACAGTTGTTCCTTCTTCTCCGGTTGCTGGCGTATAAGTCATCTCGCCTGTTAATGGATCGAAACTTATTAATCCCGCTGCTGTTCCTGTTCCTGCATCTGTTATAGTTGTATTTACTCCTGGTAAATAATCATCATTTGCTAAAACATTTACAACTCCTGCAACTCCTTCTACAACTGTTAATGCATCCGAACCTACTGTTGGAACTAACGGATTTGGATCTGATGTATCTGGGTTTCCATCGTTATCATCATCTAAATCTGTAATATCTGGGTCACCATCGTTATCGTTGTCTAATTGAACTGTAATTGTAACAGCTGTAGTTTTACATACTGATGGATTAACAGCTGTGTTACAAACTGTATAATCTACTGTTACAGTTGTTCCTTCTTCTCCGGCTGCTGACGTATAAGTCATCTCGCCTGTTAATGGATCGAAACTTATTAATCCCGCTGCTGTTCCTGTTCCTGCATCTGTTATAGTTGTATTTGCTCCTGGTAGATAATCATCATTTGCTAAAACATTTACAACTCCTGCAACTCCTTCTACAACTGTTAATGTTTCTGGACTTACTGCTGGTACTAATGGGTTTGGATCTGATGTATCTGGGTTTCCATCGTTATCATCATCTAAGTCTTCACTATCAGGTATTCCGTCATTATCTGTATCTAAAGAATCTAAATAATCTGGTGTACCATCATTATTATCGTCATCATCATTAAAGTTTCCATTATTATTATTGTCTTCATCTTTAGTTAAAACGCCATCATTATCATCATCTTCGTCTAAATAATTAGGTATACCATCATTATCAGAATCATCATCTGTAGGATCTCCGTTACTATTTACAACATCTTCATCTTTAGTATCAATACCGTCGTTGTCATCATCTATATCTTGGAAATCTAAAATTCCATCTTTATCAGAATCTTGAGGATTATCAATTGTTACCCCACTTTCTGGTGTAGTTTCAATTTCATCAAATAATCCGTTAGCTCCAGAATTAGTTTCAGCTCCATCAATTCTTCCATCGTTATCTAAATCTGTTTTTCCAAAACCAGATTCTACCAAATCATTAACTCCATCGCCATCTGAGTCTAAATCTAAATGATCTGGAATACCATCTTTATCTGTATCTCTTAACGGGTTTCCGTTTTGTTCTACTGAATCTGGAATACCATCGTTATCATCATCTAAATCTACACTATCTGGAACACCATCGTTATCATTATCTTTAATTTCTCTGTAATCTACTTCTGGTGTTGATGTATTATCAAGATTTGGTAAATCTATTGCACCATTATCTTGATCGTCGTTTACATCAAATAAAGTACCTACTGTATTATTATCATCATAACTATCTAATAAACCATCTGCATCTGAATCATTATTAACTGTGGCTTTAATAAAACCTGCTTCTTCTGTATCGCTTTCACCATCATTATCAGAATCTAAATCTAAATAATCTGGATTAAAATCTCCTTCTGTATCTACAGGTATTAAACCACTTATTACCGCATTATTATCATAAGCGTCTATTAAACCATCCATATCTGCATCTGCTGTTGCAGAAATTGGCTTAATATAACCAGCTGTAGTTTGTGCTTCTACGTTATCTGGAATTCCGTCGTTATCTGAATCAATATCCTTATCATCTGATATTCCATCACCGTCGCTATCAATACCATCATTTACTGTGAATAACGGGAATGTTCCCGGACCTGAGTTTTCTGAAGTTCCGTTTGTTTGTGATGGTGCGTTTGATGTTGTATTTCCTTCAAACAATCCATTAATTGCACAACCAGAGAATAAAACAGAACCTAGATTCGTATTTGATGATGCTGATAATAATTCTGCTGAGAATCTTATATTAAAAGCAGAAGTATTATAGTATCCAAAGAAAGTTGCTAGCCTTGGTGATACATCTACACCAGCATAGGTATCATCTGGACCTTCAAATGTTACTAAACCTGTTGCAGGGTTATCTGTAACATTTAACAATGTTTCGTTATCTACTGCGTATAAACCAGGTCTAGATAAAATAACAGATTCTCTAGCATTAGCTCCATCTATATCATAAATAACACCACTAAACCTACTAATATTATATAGTGTATTTGTATTATCATTTACTAAAATAACTCTAAAAGCCATTTCTGCTTTATTACCGGTTGGTGTTGGTACAGTATATTCTGGTTGCCAAGCATCTGGATTACCAGTTGTTGAGTTATCAATAGAAATTAATGAAGCGCCTCCTTGAATATCTGTAATTTCTACTATTGCATCTAAAATACCTCCTGTTCCACCAAAACCTGTAACATCTACAACATTTTCAAAACGATATTTAGCTCCTATAGATCCCGAACCAGAAACACCTGTTCCTGCAACATAAGTTGGATTTTGGAAACTAACGTTAGGTAATATACATCTAGGATCGTTTGCTGATGATGAAGGAATATATCCTAATGATTCAACAACATCTACAATACCATCATTATCGTCATCTATATCTATATCATCTGTAATACCATCGCCGTCTGTATCAACTAACACCCCAAAAGTTACTTTATCTCTAAAATCTACTTCTGCAGTACCTGGATCTTGATCATTAGGGAATAATGTAACATCTTGATTGTTGTTTGATGCTGCATTTGGATTTGACAACCCTGATGGGTTTAAATCGAAAGCATCATCTAAACCATCATTATCTGTGTCTACACCTGACGCTGTAATTTCTGCTACATTATCTCCGTTAGTATCATAAGCTTCTACTGTGTCTAAAACACCATCACCGTCTGAGTCTACATCTAAGTAATCTGGCGGATCAATACCATCTGTATTTAATGGGAATCTAATTGGATTACCTGATCCTGGTGCAGTTTCATAAACATCTGCTAAACCATTACCATCAGAATCTATACCTGGTGCAATGTAACCCACTGTAGTTTGCCATTCGATGTTGTCTACAATACCGTCATTATCTGAATCTAAATCTAAATAATTTGGCAATGCATCTGAATCTGCATTTTCTGGATTATTTATTGGTGTTCCTGTAATAGACCCACACGGTGTACAATCTACGTCGTAAGC
This sequence comes from Polaribacter sp. OB-PA-B3, assembly GCF_054589375.1. Lineage (NCBI taxonomy): Bacteria > Pseudomonadati > Bacteroidota > Flavobacteriia > Flavobacteriales > Flavobacteriaceae > Polaribacter > Polaribacter sp. OB-PA-B3. Next base: position 15,820 of record NZ_BAAIIX010000001.1, read on the forward strand.
ATCATCGATACCATCTTTATCTGTATCTATACCCGATGGGGCTACATAGGTTAAAGGATTTTGCGCCTCGATGTTATCTATAATTCCGTCTGCATCTGAGTCTAAATCTTTATAATTTGGCACTCCATCGCCGTCTGAATCTAACACTGGTAATGAGTTATTGGCAATTGTATCATCCAATCCATCATTATTAGTGTCTGTAAAATTATCTACTTTACCATCACCATTTGTATCAACTCCGCCTGCTTCTACCAAGTCAGAAATACCATCGTTATCTGAATCTTTATCAAACTGATCTATAATTCCGTCTTTATCTTTATCAAAATTGTCATCAATTCCGTCATTATTTTCATCTAAAGTAATGTTGTCTGGATCTTTATAATCTGGAATTCCATCATTATCTGTATCTGCTAATGGATCATTACCACCGTTTTCTACAGAATCTAATATTCCGTCATTATCATCATCTAAATCTACACTATCGATAATTCCGTCACCATCTGTATCTGGTTGAACTGAAATTGTTACTTGAGCTTCGTTAGATATTAGCCCGTTATTATCTTTTACTGTATAAGTTATATTAGCATCACCTGTAAATTCTAATTCTGGTGTAAAAACTATATTACCTAAATTATCTACAGTATATGTTCCTTCTCCTGGAATAACTAATGGTGTAGCCGAGTCTCCGGTATTACTAACATTATTTGGATCTATTAATGTTATTGTAGCAGCATCTACTGTGCCATCTGTATCTGTATCATTAGCAGTAATTGTTGCTATTGTTACTGGTGTATTCTGAATTGTAGTCTCTGTATCATTAACTGCAACTGGCGCATCGTTTTCTCCTGTAACCGTAATATCTAAAGTAGTTTCACTATTATTATTTCCGTCTGAAACTGTATAAGTAACCTGAGGAACATTACCTGTAAAGTCTAATGCAGGAGTAAAAGTATAACTACCATCAGAATTTATAATTAAATCTCCTTCTGTTAAAGATATTGTATTTCCTGCTGGTGTATCTATACCACCTACAGTAAATTCTAATATGGTTAATGGAGTGCCTTCAACATCATTATCATTATTTAATAATCCGTTTGTAGCATTTACCATTAAAATAGTATCTTCTGGTGTTGTATTAACATCTGCAACTGCATTTGGGGCATCGTTTACAGCTGTAATTGATATTTCAATTATTGCTTCGTTAGAAACTAAACCTTCATTATCTTCTACTGTATAATTAATATTAGCAGTACCGTTAAAGTTTGGCACTGGTGTAAAAACTACATTACCTAAAGTGTCTACAGCATAACTACCAACGCCTGCTATAACTAACGGATTAGATGAATTACCTGTATTTGCGGCATTATTTGGATCTATTAAAATAATAGTAGTTGCATCGATAGCAGCACTATCATCGGTATCGTTACTTGTTATTAAAGATACACTTACTGGTGAATCTTCATTACTTGTATTTCCTAAATCATCTACGGCAACTGGTGCATCATTAACACCTGTTACAGAGATGTCTAATGTACTTGTTGTTGATAATGAACCGTCTGTAACTGTATAAGTAACTTGAGGCACAGATCCTAAGAAATCTGCTGCTGGGTTATAAATATAACTACCGTCTCCGTTTACTGTTATTGCTCCTTCTGGTAAGTTTACTGTTGTACCTGCAGCATAATTTATTCCGTTTATGGTAAACTGAGTTAACGTTAATGGTGTACCGTCTGTATCTGAATCGTTAATTAACAATCCTGCAGAAGCTGCTACACTTAATTGTACGTCTTCTGGCGTAGTATTAGTATCTGCAATTGCAACAGGTGCATCATTTACAGGAGTTACATTTAATGTTAGCGAGCTAGTAGAATTATCTGTAGGTGTACCGTCTGAGATTGTGTAGTTTATTACCGGAACCGAACCATTATAATTTGGTGTTGGTACAAAAGTATAACTACCATCTGCATTAATTGTTATTTGACCCTCTGTAATTGTTACAGTATTTCCTGCCGTATAATTAACGCCATCAATCTGAAAAGAAACTACTGTTAATGTTTCTCCTGGATTAGAATCTGTATCATTATTTAACAATCCGTCTACAGCATCTATTGTTAACGTAACATCTTCTTGAGTAGATTTTGTATCTGGGTTTGCAACTGGTGGTAAGAATGATTTTGGAACTGTTACATTTACAGTTGCAATATCGCATAATCCATTTGCATCACAAACTTGATATTCGAATGAATCTGAACCTTTGTTAAAACCTGGGTTTGGAGTATAAGTTATTGTATTATCTCCGTTAATCACTACAGTTCCATTTACTGGTTGCGTTACTATTGCTGATACGTTTAAGGCGTCTCCGTCTACATCTGTATCATTTGGTAAAACAGCTATAACAACCGCAACTCCTGGATCTGTTGATGTTACATCATTTGTTGCTACAGGCGCATCATTTACAGGCGAAACTGTAATGTCTAATGTTGAATTCGCAGTATTGGCACCATCTGTAATTGTGTAGACAATTTGTGGTAAAGAACCATTAAAATTAGCAATTGGTGTAAATGTATAACTACCATCAGAATTTATTAGCAAACTCCCTTCTGCTATAGAAACCGTGTTTCCTGCAGTGTAAGTTGTACCATTTACTGTAAATGTTGTAACACTTAGAGAACTGTTTTCTGTATCAGAATCATTAGTTAATAATCCGTTTACAGCTGTAACCGTTAACGGCGTGTCTTCATTTGTTGTATTTGTATCTAAAACAGCAATTGGTGCATCATTTATTGGGTTTACAACTATGTCTAGTGTACTAATTACAGAATTTAACCCGTCATTTGCCGTATAAGTTACTTGTGGTACATCTCCATTAAAATTAGAAGCAGGCGTAAACGTATAACTACCGTCTGATTCTATTTGTAAAACACCTTCTGTCAAGCTAATTGGAGCTCCAACAGTTTCTGAATTACCATTAATAGTTAATGCTGTAACAGTTAAAGTATCATTTTCTAAATCTGTATCATTAGATAAAATACCATTTGCTGCCGATACGGTTAATGGAGTATCTTCATTAGTATCATTAGAATCTGCGACCGCAACAGGTGCATCGTTTACTGCAGTTACAGTAATATCTAATGTTCCTGGTACAGTTGCTAAACCATCTGTAACATTATAAGTAATTTCTGGAACCGTACCGTTAAAATTAGACGCTGGTGTAAATGTATAACCTCCGTCTGAAGTAATTTTTAACACTCCTTCTGTAAAAGTTGCCGTTTCACCTGCACCATATGTTGTACCATCTACTACAAAATTTGTAATGCTTAATGGGTCTCCATCTAAATCTGAATCATTTATTAACAATCCGTTTGCTGCAGTTACAATTAACTGCGTGTCTTCTGTTGTTGAGTTAACTTCATCTACAACTACCGGATTATCATTTACTGATGTTACAGTGATTCCGATTGTTGCAACATTTGATGTTAATGGCGTTGTATCGTTATCTTGAATTGTATAATTAATATTTGCTGGCCCGTTAAAGTTATCTGCAGGATCAAAAGTTACATTTCCTAAATTATCAACAGTATAAGTACCAACTCCTGCAATTAATAATGGTGTTGCAGTGTTTCCGGTATTGGTTGCATCATTTGGATCTATTAAAGTAACTGTTGATGGATCTACAGCGTCATCATCTGTATCATTATTACCAATTGTAGCTACTGTAACATCTGTATCTTCTAAGGTTGTTGTTCCTAAATCATTTACTGCAATTGGCGCATCATTTACAGAAGTAACTGTTATATCTAAGGTTCCAGGAACTGTTGCTGAACCATCTGTAACATTATAAGTTACTTGCGGAACTGCTCCATTAAAATTAGTTGCTGGTGTAAAAATATAACTACCATCTGATGAAATTTCTATAGAACCCTCTGTTAAACTTACAGTTTCTCCTGCTGTATAAACATTTCCTCCTACTTCAAAGGTTGCTATACTTAATGGGTCTCCATCTAAATCTGAATCATTTGTTAACAATCCGTTTGTTGCAGTTACAATTAACTGCGTGTCTTCTGTTGTTGAGTTAATTTCATCTACAACTACTGGATTATCATTTACTGATGTTACAGTGATTCCGATTGTTGCAACATTTGATGTTAATGGCGTTGTATCGTTATCTTGAATTGTATAATTAATATTTGCTGGCCCGTTAAAGTTATCTGCTGGATCAAAAGTTACGTTTCCTAAATTATCAACAGTATAAGTACCAACTCCTGCAATTAATAATGGCGTTGCAGTGTTTCCGGTATTGGTTGCATCATTTGGATCTATTAAAGTAACTGTTGATGGATCTACAGCGTCATCATCTGTATCATTATTACCAATTGTAGCTACTGTAACATCTGTATCTTCTAGGGTTGTTGTTCCTAAATCATTTACCGCAATTGGCGCGTCATTTTCTGATGTAACCGTTATATCTAATGTTCCAGGAACTGTTGCTGAACCATCTGTAACATTATAAGTTACTTGCGGAACTGCTCCATTAAAATTAGTTGCTGGTGTAAAAATATAATTACCATCTGATGAAATTTCTATAGAACCCTCTGTTAAACTTACAGTTTCTCCTGCTGTATAAACATTTCCTCCTACTTCAAAGGTTGCAATGCTTAAAGGATCTCCATCTAAATCTGAATCATTTGTTAACAATCCGTTTGCTGTAGTTACAATTAACTGCGTGTCTTCTGTTGTTGAGTTAACTTCATCAACAACTACCGGATTATCATTTACTGATGTTACAGTAATTCCGATTGTTGCAACATTTGATGTTAATGGCGTTGTATCATTATCTTGAATTGTATAATTAATATTTGCTGGCCCGTTAAAGTTATCTGCCGGATCAAAAGTTACATTTCCTAAATTATCAACAGTATAAGTACCAACTCCTGCAATTAATAATGGTGTTGCAAAGTTTCCGGTATTGGTTGCATCATTTGGATCTATTAAAGTAACTGTTGATGGATCTACAGCGTCATCATCTGTATCATTATTACCAATTGTAGCTACTGTAACATCTGTATCTTCTAAGGTTGTTGTTCCTAAATCATTTACTGCAATTGGCGCATCATTTACAGAAGTAACTGTTATATCTAAGGTACTTGTTACTGTATCTATTGTACCATCTGTAATTGTATAAGTTACTTGTGGTAAATTTGCAGTAGAATCTGATGCAGGCACAAACACATAACTACCATCTGCATTAATAGTTATAGAACCTTCTGTTACGTTTGCAGTATTACCTGCCACAAAAGTAGTTCCACCAATTTCAAATTCTTTTACAGAAAGTAAGTCTCCATCAATATCTGTATCATTATCTAATATTCCGTTTGCAGCATTTACTGTTAACGTAGTATCTTCTAAAGTAGTTTCATTATCTGGATTTGCTATCGGAGCATCATTAATAGGATTAACAGTTATATCTAAAGTACTAGTTGCGTTTGGCGTACCTGTACCATCTGTAATTGTATACGTTACTTGTGGTACTGCGCCATTAAAATTAGTTGCTGGTTCAAAAGTATAACCACCACCTGCATTAATTGTTAAATTACCTTGTGGTAAATTAGCTGTACTTCCTGCTGCATAATTAGCACCTCCTGCAGTAAACTGTGTTACTGTAATAGCATCTAAATTTGCATCCGTATCATTTTTAATTAAACTTTTTGCATCAGCATCTGCTACAACTACATCTACTTCTTCATCTGTTTGATTTGTATCTGGATTTGCTACCGGAGAAAATGCAGATTGTGGCACAGCAATTGTAACTACAGCCGTATCAGTTCCTCCATTTCCATCAGAAATTTCATAAGTAAACGTATCTGTACCGTTGTTAAATCCTGGTTGAGGTGTATATGTAATTACATCATCTGATGTATCTGCAGGAGTTCCGTTATCAAAAATTATAGCAGTACCTTTTGTTGGTGCTACAGTAATATTACTAATTGATAAAGTATCTCCATCTAGATCAGAATCATTTGTTAATACCGGAATATTTACTGTAACATTTGGATCTGTAGAAGAGGTATCATTTAACGCTACCGGATTATCATTTACAGGCGATACAGTAATTTTTAATGTACTGTTTGCTGTATTTACACCATCTGTAGCTGTGTAAGTTATAGTAGGTACAGCTCCGTTAAAGTTTAATGCTGGCACATAATTATAACTACCGTCTGTATTTAACGTTATTGTTCCTGATGGAATTGTAGCAGTTTGTCCCGCTGTATACGATGTTCCAGAAACTGTAAATTTACTTACAGATAAACTATCTCCATCAATATCAGAATCATTATTTAATACTCCGTTTGCTGCATTTACATTTAAAGCTACATCTTCTGATGTTGTATCTGTATCTGCAATTAATGTTGGTGTATCATTTGTTGGATTAACAGTAATAATTAATGTAGATGTTGCAGAATCTGTTCCGTCTGAAACTGTATAAGTTGCAGTTTGCACAACTCCGTTAAAGTTTGATGTTGGTACAAATGTATAACTACCATCTGTATTAATTGTTAAATCTCCTTCTGAAACAGAAACTGAGTTTCCTGCTACAACAGTAGTACCGCCAATTTCAAATTGAGTAACCGTAATTAAGTTTCCATCAATATCAGAATCATTTGCAAGAACACCATTTGTTGCTGTAACGTTTAAAGTTACATCTTCGTTAGTTGCCTTGGTGTCGGCTACAGCTGTTGGCGCATCATTTATAGGATTTATAGACAATGTTAACGTACTATTTGCTGTATTAGATCCGTCTGAAACTGTATAATTAACAACTGGTACAGCACCATTATAATTTAATGCTGGTGTAAAATCATAACTTCCGTCTCCATTAATTTTTAAAACTCCTTCTGTTATTGTTGCAGTTGCACCTGCTGTATAAACTGTACCATTTACAGTAAATTGAGTTACTGTTATAGCATCACCTTCTGGATCAGAATCGTTATTCAATAATCCGTTTGCAGCATTTACATTAATTGCTACATCTTCATCTGTTGAATTAGTATCTGTATTTGCTATTGGCGAATCATTTACTGCTGTAACGTTAATATCTAATGTTGTAAATGCTGTTAGAACACCGTCTGTAATTGTATAAGTTACTTGTGGTGCTGCTCCGTTAAAGTTACTAGCTGGCACGTATGTATAACTTCCATCAGAATTTAATTTGATTGTTCCTGCTGATGTAGTTGCAGTCTCGCCAGCTAAATATGAGGTAGATTCTACTACAAAACCTGTAACATTAATAACATCTCCATCTAAATCTGAGTCATTTTTAAGTACTCCGTCTGCTGGTATAACATTTAATGCAACATCTTCTGTGGTCGAATTTGTATCTAAAACTGCAGTTGGTGCATCATTTGTTGCATTTACTGTTAAAGTTAATGTACTGTTTGCAGTATGCTCACCATCTGAAATCGTATAGTTTACAACAGGAACAGCTCCGTTATAATTTAGTGCAGGCGCAAAACTATAACTACCATCTGTATTAACTTGAATGTCTCCTTCTGTTATACTCGCTAAAGTTCCTGCAGTATATTCTGTACCACCAATTGTAAATTTAGTTACAGTAATTGGGTCATTTTCTGGATCAGAATCATTATTTAACAATCCGTTTGCTGCAGTAACATTTAATGTAACATCTTCATTGGTTGCATTGGTATCTACATTTGCAGTTGGTGAATCGTTAAAAGGAGTAACATTTATATTTAAAGTTGATGTTGAAGTATCATTGCCATCTGTAGCCGTATAAGTTACTGTAGGTACTACACCATTAAAGTTAGTTGCTGGTGTATAGACATAACTACCATCTGCATTTAATCTTAAGCTTCCTTCTGTTAAATTAGCTGTATTTCCTGGGGTGTAATTTGTACCACTAACAGTAAATTGTGTTACGGTTAAACTATTATTTTCTTTATCAGTATCGTTACTTAAAACTCCGTTTATTGCTGATACGTTTAATTGAATATCTTCTTGTGTACTATTTGTATCTGCTACTAAATCTGGTGCATCATTAACCGGTGTAACCTCTATTTTTAATGTTGTGTTAGATGTATTTGTACCATCGGAAACTGTGTAAGTAACTGTAGAAGCTTGTCCGTTAAAATCTGGTGCTGGAGTATACTCATAACTACCATCTGAATTTAATTTAATTGAGCCCTCTGTAAAGTTTGCTGTTTCACCAGCAGTATATGTTGTACCTGCAACAGAAAATTTCGTTAAAGTTAATGGGTCTGCATCAATATCAGAATCATTATTTAATACTCCGTTTACTGCATTTACGGTTAATACCACATCTTCTGCCGTGGTATCTGTATCTAAAACTGCTGTTGGAGCATCATTTACAGGAGTTACAGTAATATTTAGTGTACTTGTAGCTGTTAATGCGCCGTCTGAAATTGTATAAGTTATTTCTGGTACGTTACCATTAAAGTTAAGTGCAGGTAAGAAAGTATAACTACCATTTGCATTTAATTTTAAAGTTCCTTCGGTTAAAACAATGTCTTCTCCAACATTTTTAGGTGTACCGTTTATAGAAATTGCTGTTACAGAAATAGCATCACCATCAACATCAGAATCATTATTTAAAACTCCATTTACTGCCGTTACAGATAACAAAGTGTCTTCTAAAGTAGAATTTACATCTAGATTTGCAACTGGTCTATCATTAATAGGGTTTACTGTAATATCTAATGTGGATGTAGTTGTTGTCGATCCATCCGAAAGTGTGTAAGTAACTTGCGGAAAACTTCCATTAAAATTTGTAGCTGGTGTTAATGTATAACTACCATCAGAATTAACTACTAGGTCACCTTCTGTAATAGAAGCTGTATTACCAGCTAAGTAGGTTGTTCCTGCTATAGAAATCTGTGTTACCGTTAATAGATTTCCATCAACATCAGAATCATTACTTAAAACACCATTCGTAGCATTTACATTTAGTGTATTTCCTTCATCAACAGAATTTACATCGGCTGTTGCTACAGGAACATCATTTGTTCCGTTAATAGTAATACCAATTGTTGCTTGATTTGCAGAAACTAAACCTTCATTATCTCTAATTGTGTATTTAATATTTGCATTACCATTAAAATTGGCTACCGGAGAAAACAAGACATCTCCGTTGTTATTAACTGTATAAGTACCCACGTTTGCAATTATTAATGCCTTAGTAGAATCTCCAAAATTAGAAGCGTTACTTGGGTCTATAAGTCTTATTGTTGATGGATCTACAGAACCATCATCTGTATCATTCGCACCAATTGCTGTTACAGTAATTGGATTATCTTCATTTCCAGAATTTCCTAAATTATCTACTGCTACCGGAGGATCGTTTACTGGTATTACAGTAATATTTAATGTAGCATCTTCATCTACAGTACCGTCTGTTAATGTATAAGTAACTTCTGGGAAGCTTCCATTAAAATCTGTAGCTGGTGAAAAAGTATAACTACCATCACTTAAAATCGTTAAAGTACCTTCGGTAATTGTTACAGTAGTTCCTGCAGAATTAACTGTTCCATCAACTTCAAATTCTTTTACTGAAATTGCATCTCCATCTAAATCAGAATCGTTATCTAAAACTCCATTTGCAGCCGTTACATTTAAAACTGTATCTTCATTTGTACTGTTGGTATCGTTTTCTGCAACAGGATTATCGTTTACTGGTGTAACTTCTATATCTAAAGTACTAGATGCATCAGTAGTTAAGCCAGAGTTATCTGTAACTACATATGTTACTTGAGGTATGTCTCCGTTATAATTTAATGCTGGTATAAATTCATAACTTCCGTCTGCATTAATTTTCAAAGAACCTACTGCTGGAATAACAGATGTTTCGCCTGCTAATTTAGAACCAGGAATACCATCTACAGAAAAACTCACAACGGATAAAGTGTCTAAGTTACCGTCGGTATCATTCTTTAAAACTCCGTTTACAGCTGCAACTGTTAATGTAACATCTTCTAGAGTAGAATTTGAATCTGGATTGGCCACTGGCGGGAATGGTGAAATAGGTACTGTTACATTTACAACTGCTGTATCTGTGCCTCCATTTCCATCTGATATTTCATATGTAAAACTATCAGATCCATTATTAAATCCTGCATTTGGTGTATATTTTATTGTACCATTAGGATTTATACTTGCTGTTCCGTTAGCTGGCTGAACCGTAATACTACTTACTGAAATTGTGTCTCCGTCTAAATCATTGTCATTTGATAAGACTGGAATATCTATCGCAACACCAGGATCTGTACCTGCTGAATCAGTATTAGCTACTGGCGCATCATTTACTGGGGTTACTGTTATATTTAACGTGCTATTGGCTGTGTTTGCTCCGTCACTTACCGTATAAGTTACTTGTGGTACATTTCCGTTGTAATCTGTTAATGGTACAAAACTATAACTACCATCTGAATTTACTGTCAACGTTCCTACATTTGGTATTGCTCTTACTCCTGGTGATCCGGCTGATACCGGAACCGCTGTTCCGCCAACTACATATTGTGTAACTGTTAACGTGTCTCCATCAATATCTGTATCGTTATCATCTATTAACCCGTTTGCTTTTGCTACTGTTAATGTTACATCTTCATTTACTGTGGCAACATCTGGATTTGCTACTGGCGCATCATTTACTGGTGTAACTGTAATATTCTCATCCGCAGTGGCTGTTTGTCCGTTACCATCATTTATTACATAAGCAAATGTTGATAATCCATTAAAATTAGCATCACCTTTAAAACTAATTGCTCCTGCTGCTGAAACTGTTACGGTTCCATCTGGAACTGTAATAGTTTGTGCTGTTCCTGGTGTTAATGTTATTCCGTTGATACTTGTAATTGAAATCGTATCTCCATCAACATCACTATCTCCTGTTAATGGTAATAAGGTTACAGCTGTATCTTCGTTTGTTGTATATGTATCATCAACAGCTACTGGCGCATCATTTACTGGGGTTACTGTTATATTTAATGTGCTATTGGCTGTATTTGTTCCATCACTTACCGTATAAGTTACTTGTGGTACATTTCCGTTGTAATCTGTTAATGGTACAAAACTATAACTACCATCTGAATTTACTGTCAACGTTCCTACATTTGGTATTGCTCTTACTCCTGGTGATCCGGCTGATACCGAAACTGCTGTTCCGCCAACTACATATTGTGTAACTGTTAACGTGTCTCCATCAATATCTGTATCGTTATCATCTATTAACCCGTTTGCTTTTGCTACTGTTAATGTTACATCTTCATTTACTGTGGCAACATCTGGATTTGCTACTGGCGCATCATTTACTGGTGTAACTGTAATATTCTCATCCGCAGTGGCTGTTTGTCCGTTACCATCATTTATTACATAAGCAAATGTTGATAATCCATTAAAATTAGCATCACCTTTAAAACTAATTGCTCCTGCTGCTGAAACTGTTACGGTTCCATCTGGAACTGTAATAGTTTGTGCTGTTCCAGGTGTTAATGTTATTCCGTTGATACTTGTAATTGAAATCGTATCTCCGTCTACATCACTATCTCCTGTTAATGGTAATAAGGTTACAGCTGTATCTTCGTTTGTTGTATATGTATCATCAACAGCTACTGGCGCATCATTTACTGGGGTTACTGTTATGTTTAACGTGCTATTGGCTGTATTTGTTCCATCACTTACCGTATATGTTACTTGTGGTACATTTCCGTTGTAATCTGTTAATGGTACAAAACTATAACTACCATCTGAATTTACTGTCAACGTTCCTACATTTGGTATTGCTCTTACTCCTGGTGATCCTGCTGATACCGAAACTGCTGTTCCGCCAACTACATATTGTGTAATTGTTAACGTGTCTCCATCAATATCTGTATCATTATCATCTATTAATCCGTCTGCTTTTGCTACTGTTAATGTTACATCTTCATTTACTGTGGCAACATCTGGATTGGCTACTGGCGCATCATTTACTGCATCAATTGTTATAATCTCGTTTGCAGTGGCTGTTTGTCCGTTACCATCATTTATTACATAAGCAAATGTTGAGGTTCCGTTGTAATTCGCATCTCCTTTAAAACTAATCGCTCCTGCTGCTGAAACTGTTACGGTTCCATCTGGAACTGTAATAGTTTGTGCTGTTCCAGGTGTTAATGTTGTTCCGTTGATACTTGTAATTGAAATCGTATCTCCATCAACATCACTATCTCCTGTTAATGGTAATAAGGTTACAGCTGTATCTTCATTTGTTATATATGTATCATCAACAGCTACAGGCGCATCATTTACTGGGGTTACTGTTATATTTAACGTGCTATTGGCTGTATTTGTTCCATCACTTACCGTATAAGTTACTTGTGGTACATTTCCGTTGTAATCTGTTAATGGTACAAAACTATAACTACCATCTGAATTTACTGTCAACGTTCCTACATTTGGTATTGCTCTTACTCCTGGTGATCCTGCTGATACCGAAACTGCTGTTCCGCCAACTACATATTGTGTAACTGTTAACGTGTCTCCATCAATATCTGTATCGTTATCATCTATTAACCCGTTTGCTTTTGCTACTGTTAATGTTACATCTTCATTTACTGTGGCAACATCTGGATTTGCTACTGGCGCATCATTTACTGGTGTAACTGTAATATTCTCATCCGCAGTGGCTGTTTGTCCGTTACCATCATTTATTACATAAGCAAATGTTGATAATCCATTAAAATTAGCATCACCTTTAAAACTAATTGCTCCTGCTGCTGAAACTGTTACGGTTCCATCTGGAACTGTAATAGTTTGTGCTGTTCCTGGTGTTAATGTTGTTCCGTTGATACTTGTAATTGAAATCGTATCTCCATCAACATCACTATCTCCTGTTAATGGTAATAAGGTTACAGCTGTATCTTCATTTGTTGTATATGTATCATCAACAGCTACAGGCGCATCATTTACTGGGGTTACTGTTATATTTAACGTGCTATTGGCTGTATTTGTTCCATCACTTACCGTATAAGTTACTTGTGGTACATTTCCGTTGTAATCTGTTAATGGTACAAAACTATAACTACCATCTGAATTTACTGTCAACGTTCCTACATTTGGTATTGCTCTTACTCCTGGTGATCCGGCTGATACCGGAACCGCTGTTCCGCCAACTACATATTGTGTAATTGTTAAAGGATTCGCATCTACATCAGAATCATTATTTAATAAACCATTTATTGCATTTACATTTATTGTAACATCTTCCTCTTCAGTTGCCGAATCTGGATTGGCTACTGGCGCATCATTTACTGGTGTAACTGTAATATCTAAAGTTGCCTGATTAGATACTAAATTGTCATCGTCTTCTACAGTATATAAAATATCTGCAGATCCGTTAAAGTTTTCTAAAGGAACAAAAGTTACTGTTCCTGAAGCATTTACAGAATATGTACCAACATTTGCAATTACTAAAGGATTTCCATTAGAACCTGTATTTGTTGCATTATTTGGATCAATTAAAATAACAGTCGAAGCATCTACTGTACCGTCTACGTCTGTATCATTTGCTGCAATTGTTGTTAAAGTTTGTGTAGCACCTTCTAAACCAGAAGAACTATCATTATTAGCTATTGGTGCATCATTTACATCTGTAACTGTAATTCCTATTACGGCCTCATTAGAAACATTATTATTACTATCATTAACAGTATAATTAATATTTGCTGCACCATTATAATTTAAAACTGGTGTAAATTTTACATTTCCTAAAGGATCAACCTCATAAGAACCAACATTAGTTATAATTAAAGGTGTACCTGTTGAACCTGTATTTGATGTATTATTTGGATCTATCAATATTACTGTTGATGGATCTGGAGTTGTATCTTCTACATCTGTGTCATTACCAACAATTGTTGTAATTGTTATAACTGTATCTTCATTAGTTGTATTATTTAAATCATCTACAGCAACCGGTGGATTATTATTTACCGTTAATGTTGCTGGTGGTGTTGATGGTGTTTCACAACTATAATCTGATTTAGAAACAATTACTTGATATTGGTAATTATTTTCTGTTGTAGATAAGTTAGATATAGTTAATGTATTTGTTGTAGCTCCTGCATACTTACCACCGTTTATAATATTTGTAAAAGTAGCACCGCCATCTGTACTTTCTTGCCATTGAAAAACATTTCCTGTTGATGTTACTTCAAATGATACACTACCTTGTATAAAACCAGTTTGATCTTGTGGTTGTTGACTTATTACAACAGGTGTACCTGCTGTAGTAACATTTGCATTAGTACCTGTATATGAAGTAGCTGCACCTGAAACTGTACCATCTGTTGCATAACCAGTTCCTGCTACCTCCCCTGATTTTGTAGTACTTTCTAAATGACCAGCTTCTCTTACATCTGGACATGAATCGTTATCTGAATCTGTATCTTGATGATCTGGAATTCCGTCTAAATCTGTATCAAAATTGTCATTAATTCCGTCTGAATTTGAATCTACAAACCCTGCATAATTAGCGTCTTTGTAATTAGGGGTACCATCATTATCTGCATCTAAATCTGGATTTGTATTGTCTGGTGTTTCTGCTGTGTCTAAAATACCATCATTATCGTCATCTAAATCTAATGCATCTGCAACACCATCATTATCTGCATCTAATATATCTCTATAATCTACATCTCCTCCAGAATTTACGTCTCCATCTTCATCTGCAAAATCTGTTTTAGGGTCATTATAAATACCATTAACATCATCATAACCATCGACAGTTTCAGAATTATTTTCTAATCCATTTGTTCCTGTTGTACCATTGGTTCTACCATCTCCGTCTGTATCTAATGCTGCGTTACCAACTTCAACAATATCCTTTATAGTGTCATTATCAGAATCTACATCTAAATAATCTGGTGTACCATCATTATCAGTATCAACAGGTGCTATAGCTGTTCCAACTCCGTTTGTAGAATCATAAGCATCATTTAATCCATCTTCATCGGTATCGTTAGCTGCTGGTAAAATGTAACCTAATGTGGTTTGTGCTTCTACATTATCTGGTATAGAATCATCGTCTGAATCTAAATCTAAATAGTTTGGTAAACTATCTCCGTCTGTATTAGGTATTGTTAATTTTTTACCAGGATTTAGAGCTGTATCTGCGTTACCATCTCTATCATCATAAGGATCTATAGCATCTGCAAGTCCATCTGAATCTACATCATTTGCAATACCTGCACCATATTTACCATCTCCATCAGGATCTATACCACCACCTTCTATAGCATCTACAATTCCATCATTATCAGAATCTAAATCTACAAAATTAGGATTGTCTGCTCCTGCAGTATTCGGAATTGTTAAATTTGAAGTTTCACTAGTTCCTGTAGTTACAGTGTCTGGTGAAACTGCCAAAGGAATACCTTTAGAGTTTACTTCTGTATTGTCTAAAACACCTGTTCCTGGTTGCCCATTTCCGTCTGGATCATCAGTTCCACCTGCTTCAATATAATCTGTAATACCATCATTATCAGAATCTAAATCAAAATAATTTGGTATTCCGTCTCCATCTTTATCTGATGGATTTGTTCTTGGATCATTATCTCCATCTTCATTAAAATCTTCATCTGTATCTAAAATTCCATCATTATCATCATCTAAATCTACAATATCATTTATTCCATCACCATCATTATCTTGAGTAGATGATTCTCTCCAATCTCTGTTTCCTCCTGCCGGATCATTATCTGGGTGGGTAGCTGGAGTTTGTAATCCGTTTGTAGAATTGTTTGCTGTACTTGTGCCAGAAACATTTTCAAAAATATCTGCTAATCCATCACCATCTGAATCTACAAAATTTGCTGGATCTATAATTCCATTTCCGTCTGTATCTAAAACAGCATCTATAGAATTATCTATGTTATTTTCAGAAATATCAAATATTCCATCATTTTCAGAATCTGTATCTGCGTAATCTGGTGCAGAACCACCATCTGTGTTTGTGTATCCAATACCTACACCACCATTATCTACGTCATAAGCATTATCTATACCGTCATTATCTGTATCTACTCCAGAAGGTGCAACATATGTTGTAGTTGATTGACCTTCTATATTATCAATAATCCCATCATTATCAATATCTATATCTAAATAATTTTTTACACCATCGCCATCTCTATCTTGATTAAAACCAAAACCTCCTAAAATATTATCACCTGAGTCTGGGTCATTTGTGTCTGCTAATCCATCTGCATCTGCATCTGCTGGTATTCCGGTACCAACAATACCATTATTATCGCCATCTGTTACTTGAAAATTACCTTCGAAAGTATCTGGTAAACCATCGCCATCTGAATCTAAATCTAAATAATTTGGAATTGTATCTGTATCAGAGTTTAAAAATGTAGGAAAGTTTACTTCGTTATCAATTGTATCGTGCCAACCATTGTTATCATTATCTACAAAACCGTCTACAATACCGTCATTTGTAATATCATTATAAGTTGCATTGTTAGAAAATGCTTCTTCTGTATCTGAAATACCGTCGTTATCTGAATCTCTATCTAAAAAGTTGAATAAATTTGCATTAATATCTGATGCAGCATCTGTATTTATTGGGTTATTGGCTGCAACACCACTTTCTGCTGCTGTTTCTAAACCATCTGCAAAACCATTTGCTCCAACGCTTACTGCTGCTGCGTCTGCAATACCATCATTATTAGTATCTGCATAACCTGCTTCTAAAACATCTGGTATAGCATCGTTGTCTGAATCTAAATCTAGATGATTTGGTATTCCGTCACCATCAAAATCAAATCCTGCAGCAATACCATTACCATCTAATGTCCCAGAATCTGCGTCTAAATAATTAGGTGTACCATCATTATCTGCATCAGCAGTTGGATCTGTTCCTAATCCTTCAACTATATCTAAAATTCCGTCATTATCAGAATCTAAATCTACTATATCTGCAACACCATCATTATCGGAATCTACATTTATTGTAATTGTTAATGTTGATGATGCTGTTCCTGGTGTTCCAGGATTATTGTCTGTAATATTGTATGTTGTAACAGGTACTGGCCCAAAGTAATTTGCTACTGGAACAAATTCGTAACTACCGTCTGCATTAATTTGCAAAGTACCAACTCCTGTAATGGTTGCAGTTTGTCCTGCATTATAATTTGTTGCATCACCAGCAACTGTAAAAGTTGTTACATTTAAAGTTGTTCCTGCATCAACGTCAGAATCGTTGTTTAAAACTCCGTTGGCAGCATTAACCGTTAATGTTGTGTTTTCTGTAGTTGAATTTACATCTGCAACTGCCTCCGGAACATCATTTACTGCAGTTATAGAAATATCTAGTAAAGCCTCATTAGATGCAAAACCACTATCATCATTTATTGTATAGTTGATGTCTGCATCTCCATTAAAATTTGCTTCTGGAGTAAAGATTACATTACCCGCAGCATCTACAGTGTATGTTCCTTTACCAGTAATTACTAAAGGAGTTCCTGTTTTTCCTGTATTTCCAGCATCTGCCGGATCTATTAAAATTATTGTTGATGGTACTACATTACCATCTTCATCTGTATCATTATTACCAATAGTTGCAATGTTTACCGGATTGTCTTCTAATGCAGTACCCGCATCTGAATTTGCCACTGGTAAATCGTTTATTGGTGTAATTGTAATATCTGCAGTACCTGTTACTGGCGCCGCTATTCCGTCTGAAACCGTATAGGTAAATTCCCCTGGATCTGCTACTCCGTCATAAGCAGTTGGTGCATCGTATATTAAACCTTCTACTTCTGCTGCAGTTAAAGTGGAATTATTTGCAACAATATCTCCATTAGCTTTTTTTACAACACCTAAATCTGGTAAACCGGTAACAGTTATTGTAATTGTATTAGCATCTGGATCTGTGGGTGCGGTTAAACCTAATGATGTACCCGTACTTTCTTCAGCAACAGTAATTGCGTTGCTACTGGCTACTGGCGGATCATTTGTAAAAACAGTTAATGTACCAGCATCTGAAATTGTAGGACAAGCATAAGTAGATTTAGAAACAACTACCCTGTATTTGTAATTATTCTGCGCACTTGTTACACCTGTAATAACTAATGTATTTGTAGTTGTACCAGCATAAACACCTCCATCTAAAACAGTATTGTAAACTGTACCACCATCTGTACTAATTTCCCATTGAAAAATTGTACCATCTGTAGTTACCGTAAAAGTAGTGTTTTCTCCAACTAAAACATTTCTGTTTGGTGGCTGAGCAGTTATAGAAGCTGCTGTTCCTGCCGTAGAAACATTAGTATTTGTACCTGTATATGCCGTTGTAAAACCTGTAACTCTACCATTTGTTGTATTGTATCCTGTACCCTGAACTTCTCCTGGCATTGATGAACTTTCTGTATGACCAGCTTCTAACACATCGTTACAACCATCTCCATCTGCATCTGTATCAAATTGATCTATATTTCCATCTAAATCTACATCGTATCTATCGTCTATGTTATCAGAATTTGAATCTACAAAACCAGAAATTGCAGGATCTTGGTAATCTAAAACTCCGTTATCATTTGTATCAACTATTGGATCTCCGCTTGTTGCATTTTCTGCGGTATCTAAAATTCCGTCATTATCGTCATCTAAATCACAACCATCTGCAACGCCATCATTGTCATTATCTAAATTGTCATCAAAACCATTACATTCATCTACAGAATCTAAAACTCCGTCTCCATCTGAATCTCCATCTACAACTACAATAATTTGTGCAGTTTCACAATTATTAGTATTTGAAATATCACAAATTTTGTAAGTTAAAGTATAGCTACCTGTTGCTGAGTTTGCTGGCACATTTACTATACCGTTTGCATTAATTGTAGCACCTGTTAAACCATCTAAGTCCACTAATGAAACAGTAACATTAGTTGAGGTTGCTGTTGCACCATCTATAGTGTCATTTGTAAAAACATTACCAGCAGTTCCGCCAGTAATACCATTTACAGCTGTTGCAGAAAAATCATCGTTTGTAGCAACTATGTTTGATATAGCAAATACAGAAGCAAATGAAATATCATCTTCATGAACATTTTCTGTATGGGTTGCCGTTTCTGCCGTAGTAATTTCTGTACTTGTAACGCTAAATATATTATCTACTTTAGTTGCTGTAATATCTGCTGCAGTAATTGTGTAAGAACCTGTGTACACCCAGCTCTCATCTGCATCTAAAATACTATTGTTATTTACATCTCCGCTATTTAATGTCATAGCGATTCCTTTAGAGCTTGAAATCGCTACATTATTTAAAGGAATTGCACCAGAGTTATATACCGCAACGCTATAATTAATTATGTCTCCAGCATTTTTACTTCCGTCTGGTGTTGTAGCATTTGGCACAATTGTTATCGCTTGAGCAAAACTTGCACTAATTGAAATAAACAAGAATATTATGAGCAGAAAAAACTGCCTAGTCTTTATACTAAATTTATTTTTGAAGTTGAAAAGTGTGTACATTTTTTCCATCTTTTTAAATTTATTTGTTAGTTATTGCTATTAGGTGTAGAATCTTTATCTGTTTCTGTTGTAGAAAAGATTTCTGTATTATTTGTAATAATTACACCTAAAGTGTTTATAGTTGCTGCTATTTTAAGTTCTACAGAATCATTAACTCCTATTGTAAGAGAACTAAGATCCCAAATACCAGTTGTTGGGTTATAGGTAGTATTTGTTGCTATTACAGAACTTGCTGCATTGTATGTTAATCCTGCTGGAAGCAAATCTCTTACCTGAACGTTTGTTGCTGGTTGAGGCCCCGCATTAGTTAAAACCAATGTAAATATTACTGTTTCACCAATTTTCAAAATTGGTTTATCAACCTTTTTTGTTATGTTTAAATCTATAGCACAAGCTAAACTTACATTTGCATCTTTAACATCGTTTGTAGATGCTTGAGTAAAACCAGTTGCTCCTTGCCCACTAACAATAGGACTACCGTTTGCATCTACATTAGAGCCTAAATTTTGAGAACTTCCACCAACACTACCACCTGTAAAAGTTGATAATTTATCTAAAGTTAATGTTGCTGCACCTTCCATTGCATCTGGGCATCCGTCATTGTCTGAATCTGTGTCAAAAGAATCTATTACACCATCACTATCTGTATCTGTACAAGATGTTTGAGACAGACTAACATTATCTATTAAAACACCTACTTGACCAGAACCTAAACTTGTTGATTGAATAATAATTTTTATTGAACCCGAAGCTGTAGGCGTTAAAGTTGCACTGTAATTAGACCAAACTACAGAAGAAGCTCTTTGTCCTGCAACACCTGGGCTATCTGAAGCTGCTATACCGTTTGGCTGCAAGGTTGTTAATAAAACTGGCCCAGAACCATAATCTACAGAAACTGTTGCTTCAAATAAACCTGCTACAGAGCTGTAATCTAAAGAAAAATCTACCTCTACGCCTTCTGTAAAACCTGTGTATGTTTTTTGAATTCCCGTTGCTGTTGGTGTACCGTACAAGTCTAAACTTTGATTACCATCTGAGGCATTTAAAAGGTCAAATATAATATCAAAACTATTTGCGTCTGTAGTTGTCCAACCTTCTATAGATGTTTGAGATATAAACATATCTACCTCTCCGTCTGCATCTGCATCTGGCCTACTAGTTAAATTTGTACCCAAAGATTGTATATTGGGCACTTCGAAAGAATCATTATAAATTACTGGAGTTGGGCATTCATTTGCATCTAAGATCCCATCATTATCATCATCTACATCTACCGCATCTGGTATGCCGTCTTTATCATTATCATCACAAGTAATAACTGCTGTATTTAAATAATAAGCATTTGGTGTTGCATAAGAAGCTGTTGTTACTTTCCCTTGTCCATCTACCGTAGGAACTCCTGAACCATAATAACCGTTATTATCTGAATCTGCATCTGCTAAACCATTATAATAAGCCTCATCTGCATCTGTACATCCATCATTATCACTATCTGAATCTAAATAGTTTGGTATGCCATCTTTATCAAAATCACATGGAGCTTCTTGACTGTACCTAAACTCATCAATACCAAAATTATCTGCACCAAAACTATCTGTAATATAAGTTGAACTATGCCTAATTTCTATAGTAGAAACTGGCCTTGGTTGAATAAAACCAATAAAAGTTTCTAAATTTTGACCTACAGTAATATTAGATAAAAAATTACCTGAACCATCTTTTAAGGTAACCAAACCAGAAACTCCAGAACCAACGGATTTATCTGGCCCTATTTTAAATATAAGTATTCCATCTGCATAAATCCCCCATTCATCTTCAAAACTACCAACCGAACCATGATCAAAATAATCTACCAAATCAAAACCGAAGCTGTAAACCGGATTTGTAAAATTAATAAATACACTTGTAGTTAAATTTTGATCCGTTTCAGATCTAGAATCTCCAGGAACAATTGAATAACCAGAACCAGAAGCGCCAGATATAAATGAATCTGCATTTGTTACGCTTATGCCAACTGCACTTGTATTTGCAGCAGCACTAACATCTGAACTTATAGTAAGTGATCCGTTAGAAAATGTTGTACTTGTAAAGTCACTTTCAGATACTACAACACTTCCTGCCTCTGATATTGCACCAGACCAACCAGATTCTATATATCCATTTGCATTTATGTTATTTGAAACTGAAAAATATCGCCCGTGAGAACTCTGATAATAAGATGCATCTGCGGCTGCACTTAAAGGAGTCAAGGGGCATTCTATAGAATCTAAAATTCCATCATTATCATCATCTAAATCTACACTATCTGGCACACCGTCATTATCTGTGTCATAACAAGCGGATAATGTTTCATCTAAATAAACAGCATTAGGAGTATTGTAAGACGCACCTACAACCCTACCTTGACCATCTACCGTTACGGCGCCATTACCATAAAATCCATCATTGTCACCATCTACTCTTAAAGTTGTTCCAAAATATGCTTCGTTAGCATCTGTACAACCATCGTTATCAGAATCTGTATCTAAATAATTTAAAATACCATCTCCATCAGTATCACATGAACCCGTACCATAGACAAAATTATCTATACCGTGCGGATCTCTTGCTGTTGAGGAGATACTACCTGATTCTACTCTATGTATAACTTGTATCTGAGTAATTGGTGTTTGTGAGATAAAACCAATTGTATTCTCTATATTTTGACCAGCAACAACAGAACCAACATTAGTACCACTGCCATCGATAACATTTAAATTACCTGTACCATCATCTCCCAAAAATCCTCCTGTAAAACCTACATACTCTACACCATTAATAACTAAGGAATAAGTACTTATTGGATTGCCTGTTGTAATAGTGTCAAAAATATCGACCAAATCAAAACTAAATGCCGTAACTGGTGTTGTAAAGTTAATAGTTGTTGTATAAGTGTCTCCTGCTTGCCCTCCTTGGTAAGGTAAAATGTAAACACCTTCTCCAATATTTCCTGAAAAGAAATTTGAAGCTGTTGTAGTTCTAAACTCATCATTATTGGTTGGCGAACTATAATTTACCCCATAAGTTATTGTACCATTGGCAAAAGAAACCGTAGAATTGGATGCCGAACCTGCACCTGTGGCTCCTGTTACAGTAAATTCATCTGGACCACTTAATACTGTTAAAGAAACACCTTTATCAAAAGCTGCTTTTTCAAAACCAGACTCTTTATATCCTAGTGCATTAGTATTGTTACCGGCAACATAAAAATCATAAATGTCTCTACTATATGATATTGCATCTGCTTCAGGTAAAGCAGCACCTGAAATTGACTGGCACTCATCAACATCTAAAATACCATCATTGTCATCATCTAAATCATTTATATCTAATACTCCGTCTCCGTCTGAATCTAAGGGACCAGGTAGTTGAAATGTTACGTTTATATTGTCAACTGCAATATCACTCGTAAACTGAGTACCTCTAGTTGCTTGAAATCTTAATTTAACAAGTTTCTTATCAAAATAACTCAAATTTATCGGATTTGTTCTTAACCAATTATTACCTTGATTACCCGTTATTGTAAAAACATTGGTTAAAGTACCTTCATAATCTACAAAAACATCTAAAGACCCCATAGCGTTTGCATCTAATGAATTGGCCCACATGTGAAAATCGAATACTAATTGTACATTTTCTTTACCCCTAAAATCATAAACCTTCTCTATCCAAGCCACATCTCCAGTGGTACCACCAGTTGCCTCATAATAAATATATGTTGCGCTTCCAGAACCTGTTGTTGGTCCAGTATTTGGACTTGGCGTAGAACCAGTAGTTCTTAACCAATTACTTTGGTCTCCTGCAATATTTACCCAACTATCAAAAGATGTTTCAAAAGTGTCTTGAGCCAAAGATGTATTTGTATTAGCAATGACAAACAACAGCATTAGAAAAACTGGTAGTAAAGTCGCATTCTTTCTTGTTAAAGAAAAATTATTCTTCAACTTAGATATGCTATGTGATATGTAATTTTTCATAATCATATATAATTGTATATAACCTTTAACCTACTATTACTAATAGTAATTACAGATTTGTATTTGTATAAAGAAATGTATTTAAGTGCTAGAAAAATATTTTCTGAAAACCTTAAAACCAAAGCACAGATAAAATTATTCTTCTTTAAAAATGGAAGTGATGTAAGAAGTAATTTTGAGTTCATACGCTTTTTGGGGGTTAAAAAGTACAATCAAAACAAATTTAATAAAAATTTATAATATTTATTAACAAATGTTAATGTTTTTCTTGAAAACAAAATTAAAACATAAGAGTATATTAAAATAAATCTATCGATAAAATGCGTTTTAAGCGCGATGAAGTGCGGTATTGCTTAGTTTTCTGAATTAGAAAAAGAGTCTAAATCTTTTTGTTCCGTCTTAAAAATTTCTGTTTTATTTACTATTAAAACATTTAAGTTTTTAACTTTAGCATTTATTTTTAAGGAAATCGAAGTGTTTTTAGCCAAATTTATTGATGATAAATCCCAGATACCTGTAGTAGCATTATAAGTTGTATTTGTTGGGATTTCTGACCCTAGAGACACAAATTCTAAACCAGCAGGAAGTAAATCTTTAACCTGTACACCTGTAGCTGTATCTGGCCCTTGATTACTTAAAATTAGTGTAAAAACTACATTTTCGTTTAATTTAACTATTGATTTATCAACAGTTTTAATTAAAGACAAATCTATTTTTTTTGATACCAATGTAAAGCTTTCAATCAAATCATCTTCAGAATCGTTGCTATCTATTTGATCTTGTGTATTAGAAACCACATTAGAAAAAACACCATCTTCTGGCTTATTAGGTACTTTCGATACAAATTTTAAAGTAAACAATTCTCCAGCTTCCATAGTACCAATTGTCCAATCTGGACTTACCCAAGTACCTTGACTTGGAGTAACACTAATTAAATCTAACTGTGTTGGAAAAATATCTCTAATGACTAAATTAGTTACAGGAAACAAACCAAAACTTTGAACTGTTACCGTAAAATTTACTTCATCTCCGTCTGTTAAATCTCCAGAAATATCTGAAGTTTTTTTCACTACAATATCCGGATCACAATTAAAAACGTCTACAGTTTTAGATGAATAAGAACAGGTCCCTTCTGTAACAACCAAATAATATTCTCCAATACTATCTGGTGTATAGACTGCAGATGTTGCTCCCGCAATTATATTTCCGTTTTTATACCATTGATAGGCATCAAAATTTTTAGAACTTTCTTCTAAATTTCCAGAAGGAAAACAACCACCACCAGTAATTTCTACACCAACAACAGGCACTGTATCAAACCCAGAAAAATAACCTGCTAAACCTGCATTAGCACCTAAACTCATAAAAGTACCAACAGCTATTGGCCCAGAAGAATTAACATCTATTTCACCAGACAAACCATTTACGTAAAAAGTTTTCCAATCTGAAGTTCCTGCCGGAAAAACAGGTGTTGGCAAAGGTACTAAAACACCATTTTCTCTTACTTTAATATTTGTATTTGGCGTTAATGCAGACGCAATTATTGTAATTGCAGATTCATTTGTAAGCGAACCTGCAATTCTATCAATATCGGATATTTCATCCATTAAATTTGGTAACAGACAGTTTACCGGCGCTATAAAGTTCATACCAATTGTCTGAATTTTATTTCCAGGAGCTCCCTGTAAACATTGATATGCATACGCCTCTCTAGACGTTGTAACATACATACTAGCACCTGCACTTGTAGAAGAATAATTACTACCCGGAATCTCTAAATATTCTCCGTCATTAATTGTACCAATTAAATTACCACCTGCAAATACCTGCGTATTATTCTGAGTTGCAACAATTATTGGAAATTCTGATTCGTTTGTACCATTTCCTCGAACAAAAACATATTCTCTACCGAGATTTTCTACTGCTACAGGTTGATCTATACCAACATCTCTACTTTGACTGCCGGTTCTTACACCAACATTTAAACCTCCATTACTAATTACAATTGGCTTTGTTGCTTCAATCTTGGCACCCAACCATCCATCAATATTAGAAATACTTTGATTTTTAACAGCCTCTAAAACAAAAGATTGCCCCTTATTTAAGTTTATTGTTTGAGAAGTAGCTGTAATACCTCCGGCATTGGTTCCTTTTCTAAATACTACACCATTATTATAACCAGAAACAGTTACAACTGTGCCGTCTTCTGTTGCCATCATACCAAGGGTTGTAGATAGTTTTCTATTATTATTATCTGTTGCTCTGTTTGGTATTCCTCCCCATCTAAATTCAGTTCCTTTAGCTTTTGAACCTTTAGATGTTAAAGATCCTGCTTGTGCACCAGATCTTCCTCTATAATTTACATAAAACTTTTGCCCGCCAGGTGCAATAATTCTTAAACCTGCAGTTGATAAAACTTCTCCGGTATTTGCATTTGTTACTAAAGTTATATTATTATCTCCATTGGCTAATCCGTTAGAATTATCAAATATCTTACCAGAACCTTTAACCAAACCAGTAAGAGTTAACAACGGTGTTGTGCTATTACCTCTATAAATTTCTATGGGAAAAGGTGTAGTTTCTGGAGTAGAGAAATATACCGCTTGTTGCTGGATACCTGCGTTATTAAATACTTGTTTTAAAGGAGGTAAATAGTGCTCGTTATCTAATTGAGCGTAAGTATTTGAAAAACCAAAAAATGTAATTATAAATATGTAAAATATTTTTACTTGATTTTCTTTTAAAAAGGGTACTTTTAAACTCAAACTCTTTTCTTAAATAATGATTAAAATTGATTAAGTTCAAATTTATGCATTTTTATTTACATATAAGGTAGCTATTACATTCCTCGTTCTTTCTTTATTTTATCGTAAGCTTCTTGTATACTTTGAAATTTCTTATTTGCGCCTTTTAAATGCTCTTCACCTAAATCTTGTAATTTGTCTGGATGGTATTTTTTTACCATTTTTCTATACGCCTTTTTAACCTCTGCATCTGACACAGTTTTTGAAATTTCTAAAATTTTATATGCATTATCAGACTCATCATAAAACATCGCTTTAATAGAAACAAAATCTTTATCATTAATATATAAATATCCTGCAATTTTTCTAATTTCTTCTACCTCACTTTGTGTTACAAAACCATCTGCCTTAGCTATTCCGAATAAAAAATGAATTAATTGCAATCTAGATGCATGGGGCATGTGCTGTCTAATTTGAATACAAACCTGGCGAGCAGAAACCTCTTTTTTAACAATACCATTAAACAATTTAAAAGCACTATTTGCACGCTGTTTACCATACATGTTTACAAATTGATTTCTTACAAAAGAAAGTTCTTTTTCATCTATTTTACCATCAGATTTAATAACAATAGATGCCAAAACAAGTAAACTCATTTCAAAATCTCCAGATTGAGTGTTATCTCTACTTCGTGATCCATCAGTGCTTCTATGTCTTTCGTAGTCGATTCTTTCTTGCTTTAAATCATCTTCAGAAAAACCATCAACAAAACTACCAATTGCAAAACCTATTGCAGCACCAATTGGGCCTCCAAACGTAAATCCTAAACCCGCACCTAACCATTTTGTAAAATTCCCCATATTCTATTTTTGTATGTTTTCAAAGATATGAAAACTACATTTTTAAAGACAAAATTTAGCACATCAATTTTATTGATATATGCATTGAAACATCAATATCTATAAAGTTGAATTTTACTGAACTAATAGTTATCTTTGTATTTTAAAATAAATATTTATGTATCCAGAAGAATTAGTAAAACCAATGCGTGATGAGTTAATTAACGCAGGTTTTGAAGCATTATATACAAGTGAAGACGTTGAAAACGCAATGTCTAAAGAAGGGACAACTTTAGTAATGGTAAACTCTGTTTGTGGTTGTGCTGCTGGTACAGCAAGACCAGGTGCAATTGCATCTTTAGGTGCAGATAAAACACCTACAAACTTAACCACTGTTTTTGCAGGTGTAGAAAAAGAATCTACACAAAAAGCTCGTGAGTTTATGGTTCCTTTTCCTCCTTCTTCACCAGCAATTGCCTTATTTAAAGATGGTAATTTAGTACATATGTTAGAAAGACATCATATAGAAGGTAGATCTGCACAAATGATTGCTCAGAACCTAGCGCAAGCTTACGACGAGTTTTGTTAAACAGTATCTATTTAAAGACTTTAAAAAATCCATTCTATTAAGAATGGATTTTTTATTTTTACTAAAATTATTAAAATGTCATTTACTACTTATACAAAGCAAGAGTTATCAAAAAAATTAAAAACTCAAAAAACAATGTTCGCAATAAAGTGTGTTATTCTTGTTTTAATGATTGTTTTTGCCATATTTTCTACTATAGAAAACGGTATTTCTTTTCATACCTTTTTGCCACTTTTTTTTATTCCGATGAGTATGTATATGTTTATTGAAATAAAAAAAATGAGAGAAGAATTAGCATCTAGAAAGTAAAAAATGAATCAAGAAAAAATAATAACTACAACAATTGCATTTGTAAAAGAAGAATTAAAAAATGCAGAAGGAGGACACGATTGGTTTCATATAGAACGTGTTTTTAAAAATGCAATATTAATTTCTAAAGAAGAAAAAGTAGATGTTTTTATTGTTTCTTTAGCAGCTTTATTACATGACATTGCAGATCCTAAATTTCATAACGGAGATGAATCAATTGGACCTAAAATTGCAACTGAATTTCTTGAAAAACAACATGTTAAAACCACAACAATTAAACATGTTGTAGACATTATAAATAATATTTCTTTTAAAAATTCTTTTGAAAAAAAACAAGTACAGTTTAAGTCTAAAGAATTAGAAGTTGTACAAGATGCAGATAGGTTAGATGCAATTGGTGCTATTGGAATAGCTAGATGTTTTAATTATGGTGGGTTTAAAAACAGAGCTCTTTATAACCCAGAAATTATTCCTAATTTAAATATGACAAAAGAGGAATATAAAAATTCTAATGCACCAACCATTAATCATTTTTATGAAAAACTTTTACTTTTAAAAGATAAGATGAACACTGCATCTGGAAAAAAAATTGCTACAGAAAGACATCTTTTTATGGAAACTTTTCTAAAACAGTTTTATGAGGAATGGAACGGTGTAAAATAATTAAAAATTATACTTTAGATGAAATCAATAATTAGAATTTATAATTTTTGACTCCTTAAACTACTTTTTAAAGCAGTTTTAATTTTATCAAACCCAATTGTAAAACACAACTTAAATAAAGCTATTAAAATTCTTTATTTTAATTTTTCTGATGAAATCGGATAAAAATCTGAAGTTCTAAACTAATTTTTTCTCTATTGAACTAAATTCAGCATTTCACTTCTATATTTTGAAGCAGACTTACCTGTAAACTCTTTAAACAGTTTATTAAAGTGAGAAAAATTATTAAAACCACACTCAAAACAAATATCTGTAATACTCATATTACTTTCTGATAATAGTTTTGTAGCATGCACAACTCTGTATTCATTTACCAACTTAGTAAAAGTTTTAGAAGTTGTTTTTTTAAAAAATCTACAAAATGCAGGAACCGTCATACTAACTAAACCTGCAATTTCATCTAAACTTATATGTTGATTAAAGTTTTCGTTAATATGCTTAAAAATAACATCTATCTTAGTACTATCTTGCGGTTGTGTTTCAAATGCAAAACCATCTGCATTTAATATGGTGTAATCATCAGTTAAAGCCAATTCTTTTAATATATGTAAAAAAGAAATAATTCTACTTGGCCCCTCTAAATCTGCTAACTCCTCAATTTTAGCCCCAATTCTCTTTTTAATTTCTATATTAAAACGAATTCCTTTTTTTGCACGTTCAAACAATTGCTCTATAGCACTCATCTCTGGAATCTTAAAAAAATCTGCTCCTAAAAAATCTGGCTTAAATTGTATTAAGGTTTCAGAACCATTTGTAGTTAATCGATCTGTAAAACCTAAATGTGGCAAATTAGAACCTATAAGCACTAATTGACTATTATTAAAATAACTTATATGGTTACCAATATGTCTTTTACCTTTTCCCTTATTAACGTATACTATCTCTATTTCTGGATGAAAATGCCAAAATGCTTTATTCTCCTTTAAAAATTGAACATGTTTTTTAACCAACAAAGAACTACCAAAACTAGGCGTAATTTTTTCTAAAGTAGGTTTTGTTTTCATTTAAATAATTTAAGCTACAAAATTACAACACTTAAATGTAATAAAATATATAAAATTAACTTTATTGTATACTAAATTAACCTACAACGAAATAGTCAGTATTTGTTATGATAATTTAGTATATATATTAATCAATTTTGATGTTTTTGGGGTTGTAAAACCGTTATACATTTGTAGTGTTAATAATCATTAAATGAAAAACAATGAAAACAACAATTAAAAAGTACTTAGTAGTAGTAGTTATGATGTTAGGAACATTAATAAACTACGCAAACGTAAATAGTAACTCTATAGACGTTGTAAAAGGAAAGAGAGTAAGATTAGAGTACAGAACTGTAAAAAAGGGACATACACTATCTATTAAGAATGAAAACGGAACAGTAATTTATACTCAGGAAATTAAAAATACAGGTTCATTTTCTCAGATATTTGATTTATCTAAATTAGAAAAAGGAAATTATACTACAGAATTGGAAAAAGATTTCGAAATTATAGTAAAGTATTTTACTGTAAATGACGGTGAAATTTCTTTTAACGATGAAAAAACAATCTTTAAACCTGTAATAAGAGCAGAAGATGATACTGTTTATGTATCTAAAATTACATTCGAAAAAGAGCCAGTAAAAGTAGAGTTATACTACGAAAACGAAATTATTTTTTCTGAAACTATTACAAATACAGAAGCTGTATTAAGTAGAGTTTATAAAGTATCAAAAGAAATAAAAGGAGATTACAAAGTAGTTATTAAAAGTGACAATAGATCTTATCAACAAGATTTTAATCTATAAAAATTTAGTTAATTGTTTCATCAGATTACTGCTATAATTTGATGCAAAAAGCGAACCTTAATTGGTTCGCTTTTTTTTATTGTTTTATAAATATTATTTCCCTGGAAAATTCGCTTTTCTTTTTTCTAAAAATGCAGTTGTACCTTCTTTAAAATCTTCTGTGCCAAAACAATTACCAAAAGCTTCTATTTCTATATCAAAACCATTTATACCATCTTTAAAATTCGCGTTTACAGCACTTATTGCTGCACTTATTGCAACAGAAGAATTTCTTAAAATTTTAGAAGCCAATTTTTCTGCTAAAGGCATTAATTCTTCTTGCGTGGTTACATAATTAACCAAACCATTTTGTTTTGCTTCTTCTGCAGATATCATACCAGCAGTCATAATCATTTCCATAGCTTTACCTTTACCTACTAATTGTGGCAAACGTTGTGTACCACCATAACCTGGTATTACACCTAAAGAAACTTCTGGCAAACCCATTTTAGCATTATCAGAAGCAATTCTAAAATGACACGCCATTGCCAATTCTAAACCACCACCAAGTGCAAAACCATTTACTACCGCAATTACAGGCGTAGCTAAATTTTCTACAAAATCGAATAGCATTTCTTGTCCTGCTTTTGCCAAACCACCGCCTTCTTCTACAGAAAAATCAGAGAATTCAGAAATATCTGCTCCTGCTACAAAAGCCTTATCACCGCTACCTGTTACTAAAATTGTTTTTATACTCTCGTCTTTATCTAAACTTTTAAAAGCCTCGTGCAACTCTTCTATAGTTGCCTTGTTTAATGCGTTTAGTTTTTTTGGCCTATTAATAATTACTTTGGCTAAAGCTGCTGATTTTTCAACTAATATATTATCAAAATTCATGTAAATTATATTTATTATTAAATTGTAATTTGTCTTTATTTCTTTGGTAAGGTTACGGTAAAAACGGTTCCTTCTCCTTCTTTAGAGGTAAAAGATATTTTACCATCGTATGCTTCTATTATGTTTTTAATCATTGCCAAACCTAATCCCATTCCGCTAGATTTTGTGGTAAATTTTGGTTCGAAAATTAAATCTTTTACATCATTAGAAATTCCTTTTCCGTTATCAGAAACAATAATCTTTATTTTATTCTGATGCTCTAAAACCTCGACTTGTATTAACGGGTTTTCTTCACTCTCTGTCGCTTGAATCGCATTTTTAACCAAATTAGTTACAATTCTAATTAACTGAGTTTTATCTAAAAAAGCATATAATTCTTTGTTTTCTGGCAGATATTTTATCGATTTTTCGTTAAAAATGTCTAACGCCAATTTAACAACACTAATTACTTCTATTTCTTCTTTTTTCTGAGTAGGCATTTTTGCAAAGTCAGAAAATGCAGATGCAATAGAACTCATAACATCTATTTGTTGAATTAAAGTCTGACTATATTCCGCCAATTTCTCTTTTATATTTTCGTCTTCCGGATTAAATTTTCTCTCGAAACTTTGCACAGACAATCGCATAGGTGTCAACGGGTTTTTTATTTCATGCGCTACCTGTTTTGCCATTTCCCTCCAAGCTTGTTCTCTTTCACTTTTTGCTAATTTTGCTGCACTTTCTTCTAATTGATCGATCATATTATTATACGCAGCAACTAAAACTTCAATCTCTGAACTTGCTTTGTTTAATATAATTTTCTCGTTTCTTTCATTCAAACGTGTTTGTTGCATTTTGTCTGAAATTGTTTTAATAGAACGTGTTATATAACTAGATAAAAAATAAGCTAAAGAAATTGCCACTAAAAACATTAGAGCGTACACCAAACTTAATCTGTAAATAAACTCTTTTAGCTCGTGTTCTATTTCTGAATTGTCTTGTGTAAATTGTAATTCTAAAATACCAATTCTTTTAAATTTTGGATCTGTAATATATGAGTATGATGTTTGATACCCTGTGCCGTCAATTTGTTTATTTTTAAAAATTCTGTGATTAGAATTTTGGGCCAATTCAGTAACAATAAAATCTGTTAAAGGCGTATTGTCTATCTTTTCGAAAGCATTACCAAAAGAGGTTTTTAACAACTTACCCTCTAAATCATAAATTGTAATGTTTAATTTGTTAATAGATGAAATTTCGTAAATTCTATTCTGAAAAATTTTTGAGAGGTTTTCTGTTTTTACAGCATATGTAGTTTTATTTGTAAGTTCTAATTCAATTGTTTTTTTTGCAATAGCTTCTTTACGCTCAAACCGTTGTATATTATAGTCTTTTGTTTGCTCGTCATATTGATAAACAGTAACAACCAGAATTAATACTGATGCCAACAGTACTAACAAAATCATCGATAAAAAAATACGTATTCTTAAAGATATGTTTTTAAATAAACTCAAATTATTCGTTTTTAATTTCTTTCGTTTTCATTGTTAAAAGATCATCTGCAATACCATCATTATCCCAATCATATTTACTTTCGCCTTTAAACCCTTCTTCTGTTTTTGTAATTTTATAAGCTACCTTCATCTCTTTATTATTATAAAAAAAAGAAACTTTTAAAGAGTCTCCAACCACATTCCAGGTACCATCGGTTTCTAATATTTTCTGATTAGAATTAGTTAAAAACCAAGCTGTAAAAGTACCATCTAAATTGTACTTAGACTGTGCTACTTGTATTGGGTTATTATCAAACTTATCTTCAAAAACATTTAAAGAATCTGTATTTTCAAAAGTTGGCATTTCTATTTTTAAATAAGTAGTTTCCCAACTTTTTGCCATGTATTTTTCTAAGGATTCTTCTCGTTTACAGTTACCAAAAAGCATTCCAAAAATCAATATACAGAAGAAATAATTTGTTTTCATTTGAAGTTTATTTTAGAAAGGACAAGATAGTTAAATAAAAAGCCACTACAAATACTGTAGTGGCTTTATCAATTTCACATCAAAAACATATTCTCTATTTATGTTTCAACTTCATAATTATTAAATACATAGAAGAAACTGCTGTAATTGTATTGGCCAAAATCATGGGTAAACTATTTAAATAAATACCGTAAATAAGCCATAAAATGATACCTAAAAAAAACACAATAAACATTGTTAAAGACAAACCAGAAGTATCTTTGGTTTGCCATGTTTTATATACTTGTGGTAAAAAAGATATGGTAGTTAGTAACGCTGCTAACAAACCAATAATTTCAAAAAAAGCGTTCATAATTATTCTTACATCAGATTTCAAAAAAAGAAGGAATTCAATATTTAAAAATATCAAATTCCTTACTTATTAAGATTTTATATTGTTTTATTAACCTACAATATTTACAATTTTTCCTGGTACAATAATAACTTTTTTAGGAGTTCTACCATCTAACTGTGCTATTGTTTTTTCGTGCTCCATTACTGTTTTCTCGATTTCTTCTTTAGATAAATCTAAAGGAAGCTCTAAAGTAAAACGCATTTTACCGTTAAACGAAATAGGGTAATTTTTTGCACTTTCTACTAAATGTTTTGCATCAAAAACAGGAAAAGCTGCTGTAGATATAGATTCTTTATTACCTAATTTGCTCCATAATTCTTCTGAAATATGTGGTGCATAAGGCGATAATAAAATCAATAAAGGTTCTAAGATTTCACGCTTGTTGCACTTTAGTGTTGTTAACTCGTTTACAGCAATCATAAAAGTAGAAACAGAAGTGTTAAAAGAGAAATTCTCTATATCTTCTTCTACTTTCTTAATTGTTTTGTGTAATGTTTTTAATTCTTCTTTTGTTGCTTTTTCATCAGAAACAGAAAACTCTTCGCCATTAAAATAAAGTTTCCAAAGTTTCTTTAAAAACGAAGATACACCAGAAATACCCGAAGTTTTCCATGGTTTTGCTTGCTCTAAAGGTCCTAAAAACATTTCGAACAAACGCAATGAATCTGCACCATATTCTTTTACAATATCATCAGGATTCACAACATTGTATTTAGATTTAGACATTTTTTCTACTTCACGCCCAACTTTATAAACCCCTTCTTCTAAAATAAACGCCGCATTTTTATATTCTGCATTTAGAGGATGTTCTTTAAATCCTTCGATATCTAAATCATCCGAAGCATTTACCAAAGATACATCTGCATGTAAAGGTGTTTTAACAATCATTACTAAATCTGCATAATTAGGATTTAGTAAACCATTATCTAATAAATAATTTTTAACAACAGTTTCAAATTCGTCATCAGAAGTAAATAAGTTTTTAGAAACAAAAACCGTTGGAATTTTCTCGATAACATCATCATTAGATTTATCTATTGCGCAACCATTTTTTACAAACGGAGTCGCTTTGTAAACAAATGCAGAAGTACCTAAAATCATCCCTTGATTTATTAGCTTTTTAGCAAACTCATCTACAGGTACAATTCCTTTATCAAACAAGAATTTTTGCCAAAAACGAGCATACAATAAATGCCCTGTTGCGTGCTCAGAACCACCAATATATAAATCTACTTCTTTCCAGTAATTTAAAGCTTCTTTGCTTGCAAATTCTTCTGTATTAGAAGCGTCCATATAGCGGTTAAAGTACCAAGAACTTCCTGCCCACCCAGGCATTGTGTTTAATTCTAAAGGAAATACTGTTTTGTTCTTTAATTTATCATTAGAAACTACTTTTTTAGCACGAGAATCCCATGCCCATTCTGTTGCATTTCCTAATGGTGGTTTACCATCTTCTGTTGGTAAATATTTTTCTACTTCTGGCAACACAATTGGTAAATGTTTTTCATCTATCATTTGTGGCATTCCGTCTTTATAATAAACCGGAAAAGGTTCTCCCCAATAACGTTGTCTACTAAAAACCGCGTCTCTTAATCTGTAATTTATTTTACCATAACCAAAACCTCTTTTTTCCATTTCATAAATGGCAAGTTTTAGTGCTTTTTTATATTTTAATCCTGATAAAAAGTCTGAATTCGCAATTACAGTTCCTTCTTTATCTGTGTGTGCTTCTTTAGAAATATCTACGCCTTCGAAAATATTAGGAATTGGAATACCAAAATGTTTTGCAAAATCATAATCGCGTTGATCTCCGCAAGGAACCGCCATTACTGCTCCTGTACCGTAACTTGCTAACACATAATCTCCAATCCAAATTTGAACCTTTTCACCAGAAAAAGGGTGTATAGCATACGCACCTGTAAATGCACCAGAAATGGTTTTTACATCTGCCATTCTATCTCGTTCAGATCTTTTTGCTGTTGCAGCAATATAGGCCTCTACCTCTACTTTTTGTGCAGCTGTTGTAATTTTAGAAACCAATTCGTGCTCTGGCGCCAACGTCATAAAGCTTACACCATAAATGGTATCTGGTCTTGTGGTAAAAACATCAATTTTATAGTCGTTTTTCTCTTTAACAACTTCTTTTTCAGTTATTTTTTCTATTTCTTTTGGAAACTGAATTGCTGTATTTATTTCTGATACAACTTTTATAACATTTTCTAAAACCTCTTCATTTGTAAAACGAATAACATTAAAACCTTCGTTATTAAAATAAGTTGTTCTTTCAGCTTCATCTTCTTTACCAGAAAACTCTACAATTAAGTTTTTAGCAATACATGCAAAATCTACCATAAAAGTACCAATTGTATACTTTTTTCTAAATTTTGATGCTCCTTTTTTGTTCTTTAACTCATTCCAAAGTATAGTTTCTGCTTTAGTTAAGTTTAATCGAACTTCTTTTAAATCTTCTAATTCTTTGTAAGATAGTTTTACTTCTGATGAAGTATTTGCGGCAGTTTCTTCTACTTTAAAAGTTACCATTGCACCTTGCGAGCGCCCAATCCAATTGGTTTGAGAATCTTTTAAAGGTTGTGGCCAATCAATTTTTTCTAAGCCGTCTAACAAACGTTGCGCATAAGCAGAAATTCGCATAGACCATTGTGTCATTTTTTTACGAACTACCGGATGACTTCCTCTTTCTGATACTCCGTTTACAATTTCATCATTTGCTAAAACAGTGCCTAATGCCGGACACCAATTTACTTCTGTATCTGATAAAAAAGTTAAACGATATTGTAATAAAATTTCTTCTTGTTCTTTAGCTGAATACCCTTTCCATTCATCCGCAGAAAAAATAGCAATATCTTCATCAGAAACAGCGTTTACATTTGCGTTTCCTTCTTTATTAAAGATTTTTTCTAAGCTAGAAATATCTTCTGCTTTATCAGAGTCTTTATTATACCAAGAATTAAATAACTCAATAAAAATAGACTGCGTCCATTTATAATATTCTGGACTAGAAGTTCTTACTTCTCTGCTCCAATCGAAAGAAAAACCAATTTTATCTAATTGTTTTCTGTACGTTGCAATATTTGCCTCTGTAGTTTTTGCAGGGTGTTGCCCTGTTTGTATTGCATATTGTTCTGCAGGCAAACCAAAAGAATCATATCCTTGCGGATGCAAAACGTTAAAACCTTTATGACGCTTGTAACGTGCATAAATATCACTTGCAATATAGCCTAAAGGATGCCCAACATGTAAACCTGCACCAGACGGATAAGGAAACATATCTAACACGTAATATTTTGGTTTTTCAGAATTATTTTCGGCTTTAAAAGTTTCGTTTTCTGCCCAAAACTTTTGCCAATTTTCTTCTATTTCTTGATGATTATATTGCATTTGATTCTTTTATTATAGGCTGCAAATTTACATTTAATCTTTAGAAGATTAAAGTAAAAAAGTACTTGCTTAAACAGTTAAGATATTTTAAAAATAAAAAAGCCTTTTAATAGGAATTAAAAGGCTTTTTTATGAATTTTAAATAGTAATTATTTTTCAATAATTTCCATTGAAATCGGTACAGATACTACTGTATTTGCCCAACCCATTTTTAAGGTCATATCGTCTTCAAAAATCATAGAAAAAGCTTCTATATTTTCTTCTGATTTAGAAACAGTCCCTTTTACTCTAGCAACATCATCTGCCTGTTTATAAGTATAATGCCCCCAAACGTTTCTAGCATTATTTAAAATAACTGTCCAATCTCCTTCTGCAGCAGGAATTGTAAATAAAGAATAAGTTCCTGCTTTTACTTTTTTACCACCAAAAACCACATCTTTAAAAAATGTAATTTCTGCTGCTTCGTTTGCTCCTGTTCTCCAGACTTTACCTGCTGGTGCTAATTTTGCTAAATCTCTTCCTTTTAACTGCGGACGACCATAAACAACTTTTACTACCTTATTTGATTCTCTCCAATTATCAGGAAACGTAGAAGCATCCATAGGGCTTACATCTAATTTTTTCCATTTTTGTGCAAAAGAATCTGTACCACTAAATAATGTAATTGCAAATACTGCAATTGCTAAAATTGATTTTTTCATTTTTTTTAATATGTTTTGTTAATGTATTTGTTTCAAGTCTTTCAAAAATAGAAATCATTACAAGAAAAGACAATTAATTTTCTGTTAAGTTTTTAATGGCAATCGCACCCTGTATTACAGTTTCCTTTTTTCTTTGCTGGAAAAATATACTTTTTACCTAAAAAGAAAACAGCTAAAATTACTAATATGTAAACAATTACCTCTTGCATTAGCTTAATAATTGATATACGATAAACGATGAAATATAAGCCAATAATGCCATACCAAATAATTGTATTAAAGGCCATCTCCAAGTTTTAGTTTCTCTTTTTACAATTGCTAACGTTGCCATACATTGCATTGCAAATGCATAAAAGACCATTAAAGACATACCAACCGGAAAATTAAATCGGCTTTTACCCGTTTCTAAATTTACCTCAGAACGCATTTTTTCTTTAATTGTAGTTGTATCTTCATCATCAGACTCTACGCTATAAATTGTTGCCAAAGTTCCTACAAAGACTTCTCTGGCCGCAAAAGATGTTATCAATGCAATTCCAATTTTCCAATCGTAACCCAAAGGTTTTATTGCTGGCTCTATAGTTTTACCCATTATACCTATATAAGAATTCTCTAATTTAGAAGATGCTATTTTCTGATTTAACTCTTCTTCATTTAGATTATTATTAACAGTATTTTCTACAACGTTTTTCTCTGCATTTTTAAATGATTCTGGTCCGTTAGAAGCCAAGAACCATAGAATAATAGACAAGGCTAATATTATTTTTCCGGCACCAAATACAAAGGCTTTTGTTTTTTCTACTACTTCAAAAAAGATATTTTTAACAGAAGGCACTTTGTAATTTGGCATTTCTATTATAAAAAAAGACTTCGATTTTACCTTTAATGTTTTATGCAATATATATGCTGCTAAAATTGCTGTCGCAAATCCTAAACCATATAGCGAAAGTAAAACTAAACCTTGTAAGTTTAAAAACCCAAAAATTCTTTTATTTGGTATTATCAATGCAATTAAAATTGCATAAACAGGTAAACGTGCAGAGCAAGTTGTAAATGGCGTAACTAAAATTGTTATTAAACGCTCTTTCCAACTAGAAATAGTTCTTGTTGCCATAATTGCTGGTATTGCACACGCGGTTCCAGAGATTAATGGAATTACACTTTTACCATTCATACCAAAACGACGCATAATTTTATCCATCAGAAAAACTACACGACTCATGTAACCTGTTTCTTCTAAAATAGCAATAAATAAAAATAGTATTGCAATCTGGGGTATAAATATTATAACTCCTCCAATTCCTGGTATAATACCTTCTACTAGTAAATCTGTTAAAACACCGGGTGCTAATTTACTTTTTACAAAGTTTGATAAATCAGCAAATGTGGCATCAATAAAATCCATAGGTACTGTTGCCCAATCAAAAACAGATTGAAAAATTACCAAAAGAATCAAAAAGAAAATTACATACCCAAAAATTTTATGTGTAAAAATTTTATCTAATTTACTTCTTATATCTGTAGCTTTACTTTTATCTACTAAATATGTTTTTTTTAAAATTTTATTTATCTCTTGATAACGATAAATTGTTTCTTTATGCTGATACTTTTTTAACTTAGATACATCTTGCTTAAAGGCAAGTAATTTCTCTTTTTCTTCTTTACTTATAGCGTCTGGATAATTATTCTGAGTTACCATCAACCATAATTCATACATCGAGTAATTAGGGCTAATTTCTTTTAGTTTAGAAAAATAATCTGGATCTATTTTAGAGTTTATTCCGCATAAAGGCGATGCTTTAGCCGCAACATGACAACGAATAATCGCCGCTTTAACCTCTTCGATTCCTTGATTTTTTCTCGCACTAATTAAAATAACCTCTGTATTTAGCTCTTTTTCTAAGGCAGATAAATCAATAGAAATTCCTTTCTTAGTCATTTGATCTACCATATTAATTGCCAAAACTGTCGGAATTTCTAAATCTTTTATTTGAGAAAACAATAAAAGATTTCTTTTTAAATTCTC
This sequence comes from Polaribacter sp. OB-PA-B3, assembly GCF_054589375.1. NCBI lineage: Bacteria > Pseudomonadati > Bacteroidota > Flavobacteriia > Flavobacteriales > Flavobacteriaceae > Polaribacter > Polaribacter sp. OB-PA-B3. The sequence goes on from NZ_BAAIIX010000001.1 coordinate 55,735, forward strand.
TACATCTGCAACTACCAAAATTACATCTGGTGATTCTTTTATATCTTTTTTAAGTAATGTTTTTAATACAATACTTTCATCTAAAGACGTAGGATTTATACTGTAAGTTCCTGGTAAATCTGTAATTAATGCATTCTGGGTAGCAGATAATTTACTTGTACCTTGTTTTTTATCTACAGTAACACCTGGATAATTACCAACTTTTTGATTTAAACCTGTTAGTTGATTAAATAAAGATGTTTTACCTGTATTAGGATTTCCTATTAAAGCAACTTTTATATCGTTTTTAGGCATTATAAATTTGCTTTTAAGATTTTTATTTTTGATGCTGTTTCTTTTCTAATTGCCAAATGACTACCGTTTACACAAATATATAAAGGGTCTTTTAAGGGCGCTATTTGCACCAGTTCTACTTCGGCACCTGGCAAGCAACCCATTTCTAGTAATTTTAACGGAATAAAATCTAAAGATTCTTCAGATATATAACCCATTTCGCCAATATGTAAAGATGCGATTGTGCTCAATATTTATTTTTTGGATTAGCAAAGATAATCATTTAGAATGATTCTAAACAAGTTATTCGGATGCATATTCTTCCTTTAACAAAACAATATCATTTTTTAACTTCTCCATATCTTCTTTTTCAGTACCATCATAGTATCCACGAATACGTCTATCTTTATCCACTAATACAAACTGCTCTGTATGTATAAAGTCGTTTTCATCACCATTTCCTTCGTCTAAAACAGCGAAGTAACTTTTTCTTGCAAGCTCGTAAATATGCTTTTTAGATCCTGTGGTTACATTCCATTTACCATCAATCACTCCTTTTCTTTCTGCATATTCTTTTAACACAGAAACACTATCTATAATTGGTGTAACCGAGTGCGAAAGAAACATTATATCTTTATCATTCTTATAAAAATCTTGTAACTCACTCATGTTATAAGCCATTGCAATGCAAATAGTTTGACAGCGTGTAAAAAAGAAATCTGCTACGTAGATTTTATCTTTATAACTGTTATTCGTAATTATTTCTCCGTTTTGATTTGTTAGTTCAAAATCTGCAATGGTATGATCTTTTGTAATATGTTTCATAGAAAAATCTACCAATCTCGGGTTTACATCTGCAGGACTATATACTTTCAATTTTTTATCAACTTTTAATAAATGATAAAAAACAGGTATTGCAACCGCAGAAAAAACTGCTAAAAAAATAAGTGTCGGAATCGATTTTTTAAAGAATTTAACCTCCATAATACAACGTTTATGTTGCAAAAATACGACTTAAAAACAGCCCAAAAAAGGAAACAAAATCAAAAGCTATCTAAAATCTATGTTAAATAAAAAAAGCTAGCGTTAATTGTTCTTTTACAACTCTCTCGAAAACCTTACATTTGTTTCTTATTTAATTATGATTTAACGCTGAATGGAAATATTAATAAAAGCATCGCAATTTATACTAAGTTTATCTTTATTAATTGTTTTGCATGAATTAGGGCATTTTATCCCTGCAAAATTGTTTAAAACTAGAGTAGAAAAATTCTACTTATTCTTCGATTATAAATTCTCTATTTTCAAGAAAAAAATAGGAGAAACCGTTTATGGTATTGGTTGGATTCCTTTAGGTGGTTATGTAAAAATCTCTGGTATGATAGACGAAAGTATGGATACCGAACAAATGGCTTTACCACCACAACCTTGGGAGTTTCGTTCTAAACCCGCGTGGCAACGTTTAATTATTATGCTTGGTGGTGTTTTTGTAAACTTTGTTTTAGGTATTTTTATTTACATAATGCTAATGTGGGCTTATGGTGAAAAATATTTACCAAACGAAAACGTAAAAGATGGTGTTTGGGTAGAAAATAAATTAGCAGAAAACTTAGGCTTACAAACCGGTGATAAAATTTTAACTGTTGATGGTCAAAAAGTAAAAAAATTCTCTGGACTATCTTTAGAGTTTATAAATGGTAACACTTATCAAATAGAAAGAAACGGACAAATTTTAGACAAGGAAATACCAGAAGATTTTATTTCTCAATTAATGGATAGAGGTAAAGATGCTGGTAATTTCTTAAATGTAAGATATCCTTTTGTAATTGCGAAAGTTCAAAAAGATTCTTTAAATGCAAATGCTAATATTTTACCAAAAGATATTGTTACAGCAATTAATGGCACATCAATTACTTATTATGATGAAGCTAAAAAAGAACTTGCAAAGTACAAAGGACAAGACATCTCTTTAACTGTTAAAAGAAACAACGAAACAAAAGAAATACCTGTAAAAGTCTCTAACTACGGAAACCTAGGTGTAGTTTTTGGCGGAACCTCTTTTAAAGATTTAGAGCGTTTAGGTTATTACGATTTAGAAGAAATAGAATATTCTTTTTCTGAAGCAATACCTGCGGGTTTAAACAAATCTTGGAAAACTCTAACAGATTATATAAAACAATTAAAAAAGATTTTTAACCCAAGTACTGGTGCTTATAAAGGTTTAGGTGGTTTCATTTCTATTGGAAGTATTTTTCCAGATACTTGGAGTGCACAATCTTTTTGGGAAATAACTGCTTTCTTATCTATTATGCTAGGTTTTATGAATCTTTTACCAATACCTGCTTTAGATGGTGGACATGTAGTTTTTACACTTTGGGAAATGATTACAGGTAGAAAACCTGGAGATAAATTCTTAGAGTACGCACAAGTAGTTGGTTTTATTCTACTAATTGCATTATTACTTTTTGCAAACGGAAATGATATATTTAGACTCTTTAAATAACACCTTTAAAGAATTAACGCATAAAAAAAGCCTCACAATTTTACTTGTCAGGCTTTTTTTTATAATCTAAAAGATCTGTTTATTATCGGAAACCAAGTATAGCTAGTATTACACTTATCGCAAGCATAACCCTTAGTGCCAGGAAAAAGTCTAGAAATACCTTTTCTTTTCATTCTGTGTCTAGATTCAGACTTGCATTTTGGACATGACTTCATAATACCTTAGTTTTTTAAAAACGCAATTTAATAAAAAGTAAAAAACAAACAATAGGTATAACCACCCTAATTATAAGTTATTTAATCTATTAGTTCTTGATATTGCTTTTTCATTCTTCCAATCAATCCACTTTTGACCTTTAATTCTTCGCATTACATTATCTATTGTTCTCATTACAAAAACATTGTAAATTGCCTTAGAAAGGTTTTGGGGCTTTCTTGCAATTGCTCTTAAACTCATAGAAAAACCTGGTGTAATGTATTTCATGTAATGCCAATATCCTTCTGGCATATAAAGTACTTGCCCATGCTCTAAATGTGCAGTATAACCTTTAGCTTTCTTTAAAGCGGGCCATTTATCAAAATCTGGATTCGAAAAATCAATATCTTCTCTAACGATTAAAGAATGCGGAATTTTATATAAAAAATCATTTTGCTTTTGATCGAATAGAATTACTTCTTTTTTTCCTTCAAAATGAAAATGAAAAATATTTGCCAAATCGATGTCATAATGCATAAATGTATGCGAATTTGTACCTCCAAAAAATAACATTGGTAAACCTTTCATCAAACGTAAACCAAAATCTGGAAACTTAAAATCTTTTTGTAAAACCGGTACCTCTTTCAAAATATTCCAAAGAAAAATTCTAAATTTTGTAGGTTCTCTTTTAAGTAAATCTACATATTCAGACATTTTCATTTTAGCGTGTGGCTCGTTAAAACCGTCTTTAAAATCAACTGGTCTATCGTCGTATAAAGGCACTACTTTATCTCCTGCCACTTGCTTCATATATTCTAAATTCCATTTAGAATATGCAGGCCAATCATTTACAAAATTCTTTATTACTAAAGGTTTTTGTGGCTTAAAGTAATTTTTTATAAAATCTTCTTTGGTTATTGTTTCTACCGTATCTATTTGAGATAAGTTTAAACTCATGCTATTAAAAATTAAGCCACAAAGTTAAGAAATTGTAAATTAATTGATTTATGTAAAGAAAAAAACCGATCGTTTCAAAAAATGATGATATTGGTAATTTCTATTGAATTCTAATAAATGGCTAAACTTAGCATACATAAAACTTTATTAGTAAGAACCTGTTATTTACTACCAACTTCAATTTATAAAAAAAACCTGTTTTTCAACAGGTTTTTTAACTTTATTAATTTTTAAGTTCTACAATATTTAAAAATTGTAACGCAAACCAAATAAAATGTTGCTAGGTGGCATTGGTAAAAAACCAGATTCTATATATTCTGCATCAAAAATATTATTTGCTGTAACTGTAAAGTTAAATTTATTAACTGCAACAATTATAGAAGCATCCCAAACATTATAACTTGGTCCTACGGTTCTGTCTGCATGTTTGTAAATAATATTCTGACTTACATTTTTAAATAACTTCGTAGAAAAACGTGTTATAAATTGATGCTTTAAAGTGTTTAATCTATAACGAGATAAACTTCTGTTTTGATCATTTATATCATCTTCTATAAAGGTATACCCAAATGATAAATTCTGATTAAAATCTTTAATTTTAAATGTATAGTTAGCATTAAACTCTAAACCTTGCGTATTTACTTTAGCAATGTTTGTTGCCGTAAATTTGTTTTGAGCATCGTTTTGTCTAATAAAATCTATAATATTATCAGAAGCTCTGGTAAATAAAGATAAGGTTGCAAAAAAGTTATTATCAGTATATTTTAAACCAAACTCTTGCGCAATTGCTTCTTCTGGTTTTAAGTTAGGGTTTCCGGTTGTACTAGAGTCATTGTAATATAAATCTGTATACGTTGGTATTCTATATGTATAACCAATATTCCAATAATACTTAAATTTATCAGACAATTTTAACCCAATATCTAAGCCAGGAAATGCATGAAATTTAAAATCAGAAAAATAAGTTGCTGCTACACCCGGAGTAATATCTACAGCACCAAATTTAAAACGATGTTCTAAAAACACATTTGCCATTGTTCTGTTTCTTTTACCCAAGTTATTGCTACTTATAAAAACTCTAGAAACATCTACACCAAAACCAGTAACTCCTAAGTTAGAAGTATAAGATACATTTGTCTCTACACCAACTTTGTTTGTAATATGAAGGTTTCTATAAAAATCTGGATCATCTCTTTTTAATAGAAATATATCTTGCCCTCTTCTCCAATAAACTCTTGGCGTTATTTTAAAATTTTCTGATTTAAAAGTTGTAGAAACTCCTAATAAGCTATTCTGAGTTTCTTCATATTCATTTAAGCCAAATGCTTCTGGTGTGTAAAAGTTTTGTGCACCAAATTTTTTGTCGAAAAAAGTAGCTAAAACCTCGATTGGTTGCTTCTTTTTATTAAAAACTCCTTTTAAGAAATAATTAAAATTATTATAATCAGAATTTTCTCTATAACCATCTGATGTTAAAGCACCAACATGCGCAATAATCGATGTGTTTTCAAACTCTTTACCAACGGTTAAAGAACCGTTTAATTGCCCAAAAGAACCTGCTTCAACATTTAAAGAAGCCGTGTTTTTTAACCTTTTTTTAGTTACAATATTTATGGCTCCGGTAAACGCATTTTGACCAAAAACCCTTGCGGCTGGTCCTTTAATAATCTCTATTCTTTCGATAACTTCAATAGGCAAAGCTGCATTTAACGTATGATGCCCTGTTTGAGCATCATCCATTTTAATACCATCAATTAAAAGCAAAGTTTGATCAAAACCACCACCTCTAATATATAAATCTGCTTGACTTCCGGCTGTTCCTCTTCTTCTAATATCTACACCCGCAACTTGCTGTAATAAATCTGCAACATTTGTAGCTGCACTATTTTTTATATCTGCAGCAGAAATAACATTTATAGTTCTAGAGTTTTCTTTAAAAGGTAAATCGATTCTATTTGTTGTAATTACAACTTCTTTTAAAGTATCTCGTTGCGCCGTATTTTCTTGTGCTTTTATAGATACTGCACCTAAAATTAAAGCAAATAATAAGGTAAATTTAATTTTCATGAATAATGATTTTATTATGATGCAAAACTCGTAACTTTAGCGCCGACTAAACTAGTCCAGTTTTAAAATGAAAGATAGTCCGGTTAATACGCTTTTTAAAGAAACAATTAATTTTGATAAGTCTGCAGCACAACCTGTTTACATACAAGTTGCGCAACAAATTATAAATGCAATTCAAAGAAAGCATTTAAATAAAGGCGCTATTTTACCTGGCACTAGAGTTTTAAGTAAACTTTTAAAAATTCATAGAAATACAGCTGTTGCTATTTATGATGAATTAGCATCACAAGGTTGGGTAGAAATTATTCCTAATAAAGGTACTTTCATATCTGCATCCGCAGTGCAAAAAAGAAAAATAAAAGCGCCTGTACAAAACGGAAACGAAACATCTAATTACGCTACAACTGCTGGTTTTCCTTTTCAAAATTCTTTTCATTTAGCTTCTACCACACAAACCACAAAGGCAAAATATACAATTAACGATGGTAAACCAGATTTACGTTTACATCCTGTGCATCAATTTTCTAGATGGTATAGCGCAGCCATGAAACGTAAAACGTTAATTAAAAAATGGAACAGATCTAACGAAATTTCCTACTCTTTGTTTCAAACAGAATTGTGCAATTATTTAAATGCAACTAGAGATTTTTTTATAAAGCCAGAAAATTTAATAAGTACGCGAAGTACAGAAATGAGTTTGTACATTGTTTCTCAATTATTAATCAAACAAAACGATGTTGTTTTAGTAGGTAATTTAAGTAATTATGCTGCAAACATGATATTTCATCAAGCTGGAGCTGCTATTAAAACGATTCCTGTTGATAAAAACGGATTGGATGTAGACTATATTAGAAAACATTTTATAAAAAATAGTATACGATGTGTGTATGTCTGCGCGCATAGAGACTACCCAACAACGGTAACTTTAAGTACAGAGAGACGTTTGGCTTTACTTGCTTTGGCAAAAGAGTTTGGTTTTGCAATTATAGAAGATGACTATGAGTACGATTTTCAGTATGATGGAGCTGCAATGTTACCAATTGCAAGTGCAGACACAAACGGCTTGGTTATTTATTTAGGTAAATTAGGGCAATCTTTATTTCCTAGTTTTCAAACAGGTTTTATAGTCGCGCCAAAAAATGTAATATCAGAAGCTAAAAATTACTTGCAATTACTTGATGAACAAGGCGATTTAATTCAGCAGCAAATGTTATCAGAATTAATTCACGAAGGCGAAATTCATCGTCTAATGAAAAAAAACATTGTAATTTACAAACAAAGACGAGACGCTTTATCTATCTTACTAACTCAACATTTTTCTAAAATTGCAACATGGCAAATTCCTGCTGGTGGTTTAGCTATTTGGTTGCAATTTAAAAAACATATTTCTCTAATAAAATTAGCAGAAGAAACGCAAAAAAACGATTTATTTCTACCTAAAACGATCTTATATCAAGATAAAAATACGTGTGCAATTCGTTTTGGTTTTGGCCATTTAGAAAAAGAAGAAATGGTAATCGTCATCAAAAAATTAAAGAATGCTTACACAAAATTAGCATCCATTTCTTAAAAAAAATATAATCGTTTTTTAACAGATTAAGATATTAACAATCTTAATTTGAGCCTATTTTTTTAATAATTTTGCAACATGTTTGCGCTAATAGATTGTAATAATTTTTATGCTTCTTGTGAACGCGTTTTTAACCCAAATTTACAAGGAAAACCAGTTGCTATTTTAAGCAATAATGATGGTTGTGTTATTTCTATGAGCGACGAAGCCAAGAAATTACAACTACCTTTTGGTGCGCCAATTTTTAAATGGGAACAATTTTGTAAAAGCAACAATATTACCGTTTTGTCTTCTAATTATCCGTTATACGGAGACATGAGTACTCGAGTTATGAATATTTTAGCGGGTTTTTCTCCGGATATAGAAGTCTATTCTATAGATGAATCTTTTTTAGAATTAAAAGGTTTCGAAAATTATGACTTGTCTAACTACGCAACCAAAATGCGCAGTAAAATTTTAAAATGGACAGGAATACCAACATGCGTTGGTATTGCACCAACAAAAGCACTTAGTAAAGTTGCCAATAAAATTGCGCGTTCTAACTTAAAACAATCAAAAGGCATTTGTATAATAGATTCTGAAGAGAATAGAATTAAAGCTCTAAAATGGACTAAAATTGGCAATGTTTGGGGAATTGGAAGTCGGTTAAAAAAACGCCTACAAGCAAAAGGTTGTGAAACTGCATTCGATTTTACACAACTACCAAGCGATTGGGTTTTAAAAAATTTTTCTATTGTAGAATGGCGTTTGCAAAAAGATTTACAAGGCATTTCTAAAATACCGTTAGAAGATGCTGTTTCTTCTAAAAAAATGATTGCTACCACAAGAAGTTTCGAAAATACGTATGCAGATCTAGAAAATATTACAGAACGTATTTCTACTTTTGCGTCGAGTTGCGCAAAAAAATTACGCGATCAAAAATCGAATTGCCATGTAATAACTGTGTTTCTTAGAAGCAATCGTTTCGATAAAAATCAAACTTATTTAAAAGAAAACAAAACAGTTTTTTTATCCTACCCAACAGATTCAACGTTAACTATTTCATCCGCAGCAATAGCCGCCGTAAAAACGATTTTTCAAAAGGGTGTTAATTATAAAAAAGCAGGTGTAATTATCTCTGGCTTGGTACCTAACGACAATTTTCAGCTAAATTTATTTAGCCATGAAAACCCAAAACACAAACCTTTAATGTCTGCAATAGACAATTTAAATAAGAAATTTAAAAGTGATAAAATTAAACTTGGCAATCAAGATTTAAACAGAACCTGGAAAATGAAACAAAACCGATTGTCTAAAAAATTTACCACAAATATTAACGAAGTTTTAATTGTAAAATAAACTCTTTAAAATTTAAAGAAATGTTTTAATTTGCAAAGTATTATGACAACATCTAAAAATCTTACTTTTTTTACGCCAAAGACTTCTTCTGGAGACGGAGCTGTTTTGGTTGATGTTGGCATTTCTGCCGGTTTTCCTTCGCCTGCAGACGACTTTAGAGAAACTAGAATTTCTTTAGATGATGAACTAATACAAAACAAAGACGCTACTTTTTTTGCCAAAGTAAAAGGGCAATCTATGATTGATGCTGGTTTAGACGACAACGATTTATTGGTAATTGATAGAAGTTTAGAACCTGCTAACAATAAAATTGCGGTCTGCTTTTTAGATGGCGAGTTTACTGTAAAAAGGCTTCGTGTAGAAAAAAACGAAGTTTGGCTACAACCAGAAAACCCTAATTACCCAATTATAAACATTACAGAAGATAACGATTTTGTTATATGGGGAATTGTAACCAATGTTATAAAAAAAGTATAAATTTCTTCTCTCTTCTTTTACTTCAACTTAAAAAGAATATCTTTATTTTTTAAAAAATTATATTACTATGGAAAATACGTTTGAAAACAAAACGATGCTAATTAATGCTACCGATTTAGATCGAGTAGAATTCTACAAAAAAACATATGCACACGTTGCTGGTGGCGTACTTTTATTTGTTTTATTTGAATATTTATTATTACAAAGCGATGCAATTGTAACCTTTATGATGTCTATGACACAAGGTTGGCGTTGGTTAATTATGTTAGGTGGTTTTATGCTGATTACAAATTATGCAGAAAGTACAGTTTTAAAAACTGCCGATAAAAATATACAATACATGGCGTATGCTTTGTATGTTTTTGCACAAGCAATCATTTTTGTGCCGTTATTAGCAATTGCCATTTACTACACAGAAAGTGAAGATTTAATACAACAAGCAGCTTTAGTTACTTTAGCTTTATTTGCGGGTATTTCTGCGGTTGTTTTTTTAACTAAAAAAGACTTTTCTTTTCTTAAAACAGGTTTAACAATTGGCTTTTTTATAGCTTTAGGTTTAATTGTTGCAGGCTCTTTATTCGGTTTTAATTTAGGTTTATGGTTTTCTGTTGGAATGTGTGTTTTAGCTGGCGGATCTATCTTATACCAAACATCTAACTTGGTTAACAAATTTGGTACAGAAGACTACATACCTGCGTCTTTAGGTTTATTTGCTTCTTTAATGTTGCTATTTTGGTACGTTTTACAAATATTTATGTCTAGAGATTAAGAACCAATTCATTTAAAAATATTTAGAAAAATCAGAAGTTTTAACTTCTGATTTTTTTTATCCTAAAACAAAATAATTACTCTTTTTTAATATTTTATTATTGTTTTTCAATAATTTTTATATATTTGGACTATCAAAAATATATGAAATAATGAAAAAACTTAATGTTCTAAAAGCAATTGTAGATTTACTTTGGATTTTTTCTATGCCCATTGTAATAATTATAATTGGTATTTCAATAGCTGTATTCTTTGTTGATTTAGGCGATTTAAACATCAAAATGAATTCAATAAATTTTACTAACGATACTTTATTATCAAAAATATTACTTTCAGTTTCTGCTTTAAATTATTTATTGATTATTACTGCGTTATATTTCTTTAGAAAAGTATTACACCTTTTTATAAGAGTAAAAATTTTTGAAGAAACTGTTATTATATACTTCAAAAAAACTGGAAATTTATTAGCTATTTCTGGTATTATTTCTCTCTTAATATCTTTTACAAGCAAAATTTACTTTGACCATAAAGTTTCTTTAGAATTTGGTTTAAATCAACACTTGGTAATTATTTGTTTAGGATTGTTCTTTTTAACGTTAAGTGAAATTTTTAAAATTGCTAAAAACACAAAACTAGAAAACGATTTAACAATATAGTTTATGAAAGACATACAAGACTTAAAAAAAGGAATTAAAACCTTTTCATTCGTTTTTACATTTATTCTTTTTCTATATCCAATTAAAGCATTATTTGCTTTTATGGAAAACGATTTCAGTTATTTAGGTATGGTAATTAATAACGCAAGTTCTAGTGCTATTTGGATAAAATTTGGTATCAAATTTATAGCCAGTATATTATTTTTTATAGGTTTTTACAATTTGATAAAAACTCTAAATTTTAAAGACATTGAAGATATCTTTTCAATCGAAAAAATATTGCTATTTAAAAAAACAGGTTTTTACTTTTTACGCGCCGCAGCAGTCGGTAGTTTAACCATTTTTGTAGATATTTTTGATGGTAAGTTTGCCAGCTTAAAGATGAGTACTGACTTTATATTTATCCTATATTTTTCTATGATTATGGGTTTTTTCTTCTACATTTTCAGTAAAATATTAGAAAAAGCAAGAGAAGTAAAACAAGAAAATGATTTAACAATATAATTATGAAAACAGAAAAACGTTTAAAATTAGCTTCATATTTTCTGAAGTTTTTAATGAGCCTTCAATTAATCCTTATAACTGGACTTATTTTTATTTATTTTCATTCCATATTTTCTCCTAATAATTACAATAATCTAACTTTGAATAAAAAGAGAGATTTGGTTTTTAATTTGAACGTTGAAAAAACTCCAAAAAACTATGAAGAATGGAAACAATCAGAACAATTAACTTATTATAATTTATTAGATAATTATTCAAAATTTTATGTTATTTGGACAAAAGTTATTATGTTTTCAGGTTTTCTTTTTATCCTATATTTATTAAATAAATTTCTCAAAAACACTAAAAACTTTGATCTTTTTTTTACTTCAAATATTAAAATTCTAAATAAAATTATATTTTTAATTTCAATCTTATTTGTTTTAGATTTCATACTTAAAGGTACAACACTAAACCCCATCTCTATGGTTTTTAACGATAAAGAAGTACCGCATTTTATCACAAAAGGAAGTGCATCTCTAGACTTTTTAATTTTCTATCCTTTAGGAATTATATTTTTTTATGTTCTAAAAGAAGTTTTTAAAAGAGGACAAGAATTAAAACAAGAAAACGACCTAACAATATAAACATGGCAATTATTGTAAACTTAGATGTAATGCTTGCCAAACGCAAAATGCGAAGTAAAGAGTTGGCAGAAATTATTGGCATTACTACTGCTAATTTATCTATCTTAAAATCAGGTAAAGCTAAAGCAGTTCGTTTTTCTACATTAGAAGCTATTTGCAAGGCTTTAGAATGCCAACCTTCAGATATTTTAGAGTATGTAGAAGATTAATTAAAAATTAAACATAAAAAACTCCGAATTTTCATTCGGAGTTTTTTTTTATTATTAAAAGCTATTTAATAGATAGATTATCTATTCATTGGCTTATCTAAATTCATAAACATAATATCTGTATCGGTTGCTTCTTTTCCTAATAAATACTTACTAAAATGATCTGCTCTTAACCAGAAAGAATATTCTGTCATACTACCAAAACCATGTCTTTGTCCTGGCATAATCATAAATTTAAAACGTTTGTTTGCCTTAATTAATTCGTTTGCCATTCTAATAGTTCCTGCCGGATTTACGTTATTATCCATATCACCATGAATCAACATTAAATGTCCTTTAAGATTTTTTGCTAAAGATTGATTGTCATCAATCTTGTATTTATGAGAAATTTTTCCTTTTGCATCTATTTCTTCTTTTACACCATGATGCGTTTCACTCCACCAAGAATTATACACATTATTATCGTGATTTCCGGCAGAAGAAACTGCCGCTTTAAAGAAATCTGGATATACCAACATTGCTGCAGTAGACATAAATCCACCACCAGAATGACCATAAATTCCTACCTTTTCAATATCAATAAACTTGTGTTTATTTGCCAATTGTTGTGCAACATATTTTTTATCAGCCAAACCATAATCACGTAAATTTCCGTAACCATAATTGTGATACCATTTAGATCTATCTGGGTGCCCACCTCTGTTTCCTAAAGTAATAACTACAAAACCAACTTGTGCCATTCTATCTAAACGATCCATTCTGTAAGAAAAAGATTTGTTTACAGCTTCTGTTTGCGGACCAGGATACACATATTCTAATAACGGATATACTTTTGTAGAATCCATATCAAAAGGCTTGTACATTACACCATAAATATCTGTAATTCCATCATCTGCTTTTACTTTAAAAGGTTCAGGAAATTTATAACCAGATGCAAATAATTGTGATAAATCTGCCGTTTCTAAATCCATAACTTTACGCCCATTTGCGTCTCTAAGTTCAGATTTTGGTACTGTATTTACTCTCGAATAATTACTTACAAAATATTTATTAGAATCTGCCATAGAAGTAGTTGCTGTAAAATCTCCTGCATCTAATGTTTTCATTCCAGACCCATTTAAATTAATTTTATAAGTATGTAAATAATAAGGATCTTGTTTTTTATTAACGCCATTTGCGGTAAAGTAAAGTGTTCTTGTTTTTTCATCTAAACCTGCAAAACCATCTACATGGTAATCGCCTTCTGTTACTTGGTTCTTTAAGTTTCCATCAGAATCATACAAATAAAAATGCGCCCAACCATCACGTTCTGCCCAATGCAACATCTCTTTTTCGTTGTTTAATAGAATTAACGGACGAGACTCTATATATGTATTAAAACGCTCTTCTATTAACGTTTTATATTCACCTGTGTTAAGGTCTGCAACATTAATATCATACTTTTTACGATCTCTAGAAATTACACTGAAATATATTTTTCCTTTTTTTGATAAAAGCAAAGAAGGCCTAAAATCATCATCTCTACTAGATTGTTTTCTTGGTGCTCTAAACACAGATATACTTTGTTGACGAACTGTATCTAAAGGAACTTTTATGTGAGATTTAGTAGGAATATCAAAAATTAATAACTCAGATTTATAATATTCTTGTTCTCCTGGCATGTGGTATTTATAGGTTTCTAAGGTTGGTCTTTTTTTACCTGTAGAATTAATTACCCACAAATCTTTAATATGTCTAGAATCTGATTTTTGAAATACAAACTTTTTAGAATCGTGAGACCAAGTTCCCCAAACACCTTTACGCTTGTCTTTGTTTTTTTCTTTATCTACATTATCTTCTCTAGAACCGCCGCCGTATCCGTAGTTTTCTTCTCCGTCTTTAGTCCATTGGTTTTCTACAACCGTACTATCTTTTTCATCTTTAATAAACTTTTTAAAGTTCACTTTATCCATCCAATACAAATTGTAATTTTTAGAATATAAAACAATAGAACTGTCTGGAGCAACGTTTGCCCATCTTAACCAAGGCTTTTTTTCTTCCTTTTTAGTATTAATTATTTTTAAACCGTTTCCGCCTAACTTATATTCTAAATAATAAGTTTTCTTCTCCATTTTAGGCTTTTTATTTTTGGCTTTTTTAGTTGATGTAGAATCTTTCTTTTCTTCTTTTTTGTCTTCTACAACGGCAACTTCTTCTGTAGATTTTACTCTAAAACGAATTGCATTTTCTGCTTCGTTAAATTTAAATCTAAAACGAGGTAAGTGTTTTGCATCGTACGGATCTTTGGTAATTTCTGTTAACCATTTTGCCATTTTAACATTATCGAAAAGTAGTTGTTTCGACTTTTTATCTGCATCTACTAAGTAATAATTAGAACCTTCTGATGTTTTATAAGAATACCAAAAACGGTTTCCTTTTTTTAACCAATGCGGACTAACACTTGTAGAATGCACCATTTTCGCTAAGTTTTTTGGCGAATATTTTGCTGCTGCTCTATAATTTGGTGCAGGGGTTTCTTGTGCAGATATTGCTATTGCAGCAAATAATGACAAGAATAAGAGTAGAATGTTTTTCATCTGTAAGAGAATTTAATTAGTTCTTGTAAAGTTCTCTAAAACAAACTATCTCACAAATTTTTAAGATTTTTTTATAAAATATTTAACAAAAAGACATTAAAATCTATCTTTTTTAAAAGCAAATTCTATTTTTAATCGAATTAATTGAAAAAATCGTAAAATAATTTGGTTGTATTTAAAGTTAAACAAACTATCTATTAAAACGTCTGTACTAAAGTTTTCATGAAAAAACTTTACTCTATTTTCTATCTGAATATCTGTATACTTACTGTACATTCTTTGACTAGAAACTTCACTTAAACGCCATTTAAAAAGTTTTCTTCTACGCCATTTTTTTCGGTAATTATCAAAGTTTGTTGTGCCTTTAACCAAATATTCATCAATATAAACGCACGCTAAATCTGCACTTTGCATTGCATATCTAATTCCTTCACCACCTCTTGGGTTTATTGCAGAAATAGAATCGCCTACTGCAATTACTTTATTATTATAGAATTTGTCTTTTAAACCCTCAGAATATCTTAATATACCACCATGAACATCTAACAGTTTATAAGTATCGCACTTTAAATATTCTTTAATAATTTGTTCGGTAATTTTTTTAGTAGTTTTATCTGTATTTTCTTGATTAAGAGATTTTAAATGTGTTTTTCCTGCACCAACTTTTAAGATATTTTGTTCCATAGGAAAAATCCAAGAATACCCTTTAATTGCCCATTTATGTCCTAAAAAAAAGACTAATTGATCTTTGTATTTCTCATAAATATCTGGTGCAACTTCTATTAAATATTCTGTACCACTACCCAAATTCATTGTTGGTTGTACTTCTTTATCATCGTACATTACCTTTCTAAGTGGCCCTGTAGCATCTACAACTAATTTGCTTTCTACTTCTATAACTTCTGTAGACTTCGCTTTTTGTAAAGAAACAATTACAGTTTTATCGTTTACTTTTTTACTGATGTATTTATAGCCTGTTAAAACTTCTCCACCAAAACTCTTTGCATCATCAGCTAAAAATTGTTTTAATTTTCCGTAATCTAAAACAACACCTTTGCTTGTATTTCCTTTCCAGAAATAACTGTTTTTTGTACACTGAATGGTAATATTTTTCCAATAAGCGCCAATAACTTTGTCTGGTAAATCAAATTCTTTTAAAGGTGCTAACGTCATACCAGCACTAGAAAAATTATTATCTAAAAATGAAGGAAATCGTTCTACCAATAAAATTTTATGCCCTTTTTTGGCTAGATTTCTTGCAACTTGCCCTCCTGCCGGACCACCACCAATTACAACTACATCGTATTTTTGCATCATAAAAATTAATTCAAATTACGTTTCTGAATAAAAAATCGTTTTAAAATCTGTGCACAATCGTTCTCTAAAATTCCTGCTACAATTTCTGTCTTTGGATGCAACTTTGTCCCTAAATTTCTAAAACCTCTTTCGGGCTCAGATGCTCCGTAAACAATCTTACCCAACTGTGCCCAATAACTTGCACCTGCACACATTTGACAAGGTTCTAGAGTAACATATAATACACAGTCTTTTAGGTATTTTCCGCCTAAAAAATCTGCCGCAGCTGTAAAAGCTTGCATTTCTGCATGTGCCGTTACATCATTTAGCATTTCTGTTAAATTATGGGCTCTTGCAATTATTTGATCTTTAAAAACGATGATTGCGCCTACAGGAACTTCGCCTTTATCAAAAGCAAGTTCAGCCTCTTGTAAAGCTTTCTTCATAAAATAAACATCGTCGAAAGGTTGTATCATTTTTTGAAATATAAAAATCAATATTACAAAAAGTTAAATTGTATTTTTGCATTCTCATGACAAATTTGTTAGATAACATATCAAACCCAAAAGATTTACGCAAATTAAATCAAAGTCAGCTACCTCAACTCGCAAAAGAGTTAAGAGAATTTATTATTGATATTGTTGCCACAAAAGAAGGCCATTTAGGTGCTAGTTTAGGCGTGGTAGAATTAACTATTGCTTTACATTATTTATTTGAAACTCCAGATGATTTACTAGTTTGGGATGTTGGGCATCAAGCATACGGTCATAAAATTTTAACAGGAAGAAAGGACGTTTTTCATACCAATAGACAATTTGGAGGAATTGCTGGTTTTCCGGCAAGAAAAGAAAGTGAATTTGATACTTTTGGTGTTGGACATTCTTCTACATCCATTTCTGCTACTTTAGGAATGGCAATAGCATCTAACTTAAAAGGAGAAACCGAAAAACAACATATTGCTGTTATTGGAGACGCTTCTATTGCTAGCGGTATGGCTTTTGAGGCTTTAAACCATGCTGGTGTTTCTAACGCTAATTTGTTAATTATATTAAATGACAATGCAATTGGTATCGACCCTGCTGTTGGAGCTTTAAAAGAATACTTAACAAAAGTAAAAAGCGATAAAAAATTAGCAGCTCAAAATAATATTATAAAAGCTTTAAACTTCGATTACTCTGGACCGATTGATGGACATGATTTACCTAAAATATTAAATGAATTAGAGCGCTTGAAATCTGTTAAAGGTCCAAAATTTTTACACGTAATTACTACAAAAGGAAAAGGTTTACAAAAAGCAGAAGAAGACCAAGTTACGTACCATGCTCCCGGTAAATTTGATAAAATTTCTGGAGAAAGAATTCTAAAAGAGAAAAGTTTATATACTAAATATCAAGATGTTTTTGGACAAACTATTGTAGAACTAGCAGATAAAAATTTACGAATTGTTGGTATTACACCTGCCATGTTAACGGGTAGTTCTTTAAAGTTAATGTTAGAAAAATACCCTAACAGAACTTTTGATGTTGGTATTGCAGAACAACATGCAGTAACATTGGCTGCTGGTATGGCTACTCAAAATTTAATACCATATTGTAATATCTATTCTACATTTTTACAACGAGCGTACGACCAAGTAATTCATGATGTTGCTATACAGAATTTACCTGTTATATTTTGCCTAGATAGAGCTGGTTTGGTTGGTGAAGATGGCGCAACACATCACGGTGTTTTCGATTTAGCTTATCTAAGATTAATTCCTAATTTAATTATTTTTGCTCCTAGAAATGAAATTGAACTAAGAAACATATTATATACTGCTCAATTAGGATTAAAAAATCCAATTGCAATTCGTTACCCTAGAGGAACTGGCAATATTATCGACTGGAAACAGCCTTTCAAAAAAATTGAAATCGCTAAAAGTTATTGTTTACAAAAAGGAAACAAAACGGCTATTTTATCTATTGGAACAATTGCTAAAAATGTTACTGAGGCTTTAAAATTTGTAGATCTACCTTCTAGTTTTTCTCATTATGATATGCGCTTTGTTAAACCGTTAGATGAAAACACTTTGCATACAATATTTAAAACATATCAGAATATTTATACTATCGAAGATGGAACAGTAAAAGGAGGTTTTGGAACTGCTATTTTAGAATTCATGGCAGATAATGAATATCAAAATAAAGTAGAAATACTTGGTATACCAGATAATTTTATTGAACATGGTAGTGTAACAAAACTACAACAAACACTTAATTTAGATATTGATAGTTTAATTTTTAGATTTAATAGAGCATAAAAAACGGCACTAAAATTAGTGCCGTTTTTTAAATTATAAACTTTATAAAATTATTCTATTATAACTTTTCTAGAAGATTTGTTATTGTTCTTATCTACTAAATTTACAATATAAATTCCTGAATTAATATCTAATGAAATTGGTTGTTTTTCAGTTACACTAAAATCTAAACTAGAACTATAAACTTGTCTTCCTGCAGTATCAAAAATATTTATTTTCACTTTACCTAAAGTGTTTTTAGCAAAAACTGTAAAATCTCCTTCAGAAACTGTTGGATAAATAGTAAAAACTTTGTCTTTATTTATAACATCTGCAACAGAAGCTGTGTTGTCAGTAAAGTTAGCTGTAAACATTCCTCTACCATGTGTAGCTGCTAAGATTAAATTATCTGATGCTCTATACTGTAGCATATCTACTCTAACATTTCCCATTCCAGAAGATGCAGGTTCCCAAACAACTGTTTCTGCAGTTACATCACTTGTTTTCCATATTCCGGCCTCAGTAGCTAATAAAACCTCTTTTCTATCCAAAGGATTGAATAAAGACCACCTTACAGGAATATCAGGTAAATTACCTTCAACATCCTTCCAGTTATCTCCACCATCAATAGTATACCAAACACTTTTTACTCCGTAATTAGAATATGTTAGCAGAATTTCATCGTCGGAAGCACCTAGTTCTACAGACGAAACAGAACCTGTAATAGATGGAGTTCCTAAGGTTTTCGAGGTATCATCATTCGCATTAATGTAGACAACTCTTCCATCTTGAGTTCCTAAAAAAACCTTTCTATCAGATTTGTTATGTGATGAAACTCTAATATGTGTAACATTTATATCAAACAAAAAAGGAACAACAATTGTATCTCTAGTTATAAAACTTTGATTTTGATAATCAGGATTTAATATTGCTCTAGTGATAGAACTATCTTCATTAAAAGAATAAAAAATATTGTTCTCACTGTCATAATCAGCAGGATTTATAAAACTTGCATTTCCATTGTTAACCAATGTTGTAACTCTTGGTCTAGTTTCGGAATTAGAAAAATCATATAAATAAAAATTATTATTCTGAGTTGAAGCAATGTAATATAAACCTCTTTGAGTATTAACTGCAGTTTGATCTATAAAACTTAAGCCTCCGTCACCACCTAATAGCTCTGTAGAATTACTTAAACCAGATTCAAACAAATAATTAGTACCATTGTCTTGAGCACCACCTAAAAAAGCATTTGTGTTTACTGGATCAATCGCGCCAGAATAAAATTGGGTAACATTAAAATCTAAATTTCTAGCCTCTAAACTACCAAATGGTAAGTCTGATGATCTTTTTCCATAAAACATACCTCCATCAGTTGAAAAAATAATTCCGTCAGTATTTGGTCTAAAAACAATATTGTGTTGATCAGCATGAACAAACTTCACAGAGTTATCTCTATCTAAATCCCAACTAGAGACTTTAAACCAAAAATCACCACCATTTCGACTTTTAAAAATATTAATACCACCTACATAAACCTCATCTTCATTTGTTGGGTTAACTTGAATTATTAAATCATACCATGCCTGACCTCTTGTAAAATCACTATCTGGTATCGATGAATCTCCAGAATCTTCTGGAGTATTAGACAATGACGTCCATGTATTTCCTGAATTTGTAGTTTTTACAATTTCACCCAATCTATTAGCACTTGCAATCATTGCATAAACTACATTAGAGTTTGATTGAGCAACTGCTATATCTACTCTTCCTAATGAAGACAATGAAGATCTATATCTTTGAGTAAAGGTTAATCCATTAGTAGATGAGTAAATTGTCCCAGAGGAATCACCTAACCAAATTGTGTTATCTGAAGCTAATTCTAAATCTCTATAAGCTCCAGAAGATTCTCTATTCCAAGTTAAACCACCATCTGCAGATCTAAAAATACCAGAACCTTGACCACCATCTAAATCTTGCATTGCCGCATAAACAACACCAACTCCAGCTTCATTTCTAACTATTAAATCATAAACATATTCAAACCCAGTTGTGGCTGCTAAATTATTCCAAGTTAAACCACCATCTGTTGTTTTCCAAATTCCTGCACCATTTACTGCATCTACATTTCCCCAACCTTCTCCGGTACCAACATAAAATGTATTGTTCTGTACAGGATCATAATCCATTGCAGAAATAGCAAAATTTGACATATCAGAATTCACCATAGTCCAAGGTGAATTTTCATCTGTAATGTCTTCATTTTTCCAAATTCCACCGCTTACACCACCAGCAAACACACGCTTACTTTCGGTATCATTAGGATCAAACATCATTGCTCTAACTCTTCCTGCTACAGTTTTTGGACCTCTAGACTCCCAATTAAAAGTTGTTGCAGATTTAGAGCTAAATTCTTGTTTTACCTTTTTACCATATTTTAAAGCTTTTACCAATCTATCTTGATGCAACTTTTTAGTATTCGGATCCATAGTTCTTAAAAAATCTTGCTCAAATGCTAAATCTGGTCGATCTTTTTTTGGCATTGCTTTTATTTCTTCTCTAGTTAAAGGAGCTCTTTTAGCATATGGATGATTTGCCAAGTACTCGGCATATTCTTTTTGTTTTTTTTCAAACTCTGTTTCTGAGTTATAATTTACTAAAACAACAGTTATAATGGCAACAATTGCCAAAATAGAAAAAGATAATTTTTTATTCATATTTATAATTTCTTTAAAAAAGTCATCAAATTTAGTGATTATTAATAGCTTTATATAATATTACCAGTTAGTTTTTTATGCATTCGTATGGCGTAACTATCTGATATTCTAGAAACATAACTACAAACCTGCATAATCCTATGATACAAATTAGTTGTTTCTGTTTTGTATTCTTCTGGCAATAAATTTAAAACCAAGTTGTCAAAATTTGATGAGCAACCGTCAAACTTATTATTTAAAGCTGTTACAAAAACGTCTAATAAATCTGCAATAATTCTATAACCAGCAACTTCTTTTTCTACCACTTCTGTGCTTTTGTATATTTTAGAAACGCTTATTTTAATTATGTCGTTAATTTGAGCTTCATACTTACACTTGTCGAGTAAAGATTTTTCGAACGTACCATTTAAAATTGCTTCTTCGTTGTCTAAAAAAATTGTTACTGCTTCGTTAATTAAAACACCAATTGCTAAAGCTCTTAAATAACTAACTCTATCAGTTTTATGTTGTAAAGAATGGTACTTTTTAATATCGATTGTATCTTTTACCAATTTAATCATGTATTCTAAAGCAAATTCTTCGTCTATTAAGCCAAGGTTTATTCCGTCTTCAAAATCTATGATTGTGTAGCAAATGTCATCTGCAGCTTCAACTAAATAAGCTAAAGGATGTCTGAAAAAAGAAATACCGTCAGATTTTTTTTCGAGCATTCCTAAATCTTTTACTACATCTAAAAATGCTTCTTTTTCTGATTGAAAAAAGCCATATTTTTTATCTACAATATGGTTTGTTGGCTTTTTAGGAAGACTCTCTTTAGGATATTTTAAAAATGCGCCCAAGGTTGCATAACTTAATCTTAAACCACCAGAAATTCCTTTTCTAGATTCGGTTAAAATTTTAAATCCGTTCGCATTTCCTTCAAAATCGATTAAATCTTGATATTCTTTATCCGACAGTTCATTTTTATATTTTACACCTTTACCCGTTTTAAAATACTCACCAATTGCTTTTTCTCCTGAATGACCAAATGGCGGATTCCCAATATCGTGCATAACAGACGCAGCGGCAGTTATTGCACCAAAATCATTAAAAGTGTAACCTAAATCTACCAAGTTAGGATGACGCTCTAATAAGGCTTTACCAACTCTTCTACCAAGCGTTCTACCAACTACAGATACTTCTAAACTATGCGTTAAACGCGTATGTACAAAATCTGTTTCAGATAACGGAATTACTTGTGTTTTGTCTTGTAAACTTCTAAATGCAGATGAAAAAATAATTCTGTCAAAATCTACATCAAAACCTAATCGTGTTTCATCTTGTGCAATTCTAGGTCTTTTTTGAGTATCGCCAAAGCGCTTTAAAGAAAGGAGTTGTTCCCAGTTCATTCTACTTTAATTTTAGGGCTATTTTTTTATTTTTAAATAATTGATTACTTGCTTGAAGGAATTAAATTTTCGCAAAATAAATCCTTTATCATTTACATAATAATATCTTGGAAAAAATTTAATATTTAAGTCGTATTTTAAATCATTTTCTTCTTGAAACTGATTGTAATTTTGCCAGTTATATTGATGTTTTTTTAAATAATTTCTCCAGTTTTTCTGGCTTCTATCAATAGAAATACCAATGACTTTTATATTGTTTTTAGCAAGTATATGCTGATATTCTCTAATCTCTTTATGTTGTTTTACACACGGCTCGCATTCTAAATACCAAAAATCTAAAATATACATACTTTCTTTAGATAAGGTTATTTTTTCTCTAGTATTCTCTGTTGTGTTAAAAGTATATTTATCAAAATTGATAAATGTTTCTGAAGTTTCTTTATTAATTTTTTGCGTATCTACTTCTTTACCTTTTTTACAAGAAAAAGAGATTAAAACTATAGCCAATAATAAAAAAGCTTTTTTCATTTTAAAATTTCTTCGAAAATACAATAAAAAAAGAGAAGCCTTTCGACTTCTCTTATTGATTATATTTTATCAAAAATTAAGAACCACACATTAAGCAATCGTCGTCTGGTGCTCCGTTTTTAGAAGCATCTACCATAGCTTTAAATTCTGCAGCGCTCATTGGTTTTTCTTCTTCTATAACTTGTGCTTTCTTTTCTTTAGAAACTGTAAACTGAATTGCATTTACCGCAGATTTTGTTCTTAAGTAATACATTCCTGTTTTTAAGCCAGATTTCCAAGCATAGAAATGCATAGAAGTTAATTTACCATAATCTGGATCTTTTAAGAATAAGTTTAGAGATTGAGATTGATCGATAAAATATCCTCTATGGCGCGCCATGTCTATAATATCTTTCATACTCATTTCCCAAACAGTTTTATATAACTCTCTTAATTCTGCAGGAATTTCTTCGATATGTTGTATAGATCCGTTTGCACGCATTATACTTTCTTTCATATCGTTGTCCCATAAACCTAATTCTACTAAATCTTCTAATAAGTGTTTGTTTACTACAATAAACTCACCAGACAATACTCTTCTTGTATAAATATTAGATGTGTAAGGCTCAAAAGCTTCATTGTTTCCTAATATTTGAGAAGTAGATGCTGTTGGCATTGGCGCAACTAATAACGAGTTTCTAACACCGTGCTTCATTACTTGTTTACGTAATTTTGCCCAATCCCAGTTTCCGCTTAACTCATCATCTTTAATTCCCCACATGTTAAACTGAAACTCTCCTTTAGACATTGGAGAACCTTCGAAAGTAGAGTAAGGCTCTTTTGCTTTTGCAATTTCCATAGAAGAAGTTACAGCTGCAAAATACATCGTTTCAAAAATTTCTTGATTCAGTTTTTTAGCTTCATCACTTGTAAAAGGTAAACGTAATTGTATAAACGCATCTGCTAAACCTTGTATACCTAAACCAACCGGTCTGTGTCTAAAGTTAGAGTTTTCTGCTTCTATAACAGGATAAAAATTAGCGTCTATTACTGTATCTAAATTGCGCGTTACTTTTTTAGTTACGTCGTATAATTTTTTATGATTAAAGTATTTTTCTCCGCCTTCTCTTTCAGAAATAAACATTGGCAAAGCAATAGAAGCCAAGTTACAAACCGCAACCTCATCTTCTGCTGTATACTCCATAATTTCTGTACATAAGTTTGAAGAACGAATTGTACCTAAATTTTTCTGATTCGATTTTCTATTTGCTGCATCTTTATACAACATATATGGCGTACCTGTTTCGATTTGAGATTCTAAAATTTTCTCCCAAAGCTCACGTGCCTTTATTGTTTTTCTACCTTTTCCGGCTGCCTCGTAACTTGTGTATAAACGCTCGAATTCTTCATCATATGTATCATATAAATGCGGACATTCATGAGGACACATCAATGTCCAATCTGCATCTTGTTCTACACGTTTCATAAATAAATCAGAAATCCACATTGCGTAGAATAAATCTCTAGCACGCATTTCTTCTTTACCATGATTTTTCTTTAAATCTAAAAAGTCGAAAATATCTGCATGCCAAGGTTCTAAATACATTGCAAAAGAACCTTTACGCTTACCACCACCTTGATCTACGTAACGAGCAGTATCATTAAAAACTTTTAACATTGGCACAATACCGTTTGATGTACCGTTTGTACCTGCAATATAAGAACCTGTAGCTCTAATATTGTGTAAAGACAAACCAATACCACCTGCAGATTGCGATATTTTTGCAGTTTGTTTTAATGTATCGTAAATACCTTCAATACTATCATCTTGCATTTGTAATAAGAAACAAGAAGACATTTGTGGTTTTGGTGTACCTGCGTTAAAAAGAGTTGGTGTTGCGTGTGTAAAATATTTTTTACTCATTAACTCATAAGTAGCTATTGCTTCATCAATATCATTTTTATGAATACCAATAGAAACACGCATTAACATGTGTTGTGGACGTTCTGCTATTTGACCGTTCAATTTTAATAAATATGAACGTTCTAATGTTTTAAAACCAAAATAATCGTAATTAAAATCTCTATTATAAATAATAGTAGAATCTAATTTTTCTGCATTTTCTTTGATAATGTTATATACCTCATCTGCCAATAATGGTGCTTTTTTGTTTGTACGAGGGTTTACATACGTATACAAATCATCCATAGTTTCCGAGAATGATTTTTTAGTGTTTTTATGTAAGTTAGAAACAGCAATTCTAGCAGCTAATTTTGCATAATCTGGGTGCGCAGTTGTCATTGTAGCGGCAGTTTCTGCAGCTAAATTATCTAATTCTGATGTTGTTACACCATCATATAAACCTTCAATTACACGCATTGCAACCTTTACAGGATCTACAATTTTGTTTAACCCGTAGCACATTTTCTTTACTCTTGCCGTGATTTTGTCGAACATCACCGGCTCTTTTTTACCGTCTCTTTTTAGTACAAACATTTTATTATTTGGTTTTTTTATTAATTATTAGAGCCCACAAAAACGTCCAATTTTTTTAGGATACTCTTTTACTACTTTTATTTTGTATGAATTAACGCTTAAGAATAAAAGGCGTTAACTATTTGTATTCTGATAATTAAAAATCAGAATCGAAACTAATACTTCCTGTACCACCAGATTTTACACCGGCTTTTTGGTATTCTGATACTCTTTTTTCGAAGAAATTAGTTTTTCCTTCTAAAGAAATCATTTCCATAAAATCGAAAGGATTTGTTACATCGTAAACTTTATCACAACCAAATTCTAACAACAATCTATCTGTAACAAACTCTAAGTATTGCGTCATCAATTTGGCATTCATACCAATTAAACTAACAGGTAAAGATTCTGTAACAAACTCACGTTCTATATTTAAAGCATCTACAATAATTTCTGTAATACGTTCTTTTGGCACTCTATTAACCATGTGGTTGTTGTGTAAGTGTACCGCAAAATCACAGTGCATACCTTCGTCTCTAGAAATTAATTCGTTAGAAAAAGTTAAACCTGGTAATAAACCTCTTTTCTTTAACCAAAAGATAGAACAAAAAGCGCCAGAGAAGAAAATACCTTCTACGGCTGCAAAAGCAATTAAACGCTCTGCAAAAGAATCAGATTCTATCCATTTTAAAGCCCAATCTGCTTTTCTCTTAATTGCCGGAAAAACCTCGATAGCTCTAAATAAATTATCTTTTTCTACTTCATCTTTCACATAAGTATCTATTAATAAAGAATATGTTTCAGAATGAATGTTTTCCATCATTATTTGAAAACCATAGAAAAATTTAGCTTCAGAATACTGTACTTCATTTACAAAGTTTTCTGCTAAGTTTTCGTTTACAATACCGTCTGACGCAGCAAAAAAAGCTAATATGTGCTTTATAAAATAACGCTCGTCATCTGTTAATTTTGTAGTCCAATCTACAAGATCTGCAGTAAGGTCTATTTCTTCTGCAGTCCAAAAACAAGCTTGTTGTTTTTTATACCACTCCCACAAATCATCATGTTGAATAGGAAAAATTACAAAACGGTTGTCATTTGGTTGCAAAATAGGTTCTAATACAGACATTTTTTATAAAGCTTTTTGAGAATTATTGTTTGTTATTTAATCGTGAAAACGACTCCTACAAAGATTGGGTTTTTTGTTCCAAAATGAAAGTTATACTTATTCACAAATCCCTTGAAGTTTTTAACAAAAAGTTAAAATTTATGATATTCGTAAAATTTTAACACTATTTTATTTTATTAAAAATCAACCTATTAAAAGACAAAATTTAGCTAAACCACTGCTACTATTGACATTCTTAAAACCATATTTTTAAAAGTTTTTTTATTCAATTTTATTTCTGACTTCGGCTCTAAAATTGATCGTTTTGTTATGCTTTAATATTTATAAAAACTGTTATTTAGAATTTTTAAAGATAACAGAAGAATGTTTAATTTTTTTTTGCTGTTTTATTTTTGAGGTATCTTTGCAAAAAGACTTTTCCAATGCAAAATAGGTTTCCAAAAATTGTACAAATTGCTATAATTTCTGTTTATTTAATATTTTTAGCAGGTTCTGTTGTTAGAATGACAGGTTCTGGCATGGGATGTCCTGATTGGCCAAAATGTTTTGGTTATTACATACCACCAACATCCGAAGAACAAATTACATGGCAGCCAAACACCAATTATAAAAAAGGAATTATAATTATTAAAGACGAAGTTTTATTTGTTGCAGAAGAAGATATACAAACTGCCACAGACTTTAATATTAATAACTGGAAAAATTATACAAAACACGATTACGCAAAATTTAATAAGTACCATACTTGGACAGAATACATCAACAGGCTTGCGTCTGTTTTAGCAGGTTTTGTTTTTCTATTTTTAATATACAGCGCTTTTAAAAATAGAAAAAAAGACAAACGAATTACTTTATTAGCTTTTGGCGCCTTTTTTCTGATGCTTTTTGAAGCTTGGTTGGGTAAAACTGTAGTAGACACCAATTTAACACCTACAATCATTACCATTCATATGGTTGTTGGCTTATTAATTATAGCTCTTTTATTAAAATTAAATTTTATTGTTTCTGATAAAAAAACAACGTTTAAATACAACTCTGTTTTTAACAAGCTACTTATAGTTTCTGTAATTTTTTCTTTGATTCAAATTGCGATGGGAACCCAAGTAAGACAATTTATTGATGAGCAAGTAAAGTTATATGGTTTCGAAAACAAAAATTATAGTTTAATGAATCCTAGTTTTAAATTTTACTTTCATAGATCTTTTACTATTGCAATTGTGTTGGTAAACTTCGGAATGTTTTACATAAACCAAAGTAAAAGCCTTGGTTATAAATTAGTAAATTGGATTGTTGCCCTAATTTTTATCGAAGTAATTTCTGGTATTTTAATGTATTACGCAGAAATTCCTTTTGGTACACAAGCAGTACATTTATTAGCAGGAGCAATTTTATTTGGTTTACAATTTTATTTATGGCTACAAAGTCGAAAAACGACAACTAACTAACAATTAACGCATTGTTTTAAAAGAATAATTGATTTAAGGATGCGCGTTTACCCAAACTTCGCCATCAGAAAAGTGTTCTTTTTTCCAGATTGGTACGGTTTCTTTTAAAGTGTCTATAATAAATTCACACGCTAAAAAAGCTGCTTTTCTATGTTTTGAAGAAACTGCTATTATAACCGGAATGTCTCTTATTTGTAATTCGCCTTCTGCATGATGAACAGCAACTTTTTTAACATCAAATTTTTCGAGTGCCAAATCTGCAATTTTTTGCATTTCTTTTAGCGCCATCGGTTTATATGTAGAAAAATCTAGCTTTTTTACTTCTTTACCTTCGGTATCGTTTCTAACAGTTCCTACAAAAACAGATATTCCGCCGCAAGAATCATCTTCAACAAAAGCATAACAAGCATTTAAATCTAATTTTTCTGATGTAATTTTTATTGAAGTTCTTTGCATGGTTTTTAAAATCTCGAAACAAGTTATATGCTCATAGCAAAAATAATAATTCATAATGTATCTTTGCAAACTAATATTTTATACTTCAAAAAAAATGAAAAGTGTCTTTAGAATTATTAGCTTGTTAGAAGGGGTTTCTTATTTACTTTTACTTTTTATAGCAACACCTATTAAGTATTTACAAGGCGATGCTTCTTATGTAAAAATGTTAGGAATGCCACACGGAATCTTATTTATGTTGTACGTTGTTTTAGCTATTGTTATTAAAAAAGAAATGAACTGGAACAATAAAACATTGGCTATTGTCTTAATTGCTTCTGTGATTCCTTTTGGTACTTTTTATGTGGATAAAAAATATTTAAGATAACTACTAACCTCCGCTAACTGGCGGAATAATAGCAACAATATCGTTTTCTTTTAATAATAAATCTTCTTCTGCATATTCTTCATTTACGGCAATTGCATACGAATTTATATTTTCTAAAGACGGATGTTTCTCAATCAAAAACTGCTTAAAATCTTTGATTGACAGGTTGTTTTTCACATCGAAATCTAGTTGGCTTTCTTCTACTAAATCAGAAGTAATTCCAAAAAAAAGTGTTTTTATTTTCATCTATATTTTTTAATTAAAAAGGCTAAATCTAAATAAAAAGCCATTTTCTGACACGCCATTATAGTTAGACATTACATAATCTAACCTTAAAAACCTCCACTTACCAAAACCTAAATTATCTAAACCAACAGAATATTCTGTGTATGGTTTTGCATCTGCCATAACCATTGCTTTAGAGCCTGCTACTAAATAAAAGTTTAGCTTATTTAATAACGGAATTTTACCTAAAATCGCACCTCTAAAATTATGTTCTAAATGCGCTTCTGCATATTTATCATTAGAGTACAACTTGTAATAATCTAACAAACCAAAACTACCTATTCCGCTTGTTTTAAGAGGATATGTTAACTCGTTTCCGTTTGGTTGTAGATAATCCATAAAAGCAATATTTTTCTTTTTTAAGAAAATTCCCGCTCTTAAACTGTATTTAAAATTACCATAATTACCTGCGTTAATAAACTGATTAATATTTGTAATAAATACATCAGAATTTAATTCGGAATTAGAAGCCCCAAATCTTTTTCTGTATCGAAGACTAACAGACGGATATTTATTGTTTCCTACGTTTTGCTTGCTATCTGGATACGTTAAATATTTTTGCCCAAAAACAAATCTTGTTCTTAAATCTAAAGTTGCTATTCTATGCTCTTTAAAAGGCGCTTGTGTAAAATCTGTTTTATCTAAAGGATTATTGGAGGTATAACCACCGTTTTTATCTGCAGAAGCCCAAGAAAAATCTGTGGTATTAAATAACGGTTTTCTATTTGCATACTCTAAAGTTCCAGAAAAGTAAATTCCGTTTTTAATTTCTTGAGAATACGTAATTTCTGCAGCTTGTTTCTCGTAAATTTTTAAATAATTAAGGTTACTTATTAAAGAACTTAAAGAATTATTTAACCTAGATATTGGATTTCTTTCGTTAAACTGCGGAGTTGTAACACCAATTTTTGCCAATATTCTTGGTCTAGAAATGTTATTCCATTTTTTAGAAAAATAAATAGTTGGTCTAATTTTTTTCTCAGAAAAACTGTAATTAGCATTTACACCTGCACTCCACCACTTCCCTGTATCATTTAAAGATTTAAAATAATTAAAACCTACACCTGTATAAAAACCTTGTACCGTGTTAAAACCTGTTCTTAATAATGGCCCATTGTAAGAAAAAGATTTATCTTCGAAAGTGTTATTAAAACTGTACCCAGTTATAGGATCTAACCAACCAAACTTGTTACCTTTTGCATCAATAGAATCTAAATACTTTTTAGATTTTCTAAGAGTCTTAATACTATCTTTTACTTTATAATCTGTTACTTCTTCTAATGTTAAAGGAATTGGTCTTAACTTGTTCCAGAATAAAGAATCTTTTTTTGTAGCACTTTCTTCAAAAGATAAAACCTCATTTGTAAAAGTAGTTTCTGTAAAATTTGGTTTAAAATTATAATCAGAATAAGTGTAAGAAAATTTTCCGCTAGGTTTAAAACCAAGAAAATTTAAATCGAAATCTAAAGTTTGATTTATTAAAACCCAACCATCAATTTCTTCGGAATAATTAAAGCCTTGTGTTACTTTTAAAGTATTTACAATTGGTATGTTGGTTTGCGCACCTGTTGTGGTAACATCTATACCGTACAATGCCCAATCGTCTTCTACAATATAAATAAACCCTTCAAAAACTCTATCGTTTTTACGCCTAGGTAAAAGCTTAATTTTATTAATTAATTTTTGATTTTTATCATAAAATGTTCCTACCAATTTATAGTTGTAATACGTAAAAGCGTTGGTAGAAATAGGAGAAACTAAACCATTAAAAATTTCGATACTGTTTTCATATAAATCTAAATTAGACTCTTCTGCTCTATTAAAACTTACGCCATTATCTTGCCCAGAAACTTTAGATGCAACAATTTTTTCTTTAAATTTTTTAGGTTTTTTTTGAAATGATATATTAGAAAACGTTTCAGATAAATAGATTATTCCGCTTCTTGTAGAATCTAAACCTCCACCAAAATCTCCCATACTTTGTCCAAAAAATTTTTCTGGTGCATCTTTAATTCTAGTTAAACCTCTAGAGTAAAACTTGGCTGTGTAATTTGAATACTTTTCTGTATTCTTATCTTTGTTTTTAATAGCATTTCTAATTATTCTATTTGCAGGATTGTCTTTTGTAGAGATTACAATTTCGTTTAATTGTACATTTTCTTCTTTTAAAACTGCATTTAATTCAAAAGGGAAACTTGAAATTGTTACTTCTTTTTTTAAAGTTGTAAAACCTATAAACTGAAAAATAATGGTATACTTTCCGGGTTTTTTAAGGTTTAAAAGATAGTTACCTTCTTCATTAGTTGTAGTACCTGTAATTGTTTTATTTAAATAGACACTTACAAAAGATAAAGGATCTCCTTTTTGATCTGTAACAGTTCCTTTAACTTGTGCTTGTAAAGAAAATACTGTGCATAAAAATAAAATAAACGTAATTTTTTTCATAAATAGTTTGGGTTGATTGCTACAAACTTAATTTTTAAATAATTAGCAAATGTTTAATATTTGTTAAACGAAACATAAAATGTTCACAAAAGATTAGACTTCAATTTTATGTAAATGGTTGCCTGCTTATTTATTTTTAGTTGAATCTCTAATTACTAAATCTGTATCTAAAACTACTTGTTTATGAGTTACTAACTTATTTTCCTTTCTATTTTTAATTTCTTTATATAATAATTTAAAAGCTTTTTTACCCATTTCTAAACCTGGTTGATTGATAGTTGTTAAACTTGGTGATATAACTGAAGCCATAAACCAATTACTAAAACCTACAATATTTATGTCTTGAGGTATTTTGATACCTTGAGCAGTAAATTCTGTCATGGCACCAATGGCAACCAAATCTGTATTTATAAAGATTCCGTCAACATCATCATGATCTTTTAAAAGTTGTTTTGCATTGGTTTTTCCTTCTTCAAAACTCATATCACCACACTCACAGGTGTAAACCAAAGAAGCATCGAACTCTAAACCATTATCTAATAAAGCTTTTTTATATCCTAAATATCTATCTATAGAATTTTGTGGTAACAAAGGACCTCTAAAATGAGCAATTTTCTTGCATCCTATATCTATTAAATGCTGTGTTGCAGTATATGCTGCTTTTCTATCATCAATAATAACTTTAGAACATTTTACAATTTTAGCTATCTTATCGAACATTACCAGTGGTGTTTGCTGGTTTATAACTTGGTTTAAGTGCGTAAAATCTGATGTTTCATTTGCTAGTGAAATTAGAATTCCATCAACCCTCTTTCTTAATAATAAATCAATTTGCTTTTGTTCTAATTCATACGATTCATTAGATTGTAGTATAATAACCAGATATCCTTTCTTTTCTGCTTGTGCAATAATACCTTTAATTACAGATGAAAAAAAGTGATGTACAACCACCGGAATAATCAAACCAATTGTTTTAGATTCTTTAGTTCTTAAGTTTACTGCAAAAGAATTTGGTTTATAATTTAACAATGCTGCTTTTTCTCTTACACGTTTTCTCGTTTTCTTACTAACATCTGGGTAATCCTTTAACGCTTTAGAAACCGTTGTAATAGAAATACCTAACTCTTCTGCAATTTGTTTTAAAGTTACCAAATCTTAACCTATTGATTTATATTAAATTAGTAATCAAATATAACACTATTTTGCAAAACGAAAACCTTTTCGACAATTCGAAAACGTTTTCGTTTTGGTAAGTTGATAAAAAAAATAAGCAAAATTTTAACTTTACTAAAAAAACAATTATCTAATTATTAAATTCACAATCAAAAAAATGAAAAAACTAACAAATCTTAAAGGTTTACTTTTAATGTTGTTCTTAGCAGGGACATCAACATTATTAGCACAATCTAGCATCTCTGGTACCGTAAAAGACCAGAACGGAGAATTAATTCCTGGTGTAAACATCATTTTAAAAGGAACAACAATTGGTACTAGTTCTGATTTTGATGGAAATTACGAAATTAAAAACATTAAAGAAGGTGTTTATACATTAGTAGCTTCTTCTTTAGGTTTCGACAATTTTACAAAAGAGGTAAATTTAAATTCTTCTAAAATTGTTTTAAATATCGTTATTATTGAAAATGCACAATCATTAGACGAAATTATAGTAACTGGTGTTGTAAATCCAAAATCTAAAATAGAATCTAGTATTTCTGTTTCTACAGTTGGTATTAAACAAATTGAACAAGCATCACCAAGATCTGCAGGTGAACTTTTTAGAAACATACCTGGTATTCGTGCAGAATCTTCTGGTGGTGAAGGTAACGCAAACTTTAATGTACGTGGTGTACCAGTTTCTTCTGGTGGATCTAGATATTTACAGTTACAAGAAGATGGCCTGCCTTTAATGTTGTTTGGAGACACTTCTTTTGGTAATGCAGATAACTTTTTACGTATAGATTCTAATGTAGGTAGAGTTGAAGCAATTAGAGGTGGTTCTGCTTCTACACAAACTTCTAATGGGCCTGCAGGTATTATAAACATGATTAGTAAAACCGGTAGAACAGAAGGTGGTACAATTGGCGCAACTTACGGTTTAGATTTTCAATCTAGTAGATTAGACTTTGAATATGGTACACCAATTAGCGAAGATTTGTATTACCACGTTGGTGGTTTTATGCGAGTTGGTGAAGGCCCAAGAAACATTGGCTACCAAGGCAATAAAGGAGGTCAAATTAAAGCCAATATAACTAAAGAATTTAAAAACGGATATGTTCGTACTTATTTCAAATATTTAAATGACAAAACAGTTATGTACATGCCAATGCCAGTAAGTTTAACGGGTACAAATGCAAACCCAACTTTTGGAAACTTGCCTGGTTTTGATATTACTTCAGATTCTCCTCACTCTGTAAATATTCAGAATACATATAGTGTTTACGATGGAAATCCTACCCAAAACGATATGAGAAGCGGTAACAATCCTGTAAGTTCGGCGATTGGTGCAGAATTTTCTTTTGATTTAGGTGATGATTGGAAAGTAAATGGTAAAGCAAGATATTCTAACAACTCTGGGCAATGGAACGCTCCTTTTACAGCTAACGTAGGTACTGTAGCAGAAATAGAAGCTTTAGTTAGAGGTGCTTCTGGTGCAACTGGCGCTCTAACTTACAAAGACGGAACACCATTTAATCCTGCAAACGGATTAGCACAAGACATTAGATACTTTGATGTTACTATTGAAGATTTGAGTAACTTTTTTAGTGATGTAAAAGTTACTAAAGCAATAAACGACAATATAGGAGTTACCGTAGGTATGTTCTCTGCAACTCAAAATACAAAAATTGGTTGGCAATGGAGCTCTGCTATTTCAGAAGTAGCAGGAGACGGTAAAGCTAGACTTGGTATTTTCGAAGGATTTTCTGAAGGTGGTGCTTACTCTTATGGTCAGCCAGTTTGGGGCAACTGTTGTCAAAGAAAATACAATACAGTTCATAATGTAAATTCTCCGTATGTTGGTGTAGATGCAGAAATTTCTGAGAAATTAAATTTTGATGGAAGTATTCGTTTTGAAAATGTAAATGTTAATGGTTCTATCAACTCTGGTCAATTAAGTAATTTAGATGCAAACGGAGATTTAATTGGTTTTGATTATGATAGTGATGGTGAAATTAGCGATTTTGAATCTACAATACCAACTATAGCTGGTAACCCAGGGCAAGCAATTAGCGACAACTATAATTTTGTTTCTTACTCTGCAGGTTTAAACTATAAAATTAACGATGGTGCAGCAGTTTTTGGTAGATACAGCAAAGGTGCTTCTGGTAGAGCAGCCGATAGAAATAACTACGGAACAGACGGTTTAGGAGATGTTCAATTTGATGAAATCTCTCAGTTTGAATTAGGTTTAAAAAAGAGATTAAATAATGGTGTTTTAAACGTAACTGGTTTTATAAGTAATACAGATGAAGGTATTAGTAATGAATTAAACAGAACAGTAGGAAACCCTTTTAAAGCTTTAGGTTTAGAAGTAGAATCTGCATTAAGTTTTGGAAACTTTGGTATAAACGGTTCTGTTACTTATACAAAAGCAGAAATTGATGGTGGTGCTAATCAAGGAAACACACCAAGAAGACAAGCAGATTTTGTTTATAATTTAGCACCTACATATTCTTTTGGTACTAGTAAACAACATTTATTAGGAGTTACAGTTCTAGGTACATCAGAATCTTACGCACAAGATGATAACGATTTAGTTATGCCAGGTTACGCATACGTAAACGCAGTAGCTAAAGTAAGTTTAACAAAAGGGTTATCTCTAAGCGTAAACGCTAATAATTTATTTGATACAATAGGTGTTACAGAAGTAGAAGGAAACGGTAACATTGCTGGTGGTTTAGCTGCAGCAAGAACAATTTCTGGTAGATCTACAACAATGACATTACAATATAGTTTTTAAAGTTTGAGTTAATAGTAAGTTTGGTTATTAAGAAAAGGGCCAACGTTTTTATAGTTGGTCCTCTTCTTTTTTAAAAGTCATTTAAAAATTAAAACACTAATGTTAAAAAAACCTCGCCTAAGTTTTTGGCAAATATTAAATATGAATGTTGGATTCTTTGGAATTCAATATAGTTTTGGTCTACAACAAAGTGCAGTAACCCCAATTTACGATTTTTTAGGTGCTAGCCCAGATCAAATTCCAATTTTACACCTTGCTGGCCCTGTAACTGGTTTATTAGTACAACCAATTATAGGAGCATTAAGCGATAATACTTGGAGCCCAAGATTCGGACGGAGAAAACCTTATTTTTTAATTGGTGCAATTTTATGTAGTTTAACATTGTTTGCTTTCCCTTTTAGTAGTTCTCTATGGATGGCAGCCGGACTTTTATGGATCTTAGACGCAGGTAACAATACCGCAATGGAGCCTTACAGAGCTCTTATTGCTGACAAATTAAACACAGAACAACAGCCTTTAGGATTTCAAATGCAAAGTTTCTTCACAGGCTTAGGACAAGTTTTAGCAAATTTATCTTTATTTATTTTTCCGCTAATTTTTATTGGTACAACAGGTTCGTTACCAACTTGGGTGTATGCATCGTTTTTTTTAGGTGCCTTCTGTTCTATTGCAACTATTCTTTGGAGTATCAAAAAAACAAAAGAGATTCCGCCAACAGAAGAAGAGTTACAAAAAATTAAAGAAAAGAAAAGTGTTATAGAGCCCTTCATAGAAATTTTTTCTGCCATTAAAGACATGCCAAAAGTAATGTGGCAATTAGCTTTGGTTTATTTATTTCAGTGGTATGCATTGTTTTGTTATTGGCAAAATTCATCTAAAAGTGTTGCTCTTTCTGTTTGGAACGCCACACCAGAAAATAAAGAAGCCTATAGCGAAGCTGTAAGTTGGACAGGTTTGGTAAACGGTTGGTATAACGTTGTTACATTTTTGGTAGCATTTGCATTGGTTGGTTTTGCAAAAAAATTCAGTCCTAAAAAAGTACATGCTTTCTGTTTAATAATTGCTGCAATAGGTTTCTTAGCTTTTCCGCATATAGAAAATAAAAACTTATTATTCTTTGCAATAACTGGTTTTGGTATTGGATGGGCAAGTATGATGGGTATTCCTTACTTAATGGTAGTAGCAGATATCCCTAAAGAAAGATATGGTGTTTATATGGGTATCATAAACATGATGATTGTAATTCCCATGATATTTCAAACGCTATCTTTTGGTTATATCTTAAAAAACTTTTTAAATAACGACCCTCGAAACGCAATAACATTTGCAGGTGTTTTACTAATTATCAGTGCAATCTTTACGCTTTTTATTAAAAGTAAAAGCAATTTAAAAAAACAAAATTTTGGATAACAACAGAAATATAGACATTTTATGCGTTGGCGAAGTACTAGTAGATTTTATTGGCCATCAAACTGGTGTTTTAATTAATAACACTAGAGATTACCACAGATATCTTGGAGGTTCTCCTACAAATGTTGCAATGAATGCTGCTAGATTAGGATTAAAACCCGTTATGGTTTCTACTGTTGGTAACGATGGTTTTGGAGAATACATTTTTAAAAGATTAAAAGAAGTTGGTGTTAATATAGAAAACATAAAAGTTTTAGAGAATAAGCCAACAAGTGTAATATTTGTTTCAAAATCTGATGGAACACCAGATTTTATTCCTTTTAGAGATGCAGACAGGTATATTTCTGAAGATCAAATTTCTAAAGAAACACTTCTAGATTCGAAAATATTTCACACAACATGCTTTGCTTTAAGTAAAGAACCCGCGCAAAATACAATTCTAAAAAAGGCAGAAGAAGCTTATAAATTAGGCTGTAAACTAAGCATCGACTTAAATTATGCAAAAAAACTTTGGGAAAGTAGAGATCAAGCTTTTAAAGTAATAGAAGCTTACTGTAAATTAAATCCGTTAATAAAAATTAGCGAAGATGATATGCTACGCCTTTTTGAAAAAGAACTTCCTCATAATCAAATTTTTACATTTTTTCATGATTTAAATGTAGATACTGTTTGTTTAACTTTAGGGCAAGACGGTGTTAAATTATCTCAAAAAGGCAAAAAAGTAATTACTTTACCGGCTATTAAAGTTGACAAAGTTATGGATACCACAGGTGCTGGAGATGCTTTTTGGTCTGGTTTTTTATTTGCTTATATAAAAGAAAAACCAATAGAAGAATGCTTAGAAGTTGCCTTAAAACTTGCAGCTTTAAAATTACAAAACGTAGGTAGATTACCAGACAATATTAATATTTTATCTAAACTTTTAGAGCAATAAAAGAATGAAGCTAGAAGAAAATAAAACTTTTAACGGAGTAATGTTAAACGCATATCCGGATAGTATTGGAGAGAAATTAGCAGACACTATTAACATGCTTAAAATGCCAGAGTTTAAAGATGTTTTCTCTTTATTCTACATATTGCCAACATTTTTTAATAGTGATTTAGACAGAGGTTTCTCTATAATCGATTACAATTTAAATAAAGATTTAGTTTCGAAAGACGACCTAAAAGCATTAGAAGAATTAAACATAATGCTAAAATTTGATATTGTATTAAATCATTTATCTGTAGCTTCACCTCAATTTAAAGACTTGCTAAAACACGGAGAAAAATCTAAATACAAAGACTTTTTTATCAATTGGAATTCTTTTTGGGAAAACAACGGAACAAAAAATGAAAATGATATAATAATTCCTAAAAAAGAATTTTTAGATAAATTGTTCATGAGAAAATCTGGACTACCGATTTTAAAAGTTCCTTTTCCAGATGGCACAAAAAAACCTTATTGGAACACTTTTTATCAAGATGTAACATATCATAAGATTTCTTCTGAAGAAATATCTAAAATAACTGGTTTACCTGTAGAAAAAGCAACAGTAATTTCAGCAAAAATTAATGCAGCAATAGATGATAATCAAGATTTATCAACTATTAATTTTGATGCCTTTGATGGATCAAAAAACAAAATTTTAAATTTTATAAACCAAAAAGCAACCTATTTAGGCCAAATGGATGTAAATGCCAAATCTGAACTAGTTTGGCAGTTTTACGAAGAAACTTTGGCAAAAGTTAAAAGTTTTGGTTGTAAAATTTTAAGATTAGATGCTTTTGCTTACCTACACAAAGAAATAGGGCAAACAAATTTTTTTAACAAACCTGGCACTTGGACCTATTTAGATAGAATTAATGAAATTGCTAAAAAAAACGACCTGATTTTATTACCAGAAATTCATGCCGAATACGGTTTAAATTTACATGATGAAGTCGCAAAAGAATCCTATCAAATTTATGATTTTTTCTTACCTGGCTTAATGATTCATACTTTAGAAAAAGCAAATAACAAAGCGCTTTTAACTTGGATACATGAAATTATAACTAAAAATTACAAAACTGTAAACATGTTAGGTTGCCACGATGGTATACCTGTTTTAGATTTAAAAGGTAAAGAGGTTAACGGAGCCTACAATAAAGGTTTATTAGAAGATGTCGAAATTGAAACCATAATGAATACAATTATGGAAAGAGGCGGAAGAGTTAAGAATTTATATGATCCTTCAGGAAAAAAAATATCATATTATCAAATAAACGCCACGTTCTTTAGTGCTTTAGGCGAAAGTGAAGAAAAACTATTATTAGCTAGAGCAATTCAATTATTTATGCCAGGTATACCTCAGGTTTGGTATTTAGATATTTTTGCAGGTAAAAATAATTACGCCGCTGCAGATAAAGGCGGAAGTGGCGGACATAAAGAAATAAATAGAACAACTCTTTCAAATAAAGATATCGAAGAAGGTCTAAAAAAAGATATTGTTAAAAACCAACTTAAATTGATGCGTTTAAGAAATACTTCTAGCGCTTTTTTAGGTGAAATATCTTGTAGTAATACCAAAGAAAATGAATTAGAAATTACTTGGACAAACAACAATGAATTCGCAAGATTATCTGCCAACTTAAGTAGTTTAAATTTTTCGATTAATTATTCAGAAAAGAATAAGAATACAGAACTAGTTTTTTAAACATCTTTAGAATCTATTATTCTTTGATATTTAATATGGTCTTTCATTGAAAACCCTATCTTTGTATGCTTAAACAAGCAAACAAATATTATATGAGTGATTCTAGAAAAAGACACGAAGCCTTAGTATATCATGCAAAACCAAAACCAGGAAAAATAGCGGTTGTTCCTACAAAAAAATACGCAACACAGCACGATTTAGCTTTAGCGTATTCTCCTGGTGTAGCAGAACCTTGTTTAGAAATTGCAAAAGATAAAAATAACGTTTATAAATATACTGCAAAAGGAAACCTTGTAGCTGTAATATCTAACGGTACGGCAGTTTTAGGTTTGGGTGACATTGGGCCAGATGCCTCTAAACCTGTAATGGAAGGTAAAGGATTACTTTTTAAAATCTTTGCAGATATAGATGTTTTTGATATTGAAGTAGACGCTACAGACGTAGATCAATTTATACAAACGGTTAAGGCAATTGCTCCTACTTTTGGAGGAATTAATTTAGAAGATATTAAAGCACCAGAAGCTTTCGAAATCGAAAGAAGGCTAAAAGAAGAATTAGACATTCCGGTAATGCACGATGACCAACATGGTACCGCAATAATTTCTGCAGCTGCTTTAAAAAATGCCATCGATATTACAGAAAAAGACATTAGTAAAGTAAAAATTGTAGTAAATGGTGCTGGCGCCGCTGCAATTTCGTGTACTCGTTTATACCTAAAATTAGGTGTAAAAAGAGAAAATGTTGTAATGTGCGATAGCAAAGGAGTAATTAGAAAAGATAGAGGTAACTTAACTTCTCAAAAAGAAGAATTTGCAACCGATAGAGATCTTAATACGTTGGAAGAAGCAATGCAAGATTCTGATGTATTTATTGGTTTATCTAAAGGAAACATAGTTTCGCCAGAAATGCTTTTATCAATGGCAAACAACCCTATTGTTTTTGCAATGGCAAATCCAGAACCAGAAATAGAATATGATGTTGCCATAGCTACAAGAAAAGATATTATCATGGCAACGGGTAGATCAGACCACCCTAATCAAGTTAATAATGTACTTGGTTTTCCGTTTATTTTTAGAGGTGCTTTAGATGTTAGAGCTACTAAAATTAATGAAGAAATGAAAATGGCAGCAGTACATGCTTTGGCAGATTTGGCAAAAAAATCTGTGCCAGAGCAAGTAAATATTGTGTATGATGAAGTAAGTTTAACTTATGGTAGAGAATACATCATTCCAAAACCATTCGACCCAAGATTAATTTATGAAATTCCACCAGCAATTGCAAAAGCAGCAATGGATTCTGGTGTAGCTTTAGAACCAATTTCAGATTGGGATAGATATAGAGAAGAATTAATGGAGCGTTCGGGATCTGGTAGTAAAGAAATTAGACTTTTACATAACAGAGCAAAAAGTAATCCTAAACGCGTGGTTTTTGCAGAAGCAGATCATTTAGATGTTTTAAAAGCAGCACAAAGAGTTCACGAAGAAAAATTAGGAAAAGTAATTTTATTAGGACGTAAAGAAGTAATTCTAGAACTTAAAGAAGAAATCGGGTTTACTGCAGATGTGCAAATTATAGATCCTAAAACAGACGAAGAAAAAGAAAGAAGAATCCGTTTTGGAGAAGCTTACTGGAAAACACGTCAAAGAAAAGGTAGAACCTTTTCTGAAGCTAAAAAATTAATGCGAGAACGTAATTATTTTGCAGCTATGATGGTAAACGAAGGTGAAGCAGATGCTTTAATTACGGGCTATTCTAGACCTTACCCTACGGTTGTAAAACCAATGCTAGAGTTAATAGAAAGAGACAAAGATGTAACAAAAATTGCAGCTTGTAACTTAATGCTTACCAAACAAGGTCCTTTGTTTTTAGCAGATACAACTATCAACCAAAATCCTTCAGCTAAAGAATTGGCAAAAATTGCGCAAATGACAGGTAAGTTTGTAAACATGTTTGGTATGAAACCAAATATTGCAATGTTGTCTTATTCTAACTTTGGATCATCTAGTTCTGAAACTTCTAAAAAAATTAGAGAAGCGGTATCTTACATTCATCGTCACTTTCCAGAAACAGTAATAGACGGAGAAGTACAAGCAGATTTTGCTTTAAATTCTGAAATGCTTGCTAAAGAATTTCCGTTTTCTAAACTAAATGGTAAAAAAGTAAATGTTTTAATTTTTCCTAACTTAGAATCTGCAAATATTACTTACAAATTATTAAAGCAAGTAGAAGGTGCAGAATCTATTGGACCCGTAATTTTAGGTTTTAACAAACCGGTACATATTTTACAATTAGGTTCTAGTGTAGATGAGATGGTAAACATGGCAGCTTTAGCTGTTGTAGATGCGCAACAAAAAGAAAAAAGAAACAACAAATAAAAAATAGTATTTTAGAAGCCTGAAAAAGATAATTTTATGATTACACAAGTTAGAGGAAGACTCGTAGAAAAAAGCCCAACCGAAGTTGTAATAGATTGTAATGGCGTTGGTTATTTGCTTCATATTTCTCTAAATACATATACTGCATTGCCTGCAGATGAAAATATAGTGTTGTATACGCATCTTTCTATAAGAGAAGATGCGCATACACTTTTTGGGTTTATCAATAAAACAGAAAGAGCTGTATTTAAATTCTTAATTTCTGTATCTGGTGTTGGGCCTAGTATTGCTAGAACAATGTTGTCTTCTATGACTTCGGAAGAAATACAACAAGCAATAGCATCAGAAAATGTTAAATTAATACAATCTGTAAAAGGTATTGGGGCAAAAACAGCCCAAAGGGTTATTGTAGATTTAAAAGATAAAATCTTAAAGACTTTCGATATTGACGAAGTTTCTGTAACTGCAAGCAATACAAACAAAGAAGAAGCGTTATCTGCTTTAGAAGTTTTAGGCTTTCAAAGAAAACAATCAGATAAAATAATAACAGCAATTTTAAAAGAACATGCAGATGCTTCTGTAGAAAAAATTATAAAATTAGCCTTAAAAAGTTTATAATCAATTGGGTACAATTTTTAAAAATACGTTTTTATTAATAACAATTATCTTAACGGTAAGTTTATCTACTTATGCTCAAGATACTACAGAAAAAGACTCAACAAAAGTTAACAAAGACAACGTAGATTTACGCTACGATTTTAAAAGCACCCAAAAAGGTGGTTTATATTTAGATGATTTATCAAAAAAAGAAATCATTTTTGATAAGGTTTTAAACAAATATGTAATTGTAGAAAAAATTGGCAATTATTACACAAGAACTCCCATTTATTTATCGCCAAGAGAATACCAACAATATCGATTAAAAAGAGACATGTTACTTTATTTTAAAGATAAAGTAAGTGCGACAAACGGTAAGAAAAAAGGATCTAAAGAAGCTCAAAAAGATTTATTACCAACTTATTATGTTAACAACAAGTTTTTCGAAACCATTTTTGGTGGTACAGAAGTTAAAGTAACACCAACTGGTAGCTTAAATTTAAAGTTAGGTTTTATTTATCAAAACACAGATAACCCTCAAATATCCGAAGAAAATAGAAGCAATTTTACTTTTGATTTTGATCAGCAAATAAACGCAAGTATTCGAGCTAAAGTTGGTACTCGATTAGAATTTACAGCAAATTACGATACGCAAGCTTCTTTCGATTTTCAAAATTTAGTTAAAGTTGGTTTCGAACCAAATGAAGACGATATTATACAAGGTCTAGAAGCAGGTAATGTTTCGATGCCAATTAAAAACTCTTTAATAAACGGAGCACAAAGTTTATTTGGTGTTAAAACCGATTTAAAGTTTGGAAACACCAATATTACTGCGGTCTTTTCTCAGCAAAACTCAGAAAGTAAAACTGTAGTTGCAGAAGGCGGTGCATCAATACAACCTTTCGAATTAAGAACTACCGATTACGATAATGACAGGCACTTTTTCTTATCGCAATATTTTATTGATAATTATGCAAATTCGCTTAAAAACTACCCATTAATTAATAGCCCAATTAATATAACAAGAGTAGAAGTTTGGATAACGAATAGAAACGCAAGTACAGAAGATTATAGAAGTATTGTTGCTTTTGCAGATATTGGCGAATCTGAAAACCAAGTTTTGGTTGATGAAAACGGTGTTGTATTAAACCCTGCAATTACGCAACCACAAGTTGCTGGTAATAATTTACCTTTTAATGGAGCAAACAGAATTGGTACGGAAATTATTCCTG
The DNA here is from genome assembly GCF_054589375.1 of Polaribacter sp. OB-PA-B3. Taxonomy (NCBI): domain Bacteria; kingdom Pseudomonadati; phylum Bacteroidota; class Flavobacteriia; order Flavobacteriales; family Flavobacteriaceae; genus Polaribacter; species Polaribacter sp. OB-PA-B3. Next base: position 99,490 of record NZ_BAAIIX010000001.1, read on the forward strand.
CAGGTGGTATAAGAGATATTTCTACTGTTGATAGTTCTTTGCAACCTTACAACATGCAAAACGGAACTAATTATTCGGTTTTAGAAAATGCAAGAAAATTAGATGCAAATGAGTATCGATTAAATCCGCAATTAGGTTTTATTTCTTTAAATAGAAGATTAAACGATGGTGAAGTTTTAGCTGTTGCTTATGAATATACAGTAGCGGGTAATGTTAGCGGAAGCACAAAAAACTCTTTTAAAGTTGGTGAATTTTCTAACGATGGTATACAAGCACCAAACAATTTAGCTGTAAAATTATTACGCTCAGAAATTTTACAAACAAAAAGAACGAATGTAACTACCGGAGAAGACGAAGCTTTTCCTACATGGCGTTTAATGATGAAAAACGTGTATGCTTTAGGCGCTTTCCCGTTAACTCAAGATGGGTTTCGTTTCGAAATTCAATATAGAGACGACCAAACAGGTATACCTTCTAATGTTTTACAAAACGCTGCAACAGCTGGTATTTCTAACTTACCTTTATTACAAGTACTAAAACTAGACCAATTAGATCAAAGTCAATTTAGATCCCCAGATGGTTTTTTCGATTATGTTGAAGGGATTACTGTAAATTCTGAAAACGGATTTATCTTTTTTCCTGAACCAGAACCTTTTGGTAACGATTTGGCAGACGAATTAACAAACCCTTCTGATGCAAATTTTATATTTAAAGAACTGTATTTAAACACTAAAATAAACATCAAAAACAATTTTCAAAATAAAGATAAGTACTTTTTAAAGGGATATTTTAAATCAGAAAATTCTGGCGGAATACCAATTGGCGCATTTAATGTTCCTAGAGGTTCTGTAAGGGTTTCTGCTGGCGGAAGACAGTTGGTAGAAGGTGTCGATTATGTTGTAGATTATTCTTTAGGAAGAGTACAAATTATCGATCCGGGTTTACAAGCTTCTGGTGTACCAATTAGCGTTTCTACAGAAAATAATGCTGTATTTAATCAGCAAAGAAAAACGTTTTTTGGTATCGATGTAGAGCATAAATTTTCTGAAGATTTTGTGGTTGGTGCAACTTATTTAAATATCGAAGAAAGACCATTAACACCTAAAGTTAATTTTGGTGCAGAACCTATTAACAACACCATGTTAGGTTTTAATTTTAATTATGCTACAGAAGTTCCTTATTTTACGAAACTGGCAAACAAATTACCGTTTGTAGATACAGATGCTCCTTCTAATTTATCTGTTCGTGGAGATATGGCTTATTTGATTCCTGGCACACCAAGCGGAATAGACGTTACAGGTGCAGCAACTTCATATATCGACGATTTTGAAGCATCACAAGTACCTATTAGTTTACTTTCTTCGTTAGATTGGTATGAAGCTAGTACGCCAAAATACTTTCCTAACTTTAACGGAGAAAGTGATGATTTATCCTATAATTACAAAAGAGCAAAGTTAGCTTGGTATAGCGTAGATCAAATATTTTACGGTGTTGGTGATACGCCTGCTAGTATAGATGCTGATGAACTTTCTAGAGCAGAAACAAGACAAATTAATTATAGAGAATTGTTTCCTAATGTACAATTAGATATTACGCAAAACTCTTTAGTTAGAACTTTAGATTTAGCTTATTTTCCGGCAGAAAGAGGTTCTTATAATTATGACCCTACAGCAACAATTCAAGATGATAAGGTAACATTGCCAAACCCAGAAACTAGATGGGGAGGTATTATGCGACCTTTAACAACAAATAATTTTGATCAAGCAAATGTTGAGTATATGCAATTCTGGATTATGGATCCTTATCAAAATTATTCTATCACGAACGAAGAAGGTTTACCAACTGGTATAGACCCTAACAATCCAGCAAATCAAGTAGGTGATTTGTATATAAATCTTGGTAATATTTCTGAAGATATTTTGAAAGACAACCGCAAAATGTATGAAAACGGTTTGCCAGAAGATGGTTTAAAAGTTAACGGCAATAATGTTAACAGAACTACTTGGGGTGATGTTCCTAGAAATCCATCGATAATTTATGCTTTTAATGAACTAGATGATGCAAGAACAAATCAAGATATTGGTTTTGATGGCTTAAATGATGATGAAGAACGAAATTTACCAGGCATAGGGCAATATGCAAATTTAACAGATCCTGCGGCAGACAACTTTCAATTTTTTAGAGGATCAAATTTAGACGCAATAAATGCATCATTAATAACTAGATACAAAGATTACAACAATACTCAAGGTAATTCGCCAACGTTAAATCAATCTACAGAACCTTACCCAACATCTTCTACAACGTATCCAGATACAGAAGACATCAACAGAGATCAAACCATGAATACTGTAGAAAGTTATTATGAATATAGAATCTCTATGAATCAGAATGATTTAAGAAAAGGAGTTGGTTATATTGTAGATGAGAAAACAACAACAGTTACTTTAGAAAACGGAAACACACAACAAACAAAATGGTATCAATTTAGAGTTCCGGTAAGAAGTGGAACGCCCGTAAATGGTATTTCTGATTTTAATAGTATTCGTTTTGTAAGAATGTTCTTAACTAATTTTAGAATGCCAGTTGTTGTTCGTTTTGGTGAATTAGATTTGGTTAGAGGTGATTGGAGAAGATATGTTAGAACTTTAGATGCTACAACAAATCCAGACAGAGAATTAACGCAAGACGAACTAAACAATTTTGAAGTTGGGGTTGTAAGTATAGAACAAAACGAAGGCAGTTATATACAACCACCAGGTATCGAAAGAGAACGTTTACAAGGTAGCACAACGGTTCAACTACAAAATGAACAATCGGTTACTTTAAAAGTTACTAGATTAGAACCAGAAGAAACAAGAGCTATTTACAAAAATATAAGTGTAGATTTAAGACGTTTTAAACAGTTAAAAATGTTTATGCACTTACAAGAAATAGAACGAGAAGCTGTTGTTAACGATAATGAGTTAGCTGCTGTAATTCGATTAGGAACCGATTTAAATGAGAATTTCTATCAAATAGAATTACCTTTAAAAGTTACAAAATCGGGTACATCTGCTTTAGACATTTGGCCAGAAGCAAATAATTTAGATGCCTTTTTAGAAACTTTTGGTAAGATAAAATTAGAAAGAAATAATGTTAATTTTCCGGTAAACGAAATTTATCAATCTCAAGAACAAAATCCAGATTTACCTTATACTATTAGTGTAAAAGGAAACCCAACTTTAGCACAATTAAGAACAATAATGTTAGGTTTAAAAAACATTTCTTTATCTCCTAGAAGTGCAGAGGTTTGGTTTAATGAACTTCGATCTGCCGGTTTTGATAATAAAGGTGGTTGGGCTGCTGTTGTAAATGCAGATGCTAATTTTGCTGATGTTGCCAACGTTTCTTTAGCCGGAAGCATGTCTACAATTGGTTTTGGTAATGTAGAAGATAGAGTAAACCAACGTAGTTTAGACGAAACCAAACAATATGATGTTGCAACTACTGTAAATTTAGGCAAGGTTTTGACACCTAAAAAATGGGGAATTCAATTACCGATGAGCTATAGTATCGGAGAGAAGTTTATAGATCCAAAATACGACCCACAGTATCAAGATGTAACCTTAGAAGATGCTTTAGAACAAAATCCTAACAGCGAATTTTCTAGAGATTATACTAAAAGAACAAGCATAAGTTTTATTAATGTAAAGAAAAACAGAAATCCGAATTCAACTAAAAAACCAAAGTTTTACGATGTTGAAAATGTTTCTGTTTCTTACGCTCATAATAAAGAGTTTCATAGAGATTACAATATTCAAAAATATGTAAACGAAAACGTAGTTGCAGGTGCCACTTACAACTATAATTTTCAATCAAAATCTATAGAACCATTTAAAAACATAAGCTTTTTACAAAGTAAGTATTTAAAGCTAATTAAAGATTTTAATTTTAACCCAATACCATCTACCGTAGCGGTAAATTCTAGAATTAATAGAAATTTTACAGAACAACAATCTAGAAATTTAGTAGCTGGTTTATCTGATCAACCTGCATTAAAACAACGTAGATTTTTATTCGATTGGGATTATACCGTTGGTTTTGATTTAACAAAATCGCTTCAGTTTAATTTTAACGCTACCAATAGTTACATTTACGATACTTTTGACACCAATGAAAATATTCAAATTTATGATGATTTCTTTAATACTGGTAGAGCAAATCATTATCATCAAAAATTAAACGGAACATATCAATTACCAATAGATAAACTACCTTTTTTAAGTTGGGTAAAAGCAGATTATGCGTATACCGCAGATTTTGATTGGCAAGCTGCAGCACAAAGTACAATAGATGTAAATGGTACGGATGTTGCCTATGTAGATTTAGTTGGTAATGTTGTTCAAAATGCAAACACACACAATTTAAATACAACTTTAACTTTCGATAAGTTCTACAAAAGTTTAGGTTTCGAAAAATTATTACTTTCAAAAAACCAAAGAAAAAATTCTAAAGGTCTACCAGGAAACGGTCTACCTCCTGCACCAGGAAGAACAAATACTAAGAAAAAATTATCTGTAGGTAAACAAATTTTAAAAGGTGTTTATGATGTAGTAACCTCTATAAAACAAGGTAAGATAAGTTATTCGGAAAATAACGGACAGTTTTTACCAGGTTATACAGAAGATATTGGCTTTTTAGGTGGTGCACCAACTTCTTTTGCTTTTGGTAGCCAAGTAGATATTAGAAATAAAGCATTACAAAATGGTTGGCTAGTTGGGCCAAGAGATCCAGATAATAGCGAATATTATAACAAGACTTATAGCAGAACGCATTATAATAAATTAGATTACACTTTTACAGTTAAGCCTTTTAAAGATTTAAATATTGATGTTAGAGGTAATAAAATTAAAACAAGAGATTTATCTCAGCAATTAGATGTCATCGAAAACGGTACAACAAACGGAGCATTAGATTTTAGTGCACCTGCTTTTGAAACAGGAAACTTTAGTACAAGTCATTCTATGATTGCAACAGCTTTTAAAGATGGTGATGCACTTTTTGAGACCATGAGATCATACAGATCTGCAATTTCACAAAGATTAGCAACAGAAAACGGTGGTAATGCAACAGGATACGGTAACAATAGTCAGCAAGTTTTATTACCTGCATTTATGGCTGCATATTCGGGTTCTAGCCCAGATAAAGTAAATACTAGTTTGTTTAGAAATATACCGATACCAAATTGGACTTTGAGATATACTGGGCTTATGAAATTAGATTTCTTTAAGAAGAACTTTAGCAATTTTGTAGTTTCACATGGTTACAAGTCTTCTTACACGGTTTCTAGTTTTACAAACAACCTACAATACGATTCTAATAATCCTTTTAGTACAACAAATTCTTCTGGAAATTACGAACCAGAATTGTTAATTTCTGCAGCGACTTTGGTTGATGAGTTTTCTCCTTTAATTAAAGTTGATATGAAAATGAGAAATTCTTTCTCTTTAAGAGGTGAAGTGAAAAGAGACAGAACATTAACAATGAATTTTAACAACAGTACCTTAACAGACATAAAAGGTACAGAATATATCTTTGGTTTAGGTTATGTTTTTAAAGATGTAAAGGTAAATACACGCTTTACCGGTAAAAAAACAACCCTTAAAGGGGACGTAAATTTAAGAGCAGATGTGTCTCTAAGAGATAATTTAACACAAATTAGATCTGTAGATGAAGATAATAATCAAATAAGTGGCGGACAAAGATTATTTTCTATTAAATTTACAGCCGATTATAGATTGAGTACAAATTTAACGGCATCGTTTTATTACAATCATCAAACATCTAGATATGCTGTATCTACCACTTTCCCGCGACAAGCAATAAATGGTGGCTTTAACATTATCTACAATTTAGGAGGAAATTAAAAACAATAAACAACCAATAATAATATTAAAATGAATATTCCAGCAGAATTAAAATACACAAAAGATCACGAGTGGCTTAGAATTGAAGGAAATGTAGCTACTATAGGAATTACAGATTTCGCACAAAGTGAATTAGGAGATATCGTTTATGTTGATGTAGATACATTAGACGATACTGTAGAAGAAGGAGAAGTTTTTGGTTCTGTAGAAGCCGTAAAAACTGTTTCCGATTTATTTATGCCTTTAAAAGGAGAAGTAACAGAATTTAACGAAGAGTTAGAAGATGAGCCAGAATTAGTAAACTCAGACCCATATAATAAAGGTTGGATGATAAAAATTGAAATATCAGACAGCTCGCAAATAGATAATTTATTAGATGCTGAAGCTTACGAAAAACTTATTAAGGGATAAAAAATTACTCTTTGCTATAGCAACAGCAATGCTAATTTTGTACTTAAGCTTAATGAAAATGCCAAAGTATAATGTATCTATAAGCAATGTAGACAAATGGCAACATAGTATTGCTTATACTGTTTTATCATTGTCTTGGCTTTTAGCATTACAAAAGTTCAATAAAAATTATTTAATTATAATTAGTTGTATCTCTTTTGGCATAATTATTGAAATTTTACAAGAAACTGTAACCTCATATAGAACAGGCGATTTTTTAGATATTATTGCAAATTCTGTAGGTGTACTATTAGGTTTATTAGTATTTAGCATTTTTTTTAAAAAAAAAAGAGGTTAAAAAATAAAAAGACTTGTATTTAACACAATAATTTAGTTAAATTAGCGAACTATATAAAACTCTTATTCAATGGAAATAAAGAAAAATCCGAAATCGAACTTAGAAAATTACAGTAAAATATTTATGCAAATTGGTTTAGTATTAGCCTTATTTGTTACTTATGCTGCAATCGAAAAGAAAACATACGACAAGACTACAAGTTCTTTAGGTGTAGTTAATATGAATGCAGACATGGAAGAAGATATTCCAATTACTGAAAGAGTAGAGCCTGTAAAACCTAAAACTCCACCACCACCAACTCCAGAAAAAATTGAAGTTGTAGAAGATGAAAAGGAAGTTGAAGAAACTGTTATAGAATCTACAGAAACAGATGAAACTGAAGCGGTAGAAGTTGAAGAAATTGTAGAAATTGAAGAAGCAGAAGAAGTTGTAGAAGATGTAAACTTTATGATTATTGAAGATTCACCAGTTTTTCCTGGATGTAAAGGAAGTAAGAAAGAGTTAAAAGATTGTTTCAGTAAAATGGTACAAAAGCACTTTTCTAGAAAATTTGATGCAGATTTACCTAACGAGTTAGGTCTTTCTCCTGGTAAGAAAAGAGTATTTATTGGCTTTAAAATTGATAGACAAGGTAACATTGTTAATGTACAAGCAAGAGCACCACACCCAAAAATTAAAGCTGAGGTTATTAAGGTAATGAAGTTATTACCTAAAATGAAGCCTGGTAAACAAAGAGGTAAGCCAGTAGGTGTTAGTTATAACATTCCTTTCTCTTTATTAGTAGAATAATATAAGATATAAAATATCAAAAAAAACGCTTAGAACTTAGTTTTAAGCGTTTTTTTCGGTTTAAACATATGACTACAATTAAATAGCACTTAGTAATTAACAGGTCTATTATCGTTAAAATAACACTTATAATAATTCATAAATGACTAACGTAAAAAATTTTATCAAAAAGAAATAGGTGTATAAATTTAAACTAGTATTACATAAATTTAACAATGCTTACATGAGTTTAACTTTCTTAATTACTAACCCTGTACTATTGTTATTGAAAATAACTTAGTAATAATAAATTAATTTATGGGCAATCAAAAACTTAGATTTAGGTATAATTAAGAACAAAAAAAACCTAAAGTAAAACTTTAGGCTTGTATAAATTTTAAATATATACTTTATTTATTGGTTGCTACTTTAGATTCAGCTTTCCATAAATTAACACTTTCTATAGTATTATTATTGTAAGTTACTTCTTGTAAAGAACCTGCATTATTCCAGAAAAACCATTTTCCAGTTTTTTTACCATCTTTATAAAAAGCCATTTGAACTTTATTTCCTTCTTTATCAAAACGTGTCCAGATTCCTGTTAATTTTTTATCTTTAAAATAACCTTCTGTGCTAATAGAACCATCCTCATGATAATAAGTTGCTTTAACTAAAGCACCTTCAGCTTGATAAGTAGGTTTAATATCTTGTGAGTATCCTATTGCTGCGATGCATAAAAATGCTATTGTTAAAATTTTTTTCATGGTTTTATATTTTGAGGGTTAACACTTGCTTTACAAATATAATACATTTATAACATTTTACAAACATTTACATAACATTAAATTAACATTAGAAGTTTTTAATACAATAATCTACTGATTTACTTATATTTACATAATATTAACCTTAAATAATTACATAACATGGCAGTAATGAAAGTAATAGAAGTTTTAGCTAATTCAGACAAAAGTTGGGAAGAAGCAACAAAAAAAGCAGTAAAACAAGCTTCTAAATCTGTAAAAAACATTAAATCAGTTTTTGTTCAATCGCAAAGTGCAGTTGTTAAAGATGATGAAGTGACTGAATTTAGAGTCAATTTAAAAATTACATTCGAAGTAAATTAATATAAAGAGGCGATTCTAAAAAATCGCCTTTTTTAATATAACGAATCATGAATCTTAAAATAATTTTTACAATTATTGTAGCTTTAATACATGCATATATATGGTATTTAGAAATGTTCTTATGGACCAAGAAAAAAGGAATTAAAGCTTTTAATTTAAAAAGTAAAGAATTTGCAGATGAAACAAAGATTTTAGCAGCTAACCAAGGATTGTATAATTTATTTATTTCCGTAGGATTAATGTGGTCAATATTTTATGATAAACAAAGTTGTATTTTACTTTTTCTAATTTTTGTTGTCATAGCGGGTATTTACGGAAGCTATTCAACAAACAAAATAAAAATTTTTTACATTCAATCAATACCAGCAATACTTACATTATTACTAACTTTGTTTTTCTAATTTAAATAAATTATATGGAAGAATATATTGAAAACTTAAAGGAAGTATTGGTAGAATATACACCCAAAGTTTTGATGGCATTAGCCATGTTGGTTATTGGATTAATTTTTATTAAAATAATTATTAATACAACTACAAAAATCCTAAAGAAAAGAAATGTAGATGTTACACTCGAAAAATTTTTAGGAAACCTAATTAATTGGGTTTTAAAAATATTATTATTTATTACTGTAATTGCAAAATTAGGTGTAGAAACTGCTTCTTTTGCTGCAATTATAGCTGCTGCAGGTTTAGCTGTAGGATTAGCTCTTCAGGGATCTTTAGCTAATTTTGCTGGAGGTGTGCTAATAATGATTTTCAAACCAATGAAAGTTGGAGATTTGATACAAGCTCAAGGAGAAACTGGTGTAGTTAAAGAAATTGAAATTTTTACAACTAAGTTAACCGGTCTTTCTAATAGAGAAATAATAATACCTAATGGTGCACTTTCTAATGGAAACATAATAAATTTTACTACAGAAGGTACAAGAAGGGTTGATTTAGTGTTTGGAGTTTCTTATGATGCAGATATAAAGCAAACAAAAGATGTTTTAATGAATGTTTTAACTTCTCATCCAAAAGTATTAAAAGAGCCTAAACCAAGTGTTACAGTGTTAGAATTAGCAGATAGTTCAGTTAATTTTGCTGTAAGACCATGGTGTAATACTGAAGATTACTGGACTGTATATTTTGATGTTACTGAAAACACAAAAATAGCATTAGACAACGCCGGAATTGAGATACCATATCCACATCAAGTGGAAATTCAGAAGATGGCATAATTTTTGCCAAGAATTTAAATAAAATATATAAATTATGAAAACAAAGATTTTTACAACAATTTTAGTGTCATTTATAACCTTAGCAACAATCGGTCAATCTATTAGCACTGGTGGTGGGAATACATATAATACTTTATTTATGACTCCAGGCACTCCTTCCTTTGTGGAAAAAAATAAAGAAAATTTAAAGGAATTTAAGAAAATCTCCCATAAAATGTACTTATCTAATAACTACTTAACTAGTAAAATAGATAAAATGGAAGGAACTGTTCCAATGAAATATAACATTTATAAAGATGAAATGGAGTTTTCAAAAAATGGACAAATTCTATTTTTAAATAAACAAGAAGGTAGAAAAGTTTTTTTTACAGACTTAAATAAAACTTACACTATCTTTAACTATAATGGTAAGCTAAGGTATTTTGTAGTGCATAACGATGGTAAAAATAAATTACTGAGCAGAGAAATTATAAAATATATAGAAGCTAAACCCGCTCAATCAAGTTACGTAAGCAGTAAACCAGCAAACTTTAAAAGAAAAGATGATGTTTTCTACTTAATTTCAAATAACTCAATTGTAGAAATTTCGACTAAAAAGAAAAGCTTTTACCCGTTATTTGGTTCAAACTCTGCAAAAGTTAAAAAATTTGTAAAATCTAATAAATTAAATATCAAGAAAACAGAAGATTTAAAAAAGATTATTATGTATTCAAATACAATCTAAAAAGTAGGTTTTTTCTTTTTTTCTGGAATAGCAATAAAATCTTTTAAATAAAAAGGTTCAAAATAAGCGACATCTTCGATGTCGTTTTTTTTATACTTTAAATAAGACAATAGAGCCATTTCTTTAGAAGAAGGAAACTTATCATCTACGAAAACAGCATTTTTATGAGTAATAATTTGTTTGCACTTCTTAGATCCATCACCTAAAAAATAAACTTTAGACTTTTCTAATTCTTCTAGAAAAGAACTATCCTCTATAATTTCTGCCTTTGTATCTCTTATTTTTATATTATCTGAATTAAAAATAGCTGCATATACTTCCATTCTTCTAGCGTCTAACATTGGTACTATAAAGCCTTCTTCTATAGATATCGCGTAAGTTAATGCTGTTAAGGTGTCAATAGATATTAAAGGGCAATTTAAAGCAAAACAAAGCCCTTTAGCCGCAGAAACGCCAATTCTTAATCCTGTATAAGAACCAGGACCTTTACTAACCGCGATTGCGTTGATTTGAGGTTTGGAAATAGCTGCTTGTTCTAATACTTCTTCTATAAATGGATGCAACACTTCGGCATGTGAATAATTGCCGTTATTAAGTTCTTTAATAGCCAATACAACTCCGTTTTCTGCTACGTTTACAGAGCAGTTTTTAGTTGATGTTTCTATGTTTAATATAATTGCCAATGTCTATTTTTTTACAAAGATAGTATTTCAAAAAAAGAAAACCTCACAAGTTATAAAACTAGTGAGGTTTAAAATATAATTATGGGGGACCTTAGAAAACTAATTCACCTGAATAGAATTGCAATACTTTTGTTTTAAATACATAATCGTATTTAGAACGAATCATAGCACCTTCAGCATTTACCAATCTTGTTCTTACCAAATCAAAATCAAATAAAGTCATAGCACCATAATTGTATCTTTCTTGTGCATTTTTAAAAGCTTCTTTTTGTGCTTCTAAAGAAATTTTTGCAGCTTCAAATGCTTTTAAACTAGATTTTACATCTAAAAAAGCTTGTTCTATTGTCTGTTTTAAAGCCAACTTTTGACTCTCTAATCTTGTTTCTGAGATTTCTTTATTAATTTTAGATTGTGCTAATCTATTTTTAGTTTGAAATCTATTAAAAATAGGGATGTTTAAAGATACACCAACATTATAACCTAAATTATCATTTAATTGTTTGAAAAAATAATCATTCGTAAAAATTTCATTAAACCTATGACTGTAACCTGTTCCCATACCTGCAAAAGCAGTAACTGTAGGTAAAAAAGCTCCTTTTGTTATTTCAATATTAAAATTGGCATTTTCAATTGCCAATTTGGCTCTTTTAATCTCTGGCATATAGTTTAAAGACTTTTGAAATACTGATGATGAGTTTGCATATAATAATTCTGATGATGGTGATGCAACTTCTATTGGTGCAACATCAAAATTATCTACAGGTTCTTGCAATAATTGCGCTAAATTTAATAATGCCAAATCTAATGCATTTTCTTGCAAGATTACATTTTGCAAATCGTTGGCTGCTGTAGACTGGAAGTTTAGAAGTTCTCCTTTGGCAATTACACCTGCGTCAAATCTCGCTTTTGCAGCATCAATTTGTTTTTTACTAATTTCTGCTTGTACTTTTGCTACTGCTAAGTTTTCTTTAGCAAATAATACATTTAAAAACGTATTTACAACTCTTAAAGAAATATCATTTTCTATTTGTTTTAAGTCTAACAGACTCGACTCGACACCAAGTTGGGCTTGTTTATAAGTATTTGTATTTCTAAAACCATTAAATAAGGTTGCATTAGAACTTAAATCAAAAGAGGCATTAAAGTTATCTGTAGAAATTCTAGCATTACTAATATTATCAATGAAAGAACCGAAACCAAATCTACCAGAAGAACTACCATTTAAATTTGGTAAAAAATTACCTTTTGCAATTTCTACATCTTTTTTTGCCAGTTCTACACTTAACTTATTCTGTTGTATAGAAATGTTTTTTGCTAAAGCCTGATCTACAGCTTGTTTTAAAGTCCATTGTTTCTGTGAAAAAGTAGCAATAGAAGTACATAATGCTACAAATAAAATAAGTTTGGTTTTCAAAATCTCTAATTTTAATTTTGCGTTGATTGATTTAGTTTTCAATAATTAAAACAAAAATAACTTAATCTACTAAAAACCAGCAAGGTGAACAGACTAGAATTTAACTAATAAATAAAACTTATTTTTTGTTTGTTTTAATAAGACGACTAAAATTAAAATATGTTACAGTAAATCTCTCTTATTTATTTGTTAATTTTTGGCCTTCTTTTTATATCTATAAAGTGTGTAAAATAAAACTCCAATTAATAAGTAAGGAAAAATCATCAAATATGTAATTCCATTATTTACACCTTCTGCCATAGAAATATCTCCGTTCTCTACAACTGCTTTACACATAGCGCACTGAGAATAACTATTAAAAGCAGTAAATAAAATAATTACTAAGAATAAAACTATTTTGTTTTTATACATAATAAGGAGAAATCATTAGATATACTATAACACCTGTAACCGCAACATAAAGCCAAATAGGAAAGGTTTTTTTTGCAACTTTTTTATGCTCAGGAAATTTACCCAATTTTGCTTTCATGTATGTTATCAACACAAAAGGAATTACGATAATAGATAACACAATATGAGTAAACAGTATAAAATAATACACATATTTGATCGTTCCTTGACCTCCAAAAGCTGTAGAATCAGATGTCATGTGGTAAGCAATGTACATCAGTAAAAATAAAAGAGAGCATGCAATTGCTAAACTATTTAATTGTTCATGTAACTTTTTATTTCCTTTTTTAATTGCAACTACTGCTGCAATTAAAAGAACTGCCGTAATACCATTTATGGTTGCATAAATAGGAGGTAAAAACTTTAAAGGCTCAACATCAAAACCTAATTCTCTTAAGTTGATACCAAATAATGCAGCTACAGCAATAGGTATTACTATAGATAAAGCCGTAATAATTTTTTTATATTTTTTTTCTTGTGCTAAATTATTCATTTAATAAAATTTTAATGTCTTCTTTCAGTTCTTTAATCTGATCTGGAAAAGTTTGCTCTTCTATAGCTCTGTAATACATAATAGGATTACCGTATTCATCTTTTCTAGATCGAATGTATCCATCTTTATCTACTAAAGCAAATAAACCAGAATGCTCAAAACCACCATGCTCTTCATCTCCTTTTCCTGCATATAATTTAAATCCTTTGTTAGAAAGAGCATAAACTACATCGTCATTTTTACCTGTTAATAGATGCCAATTTTTATGTGTTATTCCGTTTAATTTTGCATATTCTTTTAAAACTTCTGGTGTATCAATATCAGGTGTAATTGATATTGAAGCTATTCCGAAGTTAGGATTTCCAAAAAATTCGTCTTGAATCGTTAACATTTTCTGGTTCATTATCGGACAAATAGTAGGACAAGTGGAAAAGAAAAACTCTACTACATGTACTTTTCCTTTAAAGTTTTTATTGGTAATTGTTTTGCCTTCTTGATTTGTAAACTCAAAATTTGGTACTTTATTAAACTTAACCAAATCAGTGTTTTTAAACCTGTCTACAACTTTGGGAACGGTATAAATACCAAATAATAAAATAATAAACGCAATACCAATAAAAGAATATTTTTTGTTCATATTACTTAAATTTTTCTTTCTGCCTTATTTTCGTTTCTTTCTTTAAAAGCTGCGTAGTATTCATAATACAATACATTTACATCATCTTTTAACTTATCTTTTAACTCTGCAACAGAATTCATATTATATCCAAATAAAACTTCCTTTTCATCTAATCTACCTCTAAGATTTACACCTTTATCTACCAGATAAGCTTTTGCACTTCCTAGGTTTACTAATTTTTCATTAGTTTCGAAGCTCTTATAAAACTTTAAAATATTTTCTTCGGATGCAGCAATAAAATTCCATTTTTTCATGTCAGTAAAAGCTCCTAATTGCTTTTTTAAATTATTTGCTTGTAATTCTTTACCTGAAGGATATAATGCTATTATTTGAAATTTTTTGTTATCTATAAATTCTTTATAAATTTTTTGATTCAAATTAAAAAGACGCGATTTATTTTTATCGATATCGTTACCCAAAAAGCAAATTATAGAAACTTTATCGTATAATTTTACAGTATTCGTTTCATCAATCGTAGAAATGTCTAAAACATTCTGAGTAACAATTGGTAATTTTGTGAAGTTATTTTGCCCAGTAGACAGCAATAAAAAACAGATTAAAGGAAATATAAATAATAAAAATAGTACGACTCTTTTTTTTGTAAATAACTTCATAATTAATCCTTTTAAAAAATGTTATCTCTTAAATTTTGGGTATAAAAAAAGGTGGTTATAAAACCACCTTTTTTATATTACCATTTTACAAGTGGTGATAATGTATCGAATAAATAACCTCCTTCTATTAAGAGTAAGGTAACTAAATAGCATATTAAAAAAACTGCAGACCAAACAATTGATCTTCTAAACCATTTCTTTTCGCCTTCTAAATGCATAAAAACCCATGCAATACCATATGCTTTAGCTAAAGTTAAGATAATAAAAATCCAATTTAACCAACTAGTTCCCGGTCCGTGTAAGTGTAAAGAGTCTGGTTTAATAATACCTAAATAAACCTCTACTAATGTTATTACAGAAAGAATACCAAAAACGATCCATATTCTTTTTGTGTTTGATTCGTGTGCGTGTGCCATTTGTATCTATTTTATTTATTAAACTAAGTAGAAAAAGGTAAAAACAAATACCCAAACTAAATCTACAAAGTGCCAATATAAACCAACTTTTTCTACCATTTCATAATGTCCTCTCTTCTCATAAGTTCCTAAGATTACATTAAAAAAGATAATCATATTAATAACTATACCAGATAATACGTGAAAACCATGAAAACCTGTTATAAAAAAGAAGAAATCTGCAAAAATTGTATTACCATACTCATTTGCTTTTAAGTTTGCACCTTCAACAACCATTTTAGTTTTGGCAAGTTGTAAAGAACCTTCTTCTCTAGATAATATTGTTTTTTTCTTGTTGTCTATTAACTCTGTTCTAACTTGAATGTCTGGGTTAGCATTGTAAGCTGCTAAAACTTGTGCAACAGAATAGGTTGCAATTGTTTCTTCGCTTTGAAACCATAAACCATTTTTTCTAGTGTGCTCTACTCTCTCGTCTGTTCTTTCTCCAGTAACAAAATCTGCTAAAGCAATTTGTTTACCATCTTTTACAAATTGTAAAACTTTACCGTCTGTTGTTTTTACAGCACCATAAGAACCTTTGATAAAAGTATTCCATTCCCAGGCCTGTGACCCAACAAAGATTATACCTCCAATAATTGTAGCAAACATATACCATGCTACTTTATTCTTTTTCATTTGATGACCTGCATCTACTGCCAATACCATTGTTACAGATGAAAATATTAAGATAAACGTCATAATTGCAACGTAAATCATTGGGAATTCACCGTGCACAAAAGGTACGTGAGTAAAAACCTCATCTGCTATTGGCCAAGAGTCGATAAATTTAAAACGAGTTAAACCATAAGCAGCTAAAAACCCTGAAAATGTTAATGCATCTGATAAGATGAAAAACCACATCATCATTTTACCATAACTAGCGCCAAATGGTTTTACACCACCACCGCTCCAGGTTTCTTTTTTGTCAGTTGGTACAGCAATATTTGCTTCCATAAATGTAATCTATTAATTGAATGTTAAAAATAGTTTCGCAAAATTAATCATTTTTCATCACCTAATAAAATAGAAAAAGAAAAATAGATAAATCCAGAGTATATCTACAAAATGCCAAAAGATTGCGCCAAGTTCAAACCCCAGCAAATCATTTGGTTTATACTTATATTTAAAATGATTATAAATAACAACAAAAAGAACAATAACTCCTGCCAATAGGTGTAAAACGTGCATTAATGTGATACCTATTATAAATGACGTAGAAACTGTACTTCCCGGACCAGTAAAATATAACCCAAGACTTTTTAAATCATTAAAACCTTCATATTGTTGCCATATAAAAGCAATTCCTAAAATTAATGTTATTACTACAAAAATAAGTGATAATTGCCTCTTATTTTGTTTTAAAAATCTCTGTGATAAAAATAATGTAATACTGCTTGTTATAATTAAAGCTGTACTCGTATAGAATGCTATAGGTAAATCAAAAGTTACCCAATCATCTCTTTTCATACTTATTACATAAGCACTCGTTAAACCAGCAAAAAACATAACCATACTAATCATAGAAACCCACAACATTGGTTTTGCAGATTTTTTTCTTGCAACGGTTAGTTCTTGTTGTAATGTTTGTTCTTCCATCTCTCTTCTTTTAATGTAAAAATTTATCTACCACATATATAATTTGTACAACTGTTATGTACAATACACTAGATAACATTAATTTTCTTGCGTCAATATTATCTTCACTTTTGTATAATTTTACTCCGTAAAAAAGCATCATCACTCCCAATAAAGCAACAATTATTGCTGTAATTGGGTGAATGTAAAATGATCCAGAGACTTTTAGCACCGGTGCTATTGATACCAAAATCATTATTACAGTATAGAAAATAATTTGTTTGATTGCCCCTTTGTCTTTAGAACCCATTGGCAACATGTTAAATCCTGCTTTTTTATATTCTTCAAACTGCAGCCATCCAATTGCCCAAAAGTGCGGGAATTGCCAAAAAAACTGAATCATAAATAAAAACCCTGCTTCGATACCAAAATTGTTTGTAGCAGCAACCCAACCTAACATAAATGGTATTGCGCCAGGAATTGCACCTACAAAAACAGTTAACGGTGTTACCGATTTTAAGGGCGTATAAACACACGTATATAAGAAAATCGAAATTGCGCCAAATAACGCAGATTTAGGGTTTATACTATACAAAATTGCCAAACCAAGAATTGTAAATAGAATTGCAATTGTTAACGCAACGTTTACAGACATTCTACCAGTTGGTAAAGGTCTATTTTGTGTACGTTTCATTATAGCATCTGTATCTTTTTCTATTATCTGGTTAAACGCGTTTGACGCAGCAACCATAAAAAAGCCTCCTAATGCTAAAAGAAAAAGTGTAAAATAGTTTACAGTTTCTACTGCTAACAAATATCCTGCAATAGATGAAAACACTACGCTTAAAGACAAACCAACTTTTGCTAGTTGTTTGAAGTCTGAAATAATACTTTGCATAGATGTTTTCTTATCGGAAATAACTGTTGAATTCATATTACTACCATTATTTTGCAAAGATATTTGATAAAAATGAATCTACCATAGCTTTTAGGAGTTTTGATACCAAATAAAAAACCCACTCAATGAATTGAGTGGGAAAATTGCTATGAAAAAGAAAAAGTGTGATTCTATAGAAGAATCACACTGCAAATATAATCATTATTCGATTATAAAAACCAAAAAATTATATAAAATTAAAAATCTAAATACCAATTAAATAAATCTGCTCGTATTCCAGCAGAAAACCATACAGTATTTCCTTCTGGATATGTCTGCGTAGCAACTTTTGATGAAAATTTTCTGTAAGTAAAACCAGCGAATAAGCTTAATCTATTAGACGGGTTGATTAAATAATTTCCTTGTAGATCTGCAATAAAAATGTTTGCAGTATTACCTTGAGCCAATTCATTACCAACATCACTAAATCTATCTTCGTAAGATTGATAAATGTTACCACCGTAACTAATTGCTTCATCTACAAAATCAAATCCTTTTTTACCAAGTGTTAATTTACCACTAAAAGACCATCTGTCTTTTTTATATCTAGCTATTGCAATTGCTTCATAAAAATTTGCTCCCCATAAATGTCCCATTGGTTGGCTATAGTTACCATAATTTAAAATAGGTGTTTTATGCGCAAAAGTATAAGGTCTTGCATAATTGTATTCCAACTGAAGAAATAAATCATCTACATTAAATGCATCAAAGTATTTTGCACCTAATTGATACGCAAATTTGTTTTGCCATTTCCCTAAATCATTTAAATTTCCAACAGAAAATTCATCAACAATTAATTGAGAATATAAAGAAACATTGTTGTTTAACTTGTATTTACCTGTTAAACCTATAATAGCATTTCCAGAATCTTCTCCTCTATTAAATTCTACAGATCTATAAAATATTACCGGATTAAAAAATGCGGCATCAAAACCATTTTCTCCTGTAGAAATTGCTGTTTCAAAGAATCCGATATTTAATTTCTCTGTTAAATTTAAACTTAAATAATGTGCTGCAATGTATTTTCTTGCATGCTCGTTAGGATTAGAAGCTGATGAAATTGAAGGCTCTGTATTCCACATCCAAACATTTGTATATTGCAATTTCCAAAAATCTACTTTCATTTTTAAGTAGGTTGTTGGCGCAGAAACATCAGATAATATAAAAGATCTATAACCATCTCCAATAAAATTTCTACCATTACCAAATTGAAATTGCATAAATTTATTTGGCTGAAAAGCTAAATAACCTTCTGCAACAGGATAATCGAAAGCATCTTCTTTAAATGCTTTTGCTTTTCCTCTACCAGGTACTAAACCATCAGAGTTTTTTGGTCTTGTTAGTAAAGACCTACTACTAATAAAACTATTTATATAGTCTGCAAACCTTGCCTGACTTTCATAAACCGTTGCAGAGTAAGAAAACTTATCTCCTAAACCTCCATTTACAGTTAATATTCTAGAGTTGTTGTATGTGTAAGAAACATCAGAATTATCTTTACCCATTTGCACATCAACTAAAAAATCTAATGTTAACCAAAAATCTTTCTTTTTTACTTGCAGCAAATGCTCATTCCACAATTTTCTACCTAACCAAGACTCTTTATTTGGTTTTAAAAACTTTGTTTTCTGTTTACTTAAATCTAAGTATTTATTTATTTTGTTGTAAACATAAGGTTTAGAAGCTGTATGTGTACCACTTGCTTTATGCAAAGCAAATTCATAATCAACATAATTTTGATGTGTAAAAGGAATATTTAGCAAACTATTATGTTCTAGAAATACAGAATCTGCCAACCTACTTTTCTCTACCGTAATCGATAAATCTTCTTTAGAACTTAAAAAACTCTTTTTTATTGGTGCTTTAGCTTCTTGGTTATTTTTAACAACCGGAAATTTAATTGGCAACTCAAATTGCATTTCTACATCTCTATTATTGTATTTTGCCGGAGAAATTCTTGTAAAACCCTTAAAAACTCTTAAAACTTCTTTCTTTATTTCTTGGTACGGAGTGTTTACGTAGATAACATCAAAGTCACCTTCTTTTGTTACAATAAATAATACATTTGCTGTACCTTTATATTGCTCATTTTCTACAATTGCAGGCGTTTTAAATTCTGCGAAAAACTGTTTTTTTGTGGTTTCATAAAAACAATTTTCTATGGATGTTATTTCTGACCCTTTACAATCATTAAATACAGGGTATCTCTCTGATTGAGCATAAAATAATGTAGGGAGTATTAAAACTAATAGGAAAAATTTTTTAATCATTTTTTAACTGTATAACTATATTATTTTTTAATTGATATTTCTGATGACTCTCTTTACAAACTGCAAAACCGTAATCATCGAAAACTAATCTATGGCCATATTCGCTTACCCAACCTATTTGTTTAGAAGGATTACCAACAACCAATGCATATGGTAAAACCTCTTTAGTAACCACTGCACCGGCACCAACAAAAGCATATTCACCAATATTATTACCACACACAATTGTTGCGTTAGCACCTATGCTAGCACCTTTTTTTACAATTGTATTTTTATATTCATCTTTTCTTTTTATTGCGCTTCTTGGGTTTATTACATTTGTAAAAACCATAGAAGGCCCCAAAAAAACATCATCTTCGCAAATAACACCTGTATAAATAGAAACGTTATTTTGTACTTTAACATTACTACCCAAAATAACTTTTGGAGAAACCACAACATTCTGACCAATATTACAACCTTTGCCGATAGTACAATTAGACATTATGTGGCTAAAATGCCAAATCTTGGTATCTTTACCAATTGTGCAATCTGCATCTATAACAGCTGTTTCGTGTGCAAAAAAATCTTTCAAAATTAATAACCTTGGTTTGAGTTTTGTTCTTTATTTAAAATTTGTTTAGAAGAAGATGTTCCTATTCTATCAACACCTAAGTCTATCATTTTTATTGCCATATCGTAATTTCTAACACCTCCAGCGGCTTTAACTTTTAATGGTTTTGCATTATCAGAAATTAACTTTATAGTTTCTAAAGTTGCACCGTTAGCAGAATTATCATCGGTCTTAAAAAAACCTGTAGATGATTTTACATATACATTTTTTGCATTTTCTAATCCAAAATTTTTAATTACAACCTTTTTAATAAGTTGTGAAATTACAATTATTTCTTCACTAGATAATGCGGCAACTTCTATAATAAATTTTGCTTTTTTATTATGTTTTAGGCAAAGTGACGTGCATTCTTCTATTTCATTTTCAATTAACGAAAATTCATCGTTTTTAAACGCATTATAATTTACAACAAAATCTAATTCATCAGCATTTAAATTGATAGCTTCTTTTGCCTCTAAAATTTTGTTTTCTACGGATGAGTTTCCAGCAGGAAAATCTATAACCGATCCTACTAAAACATTAGACTTTGCATCATTTAAAAGCCTTTTTACCACTTTAATGTAATTGGCACGAATCATAATCAATTTATACTCATATAAGATTGCTTCTTCTACCAAACTAATAACATTTTGAAGGTTTTCTTCTTCGGTTATACCAGCTTGTTCTGCAGTCTTTAAATAGGTAGCATCTAAAAATTGATTTATTTTCATACTACAAAAATAACAAAATCTAAACTATACAATACTAAAAAGCCCAACCATTTGGTTGGGCTTAAATATTACTCTACACTAAATGCAATGGGCAAATTATATCTAACTCTTACTGGTCTATTTCTTTGTTTACCGGGTGTAAATCTTGGCAACTTATTTATTAATCTATTGGCTTCTTTTTCTAATCTTTTATGCGGAGCTCTAATTTTTATATCAACAACGTTTCCTTTATCATCAATTAAAAATTGTGTCTGAATTTTATGAACACCAGAATGTAAACCTAATTCATTACCTAAACCTGCGTCAAAATTTTTTATAACAAATTGTTTCATTTTTTTATCGAAACAAATTTTATTTTCTTTCTTAGATAGCCCTTCACAACCTTTAAAAATTGGCGCATCTTCTATATTAATAAAGGGTACATCGTTAATAACGGGATCTTCATCAGTAATATCAATCTCTACAATATCATCAGCATTTAAAATAACAGGTTCTTCTTCTGATGTGTCTATTACAGTTTCTGCAACATCATCTTTAACTTTCTGTACTTCTTCTGGAATAAAAACTTGTGGTTTTATAGCCTTAGGTTTTGGATTCGATTTTACTTCTTTAACAAACTCGAATACCTGATTGGGTTCTACATATACTTTTTCTGAATTGTACTCTTTAATTTTTGCAACAGTTTTTTGCTCTGTTTCGTGTTCTAAAGTAATGTAAACCACAAAAAGTACAAGTACAAGGCCTAATTGAGTAAAAATATTAGAAAATTTTTCTAATTGCTTTTTAGGTAGTTTTTTAAAGTTTTTCATAATTAAGAAATTTTTTATGTTAAGACTTTGTTAAAACAAATAGTATGCCACAAAAAAAGCATCACTTGTGTGATGCTTTTTATAAAACTAGTTAGCCCCCTACAGTTAACTAGTTTTAAATTTTACTAAAATTGTTGCATTCCCCTAAAATGCTATACAAACCTACAAATAGATAAGAGTTTTTAAATTTAGACTTGTATAATTGGTTCAATAAAATGTATAAATGGTCTGTTTTTTATTAAATTTTAAAAATTATACAGCAAAAAGTACTATAATTAAGTAAAAGTGTTATTAAATTTATATAATATAGCATTTCTGAATAAAATTTATCATGTTAAAATCTGTTATTATAGATGATGAACCTAAAGCAATACAAAGCTTATCTTGGGAATTATCTAATTTTGAGAACGAAATAACTATTGTAGCTACTTTTAATGAACCAGAGGAAGCATTAAAATATTTGGCTGTTAATAAGATTGATTGTTTGTTTTTAGATATTGAAATGCCAACTATGGATGGGTTTCAGTTTTTAAATAAACTAACATCTAAAAATTTTGCTGTTGTAATAACTACTGCTTACAATGAGTATGCAATTAAAGCATTAAAAAACGAAGCTATAGATTATCTTTTAAAACCAATAGATACAGATGATTTAGAAGAAACTATTGCTAAAGTAAAAAAATACAATCTAAGATCTATAAACTCTAACAATATTGAAAAAGTATTGTTGAATTTTAATGATAAACAAATTTCAAAAAAAATAACACTTAGCACAGACGGAAAATTAATTTTCTTAGAACCTTCGGAAATTGTATTTCTTGCCTCAGACGGAAATTACTCGACTATTTTTACCACTGAAAATAAAAAAATTGTAGTAACAAAGAAGATAAAAGAAATTCATGCTTTATTACCAGTAAACTTATTTTTTAGAATTCATAATTCTTATGTAATAAATTTAAGCAAAGTTAAAGAATACCTAAAAACTGATGGTTATGTTGTTTTAGAAAACAACCATAAAGTACCAGTTTCTAGAAGTAAAAAAACAGAATTCTTAGAAAAATTTTAATTTATGAAGTCTAAAATATTTTTAATTTTATTTTGCCTTTTATCTTATACTGCAGTTAGTCAAGAAATAGACTTAAAAAGTAAGCTATCATACCTTATAAATAATAAACACTCTAACATAAGTGTTATGGATTCTATTTTTAAAGGTAATGAAAAAAATAAAAAATATTTAGAAGAAATAATTAGAATAAGTAAAGACAATAACTACCTAGAGGGTTTGTTTTATGGAAAAAGTGCTTTGGGTAAATATTATAGAGATATTTCATTATTTAAAGAAGCTCTAATTCAATATAACGAAGCCTTAAAAATTAGCAAAGAATTAAACAGTATAGAAAACGAAATTACCACTTTAAACAATATTGGCTCTGTTTACCGAAGGCAAGATGAAATAATTAATGGCTTAAACTACCATAAAGAGGCATTAGATAAAGGTTTAAGCATCGAAAACCCAAGCATCGAGATTCAGAAATTAATTAGTATTTCAGAAAACGGTATTGGTAATATTTACAATTCCCTTAAACAATACAACTTAGCTCTTAAAGAGTTTGAAAAATCTATAGTAATCCATCAAAAACTAAACTACAAATTAGGTTTAGCCATTAACTATAAAACTATTGGAACAGCACATGAAGCCCTGGGCAACTTAGATGAAGCTTTAAAATATTTTAAAAAATCTTTAGAATACAATAAACAAATAAACTCTAAAATAGGTAAAATTATATGCGGGTATAGTATTGCAAACGTTCTTACCAAAAAAGGAAATCACCAAAAAGCATTCGAAACTGTTAACGCTGTTTTACCTTTAGCTATTGAAGAAAACGATAAGTTTTACTTATCAAACACGTACAATACCTTAGGATTATCTTATGGATATTTAGGTAATTATTCCGAAGCAAAAAAATACTTACTTACTGCTTTAAAAATAGCCAAGAAGCATAAAATTCAAACAATTGTAGTAAAAGCAAACGAGAACTTAGCATTTTTATATAATAAAACGGGTAATTATAAAGATGCTTACAACCATTATAAAGTTGCAAAAGAAGAGGATTTTAAAACATTTAATGCTAGAAATTTAATATATGTTAGAGATTTAATTACAGAGTATAATAAAGAAAGAGCAGAAAATCAGATTAAAGATTTAGCCAAAAAAAATCAGATTGCTCATTTAAAAGTCACAAGAAATAGAAACCTACTAATTTTTGCTATTAGTATTCTTCTTTTTGTTGTTGTAACCCTTTTTTATAGAGGGCAGCGTAAAGAACTTAAAAATGAAAAAAAGATTCTTTCATTAAAACAAGATGCCTTAAGAATGCAAATGAACCCTCATTTTATGTTCAACGCCTTAAACTCTATTAAACTCTATATTATAGAAAATGATCAAAAAAAGGCAATATCTTACCTAAATAAGTTTTCTAAATTAATGAGAAAAATTTTAGATGCATCTTCTATTCAAGAAACTAGTTTAGCAGAAGAATTAGAAACTATGCAACTTTATATGAGTATTGAAAATATTCGTTTTTCTAATGAGATAAGCTTTGTTATTAAAGCTGATGACACCGTTAATTTAAACGCAATTAAAATACCACCTTTAGTTTTACAACCATTTTTAGAAAACTCTTTATGGCATGGTTTGTCTTCAAAAAAAGAGAATAAAAGAATGCATATTACAATACAAAAAATTTCTAAAGAATATATTAAGATTGAAATTGAAGATAACGGAATCGGTAGAAAAGCCGCTGCAAAAATTAAAGCACAAAAATCTATTCAAAGAAAATCTGTGGGAATTGAATTAACTAAAGATAGATTAGAAACTTTTGTAAAACCCCTTAAAAACGACTTTAAACTATCTTATGAAGATGTTTTAAATAAAAACAACAAAGTTGGCGGAACAAGAGTAGTTTTAATGTTTCCCTTATCTTAAATGTTTTTCTGCCACTTTTTCTAATTCGGCGTACCAATTTTCACCAAACTTTCTAATTAATGCTTGTTTTACAAATTTGTAAACAGGTACTTGTAATTCTTTACCTAAAGTACAAGCATCATCACAAATTTCCCATTTGTGGTAATTTACAGCAGCAAACTCACTATAATCTTTTACTCTAACTGGGTATAAATGACATGAAACAGGTTTTTTCCAATCAATTTCTCCTTGATTATACGCTTCTTCAATCGCACAGAGTGCTGTATTTTTTTCATCAAAAATTACATATGCACAATCTGCACCATCAATTAAAGGTGTTTCTAATTCACCCCATTCGCTAGTAACCCAAGTCCCTTCTTTTTCTATTACTTCAATTCCTTCTTTCCTCAAAAAAGGTTTTACTTTTGGGTATATATCTTCTAAAATTTTGGTTTCTTCTTTATCTAAAGGGGCACCTGCTTCGCCATCTACGCAACAAGCACCTTTACATGCAGAAATATTACACACAAAATCTTTTTCGATTATATCTTCTGATACTATAGTTTTTCCTAGTTGAAACATACTGCAAAAATAAGATAATTATTTTCTTTAATTTTACACTTCAGTAAAGTTAGTTGACTAATTTTGCAAAATAAAATAAACGATTATGAATTTTAATTTTAAAGAAATTTTTACTGCCTTTATGGTACTTTTTGCTGTAATTGATATTATTGGTAACATTCCGATTATTATCGATTTAAGAAAAAAAGCAGGACATATTCAATCTGAAAAAGCATCATTAATTGCAGGTGTAATTATGATTATATTCCTATTTTTAGGACAAAGTTTATTAGGTTTAATTGGTATTGATGTAAATTCTTTTGCTGTTGCCGGTTCTTTTATCCTATTTTTTATCGCTTTAGAAATGATTTTAGGAATTACCCTTTACAAAGACAGCGAAGATGGTGTAAATGCAATAACTGCTTCTGTTTTTCCTTTAGCTTTCCCTTTAATTGCGGGTCCTGGTAGTTTAACTACATTGTTATCTTTAAGAGCAGAATTTCATATCGAAAACATTATTACTGCAGTTTTATTAAACGTGATTTTAATTTATGTAGTTTTAAAAACTTCTTCTAAAATTGAAAGATTAATTGGCCCAAACGGAATTCAGATAATTAGAAAAGTATTTGGTGTTATATTATTAGCAATTGCGGTGAAGTTATTTGCTCAAAACATTAAAGCTTTATTTATTTAATATGATTTTTGATGCATTAATAATTGGTGGTGGTGTTTCTGGTTTACAGTGCGCATTAATTCTTGGTTCAGCAAAAGACAAATCTTTTTTTGATCATAAAAAGGTTGGAATTATAATGCATCAAAAAAATTCTCATTTACAAAATGCATTATTTAATAATGTTCTAGGGTTAACTCCAGAAAAGTTAGGTGGCGAGATTCTAACAGAAGGAAAAGAACATTTAAAAGAACTTTATAGTGAAATTCAGCAAATTGAGAACGAAAAAGTAATTGCTATTAAACAACTAAATGGTACTTATGAAATTACTACAAATAAAAGCACGTATCTTTCTAAGATAGTAGTTTTGGCTTTAAACTACTCGAAACCATTAACTATTAATGGATTGGAAGAATACATTATACCTCATAAAAAAGCAAATATAGAGAAAGATAGAATACAGCTTTTAAATAAAGATCATATAATTAAAAAAGGTCTATATTGCTGCGGAACAATAGCGGGACATAGAAGTCAATACGCCATTGCTGCTGGTAGCGGAGCAGCTGTTGCTACAGACATTTTAACTCTTTGGAACAACAATAAACACGTTAAAATTCATCATAAAATTTAACAATAAAAAAGCCAGCTAATTAGCTGGCTTTTTTATTTTACTAAAATCGTTATTTACTCTACCGTAACCGATTTTGCAAGGTTTCTTGGCTGATCTACATTTTTACCTAACATAACCGCTATGTGATAAGACAATAGCTGAAAAGGTATTGTTGTTAATAATGGCGTTAAAGCTTCTTCGGTTTCTGGTATTTCTATAACATGATCTGCAATGTCTTTTACTTGGGTATCCCCTTCAGTAACAATTGCAATAATTTTTCCTGCTCTAGATTTAATTTCTTGAATATTGCTTACAACTTTTTCATAATGTCCTTTGTTTGTCGCAATTACAAAAATTGGCATATTCTCATCAATTAAAGCAATTGGACCATGCTTCATTTCTGCAGCCGGGTAACCTTCTGCGTGTATATAAGAGATTTCTTTAAGTTTTAAAGCACCTTCTAAGGCAACCGGAAAATTAAAGCCTCTACCCAAATATAAACAATTTGGTGCGTCTTTATAAACCGCTGCAATTTCTTTTACTTTATCATCTATTTTTAACAAGTCTTCTACCTTTTTTGGTATCAATTGCATTTTTTGTAAAAATGTTCTCAATTCAGACTTAGAAATTTCTCCTTTTTTAGATGCCAATTTTAACGCAATTAATGTTAAAACAGTAATTTGCGTTGTAAAAGCTTTAGTTGATGCTACTCCTATCTCTGGTCCTGCATGTGTATAAGCACCAGCATCTGTTTCTCTAGCAATAGAAGAGCCAACTACATTACAAATACCAAAAACAAATGCACCTTTAGATTTTGCTAATTTTATTGCCGCTAAAGTATCTGCAGTTTCACCAGATTGAGAAATTGCTATAACTACATCTTTAGATGTAATTATTGGGTTTCTATATCTAAATTCTGATGCGTATTCAACTTCTACAGGAATACGGGCTTTATCTTCAATTAAATATTCTCCAACCAAACCTGCATGCCAAGATGTACCACAAGCAACAATTATAATTCTCTCTGCATTCAAGAATTTATTCATGTGATTATCTATACCAGACATTCTTATAATACCTTCATCCGGTAGCATTCTACCTCTATAAGTATCTATAATTGCTTTAGGTTGTTCATGAATTTCTTTCAGCATAAAATGGTCGTAACCACCTTTTTCAATTTGATCTAGACTAATCTTTAATTTTTGAATATTTGCATCAACTAAAGAATCGTCTTTTATTTTACGAATTTTGATTCCTTTTCCTAACTTAATAATTGCCATTTCTTCATCTTCTAAATAAATAGCATCTTTCGTATATTCAATAAAAGGAGAAGCATCCGAAGCCACAAAAAACTCTGAGTTTTCTTCACCAACACCAATTGCAATAGGGCTTCCTAAACGAGCTACAATAATTTCGTTAGGTTTTGTTTTATCAAAAACTGCAATCGCATAAGCACCAATAACATTGTTTAAAGCTAATTGAACAGCCTTACCTAATTTACAATTTTCTTGTTTTTTAACTTCTTCAATTAAGTTTATTAATACCTCTGTATCTGTATCACTTTTAAAAGTATAACCTCTTGATATTAATTCTTTCTTTAGCGTATCGTAGTTTTCTATAATTCCGTTATGAACGATAACCAAATTTCCAGATTGTGAAGTGTGCGGGTGCGAATTTACGTCATTAGGAATTCCGTGAGTTGCCCAACGTGTATGACCAATTCCTATTTTACCAACCTTTCTTACTTCATCTTTATCAGTGATTGATTCTAATTCAGAAACTTTTCCTTTAGTTTTAGATAAGTGTATTTTCTCTCCATCATACATCATAAGACCAGCACTATCATAACCTCTGTACTCTAATCTCTTCAATCCGTTAATTACAATAGGGTAAGCATCTCTAAAACCTATATAACCCGTAATTCCACACATAACAATTATATTTTTAATTCTTTTTCTTTGAATAAGATATTTTCAACTGAGCTCTTCTTGCTCCATTTAAACTTTCATCACCATTTAAAATAGATACAGCTTTAGGATTCCAGTTATATCTAGTATACGTAGTATCTGCAATTTGAGCATCTGTATTATTAAACACCTTTAGCCTTAACGTAGGGTTATAATTCGTCTCTCCGCTCAGTAAATCTGAAACATAATCTGTAATTTTAAATACATAATTATCTTTCTTACTATTTTCTCTAACCAAGTTTCCTCCAAAAGTAGCAGACTCAGAATAACTATCTTTTACATGACTTAAAATAGGTGTTCCGGTTGAAGAAACGCCTCTTTTGTATAAATGAAGTCTATTTGGCGCCGTTACAGTATCCGAATCTTGGTTTATGTAAAAAGTTAAAGTAGCATCATTTATTAACCATTCTTTATTTTTAAGAACAGATAGTTGGTTTCCTTGTAAAATTTCAACATTAGCTTCAGAACCAGCTGCTCCTTGTATTTTTACTTCATTATTTGCCGGATAAACTTTATTATTAACGGTATATTTACTGTTGATAATACCACCTAACTGAAACGTATGTGTTTTTGTAATAACAGTGTCAATTTCTTTACTATTTGCCTTAAAAAATGTATTTGTATAATACACTTCTATTAGTGGGTTTAACGCTGCGGTCGTTGAACTTCTCAAATTAAAAGCAATTAAAGAACCTCCTTTTTCACCAGAACTGTGAACTTTTTCTTTTGCCTCTATTACGACTCCTCTAAAAAAATTATTAAAACTATTCTGAGAATCGAAATTAGAAGTACCATAATTATCTAAAAACGTTTCTTTTACAAATGTTTCATCTAAAGGTATGATAGCCATTGGCAAACCAATTTCTGAAGCTGTACTTGAAGTATATCTAATGCTATCTGTTTGATGAATTGCACCTAAACTATTCCTTCTTTTAACAAGAACTAAAGTATCGCTAGCGTTTGGTATAAAATCCATATCTTCTTCAATAGTTAATGGTGTAGACTTTGTTTGATAAGTTGCATCAGAAAAAAATGAATTTGTTTTTGTAGGATCCTCTGGATTAAGTGTATTTAAATATGTATCTAATTCATAAATATTTAAAGTAAAAGGTAATTCTTGATTTCCTACAATAGAATCTAAAGTATAAACTGGTCTATCTGTGTTAGAAACTAAAGTGGAATGATAAGGTAGTCTTAAAAAAGCAGTATCTATAGTCGTTTCAAAAGCCAAACCATCTGGGTTTTCGTAAGAAACAACTTCTAATGCTGGATCTATTCTTATTTGAGATACAATTGAAGCTTCAATAGTTTCATATTCATCATTAATATATGTTCCTAAAAGATACTGTCCTTGTAAACCAAAATATGGCGATGATATCAACTCTAAACCATCTGCTCTAACATTATCTATAGGTGCATTAGAAACCAAAACTTCTAATATCGTATCGTTTGTAGTAAATTTAGTATTACTTACAACACCACTATTTATATCTGTAAAATCTTTTTCGCAAGAAACAATACCTGCAAGTACTACTAATAAAACACCAAAATAGGCGTTTTTTCTAAAAATATTTTTCACACTAAAATAATTAAGTCGCTGAAACTAAATCAGCATAAAAATTTAAATAACTTTCTTTAAAATTCTCTTCTTGAAAACCTAAAACAGGAATTTCTTTTTCTTCTATAAAAGAAGTTAATTCCTCTGAAATATCTTCGCTACCATGTATAATTGCATCAGAATTCTCTATGGCACTTTTTAATATATTAGTATGATTAGGTGTACTAATTGTTGCTATTTTAGCATTGTCGTTTAAATCGAACTTAACTTTATCCGCTAACTCTTCATCTAAATTACCTTCAAATGGATTGTTATAGATAGATGTAACGATTTTACTTTCTGTAAACAACGGTTCTTCATTATAAAATTCTCTCAAATAAAGCGGTAACAATGAAGCCATCCAACCATGAACATGAATAATATCTGGTGCCCAATTTAATTTCTTAACAGTTTCTACAACTCCTTTTGCAAAGAAAATAGCACGTTCGTCATTATCTTCAAAAAGCGTATCGTCTTCGTCTGTAAAAACGGCTTTTCTTTTAAAATATTCTTCATTATCAATAAAATAAACTTGCATTCTCTCTTTCGGGATAGATGCAACCTTAATTATCAAAGGCATGTCCATATCGTTAACAACTAAATTCATTCCAGAGAGACGAATTACTTCGTGCAATTGATGTCTTCTTTCATTTATAACACCATATCTTGGCATAAAAATTCTAGTTTGCACTCCTTTAGAATGCGCATTTTTGGCTGCATTAAATGCAGTTGACGATAGTTCTGTTTCTGGTAAGTAAGGTACTACTTCAGATGAAACGAATAATATTCTCTTGTCCTTCATTAAATCAAACTCTTTTATGAGATTTGCAAAAATACAAATTTTTATGCTAATATCGTGTTAAAATGGTAAGTTTGCACACTTTAGCATTAATAGAACAATGAAAACATTTAACACAAAAAAAGACCTAAAAGACTGTATTTTAGAACATAAACTAAACAAAAAAACAATAGGTTTTGTTCCTACAATGGGGGCTTTACACAAAGGTCATTTGTCTTTAATCAAAAAAGCAAAGAAAAAAAACGACATTGTTGTGGTAAGTATTTTTGTTAATCCTACGCAGTTTGATAATATCGAAGATTTAAAAAAGTACCCTAAAACATTAGAAAACGACTGTAAACTTCTTGAATCTGTTGCTTGTGATGTTTTATTTACTCCTTCTGTTGATGAGATTTATGCAGATAATGTAGTCTCAGAAAAATTTGGTTTCGACGGATTAGAACATCAAATGGAAGGCAAGTTTAGAGATGGCCATTTTGATGGTGTAGGTACAATTGTAAAAACATTATTTGACATTGTAACGCCTAACAAAGCATATTTTGGAGAAAAAGACTTTCAGCAATTGCAAATTATCAAAAAGATGGTAGAAAAGCATCAACTTGATGTAAAAATTAAAGGCTGCCCTATTTTTAGGGAAGACGATGGTTTGGCTATGAGTTCTAGAAACACCAGATTAACAAAAGAACATCGAGAAGTTGCACCATTTATATATAAAACACTTAAAAAAGTTAAGAAAAATTTTGGCACAAAAAGTGTTATAGAATTAAACGAGTGGGTAGAAAATCAATTTAAAAATCAACCGTTACTAGAGTTAGAATACTTTACAATTGCAGAAGAAAAAACTTTAGAAACTGCAAATACCAAATTTAGTAATAAAAAATACAGAGCCTTTATTGCCGTATTTGCAGGTGAAATAAGATTGATAGATAACATCCGACTAAAAAATAATAACTAAAAAAATAGTATTTTTGCCATATGTTAGTACAAGTAGTAAAATCTAAAATCCACCGTGTAAAAGTTACAGGTGCAGATTTAAATTATATAGGAAGCATTACCATAGATGAAGATTTAATGGATGCTGCAAATATTATCGAAGGAGAACGTGTTCAAATTGTAAATAATAATAACGGAGAACGTTTAGAAACGTATGCAATACCAGGACCAAGAGGAAGTGGAGAAATTACACTAAACGGTGCCGCTGCAAGAAAAGTTGCTAAAGGAGATGTTTTAATTTTAATTGTTTATGGTTTTATGGAACTAGAAAAAGCAAAAACATTTAAACCATCTTTAGTTTTTCCTAACGAAAAAGACAACACACTTACTTAGTTTTGAACATAAAGAAAATTTTAAAAACTATATTACCTCTCGCTTTGGGAGGTTTTTTAGTTTGGTATTCTATCTCAGAAATTTCAATAGAAACCCTAGCCACCTATTTTAAAGAAGCAAATTATGGTTTTATTTTTCTAGGTTTATTTTTTGGTATTTTAAGCCATTTATCTAGAGCATATCGCTGGAAATTTATGCTTGAACCATTAGGCTTTAAACCTAAATTTACAAACAGTGTTTTGGCTGTTTTAGTTGGCTATTTGGTAAATTTAGCATTGCCAAGAGCCGGAGAAATATCTAGAGCAACTGTAATGGCAAACTACGAGAAAATTCCATTCGAAAAAGGTTTCGGCACCATTGTCGCAGAAAGAATTGCAGATTTAATTATGATGCTTTCTATTGTTGCAATTACACTATTTGTTCAGTTCGATTTTATTTACAACCTTCTTACAAAAAACTTTAACCCAACAAAAATTATTATTGGTTTAGTAGTTCTAATTATTGGTTTTTACATCTTTACATCATTTGTAAAAAAAGCAGAATCTGGTTTTTTATTAAAAATTAAAACTTTTGTTGGCGGTTTAATAGAAGGGGTAACTAGTATTTTTAAAATGAAAAACAAATGGGCTTTTATTTTTCACACAATATTTATTTGGGTAATGTACGTAGCCATGTTTTGGGCAACAATACCCGCAATAGATGGCTTAGAAGTACCTTTTGGCGGAATTCTAATTGGCTTTATAGCTGGAGGATTTTCTATTGCTGCTACAAATGGCGGAATTGGTTTATACCCAATTGCGGTTGCTAGCGCGCTGGCATTATTTAATGTTGCCACAGAACCAGCAACAGCTTTCGGTTGGATTATGTGGACCGCGCAAACCGCAATGATTATTGTTTTTGGAGGGTTAGCATTTCTATTTTTACCAATATATAATAAAAATAAATAATTTTTTGGGCGCTACCTAAAGGTCGCGCTTTACACTATATCTTTTTGCGAAAAACAAAAAGGATGCCGTTTCAATCGCTAGCGCAACTATTTGGTTACTATTTGCATTACTAAAATAGATTTTACTTTGTAACTTTACTTGTTTAATACTTTTTATCAAAAAAATAAATGGCTAAAACCAAAACAACATTTTTCTGTCAAAACTGTGGCACACAACACGCAAAATGGGTTGGTCAATGTGGCGCTTGTAAAGAATGGAATACTATTGTAGAAGAAGTTATTCAGAAAGAAGAAAAACGCGTTTGGAAACAATCTACAACTGCAAAACAAACAGTTAACAAACCTTTAAAGATTGCAGATATTGTTTTAAACCCAGAAGAAAGAGTAGTTACCAATAACAACGAATTAGATACTGTTTTAGGTGGCGGCTTAGTAAAAGGTTCTGTAACACTTTTAGGCGGAGAACCTGGTATTGGTAAATCTACATTATTATTACAGGTTGCTTTAAATATCAGCCAAAAAGTATTATATGTTTCTGGAGAAGAAAGTCAATCTCAAATAAAAATGAGAGCAGAAAGATTGGATGCAAAAAACTCTAACTGTCTAATTTTAACAGAAACAAGCACACAACAAATTTTTAAAAATATAGAAGAAACAGAACCAGATGTTTTGGTAATAGATTCTATACAAACATTACATACAAACTCTATAGAGGCATCACCGGGTACAATTTCTCAAATAAGAGAAACTTCTGCAGAATTGATAAAGTTTGCAAAAGAAACCGCTACTCCTGTTTTATTAATTGGTCATATTAACAAAGAAGGAAATATTGCAGGACCAAAAATTTTAGAACATATGGTAGATGTTGTTTTACAGTTTGAAGGAGATAGAAACCACACATACAGAATTTTAAGAAGCCAAAAAAACAGGTTTGGTTCAACATCAGAATTAGGAATTTACGAAATGTTATCTAACGGATTGAGAGAAATCTCAAATCCGTCTGAAATACTAATTTCAAAAAAAGATGCAGATTTAAGCGGAACCGCAATTGCATCGACCTTAGAAGGAATTAGACCGTTAATGATAGAGATTCAAGCTTTAGTTTCTACAGCCGTTTACGGTACCCCACAGCGCTCTACCACTGGTTACAATCTAAAACGTTTACACATGATTTTAGCTGTGTTAGAAAAAAGAGCAGGTTTTAAATTAGGTGCAAAAGACGTTTTTCTAAATATTACTGGCGGAATAAATGTAGATGATCCTGCAATAGATTTGGCTGTTGTAGCGGCAATTTTATCTAGTAATCAAGATATTGCAATCAACCCTAATGTATGTTTTGCTGCAGAAGTTGGTTTAGCAGGAGAAATAAGACCTGTTTCTAAAATAGATCAAAGAATTACCGAAGCAGAAAAATTGGGTTATAAAACACTAGTAGCTTCTAAATACAATAAAATATCATCTAAAAACCACTCTATAAGACTTGTTTTAGTTGGCAAAATAGAAGAGGCATTTGCTACTTTATTTGCTTAATTCTAAGTAATTAACAAAAAAACCAAGCAAATTTGCTTGGTTTTTTTTAATTTATAAAATATAGTGTATTATTTCTTATTTACACTTTTAATATATTTATCTAAAGCCATCGTCATAGAAGGTGTTTCTGGAGACGGTGCTTCTATATCACATTTAAAACCAGCTTCTGTTACTGCTCTTACTGTAGAGTTACCAAAGGCTGCAATTCTTGTGTTGTTCTGTTTAAAGTCTGGAAAATTCTGCAATAAAGATTCTATACCAGAAGGACTAAAAAACACTAAAACATCGTAAAATACATTTTCTAAATCAGACAAGTCACTTACAACTGTTCTGTACAAATCTAAACGTTTCCATTTTACACCAATATTATCTAATTCTTGTGGTACTAATGGCTTTAATTTATCTGAGGATGGTAATAAAAAGCTTTCTGTTTTATGTTTCTTAATTAACTTAATTAAATCAGGAAAAGTTCTGTTACCAACATAAATTTTACGCTTTCTGTAAACTACATACTTCTGTAAATAATAAGCAACTGCTTCAGATTGACAAAAATATTTCATATCATCTGGCACTTTAAAACGCATTTCTTCTGCAATTTTAAAGAAATAATCAACAGCATTTCTACTTGTTAAAATTATTGCAGAAAAATCTTTAAAATCAATTTTTTGATTTCTAACTTCTTTAACAGGAATTCCTTCAACATGTATAAAAGATCTAAAATCAATCTTTACTTTTTGTTTATCAGACAAGTCAAAATATGGGGAAGTTTCTGTCTTAGGTGCAGGTTGCGATACTAATATCGTTTTCACTTTCATACGCTTTCGTTTTTTAAATTAAAGCATCAATTTAAACAGTGTTAATAACGGTGCTATTTCGAAGGCGCAAATGTACAAAATAAAATAAAACAACTCGCTAAAAATCAGGTTTTTGTTATTTCTAACAAGAAATATTAATCTAAAAAGATATAAAGCTATTGTAAAATATAAAAAATTCGTTGGCTTTAAAGGGCTGAATTGAAATAAAATAAAACCTATTAGCAGTATAAAGCTTAAAGAATATTGGAAGCCAAATTTAGAAACCATATAGTAACGCACATGTTTTTTTATTAAAAACAAACTTGCGATGGCATTTTCTAAAACTCTCTTAGCAGAAAAATAACACAATACAATTAAAAAAACTTTTAAAAAAGATGTAAAACTACTAGTAAAATCGGGATGCTTAATCGAAATAATAAAATGTAATGCTAAAGAAAAAACCGTAATAAAAAACAAAAAAAGAAGGCTATAAAAATAACTAAAGATAGAAGTATCTTCTTCTACTTCATCTTCTACAAAACCTTTATTAAAAATAGCAAAAACATATCCTTTTAATTTTATAGTGTCAATAATTTTTAAAACAGCTATTACAGAAAACAGAATAACCAAAACTATGGGTATCCAACTCGTATTTTCTGTTATTTTTTCTACTGCTTGCACTTTCTTTCTTATAAGATATTAACACAAAATTAGTAATTAAAAAATGTATATTTGCATTCTTACCACATGAAATTTCATATATGTCAGATTGTCTTGTTATCATTCCAACGTACAACGAAAAAGAAAACATAGAAGCTATAATTAGAGCGGTATTTAATCAAGAAAAAAAATTTCATGTTCTAGTGGTAGACGACAACTCTCCAGACGGAACATCAGCAATTGTAACACGATTGATTAAAGAATTTCCTAATCAACTTTTTATAGAAAATAGAACAGGTAAAAATGGTTTGGGTACTGCTTATATTCATGGTTTTAAATGGGCGTTATCTAAAAAGTATGATTTTATCATAGAGATGGATGCAGATTTTTCTCACAATCCTAAAGATTTAGTTCGTTTATACAATGCTTGTTTATCTAACGGAGGCAATGTTTCTGTTGGTTCTAGATACGTAAACAACCAAGTAAATGTAGTAAATTGGGATATGAAACGATTGTTATTGTCTTATTTTGCTTCTAAATATGTGCGTTTTATAACAAGAATTCCGGTTTTTGATACAACAGCAGGTTTTGTATGTTGGCAACGTAAAGTGTTAGAAACAATAAATTTAGACAAAATCAAATTTGTTGGTTACGCTTTTCAAATAGAAATGAAATTTAAAGCTTGGAAACATAAATTTAAAATTAAAGAAGTTTCTGTAATTTTTACTGATAGAGATTTAGGCGCTTCTAAAATGAGTGGAAACATAATTTCGGAAGCTCTTTTTGGTGTTATAAAAATGAGACTTAAAGGTTTACCTAAATAAGTTATAATGAATCAAGTTTCTATAAGGCCTGCAAATATAAAAGACCTACAAATTTTATTAGAATTTGAACAAGGTGTTATTAAAGCAGAAAAACCTTTAGATCCTTTTTTAGCCGAAGGTAAATTATTTTATTACAATATTCCGGAATTAATTTCTGACGAAAACACACAATTACTAGTAGCTACAATAAAAGATATACCTGTAGCATCTGGTTACGTTAGATTAGAAAAATCAAAAGTATATCATAAAAATTCTACACACGGTTATATTGGTTTTATATTTGTAAAAGAGAAATATAGGGGTCAAAAAATAAGCAGCCTAATTTTATCCAACTTAAAAAAATGGGCAAAACAAAATAATACTAACGAATTAAGGTTAGATGTTTATAGCAATAACAAAGCAGCAATAAAAGCATACGAACGTTTTGGTTTTACCAAAAGTTTAGTTAACATGAGAACAGAAATATAAGTACAAAATGGCAAAATCAACATTAATAAAAAACGCAACAATAGTTAACGAAAACAAAACATTTAAAGGAGATGTTTTAATTGAAAATGAAATTATAAAAGAAATTTCTGCAAAAATTAAGGCTCCTGAAAATACTACCGTTATTAATGCTGATGGTAACTATTTAATTCCTGGTTTTATTGATGATCAAGTACATTTTAGAGAACCCGGTTTAACACACAAAGCAAATATTGCCACAGAAAGTAGAGCTGCAGTTGCTGGCGGAATTACAACCTTTATAGAAATGCCAAACACCGTACCGCAGGCAACAACTCAAGAATTATTAGAAGATAAATTTAAAATTGCTGCCAACGATTCTTATGCAAATTACTCTTTTATGTTTGGTGGTACAAACGATAATTTAGACGAATTATTAAAAACAGACCCGAAACAAGTTGCCGGAATTAAATTATTTTTAGGTTCTTCTACCGGAAATATGTTGGTAGATAATGAAGCTGTTTTAGAAAAGATTTTTTCATCAACAAAAATGATTATTTCTGTGCATTGTGAAGACGAAGCAACCATTAGAAAAAACACACAAGAATATAAAGATAAATACGGCGATGATATTCCTGTAAAATATCATCCAATTATTAGAAGTGAAGAAGCTTGTTATTTATCTTCATCTAAAGCCATAGAATTGGCAAAGAAAACAGGAGCAAGATTGCATATTTTTCATCTTTCTACTGCTAAAGAAACAGAACTTTTTAGAAACGATATTCCTTTAGAAGAAAAGCAAATTACTGCAGAAGTTTGTATACATCATTTATGGTTCTCTGATAAAGATTACGAAGAAAAAGGAACACACATTAAATGGAATCCGGCTGTAAAAACAGAAAACGACAGACAAGGTTTATGGAAAGCTTTACTAGACGACAGAATTGATGTTTTAGCAACAGACCATGCACCACATACTATAGAAGAAAAAGATAATGTTTATACAAAAGCACCAAGTGGCGGCCCATTAGTGCAACATGCTGTTACTGCAATTCTAGAAAAAGTAAAAGAAGGTGTAATTTCTATTGAAAAAGCAGTAGAAAAAATGAGTCATAATCCTGCAAAATTATTTCAGATTGAAAAAAGAGGTTTTATAAAAGAAGGTTTTTATGCAGATTTAGTTTTAATTGATGCAAATAAACCGCAAACAGTTTCTAAAGAAAATATTTTATACAAATGTGGCTGGTCTCCTTTTGAAGGTACAACTTTTTCATCTACTATAACACATACCTTTGTAAACGGTAATTTAATGTATAATGAAGGTGTTTTTAATGATACAATTAAAGGAAAACGAATTACTTTTAATAGATAAGCATGAAAAACGCTAGCTATATTCTTATATTTTTATTTTTAGTTTCTTGTAATAGTAATACTATTTTCGAGAAACCTAAAGATCTTATTCCTAAAGACACTATGAGTCTTTTATTACAAGAAATGATGATTGCCACAAGTGCAAAATTTATTAAAAACAAAAACTCAGAAAAAAACATCAACTACATGCCACTTGTGTACAACAAGTTTAAAATTGATAGCACCCGTTTTGATAAAAGTAATTTTTACTATATGTCTAAAATAGATTTGTATCAAAAAATATTAGAAGATGCAGTAGAAAATATCGAAGCTAGAAATACTGTTTTTAAAGATCTAAAAACTGAATTAGATTCTATCAGAAAAGATTCTTTAGATAAAATTAGAAATACACAAAAAAGATTAGATAGCTTAAAATTGGTAGGTAAGTTAGACACTTTAGCAACCGGTAAGGTTCTAGACGAAATTATAACACGAGAATAAATTTTACTTCGTATAGTTTTTTACAACGTTATTAATTACTTCGTCTACTTTATCAAAGTGAAAATTTATTACTTTTTCTATTTTTTCTGATGAATATTTAGAAACTTCGTGTGCAGATTTTGCTGAATATTTACTTAATAAAGGTTCTTTTTTTGTAAAGAAAGATAGTAAAGACGCAAATCGCCAAAGTAAACTTGTTTGCCATCTTTTTATTTTAATTGACGGTCTTTTTTTACCAAAAGCATCTGCAATTAAAAAGAAAACTTCTTTGTAGGTTTTATTTTCTGATACTAAAATAAAACGTTCATTTTTAATATTAGAATCCATTAAAAACATCATGGTTTTTACAACATCTTTAACGCCAATAAATCCGGTAATTCCTTCGGTATAATATTTAAATCCGTTATAAACTTGGCTAAATAATTTACCAGAACTGGCAAACCAAAATCCGCTTCCTAAAATTACTCCAGGATTTACAATAACAACCTCTACACCTTCTTGGCTTGCGCGCCAAACTTCCATTTCTGCACCAAATTTAGTAATCGAATAACCGCTATGATCTTCTTCTTTATTCCATTCATTTTCTTCTGTAATCAATTGCCCATTTAACGCGTCACCTACAGAAGCAATAGAACCCACAAAACACATTTTTTTAACTTTAGCGTCTATGGCAAGATTTACAATTATTGCAGTACCATGAATATTAACTTTTCTCATTTCTCTATAATCTTTCGGATTAAAAGAAATAAACGCAGCACAATGGTAAACTTTTTCGATATTTTTAAATGCAGGAATCATTGCCGGAACCTCTGTAATATCTGCCTTAAACCAATCTATTTTAGTAATTAAAGAAGTATCATCTGTGTAATAAGAAAAAACTTTTTCTACAGCTTTTATCTTTTCTTCGGTTCTATAAATTGCCCTAATTTTTTCATCATTTTTAATTAAATGATATAACAAATGTGCACCAACTAAACCTGTTCCTCCGGTTACTAAAATCATACTGCTAATTTAGTATATTTTGTTCGATAAAGTTATATTTGCCAACTGATAAACAGAATACAATGAAGAATTTTATTGAAGAATTAAAATGGAGAGGAATGTTGCACGACAGCATGCCAGGAACTGAAGAACATTTATTAGAAGAAATGAGAAGTGCCTATGTTGGTTTTGATCCAACTGCAGATTCTTTACATATTGGTAATTTAGTACCAATTATGTTACTTGCTCATTATCAAAGATGTGGACACAGACCTATTGCTTTGGTTGGTGGTGCAACTGGTATGATTGGAGATCCTTCAGGAAAATCTGCAGAACGTAATTTGTTAGATGAAAAAACATTGCGTCATAATCAAGAATGTGTAAAAGGACAATTAGGTCATTTTTTAGATTTTGAATCTGATGCAAAAAATGCCGCAATCTTAGTGAATAACTACGATTGGATGAAAGATATTTCTTTCTTAGATTTTATTAGAGATATTGGTAAACACATTACTGTTAACTACATGATGGCTAAAGATTCTGTTAAAAACAGAATTAGTTCTGAGTCTAAAGACGGAATGTCTTTTACAGAGTTTACCTACCAAATGGTACAAGGTTATGATTTCTTACATTTATTTAAAGAAAACGCAACTACTATTCAAATGGGTGGTTCTGATCAATGGGGAAATATTACTACAGGTACAGAATTAATTAGAAGAATTGGTAACGGAAAAGGGTATGCAATTACATGCCCGTTAATTACAAAATCTGATGGTTCTAAATTCGGAAAATCTGAAGGTGGAAATGTTTGGTTAGATGAAAAAAGAACCTCTGCTTATAAATTTTACCAATATTGGTTAAATACTTCTGATGAAGATGCAGAAAAATATATTAAAATTTTTACTTTTTTAGATGAAGAAACTATCAATTCTTTAATTGA
Source organism: Polaribacter sp. OB-PA-B3 (assembly GCF_054589375.1). Lineage (NCBI taxonomy): Bacteria > Pseudomonadati > Bacteroidota > Flavobacteriia > Flavobacteriales > Flavobacteriaceae > Polaribacter > Polaribacter sp. OB-PA-B3. The sequence continues at coordinate 141,155 of NZ_BAAIIX010000001.1, forward strand.
AGAACACAAAGAAGCACCTCATGCACGTGTTTTACAAAAACGTTTAGGAGAAGAAGTTACCACTTTAGTTCACGGAAAAGAAAATTACGAAAAAGCAATTGCTGCTTCTAATATCTTATTCGGAAAATCTACAGCTTCAGATTTAAAATCTTTAGACGAACAAACGTTTTTAGATGTTTTTGATGGTGTACCACAAGCAACTGTTTCTGCAAAAGATGTTGCAGAAGGGTTAGATATGATTGCCGCTTTATCTGCAAAAACAAACTTTTTAAAATCTAACGGAGACGCAAGAAGAGCTTTAAAAGAGAATGCAGTTTCTGTTAATAAAGAAAAGGTGAAAGAAGACTTTACAATTTCTAAAGAAGACTTAATTGCAAATAAATATGTTTTATTACAAAGAGGTAAAAAAACGTACTATTTGCTAAAAGTAGAGTAATTTTACTTTCCTATAATAAAAAAGAGCTGAATTGTAAATTCAGCTCTTTTTTTTATCAACAACATTCACAATCTCCCCCAAGATTGCTTTCTACTATTACATTATTTTTTACTTATTTTTTTCCAGTTTTTATCTGCTTTTATTTTAAGTTCATCTGCACCTTCTTTCTGCCATAACTTTAACGTATTTGTTCCCCAAGAATTATAAAATAAGTATAGTTTTTTATCTCTAATTTCAAAAGTTTCTGGGTCTATAGAAACTTTTTCAGCTTTAACACCAATAGCATAAGCACAGTAACCACCGTATTGAGGTATGTAATTTTCTGGTGCATTTTTAAACGTTTCTAAATTTTTTTGAGATGAAAACTTAAACTTTACTCCGTCGTAATTTGCTGTATATTTTTTATCTCCTTTTTCTGCTTTATTACTAAAATATGCTACAACATCATAACCTTCTGCAACGTAACCTTTTTTTAAATTATAATCTTGTGCAAAAATAGTTGCAGAAAATGTAAGTACTAAAATTGTTATTAAGTTTCTCATCGAATTGGTTTTAATACTAAGTCGATAAAGAGTGTTTTTAATTACATTAAAGATTTGTTAAATAAGCTATGTCAGAATTATTTTTCTTTAATCAGTTCGGTTAAAACTTGTTTAAAAGTTGCAATAGGTTGCGCACCTGTAACTGCACTTTTTCTATCAAAAACAATTGTTGGCACAGAATTTACACCTAAGTTTTTCCAATAATTTTGTTTATTTCTAACTTCTATTCTAGCTTGTTCATTATCTAGCTTTGCCAATGCTTCATCTGCATTTAAACCAACCTCGAAAAGCGCTTCTTTTAAAATTTCTTTTTCTGAAACATCTTTTCTATCGCTAAAAAATGCTTTCGTTAAAGTCATTTTTAACTCGGTTTGTTTATCAAAATCTTTGGCATATTCTAACAAGACATGGGCATCAAAAGTATTTACCATTCTCATATCATCAAAATAATCAAACTTAAACCCTAAATCTGCGCCTATTTCTGTCATGTTGCGTTTAGATTCGTTTTGTTGCTCTATTGTAGAACCATATTTTTCTGAAATATGTTCTACAACATTCTGTCCTTCTTTTGGCATATTCGGATTTAACTCAAATGGTTGCCATTCTATTTCTATTTGATCTTTAACACCTAATTCTTCAATTGCTTTTTCTAATCTTTTATAACCAATTGTGCACCAAGGGCAAACTACGTCTGATACTATATCTATTTTTAATTTATTTGTCATTTTTTAAAATGTTATTAATTCACTTATTTGAAGTTCTCCTTGCACATTACTATAGTTCTTTACGTCTTCTGCAAACATTTTTGCGTGCGCACCAAAAGATTCTTTAAAGCTAGTTAAGCTTTCGAATTTTAAATGCGCAATTGCTACATAAGGCGCAGTTTCTTCAGGATTTCTTCCTGCTAATCCCAAATCTAATTCTATTCCTTTTAAAGCATTTCCTAGAGCTTTAATTACCATCGGTAAATGCGAATTTTTATAATATGTTACATCAAAATTTACATCATTTCCGTTAGGATACATTACTGATACTTTAATCATTTTTTCTATTTTGAAGTAATAAACCTTCCGCAAAGATACAGAAGGTTTACAGTTAAAATTTACGTTAAGAAATTAGAGTTTACTTTTTCGACCAAGCAAATTTTTCGAAAGCAGCATCTACAGGTGTATTTGCAATATGGTTTGTATAATTACTTATTGTCTTTTGCGATAAACCTAAAATGATATCTAAAACATGTTTTTCTTCGTAACCAGCAGCATAAAATGCTTCTAAATCTGCTTGTGTAACGTTACCTCTGTTTTTTACAATTGATAAAGTCATTGTACGTAAAGCTTCTAATTTAGAACTTTCTAAAGGAGTTTCGTTACGTAATGCTTCTGTAATATTTTCATCAACTTTCATCATGTTTGCAATACCTGTGTGCGCTGGTACACAATAATGACATGCGTGCTCTACATTAATTGCTTGCCAAACTACTGTTAATTCTTCTTCGTTAAAAGATGATTGTGTAAATAACTCATGTAACGTTTGGTAAGCTTGTAATATTTGAGGAGAACCTGCTAAAACTCCGTGTAAACCAGGTATCATTCCGTATGCTTTTTGAGAGTTTTCTAATAATGGTTTTGCTTCTGCAGGTGCAGATTTGATATTGTGAATTTTTAATGTTGTCATAATTTTTACTTTTTATTTACTATTTATATTTCTAAGCAAACGCTTAGTTTATGTTCAAAAAAAAACTAGTTGTTTATAAAGGTCATTTCTATAATATCTTCTAATTCTTTTGTACTGTATACTTTTGATGCAATTGATAAACCTAAAAGATTATTCATAAGAAAATTTGCTTTCTTGTTTATCAACACCTCTTCATAGTCGTCTTGTTGTAAACTCCTTACAAACAATTGTTTTATTTCATTAGAAAAAAACAATAACTCTTTCATTATTAAAGGGTTTTCTTCACTTTTTAATTCGCTAACAGTATTCGTTACCAAACAACCTTTATAGCAAGCATTTTCTTTAGAGAATTCTAAGAAATTGAAAAAATAATCTTTAATATCTTTAATTCCGTTTTTACCATTTTCTAAAATGTCTGTAATTTTTCTAATTTGTTTTCTATAACATTTTATACTCTCTAAAAAAACACCTTGCTTATTACCAAAACTGGCATAAATAGAAAATTGATTAATTCCCATTTCTTTTTCTAACATTCTAACAGAGGTATTTTCATAACCATTTCGCCAGAATAAAGCCATTGCCTTTTCTATAACTGCCTGCTCGTTATATTGTTTTTTTCTTGCCATTTTAGATAATAGACCACAAAACTAAGCAAATGCTTTGATATAAAAAAATCTTTCATACTTTTGCAACACCTTTAATACCTTTTTATTATGAAAAACATTATCTACTTATGTCTTATCGCACTACTTTTTATTTCTTGTAAAGAAGAAAAAAAAGCAACAGAGCCTAAGACAGAACCAATTACAATTGAAAAAAAAACAACTTTAAAATATCCGAAGAATTTACTAGATATTTTTGATGCTCACGGCGGTATAGAAAACTGGCAGAAAATGAAGTCTCTTATTTTTACAATGGAAACTAAAAACGGAGATGAAATAATAGCAACCAATTTAAAAAGCAGAGAAGCTTTATTAACTAATAAAAACAGTACAATTGGTTTTGACGGATCTAAAGTTTGGTTAGAAAATAAATCAAAAGAAAAATACAAAGGATATAACCCTATTTATGGCTATAATTTGATGTTTTATTTTTATGCAATGCCTTTTATTTTAGCTGATGACGGCATTAATTATAAAGATGCAGAACCTTTAGTTTTTGAAGGTCAAACTTACCAAGGAATTGAAATTACTTACAACAGTGGTGTTGGTGAAACACCAGAAGACAGATATGTTTTATACTATAACGCAACAACTTTTAATATGGAATGGCTTGGTTATACTGTTAATTTTGTTGAAGGAATCGATAAGAAAGAATTACATTTTAGAAGATATAAAGATTGGCAAAATGTAAATGGTTTAATATTACCAAAATCTATTGTTGGTTATACTTTTAAAAACGATAAACCCATTAAACCAAAAGGAATTAATGTTTTTAAAGATGTAAAACTATCTGAAAAAGCTTTTGATTTAGAGATGTTTAAAAAGACAGAAAACGGTAATTATTTAAATTAAAAATAGAAACCGCATAATTATATTTTTTATTTATGCGGTTTTATTATTTTTTTGATTTGTTTAAAATTTCTCGAATATGCTCACTATCCCAATGGTTATCAAATTCTACTATTCCTCTTTTAAAATCTTCATTTAGAAACTTTTCTTGCTGTTCTAATTCCTTTTTAGCTTTAAAAATATAAGCATCTTCTCGTTTAGTCTCTGTTGCCAATCGTCTAAGACTATCTTCATCATATTTAATAAAATTTTGAACTTGCCTATTTAGGGTATACTTTCTAAATCCCATTTTACTTAAAACATCTTTTGCTAAAACTAAAGATGTTTCTAAAGATTCTCTGTAAATATTTTGTTCTCCGTTGTTTAAAAGTTCATAAGCATCGTATCTGTTTTTAGTACGAATCATTAATTCTACTTGCGGATATTTCTCTTTTATTATTTTACTAATTGCCTTAGATACAGCAATTTTATTAGTAGCACAAATAACAATTTTAGCTTCTGCAATACCTGCAGATTCTAATAAATCTTCTCTTGTAGCATCACCATAATATACTTCGAAACCCATTTTTCTTAGAAAATCTACTCGATTAGAATCATGATCTAAAATTGTTGCTTCTACACCATGTGATCGCAAGAAACGTCCAATAGTACTTCCAAAATGACCAAAACCAACTAAAATTATTTTTTGAGATTTCGCAATATGATCCATAGGTCTTTTTACAGATTCTTTTGTACCCACTTTTGGTAAAATGAAACGTTCATTAACAATACTAATTATTGGTGTTATTGCCATACTTAGTGCTGTTATAACAAGTAGCATGTCCATTTGCTCTTGCTCTAAAATATTAAGACCGAAAGCAAAAGATAATAAAACGAATGCAAATTCCCCAACTTGTGCCAAACTAAACGTTAATAATAGTTTCTGATCTAATTTTAATTTAAAAATAGTACCTGTAACATATAAAACAAATGCTTTAATTAAAATAATTGCAATTAAAATTCCGCCAATGGTAAAGGGGCTTTTAGCAATAACAATAAAATTAATTGATGCACCTACAGCCATAAAAAACAGCCCTAAAAGTAAGTTTTTAAAGGGTTCTAAAGTACTTTCTAACTCGTGCTTATATTCACTATTAGAAAGAACAACACCGCCCAAAAAAGCACCTAAGGCCGGACTTATACCAACAAATTCCATTAAAAATGAAATTCCGAAAACAATTAATAACGCCGCCGCAATTAACAACTCTCTTACGCCAGTTTTAGCAACTTTTCTTAACATTGGCACTATTAGATATTTACCAACAACAATAATAAGTACAACAGATAAAATAATTGCCAAAGTTTGAAAACCCATTGGTAAACTTTCTAGTAAACTAGAAGATTCTGAATGTGTATTTGTAGCATTTGTTGATACTGATGTAGAAAGTAAGGGTATAAAACCCAACATAAAAATTACAATAATATCTTGAAATAACAATATAGAAAATGCAGAAGTACCAAAATTGGTGTCCATTAAACCTTTTTCTTTAATTGTTTGCATAGCAATTGCTGTAGAAGAAAGTGCTACTGCCATAGAAATTACTAAAGAGACTTTCCAATCGAAACCAAGAAAGTTAAATAACAAGTAAGAAAGTAACATTGTAGCAGCAACTTGTATTCCGCCCATTCCTAAAATGGTTTTTCGCATTTTCCAGAAGTTTTTGGGTTCTATTTCTAAACCAATTAAAAACAGCATCATTACAACACCAAACTCTGCAAAATGTAATATACCTTCACCTTCTTCGCCTATAAAACCTAAAACATAAGGGCCAATTAAAACACCTGCCAATAAATAACCAATCACAGAGCTTAGTCCTAATCTCTTTGCAATAGAGACACAAATAATGGCTCCAAGCAAAAACATTATGGCTTCAAAAAGTAAACTTCCTGTCATTTTTTACTCGTTTTTAAGTTGCGGATAATCATTTATAAATGACGTTTGTTCTACATTATTTAGTAAAAGATCAGACTTTAATAAATCTATCAGTTTTCCATAATTTAATTTATATCTTTCTAATTTTTCATCCGATAAATTGTGAGTCCCCATAACTGCAAACGGCGGTAAATAATTCATTCCACATAAATTTGCAGTTTGCTCAAAAGGTCTTAAAAATTGTGCTACAGTAAAACTATTATATCCTTCAGAACAATACACTTCTTTAGAACCACCAGTTGTAATAGCGTTTAAACAAATTTTATTGTGCAACGCTTTTCCTTCTGGCCCATAAGCCCAATTAAACTCAAGAACCATATCAATCCATTGTTTCATTAATGGCGGGCAACTATACCAATAAAAAGGATGATGCCAAATTATAATATCGTGCGTATTTAAAAGTTCTTTTTCAAATTTTACATCAATATGAAAATCTGGATATTCTTCATACAAATCATGTACAGTTAAATTTTCTATATCTTTAATATGATTAATTAAAACCTTATTAACTCTAGATTTCTCGTAATTTGGATGAGAAAATAGCACTAAAACTTTTTTCATTTTTGATAAGTTTTTGTAACGTTTAAAGCCTAATTAGAAATCAAATCGAAAGATATTTTAATTCCTTGTATAATCATTCCGGTACCAATAATAGCAATGATTAAACCCATTATTTTACCAATTACAGAAATGATATTATTACCTACAATTTTCACAATTAAATCGCTAATTCTAAATGTAAAGTAAGTTAATAAACTCATAGAACCAAAGATTGCAATTACCATAAATAACTGTAAAGGCGCTGCATTAGAAACAAAATTCATAGCGGTTACAATAGTTCCAGGACCAGCAAGAATAGGAATTGCCAAAGGAGAAACCGCAATATTTTCATCAATATTTACATTTTTAATACTCTTAACATTCGATTTTTTAGATTGTAACATTTCAAAACCAATAAAGAATATCAAGATTCCGCCTGTAATTTTAAAAGCCGGAATACTAATATTAAATAATTCGAAAATATATTTTCCTAAAAGGATAAAAACAGTAACAATAATAAACGCAATAATATTTGCTCGTTTATTAATATCTCTTTTTGTTTTTTTATCTGCACCTTCTGTTAGCGATAAAAAAACCGTCATATTAGATATAGGATTTGTAATTGCAAAAAATCCGGTAAATACTGTAATTGCAAACGTAATTAAGTTATCCATTTAATTTAAATTTATTTTTCTTTAAAGGATCTTGATTACCCTTATCTCTCTTATTGATAATTTTTAGAATTAGAAAAAATTATCTTTAGATAAATGTACAATAAGATTTTTTAAAACACGATTATATAATGCGATTAGTTATTTCTAATAATTCTGATATTTTAACTTCATCATAAGCATCTGGATGCGCAGGTGAAAAACGCCCAATTGTTTCGCCTTTATCGTTATCAAAATATTTTCCTGTAGCGTCTTTATACGCATCAGAAGTTGCTAAATCGTATAAAATACTTACACCTTTTTCTGCCGGCGACCAATGTTGCCCATAAGCTTCTTTCGCCATTTTTGTATTTAATAGCGAACCCGGATTAACAGCAATTGTAGTGATATTTGGATGTTGTTTTGCAAAATGAAAACTCCACATGGTTAAAGCTAATTTACTTTGCGCATAAGCATCGCTTGCATTAATAGAAACATCTCCTGTTAAAATACCTTTTTTAACTGTTGATTGTGCTGCAGAGCTTAAATTAATAATTCTAGTTTCTGTTCCTTTTTCTAAAACTGGTAAAATATTTATAGTTAAAATATAAGCTGCCAAATAATTTACAACCATTCTAATATCTAAACCCGATTTTGTTTTTACTGAATCGGTTTTAAAAATTCCGGCATTATTAATTAAAATATCTAAACTTGGTACTTCGCTTTTAATTTGTTTAGCAAGTTGTTTTACAGCATTTAAATCTGAAAAATCTGCAACGAACCCTTTTACATTGTTGTTGTTTGATGCTTCTTTAATTTCTAAAACGACGTTGTTTACTTTAGCTTCACTTCTGCCGTGAACATAAACTGTATTACCTTCTTTGGCTAGTTTAAGAGCGGTTAGTTTACCTATACCGTCTGTACTTCCTGTGATTAATATATTCATATTCTATTATCTTTTTAATTTTTTTTAAAATGGCGCAAACGTATCTTTAGTTCCTTTTGGCACACTCCAACGTTCACCAGCCGAAATATTTTCTGATGTTACACTCTCTGACGTTAAGTTATTTACATTACCATAACTACTTGTACTTCCTCTTGGCACTTGCATACGATCTCCGTAAAGCCAAACTACTAAATTACTTCGTTGTCCTGTAATAATAGGATGTGTAGCGTGCGGCACGTTACCTCTGTGGATAATAGCTTTTCCTGATTCAAAAATGGTTTGTACAGTTTTTCCTGTGGTTTTATCATGAAAATCTACTTGCGAACCCGTAAACTCTTCATTTGGTAAATTGATGTTGATATTTAAAGTAGCTGCTGAAGCATCTGTATGTGCGTGCAAATCTTTATCCTTATCTGGATTATATTGAATTGAAAAACCAAAAGTTTGGTTATCGTAACCATAAGTTCCTAAAAGCAAACGTGCAATCGGACGCATAAAACGATCCATAATTGTGTTATAAAATTCTTGAAAATTTGGTGCAGCCAAATGACCTTCAGATCTTGGATCAAGCATAATTCCGTAACGATTTAGTTGTATACCATATGGTGCACGCCTAGGTATTTGTGAATTTACCACATCTTCAAGATAATTACGAAATTCTGCTAAACGTTCTACATCGAAAAATTGTGCAACATAAACACCAGGAATAATTTCTTCCCATAAATCTGCTACGGCTTGTTCTTTCTCAGGATTTTCCCATGCATCGTTAATTGCTTTTCGCAATTTTGGATCAAGTAGGGTTTCATCAGGAATTAATAAATTGTCTTTATTTTCAATCTCCCATTCTGCCCAAGCATCTTCTAATAGCTTTCTGTTGTTATTCCAAAATTGAGCTACGGATGGTTCTCTATTTAGTGATGCTTCACGAGATGGTTGTGAAAGTGTACGTGCTTGTTCTAGTGCATTGGTATTTGTTATTGTTTTCATATCTAATTTTTTAGATTCTTTTTTGGATATCGATAACTACTAGTTTTTGCAGTTAGCTCTTATAATCAAATTACATGATGAAAATGAAAAAGCCACACATAATATTATAATAATTGGTGGCTTCGTCTAGTATTAATCGATATTTGGGGTTTAATTATATTTTTAAATCACTTTATACTTTCCGTTACTTCTAATATAAAGAACGGTTTCTTTTTCTGCTGAAATGATTGACGTTCCATTTTCTTCTGCACCGAAATACGATGGTGTGTTTAATTTCTTTTTATCTTCATTTTTAGAAAACTGGTGTGAAATTCCTCCAGAAATAACAACAGCTCTAAAATTCTGACTTAAATTTTTAATTTTTCCTTTAAAACCAGCTGGTAGTTTTAAAAGTGTTGCACGTAATTGATTGTCTTTGTGACTTCCCCATAAAAAGGCAGTTTGCACTTTACTCTTATTAGAAATCCACTCGATATCCTTAGCATTTAACCAAACTATATTGGTTTTATCAACATTAACAGGTCTTTCTCCATTATCAAAAGCTTCTGATGTTGGCTTTACCAAATACGGACCTTCTTGAATATCTAAAAAAGCCATATTCTCATTATCATCTGCTGCAGTAATATGTGCTTCTCCTGCTGGTTGCTGCCAATAAGAACCTGCTGATAACCATTGTTTTTCGGCTTGCTCGTCATCATTATGCAATAATCCTTTAATGACTACACCACGATAAGTAATATTATGAATGTGTGGTGGCGAAGAAAATCCTTTATTGAATTTTACTAAGAATCCTGCTGGTTCGTTTTTTGTTCTGTCTCCCCAAAGTTTTCCTGCCGCAGGACTTTTATCACCTCGTAACGGATTTAACCAACCCCACTCTACATTATCTGCAGTTACTACTTCGTTTATAGACTTAATACTGTCTGTTGTTGGTGTTTGTGCATTTGCATAAAAACCTATTACTAATGCGAATGCGATCAAAATATTTTTTTTCATAATTTTTGATCTAAATACTATCTAAATTTCAGTGAATAATTCACTTTCTGGCAATCTAGATTTCGGTGTTTTGTCAGTTGAATTAAAGTCAGATTCTGCTCTATAACCTAAAGAAACGGCTACTAAAGATGTGTATCCTTTTTCTCTTAATCCAAATTCTTCATCTAAAGCTTTTACATCAATACCCTCCATTGGAGTTGCATCTATACCTAAACTAGCAACACCTAATAAAAAGCTACCAATGTTAAGGTATACTTGCTTTTCCATCCAGTGTTGTTGGTCTTTTAAATCGTATTTATGAATCCCAGCAAACGCTTTAACTGCTCCTAAAAATCCGTTTTTTATGTCTTCATTTGGAAATCTACCATTCTTATCTTCGGTATCTGCAATATGCTGATAATAGTCATCATCAGCATCTGTTTTTACACAAAACAAAACTACTGCAGATGCATTGGTTACTTTAGGCTCATTAAAATGAAAGAAACCTTGAGTTCCTTTTGCAATACGTGCTTTACCTTCTGTAGTTTCTGCAACTATAAAATGCCAAGGTTGTAAATTTACGCTCGACGGGCTCATTCTTAATAAATTTTTTACCTCTGCCATATCTGCTTCAGATATTTTTTTTGTTGCGTCAAATTCTTTAGTTGTGTATCTCCAGTTTAATATTTCAGTTAAATTCATTTGTATATTTTTTTATTAAGTTGATTTTTAATTATACTATAAAAAGTATAGTGCAAAAGTAATTAGAGAATCTAAAACACACAATAACGGTCGAAAATGATAGTACAAATTATTTTAACAAAAAACCACTTAAACATAACAATATCAATACATTTAGACAAATGTTAAATTTACTATAAAAAGTATAGTTGCTTAATTGATGATAGTATACTACCTTTGCATAAAATTTAATAAAAGCTTATATGTATAAATTAAATGGTAAAGAATACCCTTGTTGTGCAAGTTTAACTATGGGGTTTATTGGCGGAAAATGGAAAACAGTTATTCTATTTCATCTAAGAGAAAAGACTCTTCGTTATAACGAATTAAGAAAAGAAATGCCATCGGTTACGGAACGTACACTAAGTTTACAATTAAAAACCTTAGAAGAAGATGGCTTAGTTAAACGTAAAGTTTACACTTCTAAACCGCCTTTAAAAGTAGAATACTCTTTAACAGATTTTGGTAAAAGTTTAATACCTGTTGTACAATCTATAGCAGATTGGGGTAATTATGCTGTAGAAAATTATAAAAAGATTAGTTAGATCTTTCTCCTAAAACTTTTAATAAATACTCATTTTGCTTTTCTAAAAGCTCATTTGTTTTATTCATTAATTCGATATTTTTTGGAGTTACAACTTTAGCGTTTTTAGGATCATCTGCTTTGTTTTTTAATGAATTCATCATTTTTACAACTACAAAAACGGTAAAAGAAATCACTAAAAAATCTACACCTGCTTCTATTAATTTACCATAACCTATTGCAATTTCTTCTGTTGTAATTTTATCGTTTGTAAAAATTGCTTCTCTTAAAATTATCTTTCTATTTTCCCAATTAGCACCATCTGTCATATAAGAAAGTGGCGGCATTAAAACTTCTTTAACTAAAATATTTACTACTTTATTAAAAGCTGTACCAATTATAACACCAATAGCAATATCTATCATGTTTCCTTTAACAGCAAAGTCTTTAAATTCTTGTAATAATTTAAATTTCATACCTCTTTTTTTTAAATTTTTATAAAACCATTAGGTTGCAACCTCTAATGTCTGAATTATCGAAACGACCAATAATTTCGAAAGAGTTATCTGCATAAACTTTACCAAGATCTTGCGTAGCTATAAAAGAACAAGAATTGTAATTTGCTAAATCAATAACATTAATTCCGCCATTTTTACCATGCGGATTAATACTTAATGCGTCTTCTGTATCTCTTGTTAAAATTTGCATCCAAGGTGGTGTGTTAAAAACGCCGTTTCCTTTAGAATAACCTTGACTTAGTAATTCTGTCATGCCGTATTCTGAATGAATTTCATCAACACCAAAACCAGATTTTAAAATTTTATGCAATTCTTCTCTAACCAATTCTTTTCTCCTTCCTTTCATTCCACCGGTTTCCATAACAATGGTGTTTTTTAGGTCGAATTGATGCAAATCAATCAAATCTAACAAAGCAAAAGAAACCCCAATTAGAAGTACTTTTTGTCCTTTAGCATCTAATTCTAAAAGTTTTTTTGCTAATTCTTGTAGATTATTTAAGTAAAAACCACTTTCTGATTGTTTCGATTTTTTAATTAAATCATCAACCATAAAAACCAAAGAAGAACCTGTTCTTTCGAGGTAATTTGGTAATAATGCGAGCACTGTGTAATCTTCTATATTACCATAGAAGTAATCAAACCCTTTTAAATAACTTTCTTTATAAAGATTCACATCTGTTACAAAGTGCTTACTTGTAGTACTCCCTGTTGTACCAGAACTTGTAAAAACAGCTTGCTCTTGCTCTAAACTAGCAATTACTTTTTTACTTTTAAAAAACTGAATTGGTAAAAAAGGAATATCTTCTACTTTAGAAATATCTGATGGATGAATGTATAATAGATCGCAAAAAGACCTATAAACTTTATTATTTTTAAATTGATGTTTAAAAACCTCTAATGCAACCTGGTTAAACTCTTCTGTTGAATGTATGTTAAAAATCTTGTCTGTCATAACGTATTGCAAAAATAAGATTTAAAGAATACGTTTATGAATTATTACTTCTCTTTTAAAGAAGAATATTACATCTTTAAAGTAAAAAACGAACCATTCATCCAAAAAATAGAAAAAAAAATTTCACTTCATATTATTTTTATCTCCTAAATTTAATATAAATGCATTTATCTAAAAATACATATAGAACTATTACAGGTGTAAAAGAAGTTGTAGAATTAACAAAAAGAAAGTATCACCAATGGTTAGTGTATCAAGATAATAAACCTGCTTATTTTGTAGATTTTTACGATTTAAAAGAAGAATCTAACGCAATGATGAATAGTTTAGTTTTATGCACAGACAATTCTATAAGCGAGGTTTTAGAACTTATTAATAAGCGCAATAATATAAATTTATCTATTCCTAAAATTTCTAGAATTGGTTTGAAAAAAAAGATAAAATCAGAACAAGCAGAATTAGATTTAAAACCAATTCCTAAAAAGTGGTTGGCTTATTCTTTGTAGATTTTTACTACTAAATTTCCTTTTTCGTCCATAGAGGCTCTATACATACCTGCGGTATTAAATTCAAAAGACATATTTCCTTTTTTATCTAGAGCAACAACTCCGCCAGTACCGCCAAGTTTTGTTAGTTTATTTTGAATAACGTCTTTAGTCGCTTCTTTTAAGGTTTTATTTTTATATTCCATTTGAGCAGAGATATCATATGCAACTTGACTTCTAATAAAATATTCTCCCCAACCTGTAGAAGAAACACCACAAGTTAAGTTATTTGCATATGTACCAGAACCAATTATTGGTGCATCACCAATTCTTCCCCAACGTTTGTTTGTCATTCCGCCAGTAGAAGTACCTGCTGCAATATTTCCGTTCTTATCAAGAGCAACGCAACCAACTGTACCAAATTTTGCATTTTTAATATCAGCATCATAAAAAGCAGCCTTTTTATCATCATGATCTAATTCTGTCTTATTTTTATTTTTGATTCTCTTTAAAGATTCAAACCTTCTATCAGTATAAAAATAACTTGGATCTACAATTTCTAAGCCTTTTTCTTTAGCAAATATTGATGCTCCTTTACCAGAAAGCATTACATGATCAGAGTCTGTCATAATTTTAACTGCTAATTCAATCGGACTTTTTACATTAGTAACCCCGGCAACTGCACCGGCATTTAATGTTTTACCATCCATAAAAGAGGCATCTAATTCGTTGGTTTCTTCATGCGTAAAAACAGCACCTTTACCTGCATTAAATAATGGCGATTCTTCCATTACTTGTATCGTTTTAACAACTGCTTCTTGACTTGTACCTCCGTTTTTAAGAATTGTATGACCTACTTTAATTGCTTCTTCTAATTTTGCTTTGTAGGCTGCTTCTTTTTCATCAGACATATTTTTCTTTAAAATAGTACCAGCACCACCATGAATTATAATTGCAAAATCATTTACTTTTTTTGTGTTTAAGGTTTCATTTTTTGTTGATTCTGATGTGCAACTTAATAAAATAACAAAGGTTACAATGGCAATAAAGAAGTTTTTCATTTTTATAATTTGTTTAAAATTAAACAATATTTGTAATTTTTGTTTAATTTATATATGTCTAAAATAATTCGTAATTTCGAACTTCTAAATTAAACAACTAAAACGTAATAAAAAAATGACGGATTTTGGAATAAAAAACGCCTTACAAGAATTAGGTTTAAAAGATATAAATAATGGTACTTCTACAGGTTCAAATAATTTTTCTAACGGAGAAGTTATCGAATCTTACTCGCCAGTAGATGGTAAGTTAATTGGTAAAGTTAAAACTACTACCAAAGAAGATTACGAAAAAGTGATGGAAACTGCAACCAAAGCGTTTTTATCATGGAGGAATATGCCAGCACCACAAAGGGGAGAAATTGTACGCCAATTTGGTAACAAATTAAGAGAATTAAAGGAACCTTTAGGAAAATTAGTTTCCTATGAAATGGGTAAATCTTTACAAGAAGGTTATGGTGAGGTACAAGAAATGATCGATATCTGCGATTTTGCAGTTGGTTTATCTAGACAATTAAACGGACAAACGATTCCGTCGGAAAGACCAGGACATGTAATGAGAGAACAATGGCACCCAATTGGTGTTGTTGGTATTATTTCTGCATTTAACTTTCCGGTTGCTGTTTGGGCTTGGAACACTGCTTTAGCTTGGATTTGTGGTGATGTTTGTGTTTGGAAAGCTTCTGAAAAAGCACCTCTTTGCTCTATTGCTTGTCAAAATATAATTGCAGACATTTTAAAAGAAAATAATTTACCAGAAGGAATTTCTTGTATTATAAATGGAGATTATAAAGTAGGTGAAATGATGACTGCTGATACTAGAATTCCGTTAGTTTCTGCAACAGGTTCTACAAGAATGGGAAGAATTGTTGGTGCAAAAGTTGCAGAGCGCTTTGGGAAATCTTTATTAGAATTAGGTGGTAACAATGCCATTATTATTACACCAACTGCAGATTTAAAAGTTGTTGTTCCTGGAGCTGTTTTTGGTGCTGTTGGTACTTGCGGACAGCGTTGTACATCAACAAGAAGATTAATTATTCACGAATCTGTTTATGATAAAGTAAGAGATGCAATTGTTGGTGCTTATAAACAATTAACTATTGGAAATCCTTTAGATGAAAAAAATCATATTGGCCCATTAATCGATAAAGATTCTGTAAATACATATTTAGCTGCTATCGAAAAAGCAAAAGCTGAAGGTGGAAATGTATTAGTTGAAGGTGGTGTTTTAGAAGGTGAAGGTTACGAATCTGGTTGCTACGTAAAACCAGCAATTATAGAAGCAGAAAATCATTTTGAAATTGTACAACACGAAACTTTTGCACCAATTTTATATCTAATGAAATATACAGGTGAAATTGAAAATGCTATTGTAAAACAAAATGGTGTTGCTCAAGGTTTATCATCTGCAATTATGACCAACGAAATGAAAGAAGCAGAGAAATTTTTATCTTATGCAGGTTCAGATTGCGGAATCGCAAATGTAAATATTGGTACTTCTGGTGCAGAAATTGGTGGTGCTTTTGGTGGTGAAAAAGAAACTGGTGGCGGTAGAGAATCTGGCTCTGATGCTTGGAAAGTGTATATGCGTAGACAAACAAATACTATTAATTATTCTGATGAATTACCTTTAGCCCAAGGTATTAAATTTGACTTGTAAAAGAAATTCAAATCATTGTATTTAACAAACCCAAATCAATATGATTTGGGTTTTTTCAATTCTGAAAATTAAACTATCTTTAATTGTTTTAGTCTAAAGTTCATGAAATCAGCACATATCCAACATTTATATAACAGAATTGGTTTTGGTATTTCACCAAAAGAATTGGCTCGTTTATCAAAAAAAAGTAAAAAAAATGTTATTAACGAACTTTTTAAAGCTTCAGAAAACGCAACTATTTTACAAGGTGATACTTCTTTTTTAAATGGTAAAAGCTATCAAGATTTTAAAAAAGAGCGAAAAAAACTTCAAAAAATAAGTAGAAAAAAAGTAAAAGAATTTTCTACTGCTTGGTTTACAAGATTAAATAATCCTACAGAAATTTTACGTGAAAAAATGACCTTATTTTGGGCAAATCATTTTGTTTGCGAAAGTAAAAACATCTTGTTTTCAGAGAGTTATAACAATGTACTTCGTGAAAACGCCTTAGGTAATTTTAGAGATTTTATAAAACTGGTTTCTAAAGAAGCTGCAATGCTTGGTTACTTAAACAATAAACAAAACAAGAAAAAAAGTCCGAATGAAAACTTTGCACGTGAATTAATGGAACTTTTTACGCTTGGTCAAGATAATTATACCGAACAAGATATTAAAGAATCTGCACGCTCTTTTACGGGTTATAATCATAAGCTTAAAGGAGAGTTTATCTTTAGAGAAAAACACCATGATAATAAAGAAAAAATATTTTTTGGTAAAAAAGGTAATTTTAATGGTGATGATATTATAGATATTATTTTAGAACAAAAACAATGTGCTAGATTTATTTCAGAAAAAATTTACCGATATTTTGTTAATGAAAACATCAAAACAAAGCATATTGATGAGATGGTTGATGTATTTTACAAAGATTATAATATCGAAAATTTAATGCGTTTTGTATTACTTTCTAAGTGGTTTTATGAGGAAGAAAATATTGGTACTAAAATAAAATCGCCTATAGAACTCTTAGTTGGTATAAATACCATTGTACCTTATAAAATTGAAAAAAAGAACCAAATACTGTTGGTTCAAAAATTGTTGGGACAAATATTATTGAGTCCGCCTAATGTTGCAGGTTGGAAAACTGGACGAAATTGGATTGACAGCAACACCATTGTAACGCGCTTACGTTTGCCTTCTATTTTGTTAAATAATGCAGAAATTGCTTATTCAGAAAAAGGAGATGAAGAAACAATGATTACTAATTTTAAGAAAAGAAAATTAAGAAAAAAAGCTTTTATAAAAGTAAGTGCAGATTGGAGTTCTTTTGAAGAAAATTTTAAAAATAAATCGAATAAAGATTTGGTACATCTAATAATTACATCAAAAGTAAATAAAGGAACCGCAGAAATGTTAGAGAGAAATGAAAAACTGTCTAAACATGATTTTGTTGTACAATTAATGAGTTTGCCAGAATATCAACTTTGTTAAAATAAGAACACATGAAACGTAGAGATTTTTTAAAACAATCAACTTTTGCTTCTGGAATGTTTTTTGTGCCTCAATTTTTAAAGGCTTTTGAGCACAACACCAACTCGATATTTAGCAATAAAAAAGTAGTTATTATTCAGTTAAAAGGAGGTAATGATGGTTTAAACACAGTTGTACCTTTTAACAACGATATTTATTATCAACAAAGAAATAATATCGCCTTAAAACAAGCAGATTTATTTAAAATTTCTGATGAAGTCGGGCTTCATAAAAGCTTACAACCTTTACAAAAATTGTATGACAAAGGTTTTCTAAGTATTATAAATAATGTTGGATATCCTAACCCTAACTTATCTCATTTTAGAGCTACAGATATTTGGCAAACTGCTAGTGATAGTAATGAGTTTTTACAAAACGGTTGGGTTGGGCGTTATTTAGATTTTATTAAAGGAAACCCATACGCTGCTATTGAAGTTGATGAAAGTTTGTCTTTAATGATGAAAGGAAAAACACAAAACGGATTAGCAATTACAGATTCTAAAATGTTTTACAATTCTATGAAAGCACCGTTTTTTAATAACGTTGTTTCTAATTATAATGATGCGCATCTAAGTGAACATAATTTAGGGTATTTGTATAACACCATGATTGATGCAAAATCGTCTGCAAAACATATTTACGAAAAAACAAAAACAAAAAACTCTTCTGCAGAATATCCAAAAAATTTATTTGGTAAACAATTAAAAAATATTTCTCAGTTTATTAATTCCGGATTAGAAACGCAAGTTTATTACGCAGGTTTAAGTGGTTTTGACACACATGCTAACCAAACAAATACACAAGCAAGATTATTGAATTTGTATGCAGAAACTATGGAAGTTTTTATAAATGATTTACAAAAAAATAACACTTTTGATGATGTGCTTATTCTTACTTTTTCAGAATTTGGTAGACGTGTAAAACAAAACGAATCTAAAGGAACAGATCACGGAACAGCAAATAATGTTTTTCTTATGGGTAAAAACCTTAAAAAACAAGGTTTGTATAATAGTTTGCCAAATTTAGCGAACTTAGATAAAAACGGAAATTTAAAATACGAAATAGATTTTAGAGAAATTTACGCTACTATTTTAGACAAATGGTTAAATGTTGATGATACTGCTATTTTAAACAAATCGTTTTCTAAATTAGAATTTATATAAAACTTGATATTCTAAAAATATTCTGCTAAATTCGTTTGTCTTGTAATTGTATAATTAACAAGGTATTCTAAAATATATTTTTAAGGCATAAATATTATTGTAAAGAACAATGATCTCACTTAATAAGACGATAGCGTATACCCAAAATTGGAAACCTACTTTTTTGATTGCTTTATTGTTAGGTACAGTAATTCCGGTTTTGTTAATTACCTTAGAGCCTTTTGATAATAGTAATAGTTTTTCATATAAATATTTAATTCTTTCCGGTTATTCCGTTTGTATAATAATACCGATTTTAATATTTCATCCTATAGAAAATTACGTTTACAAAATTCAAACAAAACGATGGTTTATAGTAAACGAGTGCATTTATATTATTAGCATATTATTTGTAATCTTTATTTTTTCTTTCTTTTATCACTTCTTTGTAATTAGCGGTTTAACTTCTTTTACCTATGAATTAATTTGGGGCTTTATAAAATCTTTTGGAGTACCTTTTACACCTATTGTAGTGCCTTTGTGGCTTTATTTACGGTCTAAATACGGTCAGATAGAAGTTCCTGATTATGATAAATCGAGCACTAAAAAGGTTAAAAAAATTACTATTAATGGAACCAATAAATCTGAAACCTTAACCATTTTTGAATCGGATTTTATTTTTGCAAAAGCCCAACAGAATTATGTAGATATTTATTTTAATACAGATAAAGGCATGCAACAAAAAACCTTAAGAAGCACGCTATCTAATATTATAAAACAACTACCTAAAGCTTGGCAAGTGCATCGATCTTACTTGGTAAATTTAGATTATCTTAAAACTGTAGAAGGCAATGCTAGAAAACGTTTTATAAGAATTACAACAACCGAAGAAACTATTCCCATTTCCCAGGTTTACTATAAGGCGCTTAATAAAAGACTTTCAAATTCGTCCCAAGAGCTTCAAAAATAGCCCGTGTATTTCAATTTTAACCCAAAAACCTCAGGTTAATCACACTCTTTTTTTTCATTTGTTCTAATGTGTTCTATTTGCTGTGAACTTAAAAAACTAACAAATGAAAACTCTTAATTTTTTTATCACAGTAAGTTTATTATTACTTCTAACAAGTTGTTCTTCTAGTAAATATGTTAACTATTTAGAAGATCATACAGAAGTTGTTAAAATGACAGATTCTCTTCAATTTAATTCACTTGATGATAGCTTCTATAATAACAAACTATTTTTAGTAGGCGAAGTTCATGAAGTTGAAACATCGCCAAGAATAGATTTTGCAATGTTTACACAACTTAACCAGAAAATACATATTGATACTTATTTAGCCGAAATGGATATTGCTCAAGGTTATTATCTTCAAGAATATATAAAAGGATCAAATGAAATTATATTGAAAGAAATATTAAAAAAATGGCCAGTTTACATAGGTAGATTATCAGAACAACATAGAAATAAATGGGTAAAAATGAGAGCCTATTATGCGCAACTTCCTCAAGACAAAAAGTTTAATCTCGTTGGAATTGATAGAATTGCAGATTTCGATTTGATTAGAAAACTATTAAAGGAAAAACTACCTGTAAAATATCATAATGATATTGATAGTAAAAATGAGTATTTAATTTCATGGTCTAGGAATAAACTAGATATTATTATAGAAAAAGAAAAAATTAATTTGAGTATAAATACTATCAATTTACTAAAAAATATAGCTTACAATTTAAACGATTATAAGATTACTAGAAGTAGAGACAAGTTCATGTATCTAAACTTTAAAAGATTCTACACCCAAAAGAACTGGGAAAATAAAAAACTTTATAGCGGATTAGGGTTTTCACATACATTACAAGCTTATACCTACACTTTTGCTGGTCGAATTAAAAAAGACATGCATTTGCCTTATTCAAATAAAATGGTTAGCTTAAATACGCTGTATGTAGATTCTAGATTAACGGTTGATAGTAAAGCATTACCAAAGTTTATGCAAG
Source organism: Polaribacter sp. OB-PA-B3 (assembly GCF_054589375.1). Classification (NCBI taxonomy): domain Bacteria; kingdom Pseudomonadati; phylum Bacteroidota; class Flavobacteriia; order Flavobacteriales; family Flavobacteriaceae; genus Polaribacter; species Polaribacter sp. OB-PA-B3. The sequence goes on from NZ_BAAIIX010000001.1 coordinate 161,974, forward strand.
ATAAAGGCAAAGCATTTACTAAATTTAAGTATTCTCAAGATAATAGGTTATTTATGTATATTGAGGGTATAGCCGATTATAAAAAAGTTACAAAACCAAACTCGATTAGCTTACTTAAATTAGATGCGAAAGATTCTCCTTATCTAAACTCATCTAGAGGTACTAAAGTAAAAAAACTAATAACTATTTGGGATGCTTACGATATTATAGATGGCACTTCTACTACAGACTATGCACAATATATTTTGTTTGTTAGAAATGCAGATTGGATTAAGCCTGACGAAAATTAGATAAATAAAAAAGAGCTTATCATAAATGATAAGCTCTTTTAATATTTTATAAAACTAAAATTAGTTGTTTAAAGCTTCTGCTCCACCAACAATTTCAAGAATTTCATTTGTAATTGCTGCCTGACGTGCTTTGTTATAAGTTAATAACAATTCGTCTCTTAAATCTTTAGCATTGTCTGTTGCTTTATGCATTGCAGTCATTCTTGCTCCGTGTTCAGATGCAAAACTATCTCTTAATGCTTTATACAATTGCGTTTTTAAAGATTTTGGTATCAAAGCCTCTATAATTTCTTCTTTAGAAGGCTCAAAAATGTAATCAGAGTTTACTGCACTTGCATCTCCACCTTCAATAGGTTTAATTGGTAAAAATTGCTCTACCTGTGTAATTTGTGTAGCGGCATTCTTAAATTGATTGTAAACAATTTCAATTTTATCATACGTACCGTTAACAAATAACTGCATTAAGTTTTCTGCAAGAGAAGCTACATTACTAAAAGTTAAATCATCATAGATATCACTTCTATTAGCTGTAACGTTATATCCTTTAGATAAAACATCATTTCCTTTTTTACCTATTGTAAATAAATCTACAGAAGTATTGCTATATTTTTCGTTTATAGTTTTTACTACTTCTTTTGTAATAGAAGAGTTAAAACCACCACATAAACCTCTATTAGAAGTAATAACAACCAATAAAACTTTAGAAACATCTCTCTGCTTAGAGTATTCTCCGCTTGCATCACTTTCTAATGTTGCACTTAAATTTTGCAACAATTCTGTAAGTTTAGAAGAATATGGGCGCATAGCCGTAATGGCATCTTGTGCTTTTTTCAACTTTGCAGCAGATACCATTTTCATGGCAGATGTAATCTGCATTGTAGATTTAATAGAAGTAATTCTATTACGTATTTCTTTTAAGTTAGCCATACTATGAGTATTTTATTATTCCCGCGAAAACGGGAATAATAACTATATGTTATGAAAATTGCTTAGAAATCTCTTTAGCTGCTGCCTCTAAAACATCAGTAGCTTCGCCTGTTAATTTACCAGACTTTAAAACATCTAAAGTATCTCTATGCTTTGCGTTTAAATAATCGATATAATCTTTTTCGAATTTCTTTACTTTTTCTACAGGAACATCTTTTAGTAAGTTCTTAGAACCAGCATAAATAATTGCAATTTGATCTTCTACAGAAAAAGGATCGTTTTGAGCTTGCTTTAAAATTTCAACATTACGTTGTCCTTTAGAAATTACACTCATTGTTGCAGCATCTAAATCTGAACCAAACTTAGCAAAAGCTTCTAATTCTCTAAACTGAGCTTGATCTAATTTTAATGTACCAGATACTTTTTTCATGGCTTTAATCTGGGCATTACCACCAACACGAGATACAGAAATACCTACGTTAATTGCTGGACGAACACCAGAGTTAAATAAATCTCCATCTAAGAAAATCTGTCCATCAGTAATCGAAATTACGTTTGTTGGAATATATGCAGAAACGTCACCCGCTTGTGTTTCGATAATTGGTAATGCAGTTAAAGAACCTCCACCTTTTACGATTCCTTTTAAAGAATCTGGTAAATCGTTCATTTCACTTGCAATTTTATCATCATTAATAACTTTTGCAGCACGTTCTAATAATCTAGAGTGTAAGTAAAATACATCACCAGGATAAGCTTCACGTCCTGGAGGTCTTCTTAATAATAAAGAAATCTCACGGTAAGCAACAGCTTGTTTAGATAAATCATCATAAATAATTAAAGCTGGTCTTCCAGAATCTCTAAAATACTCTCCAATTGCAGCTCCGGCAAATGGTGCATAAACTTGCATTGCTGCAGGATCTGATGCATTTGCTGCTACAATTGTAGTATAAGCTAAAGCTCCTTTTTCTTCTAACATATTTGCAATTGCAGCAACTGTAGAAGCTTTTTGACCGATAGCAACATAAATACAATAAACTGGCTCACCAGCATCGTAAAATTCTTTCTGATTTAAAATAGTATCTAACGCAACTGTAGATTTACCAGTTTGACGGTCTCCAATAATTAACTCACGTTGACCTCTACCAACAGGAATCATTGCATCAATAGATTTAATACCTGTTTGTAACGGTTCTGTTACTGGTTCTCTATAGATTACACCAGGAGCTCTACGCTCTAAAGGCATCTGATAAGTAGTACCTTCAATTGGTCCTTTACCATCAATTGGATTTCCTAAAGTATCTAAAACACGTCCTACAACTCCTTCACCTGCATTTAATGAAGCAATTCTTTCTGTACGTTTAACAGTAGAACCTTCTTTTACTGATGTAGCAGTACCTAATAATACAACACCCGCGTTATCTTCTTCTAAGTTTAATACAATGCCTTCTAGACCTCCTTCGAACTCTACTAATTCACCATATTGAACATTAGATAGACCGTAAACACGTGCGATACCATCACCTACTTGTAAAACAGTTCCTACTTCGTTTAAAGTAGCTTTAGCTTCAAAATTTGTTAACTGTTCTTTTAAAATTGCTGATACTTCAGCTGGTTTAATACTTGCCATCTTTTATGATTTGATGTATAATTAAATTTTTGGAATGAAATGACTGTTGTCAAATTCCTTTCTTAATTCGTTTAAATAATTAGAGATACTTGCATCATACTGCACATCTCCAACGCGTAGAATAAATCCTCCTAAAATATCTGGATTTATAACATTTTCTAGATTTGCTTTGTTACCTGTTAACGCTACAATTTTATCTAAAACTTGCTTTTCTACTTCTTCTGTTAAAGGTACTGCTGTAGTTACCTTGGCAACCTGCGTACGCTTTAAGTGATCAAAAACAATTGCATATTTTTGTGCAACTGGGCGCAACATTGCAATTCTTTTGTTATCTTTTAACAAATGAAATAAACCTAGTGTAATATTGTTTACTTTACCCTGAAACAATGCCGTTAGAACATTCATTTTGTCTGATGCTTTAACAATAGGGCTGTTTAACATTACCTCTAAATCTTTGTTCTCTGCAATGGTAGCAGCTACTAACGACATGTCGTCATTAACCGCAGCTTCAGACTTGTTGTCTAATGCTAGATTTAAGATTGCTTTAGCGTAACGTAATGCTGCTCTTGCGTCTTTCATTTATACTTAGTTTAAAGTAACTTCTTTTAAAATACCTTCTACTAAATCTAGTTGGTCTTTTTTGTTAGATAATTCTTTTTTAATTACAGATTCTGCTATACCAATAGATAATTCTGCAACATTCTTTTTAATTTCTGCTAAAGCTGCTTGCTTTTCTTGCTGAATAGAAGCGTTTGCCTTTTCTATTAAATTTGCTGTAACTTCTTTTGCATCTTCTTTAGCATCAGAAATAATTTTGTCTTTTATTTCTCTAGCCTCTTTCATCATTGCATCTCTTTCTGCTCTTGCTTCTTTTACAAGCTTTTCGTTATCTGCTTGTAAATTTTGCATTTCTCTACGTGCATTTTCTGCAGCTTGTAAAGCATCTTCGATACCATTCTCTCTATCTTCTAAAGAGTTTAAAATTGGTTTCCAAGCAAATTTTTTCATCAAAAATAATAAAATTATTAAGATGATAAGTTGCATAACGAACAACCCTGGTGAAAAATCGTTTAATAAAGTTTCCATGCTATAAACTAATTATATTGTTTTTTGTTTAATTTAAAAACACTTTCTGCAACCAACCGTTACAGAAGAGTGTTTTTGTTTCTTTTTTAGGAAATTATGCTTTCCCTAAGATTAATGCACCAAATGCTAAACCTTCTAATAAGGCTCCAATGATGATCATTGCAGTTTGAATTTTACCAGCTGCTTCAGGTTGACGAGCAATACCTTCCATTGCTTTTCCACCGATTTGACCTAATCCAATTCCACCACCGATTACGATTAATCCTGCTCCAATTAAATTGTACATACTAATTGATTTTTAAATATATTAATTAAACAAATTCTAATTCTTCTTTTGTACTTGATTATGCATCAAGATTTTTAATGATGATCGTGTTCTTCAACAGCCATCCCAATAAATAACGATGATAACATCGTAAAAATAAATGCTTGTAAAAAGGCTACTAAAATTTCAATAACCATAATAAATAATGCCAACACTAAAGACATACCTGTAGACGCTACAGGCCCAAAAGCTTCTTTCATTGTTACCATTAAAGCAATTAAACTCATTACCACAAAGTGACCTGCTGTAATGTTTGCAAATAAACGCACTAATAAAGAGAAAGGTTTAATTAAAATAAAACCTGCCAATTCTATTACTGCTAATATTGGTCTTAAAATTACTGGTACACCTGGCATCCATAATGTGTGTGCCCAAAAATCTTTACTACCGTTTGTAATGTAAATTACCATTGTAAATAAAGCTAAAGCAACTGTAACTGCAATTTGACCTGTTACGTTAAAACCTAACGGAGTTAAACCTAACAAGTTCAAAATCCAAATAAAGAAAAATACCGTTAATAAAAAGCCCATAAACTTTTTATACTTTTTCTCTCCAATATTTGGTCTTGCTATTTCGTCTCTAACATAAATTACCAAAGGCTCTAAAACTCTACCAAATCCTTTTGGCACTTTTCTAGATTTGTATTGTTTTGCTAATGCAGAAAAACCTAAAAACATTAACAGAGAAGCAAATAAAATACCTACTACACTTTTTGTGATCGAAAAATCTAATGTTTTGTGAGCGTTTGTTGCGTGGTGTGTTTCATCAAAAGAAACAGCTGTTGCTCCTTTTTCTAATTCATAAATCTTACTATGAATTTTTGTGAATTTTAATCCGTTTTTTTCTACAATTACATGCCCATCATCATTATGATGAAATTCTGAAGACATAAAAGCAACTAAACCTTCGCTAGACCATAAAATTACAGGTAAAGGAAAGCTAAAATGTTTTCTTTCTCCTTGATCTGTAGAATAAGAGAAAAAAGTAAAGTCGTGAGAATCTTTTAAGTGATGTTTAATATAATCAGTAACTTCTTCTTGTGTATTTACCTGACCACCATCGTTTTCCGAATGGCTTTTCTTACCTGTTTCTGAGGCAAAAGTTGTACTTGTAATAACCGCTATTACTGCTATTGTAAAAAACTTAATTATTTTTTGTGCAATCTTCATTGTAAAAATACGCTTTCTAAATTCGGCGCAAAGGTACGCAATAATTCAAAAGTACAAACCTTTTTTTTCAAATTTAAATTTATAGTTTTTTATTTCTAATTTTTGATACAATAATTCCTTCTGTTGATAAAAAAACGAAAGTGGGTAATAAGAATGACAATTTTGCTATAACAGACAAAGAATCTCTTTCTATAATTGATGAATAAAAGGCTACGCAAAAAAACAGTAATTTTAAAAATAAAGCTCCTAAATATATATAACCTAAGTCTTCTGGTTTTTTATTAACACTTTGAAGTAATAATAAATTTACACAAATTAGTATGGAAAAACCGCTATGAAAAACATATAGTTTTTGTAAGTTAAAAGAGAGTGTTTCATTAAAACTATCTATAATGTTTTGGTGTAAAAACAATCCTAAAAAATGTATACCAAGAAAAATTACAAGTACAATTACTATTTTTTTAATCATTTATTTTATTTGCTTGTTTAATAAGAGCATAAGTTGCCAGAAAAATAGCAACTAAAGTAATTGTTGTTCTTAAAAATGATGTATCTAACTTTTTATCTAACCATTCTCCTAAAAGAAAGCCTAAATATATTGTTAACCCCATTTGCAATCCTGCACCAGATAACTGTATTGCTTTATTAAGCGGTTTTTTCTGTGCGTTTTTTTGTTTCATTACCACTTTTATTAAGTTCTTTTAATGCACCCTTCATTGCGCAAGTTGCATTAAAAGAGGCACCTGGTTCTATAGATAATTTTCCTATAGAAACGTCTCCAGAAATATTTGCTGTACTTTTTATTGTTAACGTATTTGCTACAGATAAATCACCAGAAAACTTGCCTTCGATATCTGCATTTGTAGATTCTACTGTACCTTTTATTACACCTTCAGAACCAATAATTACTCTTCCTTTAGTTATTAAAGTACCTTCTAATATACCGTCTATTCTAAAATCTCCTTCAGAAACAATATCTCCTTTAAATGTAGAGTTTTTTGCAATTACATTTCTTTCCATAGTTCTTGGGTTTGCTTTTTTCTTTTCTTTTTTAGGTTCTTTGTTGCTAAACATTACTCTTTGTTTAATTGTTTTAAAATTTCTTTCGCTTTTTTTCCTTCTTCTGTACTTCCGTAATTAATAGCAACAAATTCTAGTGCTCTTTTATAAGTTTCTTTATCTAGGTACTTACCAATTGCATATGCTTTTAAAAGCTCGAATTTTGGTTTTAATTTAGAATTGTTAATTGTAGGTAAAACTTCGTTTACATTTACAAGAACATTTTTAAACTCTCCTTTTTTGTAAAGATAATATAGTTTTTTGTAAGTTTTTTCTACCTCGTTTACAACTTCTTTTTTTTCTAATTTATTTTCTGGATTTTTTATAATTTGAGCAAAAACTGTATTTGGATATTCTGATAGAATAACATTTTTATGTGTATTCGATCTTTCTAAATTACCGTTGTTTTTATAAATTTGATATAAATGCCAATTAATTGGCAACACTAACTCAGCTTTCGGATTTAAACTTAACACTCTTTCTAATCTTCTTATTGCTAAATCTTCGTTTTTAAATTGTTCTTTATAAATTAAACCCAATTCATATAAAGCCTGATTTCTATCAATCTTTAATGTATCTATCTTTTGTTTTTCTGTAGGAATTGTTTCTAAATAACTAGCTAAATCGTACCTAGTATTTATTTTAGAAACATTTACAGAATCGGTATTGCTAGCATTGATACTTGCATTTGCAGACCAACGCCAGTTGTCTTCTAACTTTCTATTTCCCCAAATTTTCTGAAACTCTGTTTTACCAAAACCTACTACTTGGTTGTTGTAAAAATACCATTTGCCTTTACTATTGGTTTGTAAAGAACCCGTATTTGACCCAAATGCAATTTGATTTAATCTTAATTGAGCTGCTTCTTCGTCTTGCTTTTTTAAATTTTCTATATAATTTTTAAAATAAGATTCTTGCTCGTTTTTGGGTAAGGATGCAATTCTAATTATACTATCGTTTTTAGCAACTACATTTTCAAAATTAATTAAAGACGCTAAGTTTTTATACTTTCTTTTTACTCTTCTTACTCTAAGCGCTAAAGAATCTGTAGAAACATTTAAAACACTATCATAATAACTACTTGCAAATTGATACTCAGAATTTTTAAAGTATAAATTTCCTAAATTCTCGTAAGTAAAACTTTTCTGTTTGTCGCCACCGTTTTTGGCTCTTAAAGATCTGTTGTAATAATCTATTGCCAAAGCAACACTATCATTTCTTTCGTAAAGGGCTGCTACTTGATAATACAGTTGATCTAAATACGGTCTATTATCTCTGTCTTCTATTAATTTCTCTAGCCTCGCTAAAACACTCGAGGAAATAGAATCGTTAGCAACATTTTTTGCCAATTCTATATTTGCATGAATTTTATATTTATAAGGTGCTTTTTTAAAGTTTGTAAGCTTATTAAATACAGCTGCTGCAGAATCTTTTTTGTTTTCATTCGCATACATTTGTCCCAAAACAAACATATTTCTTGCTGCCTGAGCCTTATTTTCTTGGGTTCTTGTAGCTAAAATTAAATGTTTTTTTGCTTTTTGTAAACTATCAGATTTTACATAAGCCATTGCCAAAGCTGTATTTGCTTGCTCTTTTATGTCGTTTGGTAAATCTGCTTCTAAAGTATCTGTTACTACTAATAAAAGTTTCATGGTTTCTATCGCAAATTCTTCATTATCCATTCTAATGTTTGCTTTTGCACGCCAAATTTTAGTTTCTGCAATTAAATTTGCGTTTGGATAATTTGCAATTACATAATTAAATGCTTCAACAGCAGGCACAAATCGTTGCGAATAATAACGAGCTTTACCAAGTAATAAATAGGCATCGTCAATTTTTCGGTTTCTTTCTAAACCGTTAATATTCATGCCATGTTTTTGTATTGCTTTTACAGCTTTTTCTTCTGCTTTTTCAAAAGGACCAGCAGGTTGTGTAGTTGCTGTTTTTTCTTTTTTGTTACCAAAACCAGATCCCGGAGAATTATTTTTAAAAGTTGGCGCTACAATTTTACGATCATCAAAAACAATAGGTTCTATTGGCAGTTGTTTAAACCAATCATCTTTATAACCTTGGTTAATACCTTCTATTCCTTTTTTAAACGCTTCTTCACCATTAAATAAAATATTAAAATGAGACGTTAATGCGTGGTAATTTCTACTTAAAACAGTATCTTTTTTTGTGCTACATGCGTAGATCGTTCCTAAAAGAACAGTAAATAGAAGTATTTTTTTTAGTTGTTTCATAAAATTAAAAAACTCTTATCTAAAACTAATTTCTAGTGAAAATAGTATACATAAGAGTGTAAAAATAGTAATAAATTAAGAATAGACTAAAATGTAAGAAACATTTATGCTATTGTAGCTATTTGTTTTGTTTTTAATTTATTACAAAGCAAAATAACTTTCTAATTCTTTTAAGGTTTCTTCGGATGTTTTTATATCGTTTACCACGGTTCCTTTATCTAGAACAACAATACGCTCACAAACTTCTGTAACGTGTGTTAAATCGTGACTAGAAACTAAAACAGTAACATCTCTATCTTCTGTTAATTTTTTAATTATTTGCTTTAATCTAATTTGTGTTGTAGGATCTAAGTTTGCAAACGGTTCATCTAAAATAACCACTTTGGGGTTTCCCATCATTGCAGCAACAATACCGGCTTTTTTCTGATTTCCTTTACTTAAATCTCTTAAATATTTCTTTTTCCCAACAATTTCCCCATTAAAAAAATCTTCGAATTGCGCTATAAATTTAGCAACATCTTCTTTATTCATACCTCTTAAATCACCAATAAAATCGAAGTATTCTTCTGGTGTTAAATAAGATATTAAGAAAGACTCATCAATAAAAGAACCTGTAAAATTTTTCCATTCTTCACTTTGGCTAACAACTATATTATTGTTTTTTACAGAACCTGTTGTAGGTCTAATTAAATCTAGTAAAATATTAAATAAAGTAGTTTTTCCTGCTCCATTGTTACCAACCAAACCAAAACTTTGTCCTGTTGGTATGTCTATTTTTTCTACGTTTAAAACCTCTGCTTTTCCGTATTTTTTTGAAACTGTATCTATTGTAATCATTGTATTTTCTTTTTAGGTTTAATTATGCTTCTTTTCCGAAGGCATTAATCATAACATATTTGTTTTTTATGTACTGTTTTTCTATTAGGTTTAAAGCATATTTTTTACATAATAAACTTATTATACCTATTGATGCAACTACGATGTAACCAGAATTACCGCCCACAAATTTGTCGAACAACCAAAAAACCAACATAGGAAAAACCATTAATGGTAGTATAATTAAAAACTGCGTTGCACTTGTACCTTGTGTGTTACCAAATCCGCTTTTATTTAAATCGATTCTTTTTCTATTAAAAGATCCAGCAAATAATAAAAACAGCGAATTAAAGCCAATATTAAAAATTGCACCAGCGGTAATCATTAAAAAAATGTCGATTCCGAAATATAAATACGGAAAACTTAATAGGTAAAGAAAAGAGGTCATAAACACCATTAAAATCCATTTAGACTCTAAAAACTTACGGTATTTAAAACTCTGACTCATTAACATTTTGTAATGTGCACTATCCCAAGCAGGAATAAATTGACCGTAATTTAAGGCAAAACCACCCGTTACAAATAAAGAGGCAAACATTAACATTGCTGGCATTTCTCTGTATGTTTTTTGCGTGAAAAATATCAATCCGTAGAATAAAAATAAAAAAGACATTAAAAAGACCGTCTTTGTTCTTTTGTTTCGCCAAATTAAACGCATATCATTTTTAATAAACGGCGCAACATCTCCTAATTTATCAGTAAAAGATAAATCTAAAGATTTTGCTTCTTCTACTTTTTGGGAAACTGCTTCATCTAAATATACAAGGTTTCTTAGTTGTTTATAATTTAATTGATACAACACAACTAAAACAACTACAAAAATTAATGCATAAATTGGGTTTTGATAGATGCCATCAAAAATTGAACCTGCGTATGCTGTAACATCAAAAATATTAAACTTTTGTAAGCCTATTAAAGCTAATAAAGTTACTACAATTGTACCAAGTGCAATATTGTTTTTATTAATTAAGAAATTTAAAAAGTTTGCCGATTGAATAATTAAAACTATTGCAAATAACCAACCTAAAACACCAGAAGTATTGTAACCTTCTTTTAGTAATACTATAGAAAAAGGTATGTAAAAAAACAATCCTAAAATATTAAAAAACGAAACCGAAGACTTACCTAAAACATAATGTACCAATTTACTTTTTTTAATTGGTAAAATTAGCATTGGTTTTATATTCATAACAGGTAATTTCTGCATTAGATATCTAAATATTAAATCTCCTAAAATTGCATATAACAAATAAGAATTTACCAATTGTAGTGGGTCTGATTCTGGAAATTGTTTCTTTAAAATATAATAACCTCCAATACCTATCAATAAAAAAGTAGCTAAAAAATACAGGACAAAAAAGCCCATAATTATTTTAATGGCAATACTTTTTCCGAAAGAAGCTGAGCGAAGAAATTGCTTCCATTCTAGTTTTAAAAAGCGTAACATCATAAGTTTAGTAATTAGTTAGATTGATAATAAGTAGTTAAGTATTACAATTTGTTACAAATTATTTACAATTTTATATTCTGGGTAGGTTTCTATTAACAATTGTTCTGCTTTTTCTGGCAACACATAATTAGAAATATAAAACAAAATGCACAATAAGGTTAAGACTACAGAAATCACAAAAAGCCAATAGATATTTAAGTGACTAAAATCGAACCTTGTTAAGTTAGCAATGTTAAATAAGTTTACAAAAGTAAAGCCAGTGTAGGTGTTTTTTGTTGTACCAAGCATTGCTTCTAACAAAAAGATTTTCTCTTTTTTAACTTCTTTTTCTTTATGTTTTTTTCTGATTTTATAAGCGCTGATTCCTTCTAAACTTATTAAAACCAATAAGGTTCCTAAAAAAATATATTCTGAAAACTTTACTTGTAAAACACTAAAAAATACTAGAAAAATGGTAATTGTAATTACAATTTTTGGAAGCGTAAACCACTCTTTGGCAAAATTTAGAATAATGTTCCAGTAACGTTTATTCATCTGTTTTTGCTTTTCTTCTACAACATCCATAAAACCAAAAACGCCAAATTTTTTAAATGATTTATCTCTTGCAGCTTCAAATGATAAATATGGTTGTGACTGCCAAATTTCTTCAATATCATTTGCCAAATGATCTACCAATTCACTTTGTACATCGTAATATTCTACATAATGTTTTCTAGTGAATTTGTAAAGTTCTTGTATGTGGTTTTGGGTCAGTTTCATGGTTTAAACAATTACATTAGGGTACTGTGTTTTTACAAGTTGCTTATTCTTCTTATACACAAATTCACCAGACCAATAAAAGAGTATAATCAACACAAATACCGCTAATTGAATATTATTATGTACTGGATTTAAAAAACTTTCATCGGTTCTAAAATTTGTAATTGAATTAAAACAAATAAAAATGAAGTTTAAAACTTGTAGAAATACATTTGTTTTATTTAAAATTAAAAAGGATTCTTTATTCTTCTTTTTGTCTTGTTTTATTTGATAAAAAACGTAAAAAACAATTAGTAATAAAATACTATACAATCCAAAAAAGAAATCTTTTTTACCTTCAAAAAAATTCATCAACAAAAACAAGACATAAAATATACTTGCAGAAATTAAAATTCTAGGAAGTTTAAAAAATGTAATTAAATGCTTTAAAGTTGCGTTATAGAATTTTTTTTGAACAGCTCTTGTTTTATCCTTTAAAAGGTTACTAAAACCTCTATCAGAAAAATTTCTGTGGATATTTTGTATTTCTTTTTTGAAATTTATATCAGGATTTTTAGCTAACTTTTGCTCTAAAATATTGGCAAAATGGTCTACAATTTCTGTTCGAACATCGTAGTATTTTATTCCGCAAGAAAACACGTAATTGTCTATTTGTAAAAGTTGCTCTTTTGTTAATTCCATAACTACGAAATTTTATATTTCTTAATGGTTTCTTTGTGTTTTTTATAAAAGTAGAAATAGCAAAATAAGTTTAAAATATACATTGATAGAAAACCAACATTAAAAGAATTCAAAACTCCTTTTTCTGATAAAAACCTTAATCCAAATAATATTAAAAAACCAATAAGAATCCCCAAACTTTGCGTTTTTAAAACAAAGCTGTAAGTAGTTTTTACTTTTTTTGTATCCTTATTTACAAATAGATAAGCAAAAGATAATAAACAAATAAGAATAATACTATAAAAGACAATATTTAAAATATTTTCGATTTTTGTTGAAAGAATAATATTTAACTTATCAATTAAAATTAATGGTATTGAATATGATAAGAGCGATAAGAAAAACCATTTTTTATAATATTTTTTAGCTTTTTCTAATATAATTTTTGGAGCAGAATACATTACTCCGAAATAAAAACTTGATGTGTCTTTTAAATGTTTATTCCATTTGTCTGTAATAGCATAAAATGAAGTGTCAAAATCTAATTTTTCTAATTCCATTTTTTCTTCAATATCAGAAATAATATGGTCAAAAATTTCTAATCGAATATCGATATAATCAATCTGTTTTACATTTAAATAATGCTCTACTCTTTGTGTTTGTTCTTTTGTTAATTCCATAGCGTTAGTTTAACAAGTGTTTGTATTTTTCTAAAATGATTTTTTTATGTTTTAAAATAACCATTAAAGCCGACAAACCATAAATTATTATAAATAAAGCCACTAAAGTATACAACCAGCTATATTTCATAATTGAATAACACAAATTTGTAATTCCCAATAACTGAACCAATGTAAAAGGCAACCAAATTTCATTACCTAAAAACTTAACCTCGTCCAAATTTTTTAACTCTTTATTCTTAATCATTCCTTTAAAAACAGAATATCCAAAAATAAGAGTAGACAAAATTATAGTTACTAAGTAAACTATTTTATCAGTAACAGTTTCATTTAAAAAATAAAAAAACAATAAAGTACTAATGGAAATTAATAACAATTTAGGTTCTGTAAAAAATTTAAAAAACTGCTCCCAAGTTTCTTTTCTATAAGTCTTTTTCATTAGACTTACACCTTTAAAAACAAATCTTGCAATAAACTCTAACTCATTAGATAAATATTGAGATAAATTACCATTTTCTGTTGTAGCTTCAAAATCAGACACCAAATGATCTATCAATTCAATCTTGGTTTCATTAGAAATACCTGGATATTTTCTGAGTAAAAAATCCTCTAAAAAAACCAATTGCTTTTCTGTTATTTCATAGCGCTTTTCCATCCTACTCCAAACTTAATTTAGGGTTCACCAATTGCTGCATCGTTCTTAAAAACTCTTGCATTTCATCCAACTTATTGGCAGTTTCTTTAGTACCAGATTCTGTTAATTTGTAATATTTACGTAGTCTGTTACCAACTTTTGCAACCTCTACATCTAGCAAACCATCGGCTTCTAATTTATGTAAAGCTGGGTACAAAGCTCCTTCGGTAATTTTAAGTTCGCCTTTGGTTAATTCTTTTACTTTTTGTGTAATTTCATAACCGTACATTTTATCATTACTTTCTAATAATTTTAAAATGATGGTTTGTAAAGAACCTTTATATAATTTCTGATTTCCCATTTTTTTGGTGTGTTTTTGTCAGTTTAACAGATTTCGATTTTTTCATCTAAATCAATCGAATTAACAACCTTTAAATCTATTTCGTCAAATATACATAATTTTCTTATACATAGAATTCTTATGTATTTGTTTTTTGAATAAAAAAAATCCTGAGTTTTTTAAAAACTCAGGATTTAAAATATTTCCAATCTAAAAAAGCGGTCTATTTTTCTACTTTTAAAACCTCTTTAATAATACGTTCTAAATCTGCTTTTGGTAAAGCTCCGTTTGCCATTTGTGGTTCTCCTTCTGCAGGACAAAATAACATAGATGGTATGCTTCTAATACCAAAAGCTGCAGATAATTCTTGCTCTGCTTCCGTATCAATTTTATAAATATCTATTTTACCTTCGTATTCGGTAGATAATTGCTCTAAAATTGGCGCAAGCATTTTACATGGTCCGCACCAATCTGCATAAAAATCTATTAATGCGGGTCTTTTTCCTTCAAATTTCCATTCTTTATTTTTTTCGAAATTAAATACTTTTTCTAAAAATGTTGCTTTTGTTAAATTTTCTGTCATATAAATGTTTTTAATTCAACGCTGTTGAATTTTATTTTAAAATTATTTTTCTACATAAATAGTCGTAAAAACCTCTAAAGTATTACAAATAGCTATCGATAACAAACATCGTAAAGTTAAAAACAGTTAAAACATTCTTTAATAAAGCGATTATAATTTAATTTTGATAAAACAAGTAACTTTGTTTGGCATACTTAACATCATAAATAAACTTGCATTGATATATCCAAAAACAAATAAAAATCCAGTTGTAGATACTTATTTTGATACAGAAGTTACAGATAATTACAGGTGGTTAGAAGATGATAGAAGTAAAGAAACCGAAGCTTGGGTAAAAGCACAAAATGAGGTTACTTTTAACTATTTAGACCAAATTTCTTACAGAGATCAATTAAAGAATCGATTGGCAAGTTTATGGAATTATGAGAAAATAGGCACACCTTTTACAGAGGGAGATTACACATATTTTTCTAAAAATGATGGGTTACAAAATCAAAACGTAATTTATAGAACCATAGGTAATTCTGAACCAGAAATATTTTTAGATCCAAATACTTTTTCTAAAGACGGCACAACTTCTTTAGGCGCATTAAGTTTTTCTAAAGACGGCAAAACTGCCGCGTATTCAATTTCTGAAGGTGGTTCTGATTGGCGAAAAATAATTATTATTGATGTTGTTTCTAAAAAACAAAAAGAACCTGTTATTGTTGATGTAAAATTCTCTGGAATTTCTTGGTATAAAAATGAAGGTTTTTACTACTCTAGTTATGATAAACCAACCGGAAGTGAATTGTCTGCTAAAACAGATCAGCATAAATTATATTATCATAAATTAGGAACTTCGCAAAAAGAAGATGTTATTATTTTTGGTGGAATTCCATCGGAAAAACACAGATATATTGGTGGTTATGTTACAGAAGACAACCGTTTTTTAGTAGTTACTGCACAAATTTCTACATCTGGTAACAAATTATTTATCAAAGATTTATCCGAAGAAAAAAGCACTTTAAAACCAATTATAGAAACTCTAGAAAGTGACACTTATGTAATTACTAACAAAGCATCTACACTTTTTTTAGCCACCAATTTAAATGCACCCAATAAAAAAGTTGTTACTGTAGATTTTTCGAATCCTACACCAAAATATTGGCAAGATTTTATACCAGAAACAGAACATGTTTTGGCTATTTCTAAAGGCGCAGATTATTTGTTTGCAAATTATATGGTAGATGCGGTTTCTAAAGTTTTTCAATACAATTTTAATGGTGATTTTATAAGAGAAATTTCTTTACCTGGTATTGGCTCTGTTGGCGGTTTTAGCGGTAAAATAGAAGCTAAAGAATTGTATTTTTCTTTTACGAATTACAACACTCCGAATTCATCTTATAAATTCAACCCAAAAGATGGCACTTACCAAGCGTATTGGAAGCCAAAAGTAGCTTTTAATACTGATGATTATATAAGCAAACAAGTTTTTTATCCGTCTAAAGATGGCACAAAAATTCCGATGATTATTACACACAAAAAAGGAATTGAGTTAAATGGTAAAAATCCTACTATTTTGTATGGTTATGGCGGTTTTAATGTAAGTTTAACGCCTAGTTTTAGTATTGCCAATTTAGTTTGGATGGAGCAAGGTGGCGTTTATGCTGTTGCAAATTTACGCGGTGGCGGAGAATATGGTAAAAAATGGCACAATGCCGGTACAAAACTTAACAAGCAAAATGTTTTTGATGATTTTATTGCTGCTGCAGAATTTTTAATTGATAAAAAATATACTTCATCAGAATTTTTAGCGATTCGTGGTGGTTCTAATGGCGGACTTTTAGTTGGCGCAATTCTTACACAAAAACCAACTTTAGCAAAAGTTGCGTTGCCTGCTGTTGGTGTTTTAGATATGTTGCGTTATCATACATTTACTGCTGGCGCAGGTTGGGCATATGACTATGGTACTGCAAATGACAACAAAGAAATGTTTGAGTATTTAAAAAGATATTCGCCTGTACACAATGTAAAAAAGGGAAATAAATATCCTGCAACATTAATTACAACAGGTGACCATGATGATAGAGTTGTACCAGCACACAGTTTTAAATTTGCAGCAGAATTACAAGAAAAACAAACAGGCAAAAATCCAACATTAATAAGAATAGATACCAATGCTGGCCACGGAGCCGGTACACCAATTGCAAAAACGATAGCGCAATTTGCAGATATTTTTGGTTTCACTTTATTTAACATGGGCTTTAAAAAACTACCTAAACTCCTAATAGACAATTAATTATTTTCAATAAAACTCTTTTTCGTTAATTTAATTACCTTTGATACATCTCATTTAAAATATTTCATGCTATTAAAGTATGTAACATATTACTATTTCGAATACTAATTATCATAACACTCAAATTATATAAACAATGAAAACAGTTAAAAAAGTTCTTTTTACAACTGCAATCGCATCTTTTGCTTTTGTTGCTTGTAAAGAAGAAAAGCCAGAAGAAAGATCTGCAGGAATCATTATAGAAAACATGGATACTTCTGTAAAAGCATCTGACGATTTTTTTAGACACGTAAACGGTACTTGGATAGATAGTACATCAATTCCAGAAGACCGAACATCTTGGGGTGGTTTTGGTGAGCTACGTAAAAAAACAGATGAAGATGTTTTAACTATTTTAAATGAAGCTATCGCTCAAAAAGATTTTCCGAAGATAAAAGATGCGCAAGGAAATGAAATAGATTCAGATCAAGAAAAAGCAGTAAACTACTACCAAACAATAATGGATACTGTTGCTAGAAACAAACAAGGTAAAGCACCTGTTATGCCTTTTTTAGCTAAAATAGACGAAATAAAAACAAAAAAAGATGTACAAAACTACATTACAAATATGGCGCCTTATGGTGGTGCTGGTTTTTATGGTTTTGGCGTTTATAACGATTTAAAAAACAGTAGCCAATATGCAGGTTATATGGGTGGTGGTTCTTTAGGTTTATCTAGAGATTATTACGTAGACGCAAAAGTTGCAGATAAATTGGCTAAGTACGAAATATTTGTTGCTAAAATGCTTCAAGAATTTGGTGATGATGAAGCTACAGCTAAGAAAAATGCAGCTACAATTGTTGCTTTTGAAACTAGTTTAGCAACACCAATGATGACTAAAGAAGAACGTAGAGATACTCGTAAAATCTATAACCCAATGTCTGTTGCAGAGTTAACAAAGTTAGCACCAGCTATAGATTGGCAAGCTCATTTAGAAGGAATTGGTGTTACAGATTTAGAAACAATTATAGTTACAGATCCTGGTTATTTTAAAGCTATGAGTAAAATTTTTACAGATAGATCTGTAGAAGATATGAAATTATTATTCCGTTGGAACACTATAAACAGTTCTTTAAGTTCTTTATCTACAGATTTAGAAACTGCAAACTGGGAGTTTTATAGCAAAGAAATGCGTGGTGCTAAAAAACAACGAGCAAGAAACGAGCGTGCTTTAGGTAACTTAAACGGTGCTGTTGGTGAAGCTTTAGGTAAATTATACGTAGAAAAAATGTTTCCGCCAGAAGCAAAAGCCAAAGCAAAAGAAATGATTGACAATGTGATGTTAGGTTTCGAAAAAAGAATTGCTGGTTTAGAGTGGATGAGTACAGAAACTAAAGAAAAGGCTTTAGAAAAACTACATAAATTAACTGTTAAAATAGCGTATCCAGATGTTTGGAAAGACTACTCAGAATTACAAGTTAAAGGTTTAGAAGATGGTGGTTCTTATTTCGAAAACAGTATTAATGTTACAAAATGGAACTACAACAAAAATATGGCTAAATTAGGTAAAGAAGTAGACAGAACAGAATGGGGAATGTCTCCGCAAACTGTAAATGCTTATTTTAACCCTACAAATAACGAAATTGTTTTTCCAGCTGCAATTTTACAACCTCCGTTTTACGATTACAAAGCAGATGAAGCTGTAAATTATGGTGGAATCGGAGCTGTTATTGGTCATGAAATTTCTCATAGTTTCGACGATTCTGGATCACGTTTTGACGGCGACGGAAACCTTAAAAACTGGTGGACTGAATCAGATTCAGAAAAATTTGCAGTAATAGGTAAGCAATTGGTAAAACAATACTCAGATATTATTGCTATAGATTCTATGCACTTAAATGGCGAATATACGTTAGGTGAAAACATTGGAGATTTAGGTGGTGTGCAAGCAGCTTATGAAGGTTTACAAATCTTCTTAGAAAAAAGCGGCAGACCAGAAAAAATTGATGGTTATACACCAGAACAACGTTTCTTCCTTTCTTGGGGAACTATCTGGAGAACAAAAATGCGTGATGAAGCACTTAAAAACTTAATCATGACAAATACACACGCTCCAGGAATGTACAGAGCATATATGCCTCTTAAAAACGTAGATGCTTTTTACGAAGCTTTCGATGTTAAAGAAGGTGATAAAATGTACTTAAAACCAGAAGAAAGAGTTAGAATCTGGTAAGGTCGCAGACCTTTTTGGTATAATTTTCTTTTTCTAAAATTTATACATTAAAATTCAAAACCGATACGAAAGTGTCGGTTTTTTTTATGTTTTTTGGGCGTTACCTAAAGGTCGCGCTTTTCGCACTCGCTTTTTATTCGTTCCTCATAAAAGAGCTCAAACAAATGCTTCAATCGCTAACGCAGGCGTACTTGCTGTCTTATTTACAACAAGAAATCAAATAGAAACCTTATTTTTGCAAGATGCTAAAAGTCCAAAATATCTCTTTCGGGTACACTAAAAACAAAATGGTTTTAGACAACTTTAACTTCAATATAAAAGAAGGAGAACACCTATGTGTTATGGGAGAAAGTGGCTGCGGAAAATCGACACTTTTAAAAGCAATTTACGGTTTATTAGATGTAAATAAGGGAACCATTTTTTGGAAAGATCAACAAGTTCTAGGGCCAGAATTTCATCTAGTTCCAGGTATGGATTTCTTTAAATATGTAGCACAAGATTTCGATTTAATGCCTTACATTTCTGTATCAGAAAATATTAAAAAATTTCTGTCTCGATTTTATCCAGAAGAAAGCGAAAAAAGAACACAAGAGTTGTTAGAAGTTATAGAAATGAAAGCTTTTGAAAACACAAAAGTTAAAAATTTAAGTGGCGGACAAAAACAACGCGTGGCAATTGCAAGAGCTTTGGCAAATGAACCAGAATTACTATTGTTAGACGAACCTTTTGGACAAATAGATAACTTCAAAAAAAACTCTCTAAGAAGAAAACTTTTTGCATATTTAAAAGAAAAAAATATTGCGTGTATTGTTGCAACGCATGATAAAAATGATGCGCTTTCTTTTGCAGACAAGCTGCTAATTATTCGTAATCATAAAATACTGACACACAACACACCAAAAGAAATTTATAAAAATCCAAAACAAAAATATGTTGCTGCATTATTTGACGATGTAAATGAAATTGAAATAAATGGCAAGACAATTTTATTATATCCGCATCAAATAAAAATTGTTGATAATTCTGAAACCAACGCTATTGTAAGAAACGCGTACTTTAAAGGTTCTTTTTGGTTGATAGAAGCTGAATTTGAAAACCAAATTGTATTTTTAAATCATACAGATTTTATAGAAACCAACACTAAAATTAAGCTATCTCTAAAATCTTAAATGCATTTCCGTTAAAAGAAATTGTTTCGCCTTTTTGTTTTCCTAAAAGCAGTTTCCCTATTGGCGATGAGACTGAAACTGCAAAATAAGTTGTGTTTTCAATAGTTAAATGGCCTGCAGAAATACTCAAAAAATAATTTGGCTTATCCGTATAAACAATACTGCCTAAATGTGCATTCTTCGAAGTTTTAGAAATATCAATTTTTGCTAATATTTCTTTCATTTGAGTAATTCCAGCCAATTGTTGGCCCGCTTTCTCCATTTCTAATTGCAACATTGCTCTACCAGTTTCGTGCTTATCTCCTGCAGAACTTTTAGTTTCTGTTTGTAATGCTTTTTGATTAGAAGAAATAACTTCTTCTATATTTTGTAAACGTTTATTTACAAATTCTTCGCATTTATTGTAAAGTTCTTCTTTAAGTTTCATTGTTAAGCGTAAATGCAAATGTTCCGTAATTTCCATGATGAGAAATAGAACAAGATTGAGTTATCTTTTTTTCTTGATGATAAAATAATGGCGCACCAATAGAAGATTTTCTTTTTGTTATTTCTTCTGGTAGCACGTTAATTATTAATGCTAATTTAATTTTTAAATCTTTATCTACATTATCTGCTTTTCCAATTTTTGAAAAAATAGAAGTTGTAGTTGCCTTTTGTTTTGCAATAGTAGAAAGATAAAACAAGCTAAAAATTGTAGTTGTATAAAAGATATTGTCTTCAAAAATTACAGTTCCTTCATCTTTAGAAATTAAATTACATTCAAATTTTAAAGGAGCAAAAAAACGTTTTTCAACTTGTTGTGTATAACATTTATAAGCAGCTTCTTTCATAGACCAGAATTGCCAAACTTGTAAAAACGGATTTTTAGATTTTAAGATTATATCTTGTTCACTTTTGGTAAATTGTTTCTCTAAAAAACCATCTCTTTGCCAATTACTTTGAGTTTTAGCAAGGTTTAAATCAACAATATCATTACCAATATTATCCATTCATTTTTTCTTGAATAATTGCTACAGTTGCTTTTACAGATAACATTTTTTCCATAGAATCGTTGTCTATTTCTATCTTAAATTCGTCTTCAACATCTAAAATA
Source organism: Polaribacter sp. OB-PA-B3 (assembly GCF_054589375.1). NCBI lineage: Bacteria > Pseudomonadati > Bacteroidota > Flavobacteriia > Flavobacteriales > Flavobacteriaceae > Polaribacter > Polaribacter sp. OB-PA-B3. The sequence goes on from NZ_BAAIIX010000001.1 coordinate 183,437, forward strand.
ATATCTACTAAGTTTGCTGAATTTATTTCTAAATCGTTTATAAAATCTGTGTCTTCAGAGATGTTTTTAAACCCATCTTCATTTTGAACATAAGGCTTTACAATAACTGTTAATTTGCTTATAATTTCTTCTTTTGTCATTTTTATTCTGAATATTTTTTAAAGATAACACAAGCATTCACATCACCAAAACCAAAGCTTGCTTTTGCTAAAATAGTAATATCTTTCTCTATTATTTTTGTTGGAATTTTATCCGTAGAAATTAATGTTGTAATTTCAGAATCTACATCTTCACAATTTATATTAGGAAACACAAATTGCTCTTTAATTTGTAAAACAGCTGCTACAGATTCTATGGCTCCTGAAGCTGCTAAACAATGCCCAACCATAGATTTTAAAGAATTTATATAAGGAAAATTAGTTCCTTTTCTATTCAAAGCAAGTGTCCAGTTTTCTATTTCTAAACTGTCTTTTGATGTTGCTGTTAAATGCCCATTAATAACATCAATTTCCGCTGCAGAAATTTCTGAATCTAAAATGGCATCTGTAATACAATTCTGAACTGCTTCTGCATTTGGCGCAGTTAAGGTTCCGCCATTTCTTTGCCCGCCAGAATTTATATTTCCTCCTAAAACCTCTGCGTAAATAGTTGCTTTTCTTGCCAAAGCACTTTCTAAAGATTCTAACACCAAAGCTCCTGCTCCGCTTCCAGGAACAAAACCAGAAGCAGTTTCACTCATTGGTCTCGAGCCTTTTTCAGGCGTTTCATTATGTTTATAAGACATTACACGCATAGCATCAAAACCACCCCAAGTATATAAACTACTATCGCTAGAACTACCAACTAACATTCGTTTTGCTTTGCCACTTTGTATTCTCTCAAAACCCATTAATAATGCTTCTGTACCTGTTGTACAAGCAGATGAATTTGTGGTTACTTGATTTCCTAAACCCAAAATTCCGCCTAAATAAGCAGAAATTCCACTTGCCATTGTTTGCACCACAGAGGTACTTCCTAAACGTCTTACATTTTGATCATCAATTTTATAAATTGCTTCTCTAAATTTTTCGATTCCTGAAGTTCCTGTTCCAAAAATCAAACCAGAATCGTAATCTAAATTTGAGTTTTCATCAACAGAAAAACCAGCATCTTTCCATGCATCAACACCTGCCATCACTCCATATAAAATAGAGGTTGAATTAAAACCACGTAATTGCAAAGGCGATAAATATTCGCTTATTTTTTCTTCAGAAACACTTGGAATTCCGCCAATACAACAAGAAAAACCTTTGTCTTTTAAGTTCTGATGAAACGTAATGCCAGATTTTCCTGTTTTTATTGCATTTGTAAATTCTTGCAAACCAACTCCGTTTGGGGCAACAACGCCTAAACCTGTAATTACAACTCTGTTTTTTACGTATGTTGAATTCATTTCAGTATTTATTTAGCGATTATCATTCCAGAAATAGTTCCTCTACAAACCAATTCATTTTTAGAGTTTAACATCTTTACTTTGCATTTTAGTTTATTAAATCTAAAAAACTCTTTCTCTGAAATTACTGTTACTTTTTCATTTGGTAAAACCGGTAAAAAGAAATCTATTTGGTTAGAAGTTAACGCAATTTGTGGTTTTTTATCCGAAGAAATTTTATCTTTTAATAAGAAAACACCTAAAGAAACAACACCAATTTGTGCCATTGTTTCCGTTAAAATAACACCAGGCGTAATTGGATTTTTTTTAAAATGTCCTTCATAAAAAAATTCATCTTCTCTATAAGTATAATTTCCCGTAATTCCATTTTCTGAAATTTCTATCAATTCATCAACAAACAAAAATGGTTTTTTGTACGGTAATAATTTTATGATTTTAGTTGAATTCATCTTATTAATTTTACCATTCTAACAAAATTCTTTGCGCAGAAAAACCAGGACCAAAACTTAACATAATTCCTCTTTCTCCTTTTTCTGGGTTTCTATCCATAAAACGCTCTAAAACATATAAAACCGTTGCACTAGACATGTTTCCGTACAAACGTAAAACTTCTTTTGTATCGTCTATATTTTTTCCTAAAACACCAAATAAAGCTTCTACTGTTTGTACAATTTTCTTTCCTCCAGGATGAAAAATTAAATGGTCTATATCTTTAATAGTTAAGTTGTTTTTCTCTAAAAAAGGATGAATGATTGCTGGAAAATGATCTGAAATTTTCTGCGGAACTTCTTTATCTAAAATCATTTGTAAACCAGTATTTACCAATTTAAAACCCATCATATTTGTAGCATCATAAAAATGATACATGGCTTCATCAATAATTGCAGGACCTTTATCATCTTCAAAAGAAGACAAAATAACTGCAGAAGCTCCGTCTCCAAAAATGGCTGCAGAAACAATATTTGTCATAGAATAATCTTCTAGCTGAAACGTTGCTGTTGGTGCTTCTACTGCAATTACTGCAGCTCTTTTATTAGGGTTAGATTTCAAGAAATTCTTCGCATAAATAATACCAGAAACTCCTGCTGCACAACCCATTTCTGTAACTGGCAAACGTACAATATCTTGTTTCATTCCTAATGAATTTATTAGATACGCGTCTACAGAAGGAATCATAATTCCGGTACAACTTACCGTAATTATATAATCGATATCCGTTGGTTTTAATTTGGCTTTATCTAAAGATTTTTTTAACGATTTTTCTGCCAATTGCACAACTTCTCTTGCATAAATATTATTTTTTTCTTCAAAAGATGTGGCAGTAAAAACTTCTTCAGGATCCATTATAGAGTACCGTTTATCTACTGCAGCTCCTTCAAAAAGTTTAATAACTTTTCTCTGAAAACGAGTATCTTGATCTTGCATCCATAATTTTACAAACGGAATAATATCTTTAGTTTCTCTATAATATTTTGGTAGTTGCTTTGCAACCGATGTTATTTTTACAGCCATTTATTTTTTTATTATCCAAAGAAAACGAAATGCCCATTTCCATGAAATTCTTGGTTTTACTTTTATTTGTCTAGATATATTTTCTAAATCTTTTCGTTTAAATCCTCGTAAAACTGAGGTTAAACCATCTTCAATAATCATTTTATTAGAAATAAAAATAGATAATAACATAAATAAATAATACGCTAATTTATGTCTGTGTAAATCGTTTACAACAATTCCTATTTTTGCAGATTTTATTGAATTCTCTAAAAAAGAAACCAGTTCTGGTTCTTTAAAATGATGTAAGAATAAAGTCGCCAAAACCACATCGAACTTTCTTTTTTTAAATTCCTCAGAAAAAATATCTTGTGTTTCAAAAGACAATTCTGGGTAATTTACAGACAACTCATTTGCATAATCTATAGCTGTTGGGTTTGCATCTACTCCAATCAATTTAAATTTATAATTATTCTTTCTTCCAAATTTTGCAACATCTCGTAAAATATCTCCATGGCCACAACCCACATCTATAATTATAATTTCTTTGTTTTTAGGATGTTTTTTTAAAATAGATTTTAAGCCATTTACAGTCACTTTATTACCTCCTAACCATCTATTTATATTTTCTAATTTATCTAAAGTATCGCGTAATAAATCTCCACCAATAGAAAAATCATCCATTAGTTCTTCTTTATCTGTTCGTTGTTTTGTGCTTATGAAAAAATCCATTAATTTTCTATTGGTTTTCCGTGAGTTTGTTTAATAATTATGGGTAATAAAAAAGGAATTTTCTTTAAAATTGATAATAAAAGTGAAGCAATTTTGTCTTTTCTAAACAACATAGCAATAAAATGCCCCATTTTTAAACGCCATTTAAATTGCTGATTCCACTGTCTAATATACTGCTTTTCAAGATCCTTTCTTGTCTCGATAGTACCATTCAAGTAATTTAGAATCAATTTAGACGCAATTTGTGCAGCTTGTATGGCCATACTCATTCCGTTTCCACAAAGTGGATGAATCATTCCCGCAGAATCACCACACATTATCATATTATTTTCTACTGGTTTTTTTGTTTCAAATGAAATCTGACTAATAGAAAGTGGTTGTTCCCAAATTGGTTCAGAATTCTGAAACATTTCTTTTAAAAACCTATTTTTAAAAACTACATTTTCTTGAAAATCTTCTATGTTTTTATACTTTTTAAAAGAAGAGAAATTAGTGATATAACACAAATTAATTGCATTATTTTCTACTTTAGAAACCCCACAATAACCACCTTTAAAATTATGAAGTGCCACTAAATTTTCTTGAAAAGTACCTTTTACATGTATTTTTACACCTAAATATGGCGATTTCTTTTTGATAAAATCTCTCTCTAATTTTACGTCTAATACAGAACGTTTACCAAAAGCACCAATACAAATTTTAGAATAAAAACTTTTATTTTCTTTGGTTTCAATATTAAAAAAATCTTCTTTAAAATCTACATTTAAAACGGAATCTTGTAAAATTATAACGCCATTTTCTTTGGCTTTTTCTGATAAAATAAAATCTAATTTGTAACGAGAAATTCCAAATCCGCCCAAAGGTAATTTTGCTGTAATAAGTTTATTTTTTGTAGTTGATAATTGAAACTCTTCAATTTTTACGGCACCAAAATTAAACGGATTAATATCTAAATATTCTAAATAAGGTAATACTTCATTCGAAATATATTCGCCACAAACCTTGTGTTTTGGATATTCATTTTTTTCTATCAGTAAAACTTTTTTTCCGAATTTAGACAAATTGATTGCGTTGCATAATCCTGCTAAACCTCCACCAATTATTACAATTTCAAAATTTTTATTCATCTAACAAATTTGCTAAATCTTTGCCCACTAAACTTCCAATAGCAACTCCCATTCCGCCCAAACGAACTCCGCAAAAAACATTATTTGAAACTTGTTTTACAATTGCTTTTTTCTGCCCTTTTAAATTTTTAAATCCTACGCCCATAATTCCACTCCATCTATGTGCTATTTCAAAATCTGTATTTGGCAAAATAGTTTCTTTTAAAATACTTTCTAATTTATTCTGAATAATGTCTGTTTTACCAAATAAGCTAGTTTCTTCAGTTTTAAAATCTAGATTTCTTCCACCACCAAACAAAATTCTATTATCAATATTTCTGAAATAATAGTAACCCTTATCTAAATGAAAAGTACCTTTTATATGTAAGTTTTTAATTGGTTTTGTTATTAAAACTTGTGCTCTTGCAGGTTTTACTTTTTCTTCTAGTAAATTATTAGCAAAGCCATTGGTAGCAATTAATAATTTACCTGTTTTAAAGGTAATTTTATCCGTTTTTACTTCAACATTATTTCCAATTTCTGTAAAAGCTTTAACAGAAATATTATTTAAAATTTTAACGCCTAATTTCTGCACTTTATGTAATAATTCAAAAGCCATTTTACCGGTATCTATTTGTCCTTCAAAATTATTTACTAGGTATTGATTGTGTATTTTTTGAAATCTAAAAATATTCTCTGAAGTAGAGAAAACATCTGCATTAAAAATAGGTTTTAAAAGTTGATTGATTTCATTTTTCTTAGATATACAATCTTCAAAAAAAGCTTCATTTTCACACAACTCAAAACCTTTATTTTGCTGAAAATGGATGTTTTTATCTCCTAAATTATTTCTTAATAACTGTAAGCCTTTCCAACGTTTGTCTACCAAATTAAAAACCTCTTCTGTAGTATGAGACTTTAAATCATCTATAATTTCAGACAAACTCCCAAAACAGGCAAAACCAGCATTTTTAGTACTTGCACCTTGTGGTAACATCCCTTTTTCGAGAATTAAAATATTTGCTTTTGGGTGCTGTTTCTTTAACTGTAAAGCACAATTTAAACCCACAATTCCGCTACCAACAATTGTAAAATCTACGTTGGTAAACCATTCTTTTAATTCCCAATAACTGTAATTCATCTACACGTTTTTTTCGAAACAAATACTATTTTTCATTCCAACATATTGTCCGTAATTTTCTATTACATTGTAATTGCATTTCTCATAGAACTTAACAGCTGCTTTTTGTCTTTTTCCGGTTTCTAAAATACATTTAGATAAACCCAATTCTTTTGTCCAAGTTTCTAATTCTGCTATTAATTTTTGTGCTAAACCTATGCTTCTATAATCATTAGAAACATACATCCTTTTAATTTCCATAGTAGAATTGTCAAACTTTTTAATAGCGCCACAACCCACCGCAACTTTATTAACATACAATATAACCACATGTTTTATTACATCAATATTATTAAATTGATTGTAAAAATCGTGCTCATCTTTATCAGTAATTTTTAAATAAGCATCTAATTCTTTTACCAAGGTTATAAAATCTTGATGTGCTGCGTTGGTTCTAATAATTTCTGAATTCATTTCTTTATTCTTCTTCTTTAAAAAAATCTGATTCCTTAAATTTTAACTTTAACTGTACCCAAACAGGTTCTTTAATTTCGGTATTTAAATTACCAAAAGAAAGCCCCAATAATCTAACTGAATTTGGCAATTCATCTTGAAATAACAACTCTTTTACTACAGGAAAAAACTCTTCTTTTTTCTGCATAAAATAGTTTTTTGTTTTGCTTCTGGTTTGTTGTGTAAAATCAGAATATTTAATTTTTAAAGTTATAGTTTTCCCTTTGGTATCTGCCTTTAACATACGTCTTTCTAACTCGTCTGCAATTTTATCTAAACGCTCTAACATGTAAATTTCCGAAGAAATATTTTCGCTAAAAGTTCTTTCTGCTGCTAACGATTTACGAATTCTGTTTGGTTTAACTGCACTGTTATGAATACCTCTAACAATATTGTAATAGTGCACACCAGATTTACCAAAAAGCTTTACAAGTTCTTCTAAAGAACGTTTTTTTAAATCATTGCCAACAAAAATACCGTTGTTGTACATTTTTGCAGCTGTTACTTTACCAACACCATAAAATTTATTTACCGGTAATTCTTCTAAAAACTGAATTACCTCATCTGGATGTACCGTTTTTTGCCCGTTTGGTTTGTTAATATCAGAAGCAACTTTGGCAATAAATTTATTAATAGAAATTCCTGCGGATGCTCTTAAACCTGTTTCTTCGAAAATTTTTTGCCGTATTTCTCTTGCGATTTCATTGGCAGACGGATTTCCTTTTTTATTTTCTGTTACGTCTAAATACGCCTCGTCTAAAGATAGCGGTTCTACTAAATCTGTGTACTCGAAAAAGATTTCTCTTACTCTCGCAGAGATTTCTTTATAACGCGCAAAATCTGATTTTACAAATATTAAATGCGGACATTTTTGTCTTGCCAAACTACCGCTCATAGCAGATCTTACACCAAATTTTCTTGCCTCGTAACTTGCCGCAGAAATAACACCTCTTCTACCTTCGCCGCCAACAGCAATAGCTTTTCCTTTTAACTCTGGATTGTCTAATTCTGCAACAGATGCATAAAACGCATCCATATCTACATGAATTATTTTTCTAAAAGGCGGTTGCAATTCCATATGTCTAAATTACGAAGTTAGACAGGAATATCATTAATTATTTTAATAGAAAAACTATTCTTTATGCTAAAAAACGAAGGCATAAATTTTTAACTTCTTCTAACTCTTTTGATAAGTTTTCTTGTAACCAAGGATGTGAAACATTAAAAACATGATCGGCATTTTCAATAATTTCTAATTGACTATTTGTAGACCAAAATTCAATTTTTTGACCTTCTTTTAAAGAAATTGAGGTATCATTGTCTCCGTGAATAATTAATAACGGTATTTTTAAATTCTTTACAGCGTTTTCTATAAATAACCGATTTTCGTTTTCTTTAAAATTGGTGTAAAATTGATAAAAATGTGGCATATTTTGATTTGTTCGTCCATTTAAAACATATTTTACACCGTTTTTACGCCAATTTTCTAAATCGCCAATTGTAGAACTTCTACTACCAAAATCTGAAACCGCGGCAAGTGTAATTACCTTTTTTACTCTCGAATCTTCGTTGGCTTTCAGTAATACAATTCCACCTCCTCGACTATGACCAATTAAAGCAATATGATTCAAATCGACATCATTTGTAAAATTTTCTTCGGATGAAATCCAATCCAATACATTTTCTAAATCGTCTAATTCTTTGGTATAATTATTATTACCGAAAGCTTCTAAATCGGGAAAATCTATCGGTTGTTCTGCTGTACCACCATTATGCGAAAAATTAAATTTTATAAAGAAAAAACCTGCTTTTGCAAATGCTTCTGCCATTAAATTCCAAGCGCCCCAATCTTTAAAACCTTTGTAACCATGACAAAAAATTACTACTTTTTTGGGTGTTTTATCTTCTTTGTAAAAAACGTCTGTTACAATCGGTTTTTTATGTTTTCCTAGCACTAGAATATTCTGTATAACTTTCATTTTAAACAAATTTTAAAGAACGAATTTTAAAAGTGTACATAACGCAAAAACAGCAGTTAAAACACATAGAAATAAGTTGATATGATTGGTAAATTTACCTGTTTTTTGCTTAATTACAACTGCAAATTTACCGTATATTAATAAAATAGAATATGTACCAAAAACTGCGCCTACAACAAAAAAAAAGTTAGAAACTGTATTGAAACTAAAAGAATTAAATGCAATAAGTATGGCTACAAGTGTACAGAAAAACGGAATTGCAAACATGTTTAACAAGGATAAAATTACGCCTGTAAAAAAAGAGTTTTTTGTTTTAATTTCAGTTTTCTTTTGTTCTTTTTTATGCTGTACATAAAAGTAAATCGATAACAATACAAGAACCAAAACACCAGTTTTTTCTAAAAATGCTATTAAAACAGTGTTCGTAGAAAAATATTCTAAAATGTAAACAGAAATGTAAACCTGTATAAAAACTACCAACAAAACACCTAAGGTAAAATTTGTAAATTCTTTTTTGGTAGCGTTTAATCTAATTTTTAAAGCCGTCATGTTTAATACACTAGGCAGTGTAAAACCTAAAAAGGCCCCTAAAAAACCATAAAGAAATATAGAAAACATAAACACTATCTTGTATAAAAAATCAGTCGGCTTACAAACTTATTCATTACTTTTCTAAATTAAAAAAACATTTTTAGTATCGAAAATAAGGCAACAAATCCTGTTAAAATTGATAGTACTAAGTTTATATCCTTAGTAAGTTTTCCTGTTTTTTGTTGAATAATTTTTGCATACTTTCCGTAGAAAAATAGAATATAAAAGGTTCCTAAAACAGAGCTTATTGTAAAAATAAATGTATCTAAATTTGAATAATTAAATATATTATAAGCATTTAATAAAATGATTACACCACAATAAAATGGTATAGAAAACATATTTAAAATCGAAAGAATTATACCCGTTAAAAACGGATTCTCTTTTTTAGAATTGATTTTAGCTATTTTAATTTTACTTTTTCGAGATTCTTTATAGTAATAGTAACTTAAAAATATAAATATAATGGTCGCAATTTTTTCTAATGTTACCAAAATAGAAGGATTGTCTGCTAAAAAATTGGTTAAAGTAACTGCTATAATTATTTGAGGTACTACAATAATTGCTACTGCAAAAGCATATTTATAAGCTGCTTTTTTTCCGTTGGCTAAACTAACTTTTAAGGCTGTCATGTTTAAAAGACTAGGTGTAATAGAGCCTGCAAAAGAGAATAAAAAGCCTAAGAAAAAGAGAAATAAAAGTTTCACATATTTTATTTATACAGCAAATATAATAGATTTCCTAGAGCAACAACACCTGTTAATGCACCTAAAATAAAATCCATTTTTGTAGCTATATATGTTAACTTGTGTTCTATATTTTTTGCCACTATTGCATACAAAGAATATAAGGTAAAAGAACCTATAGTAGAACCTATAGAAAAGTAAAATCCGTTTAAATAAGAATATTCAAAATAATTTAAACCTATTAAAAGTGAAATTGTAGTAAAGTAAAACGGAATTGCAATTGTGTTTAAAGAAGACATCATTATACCATGTAGATAGGCTTTTGATTTTGGGATTTCTTCTTTTACTTTTTTCTCTTTTGATGAAAAATGCAATCGGAAAAAATTTAACGACAATAAAAATAAAATACCTGTTCCTATTTTTTGAATTAAGGAAATATATTCAGAATTTTTCATTAAAATACTAGATAAATATGCACCAATATTTGCTTGAAAAAATAAAACTGTTGCATAACCTCCAATAAGATAAAAAGCTGCTTTTTTTCCGTTTCTAAGGCTAAACTTTACAACTGTTAAATTTAAAAAACTAGGCGTAATACTGCCAGAAGCCGCAATTATAAATCCTAAGATTACACAGATAATAAAGTTCATACTTATATTTTATATCTACAAAAAAACAAAAAAACGCGTTAAAAAATTAACGCGTTTCAATTTTATAATAACTTATAAGAAAATGTTGACTAAACAATTCCTTGTGCTAACATAGCATCTGCTACTTTTACAAAACCAGCAATATTTGCTCCTTTAATGTAATCAATAGATCCATCTTCTTGTGTACCGTATTCTACGCAAGAATCATGAATATCTTCCATTATATCTTTTAATCTTTCATCTACTTCTTTACGAGACCAGCTTAAACGTAACGAGTTCTGGCTCATTTCTAATCCAGAGGTTGCTACACCACCTGCGTTAGATGCTTTACCTGGGGCAAATAAGATTTTTCCTTTTTGAAACTCGTGAATTGCTTCTGGTGTAGAAGGCATATTTGCTCCTTCAGAAACACACATACAACCATTTGCTATTAATGTTTTTGCTTCTTCTCCGTTTAACTCATTTTGAGTTGCACATGGTAAAGCTACATCACATTTAACAGACCAAGGTCTTTCTCCTGCCACATATTTTGCATTTGGATACTTCTCTACATATTCACTAATTCTTCCACGCTTTTCGTTTTTGATATACATTACGTGTTGTAACTTTTCTGAATCGATACCTTCTTCGTCTAAAATATATCCTCCAGAATCAGATAAAGTTAAGATTGTAGCACCTAATTCTAATGCTTTTTCTGCTGCGTATTGTGCAACATTACCAGAACCAGAAATTACTACTTTTTTACCTTCGAAAGAATCTCCTTTGCGTTTTAACATGTTGTCTGCAAAGTATACGTTACCGTAACCTGTAGCTTCTGGTCTAATTAAAGAACCACCCCAAGATTGTCCTTTACCTGTTAATACACCTGTAAATTCGTTTTTAAGTTTTTTATACATACCAAACATAAAACCAATCTCTCTAGCACCAACACCAATATCTCCGGCAGGTACATCTGTATTAGAACCAATGTGTCTAAATAACTCGCTCATAAAAGCATGACAAAAACGCATAATTTCGTTGTCTGACTTTCCTTTAGGATCAAAATCAGAACCTCCTTTACCACCACCCATTGGTAAAGTTGTTAAAGAGTTTTTAAACACTTGTTCAAAAGCTAAAAACTTTAAAATACTAGCATTTACAGTTGGGTGAAAACGCAAACCACCTTTATAAGGTCCAATTGCAGAATTCATTTGAACTCTATAACCTCTATTTACTTGAATTTCACCTTTATCATCTACCCAAGAAACTCTAAAAGAAATTAATCTTTCTGGTTCTACCATTCTTAAAAGAATGTTTTTACCATGATAAATATCATGATTTACAATATAAGGTATTACAGTTTCTGCAACTTCTTGTACAGCTTGCAAGAATTCTGGCTCATGGTTATTTCTTGTTTTAACCATTTCCATAAACTCATTTATTTTTAACTCTATACTTTCAGCCATAATTTTTTATGAATTTAATAAAAATTTAATGGGACAAAGATAGTTAATTTCTGAATTCGCAAATAAAAAAAGTATTTTTATTTATTTCGAAGATATCCTTATTTCAATCGATTTCGAAAGCTCTTGTTGTTTTCTTAACTTTAGCTTGATAAAACTCTATAAAAAACACTAAATTTGTGGCATAATTTTACGCAAGAAATGTTAGACAAAGTAAAAGAACTTATTGGAGAGGTACAAGCATTTAAAGCTACAACCAAAGATGAAGTAGAAACATTTAGAATTAAATATTTAGGAAGCAAAGGTTTACTTAAAGATCTTTTTGCAGAATTTAAAAATGTAGATGCAGAATTACGTAAAGATTTCGGTCAAGCACTAAATAATCTAAAAAAATCTGCCGAAGGTAAAGTTGCAGAATTAACAGATGCTTTAGAAAGTAATACAACAGAAAAATCTTTTTACGGAGATTTAACAAGACCATCAGAACCAATAGAACTAGGTTCTAGACATCCTATTTCTTTAGTAAGAAACCAAATTATAGAAGTTTTTAATAGAATTGGTTTTACTGTTTCTGAAGGACCAGAAATAGAAGACGATTGGCACAATTTTACTGCCTTAAACTTGCCAGAATATCATCCGGCAAGAGATATGCAAGACACGTTTTTTATAGAGCAAGATCCAGATATTTTATTAAGAACACACACTTCTTCTGTACAAGTACGTTATATGGAAGAAAACGAACCACCTATTAGAACAATTTCTCCTGGTAGAGTTTTTAGAAACGAAGACATTTCTGCAAGAGCACACTGTATTTTTCATCAAGTAGAAGGTTTGTATATTGATACTGATGTTTCGTTTGCAGATTTAAAACAAACCCTTTTATATTTTACTAAAGAAATGTTTGGTAAATCTAAAATTAGATTAAGACCTTCTTATTTTCCGTTTACAGAACCAAGTGCAGAAGTAGATATTTATTGGGGATTAGAAACAGAAACAGATTACAGAATTACAAAAGGTACTGGTTGGTTAGAAATTATGGGTTGTGGTATGGTAGATCCTAATGTTCTTAAAAACGCCAATATCGATCCAACAAAATATTCTGGTTACGCATTTGGTATGGGTATAGAACGTATTGCAATGTTATTATATCAAATACCAGATATTAGAATGTTTTACGAAAATGATAAACGTTTCTTAGAACAATTTAAATCTATTATTTAATGAATTATTTTACACAGGTTTGGGATGAAAACAGAGATGATGAATATGCAGATTGGGGCAACTCTGTTTGGTATTTTGAAACGAATGATGCAGACCAAGTAATAAAACAAGTTACTATTTATGATAATGGTAAACTTGTAAAATATAGTGAAGATAATATAGAAGATAAATTTGGTGGTTTATGTGAAGGTGCATTAACCATTGATGATTGCGACGGAGAAGAAATTACAAAAGAAGACTTTTATAAAGTTTGGTCTTAATTGACACAATAAACTTTTAGATTTCATGAAAAAAGACATTCAAATACCAGAAGTTACGGGCGTAGAAATGGCTGTAGTTTACGAGTTTAATGATATTTACAACACCAACGATTGGAACATTTATATTATCAATAATAAAAATGTAGATTTAGAAATGATGGTGATTGTGTCTCAAGGTTTTTCTGATACAAAAACAACTTCTTTATTACGTAAAAAAGTAGAAAAACTTCCTGCGAATTCTTTTGCTAAGATTGAGTTTATTCAACCAGAATTATTCAAACTAAATAATCGTTTTCAGGTTACTTTTTTTGAAGGAAACACGTTATATGAAAAAACATTTATCTTTAAAGAAAACACTATTAAAGAAGGTGCTTTGCGTATGATAGACGAAATTAAAAAGCGTGGAATTTTAGCAACTTAATTATCTTTTATGTTTTGCTTTATAATATAGATAAAAAACACCTTAATTTTTAAGGTGTTTTTTTATTTTATATACTTATTAAGTGTAAACTAACCAACAACTACACAAAAAATTAATTACTTGTAATTTCTGTACATTTCTAAAGAAGCCCGCGTTAGCGATTGAAGCATTTGTTTGAGCTCTTTTATGAGGAACGAATAAAAAGCGAGTGCGAAAAGCGCGACCCTTGTGGTAACGCCCAAATTATTTAAATTAGTAAAAATCTATTGCAACAATGTTAACCAAAAAACCCAATTGCCAAATACAATAAAACGGTTATTACACCACCAATTAACGCGTAAGGTAATTGTGTTTTTACATGATCTATATGATCACTTGCAGACGACATTGAGGAAATTATAGAAGTATCGGAAATTGGAGAACAGTGATCTCCAAAAATTCCTCCTCCTAAAGTTGCCGCTACAACAATTGTAATATCTGCACCATGAATATTTGCCATCGGAATAGATATTGCCAACATAATTGCAAAAGTTCCCCAAGAGGTTCCTGTAGAAAAGGCAATAAAAGAGCTAATTATAAAAACTACTGCTGGTAACAACTCTGGTGACAACCAATCTTTGGTTGCATTTGCTACGTAAATACCAGTTTCTAATTCTTTACATGCATCACCAATTGCAAATGCTAATAACATTAATAAAGCCAAAGGCATTAATTCACTTATTCCTTTTAAAGTTAAGTTTACGGCTTCTTTTGGTTTTAGAATTCCTTGTATAAAATACATTAGAATTGCTACTAAAATAGCAGTTATAACTGCATATAAAACAGAAGAAGAACCAGAACCTTCTCCGATAGCTTGTGAGGCATGATTTATAAATGATGTAGATTCTTTTACTGCATCCCAACCTGTATAAATTAAATTAATAGGCATCATAAAAACCATTACCAAAAGTGGCACAATCATATTATAAGCCTTTGCTTGTATGCCTTCTTTAGGCGGAAAAGAGGTTACCTCATCAGAAACCATTGGTTTAGAACCTTCGTTCATTAATTTACCTGTTTCTTTGGTTCTTTTCTCTGCTTTTTTCATCAAACCAATATCTTTTTTAAATAAGATGGTAAAAAGCAAAATAGCGATTGCTAATAATGGATAAAAGTTATACTTAATTGCGGCAATCATTACAGAAAAGGGTTTATCGATACCTTGTGTTAATAACAAACCCATTATAAATGCGCCCCAAGCGTTAAAAGGAATTAATATTGATGATGGTGCAGAACTAGAATCTGCGATATAAGCTAATTTTTCTCTGGGGATTTTTAATTTATCAAAAATTGGTCTGTATAAAGTACCCACCGTTAAAGAACTAATGCTAGTTTCTACAAATAATAATAAACCTGTAAATGTTGCTAAAAGTTGCACCATTACTCTACTGTATCCTGTTTTTTTAGTTTCTAGTTTGGTAAGTTTTCTGTTGATAATATTTATAAAACCTTCTACACCTCTAGAATATTGAATAAATATTAACAGCGCACCAACCAAAGCACTAAATATTATGGTTCTTGTGTTTCCTTTCGATTGAAAAACATTTACCATACCTTCTATCATTGAAAGTGTTCCTTTTAATGGATTAAATCCTTCTATTATCAACCAAGAAAACCAAATTCCGAACAACAAAGCAATATATACTTGCTTGGTTCTTAAAGCTAAAATTATGGCAACAATTGGTGGTATTACTGATAAAAATCCATATTCCATATAAAAGTGTTTAAGATTGCTAAAGGTAATAATTTAGTTGGGTTTTTTAAAACTTCAATGTTTGTCGGAAAAAAGACCAAGTTTGTCGATTTTTATTTTTTTTCCTTAGATTCATTCTTTCATTTGTAGAATAATCTATAAATTTAAAATTATGAAAACTAGAAACTTAATCATTGCTCTTAGTTTGTTAATGTTTACTTCTTGTGTTGTTAAATCTTTAAACCCTTTTTACACAAAAGAAACCATTTCTTTTGATGAAAATTTTATTGGTGAATGGGAAGATTCTAAGAAAGGAAATTGGAAAGTAATAAAATTTGAAAACGTATTTTTATCCAATGCAAAAAAAAACTGGGAACCTAAATTTGTGAATGGATATTTAGATAACAAAGTAGAAATTTCAAAAAAAAATTTATCTAAAGAAGATAAAAAATTATATGCAGTATATAAAGACAGTTATTATATCTTAAGAGAAAATAAAAACAAGAAAGTGGCATTTATTGCCACACCATTTAAAATAAATAATCAGACTTTTTTAGATTTTATTCCAATAGATATACAAGATAATATAGATAACTTACTCGAAAGTCATACTATTTATACGCATAGTTTAGTTAAGTATGATTTAAGAAATAATGGAGAAATAGAAGTAAGGTGGTTAGATGAAGATAAGGTTGAAGCACTTTTTAAAGAAAAGAAAATTAAAATAAAACATGAAAAAATTGGAATAATAGATGACAAATATTTACTAACCGCAAAACCTGAGGAATTACAACGCTTTATTAAAAAATATATGGCTTCTAATGATTCTGAAAAATGGGAAACTTCAACAAAATTTACATTAAGTAGATTAAATGGAACAGATTAACACTTTTTTTAAAAGAACAAATTCTTATAATATAGTTGTCTTTAACACTATATTATGGGGATTTTCATTTCTTGTTTTATTGTTTTTATTTTCGGAAAATTTTTCTCCTTCCAAAATAGATTATGTATACACAATTGCATTTTTAATTACCATTATAATTCCAGTAACTATAAATCTATATATACTAATTCCATATTTTTTAAAGAATGAAAAATATGTGTTTTTTATACTCTTATTTATACTAAATTTATGGTTTTTCTCTCAATTAAATATTTGGTTTTTTAATTCTATAATAGAAGGCGTTTTTTCTGATTATTATTTTATTTCTTATCATTCTGATTTTAAAATAATAATAATTTTCGGTGCTTTTTTATTGGTAACAACTTTTATAAAACTTTCTGAAGATTGGTTGTATTTAAACCAGTTAGAGAACCGTACTTTAAAGTTAGAAAAGCAGCAAATAGAAAATCAATTATCTTCTTTAAAAGCGCAAATAAATCCGCATTTTTTGTTCAACTCTTTAAACGTCTTATATTCTTTATCTCTTGTAAATAAAGAAGAGACTACAGAAGCAATTTTAAGACTTTCAGATATTTTAAGATATCTTTTATATGATACAAATACTAAAAAAATAAGTTTAAAAGAAGAAATTATTTTACTTGAAAAATTTATCGATTTTCAAAAATCTAGGCATAAAAAACCTAATATTAATATTGATGTTGAAATTGATGATGACGAATTTGAAATTTACCCAATGTTATTATTACCCTTAATTGAAAACAGTTTTAAACACGGAATTAAAGGTGATACTGAAAATACATTCATAAACATAGAAATAAAGAAAAAGAACACCGAATTTTATTTCTTTATAGAAAATAATCTACCTGAAAAAAAAGCTGAAAATTTTGTTACAGTTGGTGGAATTGGTCTAAAAAATATCAAACGAAATTTAGCGCTTATTTATCCAAAAAATCACTCTTTTTCTACGCATATAATAAATCAAAAATTTCAAGTCTCTTTAAAAATTAAAACAAATGAATATTAATTGCTTAATTGTAGATGATGAGCCAGCAGCGCAATCAATTTTAAAAATTTTTATAGAAAAAATAAATTTTTTATCTCTTGTAGGAATTGCTAACAATGCTGTTGAAGCGCTGACCGAATTAAAATCTAATTCAAAAATTGACTTACTTTTTCTGGATATTAATATCCCAAAAATATCTGGTTTATCTTTTTATAAGTCTTTACAAAACCCACCTTTTGTAATTTTCACAACTGCATATCCAGAATATGCAGTAGATGGTTTTAGTGTAAATGCAATAGATTATCTCTTAAAACCATTCTCTTTTGATCGTTTTTTAACAGCTGTAAATAAAGTTGTAGATAAATTAGAAGCAAAACCTCTAACCGTAATTTCTGAAGAAACTATTTTAATTAAAGCAGATAAAAAACTTCATAAAATTGCTGTTTCTTCTATTTTCTATATCGAGGCTTTTGGCGATTATGTAAAGATTTATTTAGAAAAAGAGTTTCTTTTAACAAGTAGCACTTTCAAAAATATTTTAACATTACTTCCTCAAAAAAAAATTATTCAGGTTCATAAATCATTCGCAATAAATTTAGAAAGGGTACATATTCTCGAAGGAAATCAGATTTTGATACAATCTCGTAAAATACCTATTGGTTTAAAATTTAAAAACAATTTTTTAGAGAAATTTAAAAATGAATAAGTAAATTTATAGCATGTCTAAATTTTACACAAAACTTACAACAAGACTTCAAAAATTTATTGAAGCACAAAAAATATTCTTTGTTGCAACTGCGCCAACTTCTGGCAGAATTAATTTATCGCCAAAAGGAATGGATTCTTTTAGAGTGGTTGATGAAAACCGTGTTTTATGGTTAAATGTTACGGGAAGCGGAAACGAAACTGCTGCACATTTATTAGAAAACAACAGAATTACTATTATGTTTTGCGCTTTTGAAGGTGCACCAAATATTTTACGTTTGTACGGTAAAGGAAAAGAAATTAAAGAAGGTGATGCTTCTTGGAATGAATTAATTACACTTTTTCCAGAAACACCAGGAACGCGTCAAATTTTTGATATTACGGTAGAATCTGCACAAACTTCTTGCGGAATGTCAATTCCGTTTTTTGAGTATAAAAGCGAAAGAAACGAGCTAAATGATTGGGCAAGCAAACAAGGTAAAGAAGGGATTTCTAAATACTGGGAAGAAAAAAATCAAATAAGTATTGATGGCTTACCAACACATATTCTAGATTAATTTTTTAATCTTTATCTACTTTTTTAATTGCGTTAATAAAATCGTTTAGGCTATTATTATTGGCAACTAAATGTATTGCTTCATCACAAATTTTTTCTGCCCTTTTTATTGAAAAATGTAGACCAACAGCTATTTTTCGCATTAATGCAACTTCTATTAATTTAGCTTCACCATCAATTAAAATCATTTTTGTTAAACGATACAAACGCTCTATTCTTTCATCATAATTAATTGGCGGATTTATCGGGTACTTTTCTGGGTTGTTTAAGATTAAAGAAAACTCTTCTAAAGTTATATTTAAGTTTTTTCCTGCTCTTATTAACAATTCTTTTTCTTCGTCTGTAATTTTACCATCTGCTCTTGCAATTTTTACAATATTAGCAAAATGACCAATTTCTTGTTTGTGTTGTCCGCTAGAATATAAATCTGATATTGCCATTTAATTTTTTTTATAAAAATAAATAAAAACAAGTAAAAAGGCTATTAAAAAAAAGCTAAAACATAAATCTAATGAATCGCTTTTTCGTATTTTGCTATACCATATCGTTATAAAATTTTAATCTAAAACTTAACTTTAGTTATGACCAATTTTTCTTACTTAAACAGAAATAATAGTATCAAAGAATTAAAAGAAACTGAATTTGATATTTTGATAATTGGTGGCGGAATTACAGGTGCTGGAATTGCTTTAGATGCAGCTTCTAGAGGAATGAAAGTTGCCTTAATAGAAAAAAATGATTTTGCTTCTGGTACAAGTAGTAAATCTACCAAACTTATTCATGGTGGCTTACGATACTTAAAACAATTCGATTTTTGGTTGGTTAAAGAAGTGGGTACAGAGCGTGCAATTGTGCACAAACTAGCACCGCATTTGGTAGTACCAGAAAAAATGATTTTACCTTTAATAGATGGCGGAACCTATGGTTCTTGGTTAACTTCTATAGGATTAAAAGTTTATGATATTTTAGCATCTGTAGAAGGAGAAGACAAACGTAAAATGCTCGATAAAGAAGAAGCTTTAGAAAAAGAACCTCTTTTACCAGAAAGTATATTAAATGGTGCTGGTTATTATGCAGAATATAGAACCGACGATGCTCGTTTAACTTTAGAAGTTTTAAAAACAGCTCTAAATTACAATGCAAAAATTGTAAATTATACAGAAGCTACAGATTTTATTTATGAAGACAACAGAGTGGTTGGCGCAAAGGTGAAAGATATTTTTACCAATGAAGATTACCAAATTAAAGCAAAATATGTAGTAAATGCAACAGGACCTTGGGTAGATAATTTACGTCAAAAAAATCACTCTAAAACAGGCAAACGTTTGCATTTAACCAAAGGAGTACATTTGGTTGTTGCGCATGAGAAATTACCGGTAAAACAATCTGTTTATTTTGATGTACCTGATGGCAGAATGATGTTTGCAATCCCAAGAGGTAAAGTAACTTATTTTGGTACTACAGATACCAACTATCAAAAAGACAAAGACAACGTAGAAACAAGTTTGGTAGATGCAACATATTTAATTTCTGCAGTAAATAATATGTTTCCAGATATAAATATTTCTTTAAAAGATATACAATCTTCTTGGGCAGGTTTAAGACCGTTAATTCACGAAGAAGGTAAATCTGCATCAGAATTGTCTAGAAAAGATGAGATTTTTGTTTCTGATACAGAACTAATTTCTATTGCAGGTGGTAAATTAACTGGTTACAGAAAAATGGCAGAACGTATTGTAGACTTAGTTGCCAAAAAATACAAAAGAAGATACAACAAAGAGTTTGATGAAATTAAAACCAGAGATATTGTACTAAATGGAGGCGATTTTAAAGATTCTAGCGAAGTACAAAGTTATACAGATGCAATTTATAACAGAATCGCAGAAGTAGATTTTAATCAAAAAGACGCAGAATATTTAGTGCATAATTACGGAAAACAAACAGACATTATCTTGCAAAAATTTGACGATTTAATGCATGATAATATGCAAGAAAAAATGATAAAAGCAGAAGTTTGGTTTGCTATAAATTATGAAATGACTTGTACACCAACAGACTTTTTTATGCGTAGAACGGGTCGTTTATTTTTTGATGCAAACAGTGTTTACACACATAAAGATTTAGTAATACAACTATTTAACAATCAGTTTAATTGGGATGAAAATCAGAAAGAAAAAAATAGTAAAGAATTGGATGAAAAATTAACATCAATTTTAAATTTCAATTAAAAAAAAAGATATATTTGTTATAGCAAAATTTAATTTTTAAGGCTTATGAACATATAGTTAGTTATACCTCAGCAAAAGCGGGTTCTTTTAAGAAAAAAGAACAGCTACTATATTAATAATAAGAACAACCTTAAATTTTAAAATAATGAAAAAAACATTCAATATAGCATTCGTGCTATTTATAGCTACGGCTTTATCTTTTACAACTAAAATTACCAATATTCAAAATACTTTAACTGCTACTTTTATAGAAGTTACAGACGATGATTTCTTTAAATTTATAGATGCTGATAAAAAAGAAATCCTTTTTTACGATGTAGTCGAAGAAGTAGAAATAAGTTTGTATGATGATGAAAACCTAAACAAGAAATTTAAAATTACTTGGGTAGAAAAAGAAATCGAATTAATGGATGATGAAGGAGATTTAACCGGAGAAAAAAAGAAAGTGAAATCGATAACTTCACTTACATTAATAAACTAATTTTATAAAAGAAACCGCTTATTTTTAAAGCGGTTTTTTTTATACATTTTCTCTTAAAAGACTTTTATATGTTTTTCGAAGTTGAACGGGCGAAACACCTAATTTATATTGTAAAAAAACATATCCATTAATTAAATTTACTTTTAACCAAGAATTTTGTTCGTATTTTCTTGCGCTAACAGTAGCTTTAGATTGTATAATATTAAATTTTATTTTTTGTTTTCGAACTCGACCAATCATTTCAAAATCTTCCATAATACAAAACTGTTCGTTATAGCCATTTAGATTATAAAATGTTTTTTTTGTGAAAAATTGGCATTGATCTCCGCCACCCGCAAATAAGCCATCTTTGGTTGTAAACTTACTGTTAAAATTTAAAAACGCCGAATCTTTATCGAATTTATAAGCAAAAAAACCAGCCTTATTTCCTTGGTTTACAGCTGTTATAATTTCTGAATAAAAATTAGTTGGTAATGCGACATCAGCATGTAAAAAAAGAAAAATATCACCGTTTGCCTTTTTTGCACCAAAATTCATTTGTGCTGCTCTTCCTTTTTTATCGCTTGTAAAATATGTAACTTTAGAAAAAGTTTTACAAACTTCCGGACTTTCATCTGTAGTTTCAGGAGAATTAGATACAATAATTTCTAAAGGAAATTTGTTAGCTTGTTCACATAAAAACGACAACCTTTTTAGAAGGTTTTCTTTCTCATTATATACCGGAATAATAATACTTAATAACATATTTAAACGTACGTAAATTTATATGAAACAGTTTTTTTTAATACTTGCTTTTGCTTTTAGTTTTCACCTTGTTGCACAAGATAACATAAATTATAATGAGGTTTCTCAAGATTTATTACAAAATATAATGGATGGAAAATCCTATATAAAAGAAGTTAAAATTTTAGAAGAAAGTACTTTAGAAAATTTGGTTGCACAATTAAAAACCGACAAAGAAAAAATTGCTTTTTGGGTAAATGTTTACAATTCTTTTATTCAAATATCTTTAACCGAAAACCCAAAAGAATATGAAGATAGAGGTGCTTATTTTAAAAAAGAACGTGTAAAAATTGCTGGTGAAATTTTATCTTTTGATGATATAGAACACGATATTTTAAGAAGATCTAGAATAAAACTAAGTTGGGGTTATTTAAGAAAGTATTTTAGACCAAAATGGGAACGCAAATTACGTGTAAAAAATATTGATTGGCGAATTCACTTTGCACTTAATTGTGGCGCTAAAAGTTGTCCGCCAGTAGCAAAATTTACACCAAAAGGTTTAGATAAAGAATTCGATTTTATGACAACAGAATACTTAAAAGAACAAACTACTTATAATAAAGATACAAGAACAGCTAAATCTGTTTCTTTATTCTCTTGGTTTAGAGCAGATTTTGGGGGTTTGTGTGGCGCAAGACAAATTTTAGCTGATTATAAGATCACATCAGAAAAACCTAAAAAAATAGAATTTAATAATTACGATTGGACTTTGAGTTTAGGTAATTTTAGAAAAATTCCTAACTAATTATAAAAATTTTTAGTTTAAAAAAAGCCTTCTATTTGAGTAAATAGAAGGCTTTTTTTAAACTTCTTTTTGATTATTTTCTATTTCTTCTGTTAAATCTAAATCTCTTAAAACAGGGTTTTTTAAAGCGGTTACACCAACGGTTAATAAAGTCATTGTTCCACCAAAAACCACCGCCGCCACTGGACCAATAAGTTTTGCTGCCAAACCACTCTCAAAAGCACCTAATTCGTTAGAAGAACCTACAAACATAGAGTTTACAGAAGAAACTCTACCACGCATATCATCTGGTGTTTTTAACTGTAAAATAGTTTGTCTAATAACCATCGATATACCGTCTGCAGCACCGCTTATAAACAATGCTAAAATACTTACCCAAAAGATAGAAGATAATCCGAAGGCAATTATACTAAGTCCAAAAACAAAGACAGATACCAACATTTTTTTACCAGTATTTTTATTGATAGGAATATACGTTGTTAAAAACATTGTTACGATACTTCCCATAGAAATAGAAGCATTTAAAATACCAAATCCTTCTGGGCCAACTTTTAAAACATCTTGAGCAAATACAGATAAAATAGCAACTGTTCCACCAAATAACACTGCAATCATGTCTAAAGTTAAAACTCCTAAAATTGCTTTATTTTTAAAAACAAAGCTAATTCCTGCCTTTAAACTTTCTTTCATTGGCTCGCCTATTTTTTTATTTAAAATAGGTTTCTTTTTAATTAAAAATGTAAAAATTAAAGATAGAATTACTAAAATAAATACTAAGCAAAGGGTTTGATCTACACCAATCCAACTTATTAAAAAACCCGCAGCTAAAGCACCAGAAACGGAAGCAGTTTTCCAGGTACTTGTGCTCCAGGTTGCTGCATTATGATAAATATTTTTAGGAACAAGTAAGGCAACTAAAGAAAATATTGTTGGGCCGAAAAAAGATCTTAAAAATCCGCCAAAAAAAACCAAACCGTATATAGAATATAATATCGAATTGGTAGACCAGCTATTAATTACACTATCTGTGGTTAGTAAAAATAACCCCAAACTAATTAAAGAAAATGCAGCTGTACAAACTGCAAGCAAATTTCTTTTTTCTTTTTGATCTACAATATGACCCGCAAATAATGCCATTGTAAATGCTGGTATAATTTCCATTAAACCAATAATACCTAAAGATAACGGATCTTTTGTAATCGAATATACTTGCCATTCGATAACAATAAATTGCATAGACCAACCAAAAACCAATAAAAATCGTACAAATAAGAAAATATTAAATTCTCTAATTCTTAATGCTGCATAAGGATCGAGCTTATTCATTTTAATAAATTTTAAATATTGAACTTTTTAAAAAACCAATTCTTAATTAAAATCGTAAGTCTTTCGAGTTCTTTTTGTTTTCAACTTAAAAATAATTAAAAACAAAAGTAGGGTAAATCTAAATAGAGTTGTCTTATAAATGAACAAGAATAATATCAATATTAAAAAACATACAAATGAAAAAAATTACATTATTAGTAGTATTTATTTTTACGGGGTTATTTAGTGTAAGTTCTAGTGCACAATCAAACGAAAAAACGATAACTGCAATTTATAAAGGCATGACGATTTCCGATAATTTTAAATTTGAGGACAGTAAAGGAAATCCTATTGTTTTTCATGATGAAGACCAATCTTTTGAAGGTTCAATTACTCTTTGGGATGAAGGTTTAATTGGTAAAAGAATTAAAGTTTCTTATAAATGGGTAGATGTACATTTATTTGATGATCAAGGTTTGGCTACAGGAGAAACTATGAAAGTTAAAAGAATTTTTAATTACAGTTTACAATAATTAGTAGAATTAAAACTTTTTTGAATTAATTATTAAAAGCCAGCTTTATGCTGGTTTTTTTGTGCTCATTTAAACTAACACACTTACTATATACTGATATACAATTGTTTAAACTGTTAAAGTTGTTTAATATTCTTTCTTTTTGGGTTAACAATTTTCACATATGGGTTAATTTTAACTGTAATTACGTTGTTACTTTGTATCGGAATTAAAGGACATATTTTAAAACCTTAATTTATAAAAAAAAGACAATTATGAAAATTGTCATCAATCAATAAAAAACTTTAAATATTAGAAATTATGAAAAAATTATTTACTCAAACAGTTGCCTTATTATTTGTTGCTATTTTATCTTTTAATGTACAAACAACTAACGCACAAGAAACTACTAAAACAAGCAACGAAAAAACTTTAACTGCTACTTTTAAAGGATTAAATGTTAGTGATAACTTTAAATTTGAATTTAATAACGGTGAAGCAATTGTATTTCACGATGAAGCAAAATCATCACCAAGTAAAATTAGTTTATTTGACGAAGGATTAATTGGAGAAAGATTTACAATTTTTTACAAGTGGGTAGATGTAATGTTATTCGAAAACGGTGAAGCTACCGGTGAGACAATGAAAGTTAAAAGAATTTACAACATTATGCCAGCAAATAATTCTTACCAAAGACCAGATGTTTTAGTTACTTCTAACGAACAGTAAAATATATAAATATTTATAAGAAAGGCTTAAAGTGTTAACTTTAAGCCTTTTTTGTTAACTCAACTTCATGTCCATTAAAATGGCAAAAGTTTGATTTATATCTTGCTCTTTTACAACAATTGTCATTTCATTTGTTGTAGAAATAATTTCTTGTAACGGAATATCTGCCCAAGCCAATTGCTTTAATATAAAGTAATAAATACCAGATTGTTCTAAATTTTCTTTTGGCAACTTTATAGTAATCGAAGCCAAATCTAATACATTAGATATTAAAGTTTCTTTTTCGAAAATATCATTTACAAAAGGTTGCAAATTTTTACTAGTAACAATATTTGTTTCGAAAATACCTTGAGAAACTGTTAAAAAGTAATCTGAATTTTCTGATGATTTCGTTAAAATCTTTGCAATTTCTTTTAAAAGAGAAGGCGTATTTTTAAATGTAAAATCACATAAATCAGATCTTACAATTACATCACCTAAATCTAAAGCTAACTTTTTTATATTCTTTCTAATACGAAGTTCGCTAGCAGGAGAAAGCCTATTAATTGCCATCATTACTGCACCAACCTTAACATCTTTCTTTAATAAAGTAGAAACTTCTGGTAAAATAATTCTAGCCAAAGAAGAAACATTTATCAATTTTTCATGCAAAGCTTCTTCAATAAATGGTGTTTTTCTAATGGTACTTTCTACAACTTCTTGTATTGTTTTCATACTTATTGTTTAATATAACATACTAATGTTCAAAATTAAACAATTAATCTAATTTATTCGTTAACTTTTTAAATTCTTTTTTAGCGTCTTTATTATTGTATAAAACGTTGTAAACGGCATTAATAATTGGTGTGTTTGCTCCGTTTTGCTCTTTCATTTTAAAAGCACTTTTTGTAGCATAAAAACCTTCTGCAACCATACTCATTTCCATTTGTGCAGATTTTACAGTGTAACCTTTACCAACCATATTACCAAATTGTCTGTTTCTACTAAAAACAGAATAACCAGTAACTAATAAATCACCTAAATATGCAGAGTTATTAATGTTTCGCTTCATTTTATGAACTTTTTTAATAAAGCGTTTCATTTCTCTAATTGCGTTACTCATTAACACAGATTGAAAATTATCTCCGTAACCCAAACCATGTGCAATACCTGCGGCAACTGCATAAATATTCTTTAACATTGCGGCATATTCTGTACCAATAATGTCATCAGAAATTTTAGTTTTTATATACCAACTTTTAAGAGATTTGCTCATTAACTTGGCATTCTCTTGGTTTTGACATGCAATTGTTAAGTAAGACAAGCGTTCCATGGCTACTTCTTCTGCGTGACAAGGCCCAGTAATAACACCAATATTTTCATAAGGAATGTCATAAACATTATGAAAATGCTCGCCAACAATTAAACCTGTTTCTGGTACGATACCTTTTATTGCAGAAAAAATTATTTTCCCTTTTAATGATTTTTTTAATTTTTCTAATTCACTAACCAAAAATGCAGACGGTATCGCAAAAATTAAAACATCATAGTTTTCTACCATTTTATTAATGTCGTTAGACAAATCTAGTTGACTCGCGTAAACATCTGCAGATCTTAAATAATTAGGGTTATGATTGTTCTTTTTTATATGATCTATGGCAGATTTGCTTCGCATATACCAACCAACGGTTTCTAAATTTTCTGAAAGCATCTTCACAATTGCAGTTGCCCAACTTCCTCCACCTATAACCGCTATTTTTTTCTGATTATTCATTTATTTATAAATTTTATGCCCCAAAAGTAAGAAATTTACTATCTAATGATGAATGCTAGTATGAATTATTATATTTGTAAGACTTCAAACTTTATTATGAAAATACAAATCTCTATTCTTTTTAGTGTTTTTTTATTGATAACATCTTGTAAAGTTAAATCACAATCTAAAGAAGCGTCTAATATAGAAATCAAAAATCAGACCGAAACTAAAGGTACTGTTAGTATTTTAGAAAAAGAATTTGTAATTAAAAATTTAAATAACGTTTCGCATAAAGTTTGGTTGTATTTACCACCAAATTATACAACTTCAAAAGAAAAATATCCAGTAATTTACATGCAAGACGCTCAAAATCTATTTGATGCAAAAACCTCTTTTGCTGGCGAATGGGAAATTGATGAAACCTTAAATAAATTATATAATAAAACTAAAAAAGGTTTTATTGTTGTAGGTGTAGAAAATGGCGGAGAAAAAAGAATTGAAGAATACACCCCTTGGTCTAACACAAAATATGGTGGTGGTAAAGGAGACGTTTATTCAGATTTCTTGGTAAATACATTAAAACCATATATCGACAATAATTATAAAACTAAATCCTCTGCAGAAAATACAGCTATTATTGGAAGTTCTTTAGGTGGCTTGATTTCTTTTTATACCGGTTTAAAACACTCTAAAGTATTTGGTAAAATTGGTGCACTTTCTACTTCTTTCTGGTTTTCTAGCAAAGTAAATTCTTTTGCAGAAAAACACGCAAACCTAAAAAACACGAAATTGTATTTATTAGTTGGCGATAAAGAAGGGGCTTCTATGGTGCCAGATACAGAAAATATGGCCGAAAGGTTAGTTGATAATGGTTTCGAAGCAAAAAATATAAAAACTAAAGTTGCTGCAAACGGTACGCACACAGAATCGTTTTGGAAATCAGAATTTTTAGAAACAATAACTTACTTATTCAATTTATAAACAAAAATGAACGTACAAATTATAAACAAATCTAAACACGCTACAGCAAATTACGAAACAAATGGTGCTGCTGGTATGGATTTAAAAGCTAATATAGAAGAAGCAATTATTTTAAAGCCTTTAGAAAGAGCCATTATTAAAACAGGCTTATTCATAGCCTTACCTATCGGATTTGAAGCACAAGTTAGACCTAGAAGTGGTTTGGCTGCAAAAAAAGGAATTACAGTATTAAATTCTCCTGGTACAGTAGATGCAGATTACAGAGGAGAAATTGGTGTTATTTTGGTAAACCTATCTAATGAAGATTTTGTTGTAAATGACGGTGAAAGAATTGCACAATTAGTAATTGCAAAACACGAAAGGGTTGTTTGGCAAGAAGTAGATGCTCTTAGTGAAACAGAAAGGGGCTCTGGAGGTTTTGGAAGCACAGGCGTTTAAAATGGATGATATAGATTTACAACCTTTAAGAATTACAAGTAGTTGGCATGTAGAATGGAATTTATTTTATGAAGTTGATCCTTCTAAAGAAACCATGCAATATCTAGATTCTAGCTCTTTATTACATCTAAATAATTACAGTTTAATGCGTGCTATAAACTTAGATTATAGACCAGAAAATGATGTAAACGGACACTTTTATTTAAGGGTTCTTAATTTAAAAGAAGTCATAAGTTCTAAATCTAAAGAAGTATCTTTTGATGCTGATTGGGAAAATTTATATTTCGAATTAAAGTCTAAAAGTAGAATTGAAATTGTCAAACAAATAGAAAGGTTGGTTAGAGAAACCCCTCCTTTTAAAGAAAAAAATATAAACTAAATAAATTTAAATTATGATTTTAGGTGTATGTGAATGGTTAAGTACAAAAACGCAATTTTCAGCAAAAAACATTAGAATTCTATTTGTTTTACTCGTATTATTTGCTGGTTTAGGTATTGGTGCTTACTTTATTTTATGGTTGGTAAAAATTCTATCTAAAGAATAAGTTTATATTTTTTTATAAACCTGACTCATTTTTCGAACCTTATCATGTAATAATTCAAAAGGTAGAAAAGTGTGAGAATGATATTGATACCCAAGTTTTTTTATAAAATTGAAACGCTTGGGGTTGTTCATTCATAGCATCTAACCAAATAATTTTATAGTCTTTTTCTTTAGCTTTTTCTTCTAACCAATTTAGTATTTTTTTACCAAAACCTTTGCCTTGAGTTTTTTCATGAAGATATAATCTATGTAATTTCATTTGTTTTTCTTCGGATAAACCTTCTAAGGTTTTATCCCAAATAATTCTAAGGTTTCCTGTTATCTCATTCTTATAACAGATAAAATAATAAGATGAATTCTCTTCTAAAAGCTCTTGTTTTAGGTTTTCTTTAGAATATTGAGAGTTGATATACCAATTTCCTTCATCTTCCCAAAAATGACTATACGCTGTCGGATATACAGTTTTCATTAAAGCATATAAAACCTCAGCATCAGAAATTAAAATCTTTTTTAATTTAAGATCTTCTGTAATTTTTATCATAACTAAATATAATAAAAAACTGCCATAGATTGATTAATTCTATGGCAGTTAATAATAGTTAGAACTTTTAAATAAACTTATTCTTGATTTTCTATAGCAACTTTTATTTTACCTTCAAGTTCTTCTGCCAATTCAGGATTGTCTTTAATTAAACCTTTAACGGCATCTCTACCCTGACCTAATTTTGTGTCTCCGTAGCTGAACCAAGATCCGCTTTTTTTAACAATACCTAAATCTACACCAATATCTAAAATTTCACCAACTTTAGATATTCCTTGCCCATACATAATATCAAACTCTGTAATTTGAAAAGGTGGTGCAACTTTATTTTTAACAATTTTAACCTTTGTACTATTTCCAATAACTCGGTCACCGTCTTTAATTTGTGTTCTTCTTCTAATGTCTAATCTAACAGAAGCATAAAATTTTAATGCATTACCACCAGTTGTTGTTTCTGGGTTACCAAACATTACACCAATTTTTTCTCTTAACTGGTTAATAAATATAACAGTACAATTTGTTTTAGAAATAGTACCTGTTAATTTACGCAATGCTTGCGACATTAAACGTGCATGAAGACCCATTTTAGAATCTCCCATTTCTCCTTCTATTTCAGATTTTGGTGTTAATGCTGCTACAGAATCAATAACAACAATATCAATAGCACCCGAACGAATTAAGTTTTCTGCGATTTCTAATGCTTGTTCACCATGATCTGGTTGAGAAATTATTAAATTATCTATATCTACACCTAAGTTTTCTGCATAAAATTTATCGAATGCATGTTCTGCATCAATAAAAGCTGCAATTCCACCAGCTTTTTGTGCTTCTGCAATTGCGTGTAACGTTAATGTTGTTTTACCAGAAGATTCTGGTCCGTAAATTTCTATAACTCTACCTCTTGGATAACCACCAACACCTAAAGCCAAATCTAAACCTAAAGAACCAGATGAAATTGCATCTATATCTTCTGTAACTACATCACCTAATTTCATTACAGAACCTTTACCATATGTCTTATCTAGCTTATCTAGAGTAAGTTGAAGTGCTTTAAGTTTTGCTGCTTTTTCTTTATCTGCCGCCATAAATCTTGCTTGTTTTATTTTTAAATAAGTGCCACAAGTTACAAAAAACTAAGATGAATTCACTAAAAAAAAAGAGTCAAATTTATACTATTTTTACACAAATTATTTATGCAAATGAAAACCAAGGTAATCTTACAAAACAATTTTTCTACTGTTGTAATAGAAAAAGGAGAGTTAATCAGTTTTATAAAAAACAACCAAGAATTTGTACATCAAAAAGGTAATAAAGGTTGGCGAAATTCTGATGATGAAATGTTTCCAGTAATTGGTCCGACGGTTAAAAATAATTTTAGAGTACACACCAAAAATGGCGACGCTATTTTAGACCAACATGGTTTGTTGCGAGAATTAGAATACAATTTAATTTCTTCGGATGAAACTTCTGCAAATTTTATAAAAGAATACGTTAAAAATACTATAGTTACAAACAGTAAGTTTCCTGCTAAATCGAAAGAAGAAAATTTAAATTGGCCTTTTAATTTTACGTTTGAAAAACATTTTACTTTAGAAAATGATATTCTAAAAATCGATTTTATTATACATTCTGAAGTAGGAATGCCATTTATGTTAGGTTATCATCCGGCTTTTTTATTATCTAATACGGGTAAAGAAACTTTAGAAGCAGGTAAAGAAAAAATTACATTAAAAGATATTTACAAAGCGGGCTCAAACGCTTTTCCGGTATTAGATACAGAAAAAATTACGTTAAAAAACATCAATAAAAACGACTTAGAAATTACCACAATTGGTTTTAACAACTTTATGCTTTGGACGGAAGTTGATAACATGTTATGTATTGAACCAATTACGCAATATACCTCTTATACAGACCAAAAGTTTTCTGAAGAAAATATGAGTTTATCTAAAGGTAAAAATGAATTTTCTGTAATTTTAAATGTACTATAATTTGCCAGAAACTCATCATCATTTTATGATTCATAAACCTTGGGGAATGATTTCTCAGTTTATAAATCCCGCGAAGCGGAAAAAAAAATTATTAGGCGATTTGTACGATTTTCCTGAAGGAACGATGGCAATTGGTCGTCTAGATGTGCCTTCTGAAGGTTTATTACTTTTAACTACAGATGGTAAAGTATCCGCAGAAATTAGATCTAAGAAATACGAAAAAGAATATTATGTACAAGTAGATGGTGTTATAACAGAAAAGGAAGTTGAGCAATTAAGAAATGGTGTAGAAATAGGTTTTAATGGTAAAAAATATACCACAAAACCAGGAAAAGCCTTTTTAATTGACGATCCCAAATTTCCGTTAAGAAGTCAGAAAATAAGAGATGAAAGACATGGCCCAACAAGTTGGGTTTCTATAATTATTAGAGAAGGTAAATTTAGGCAAGTTCGAAAAATGACTGCTGCTGTTGGTTTGCCCACTTTGCGACTAATTAGAGTAAGAATTGGCGATATACTTTTAGGAGATTTAGAAGTTGGCGGCGTTAAAGAAGTAACGAATTTAATAGAAAAAGAGAAGTAAAATTACTTCTCTTTTTTATTTTTAGTTCTAACTAAAATTCAAATCCTAAATAGATTTGTACTACTCTATTTTTTGGTTTGTCTTGGTCATAAATATCACTTTGACCGATATGATATCTGGCACCTAAACTAACACCTGCATCACTTTTAAAACCAGCACCAACATTTACACCCCAATCAAAATTACTTGGTTCAAACTCTTGTTCTGTATCATATAAAACAAAACCGGCATCAAAAGTTTCTTTATGTGAAATCGAAAACCCTATTTGCGGACCCGCTTCTATAAAAAAGCTTTTTACAGGATACATTTTTAACATTACTGGCACATTTATGTATTCTAATTTCTGTGTATAAGTACCGTTTTCATCTACTATTTTATATCCTTGTTGTGAGTATAAAATCTCTGGCTGAATTGCAATGTGTTTACCAACATAAGATTCACCATAGATACCAATATGAAATCCGTGTAAATTAGATGTTTCAGATGTGCCGTCGAAACTTACAGAAGATAAATTGTAACCTCCTTTAATACCAGCCGAAGCTGAGTTTTTTCTGTCTTGTGCGTTTAATGTAATACTTGTAATAAACATTAAAGCTATTGTAAAATATAATGTTTTCATTTTTTTCAATTTTAAATTATTTACCGCCATTTGCTTTTAAATCTGCTAAACATTGTGCATCTAAAGTTGGTAAACTTCCACCAGAAACCATGTTGCCAATTCCTTGGCTAGATTCTGCGGCCCAATACATTAAACAATCTTGTTCGATGCAATGTTTTGGGTGTTCTTCATCTTCATGATCACTTTGTAATTCGGTTCCTAGATTTGTTAAACCTAAAATATGACCAAATTCGTGATGAATAACAGAGCTTTCTAAAAGGCTTCTATTTGGCTCGAACGTACTATCGCTTAATCCTTGTATAGTTTCTTCATAAATAACAAAAGAAGTGTTCCAATAAGCGGTTCCTAAAATTGCACCTTGATTGCTGTCTTTAGATGATTTACCATCAATAAACAATACCCAAACTGCAATTGTATTATTTGTGTTGTATTGTGTTCTATTTTCTTTTTCAATTTCTACAACCTCTTCTAAAGTATAAGTTGTTTTACCTGTGTTTTCTATTGATTTCTCTACAAACGTTACCCCTTCTGGTTTAAAAGTTCTTTCGTTTATAAAGTTTTTAAAATTATTTAAAGCTGCTTCTGTTGGTTTAAAACCTTGTATATAGGCAACTTCAACAATCATTTTTTTAAAAGTAGAAGCAGAAAGTAAATCGTTAGCAGAAGAACCTGTTTGCTGTCTATTTAAGTTAACATTTATAGGTGTTTCTGGCTCTGTAATTATATCTGTTTCTGAGGAACAAGATGTAATAATTAAACAAACTAAAAATACTTTTAATAAAAATTTTATCATTATTGATTGTTCTTTAAAACTTTACAATTGCTATAACGTAAATAACAATTGTAAAGTAATTCTATTGTTTTTTACTATTAAATTTTCTGAAAAGTTAATGTAATGCTAGCATCTGTTTTACTTTCTAAAGCTACCATTGTATCGCTATAAGAAGTTATTACCCAATCGTTATTTAAAGCACTTACACTATTGTTGCTACCAAATGCAATATTTAAAAATACTGATGTATCTGAACTTACAGAATACGTACCTTCTATTTCTGATAATGCAGCGTTTACATTATTTTTAGCAACTAATTTAAGATCGTTTGTAAACTCTATAGACCAATCTGCAAAATCTGCTGCCGTGTTAACACCTGCGTTTACAAAACTTTGTACTTTAAATTGTGTGTTTGTTAAAGTTGCTTCTACTTCTGCAGCCATTGTTGCAGCTTCATCTTCTTCTTCTTCAAATTGAACACAGTCTGAAATTGAATCTCTAAATTCAGTATCAGAATTTAATTGAACTGTTGTACCATTACTTAATGTTGCACTAATAGGATAATTTACTGTAAAAAATTCATCTGATTGTAAACCGGTCATAAAAGTATATAATTGCTTTTCTGATTGTAAAACCACTGTACCTGTTTGTTCTAAAGCAATATCATAAGTTAACATGGTAATAGGAAAATTAAAATCTAAACAAGAAATTGCATCTCTACCTTCTGCTTCTGCACTTTCACATTCTGCATTTAAAGCATCTAATTCTTCTTGATTATTTACGGTAACTTCTGTGTAATTACTAGTTCTTACTTTTATAGGAAAGTTAAATGTTACACTGTCTGTATCATCATTAAATTCTGCAAAAATATTTAAAACAGCAGAAAAATCTAATTCAGATATTATTGAAATATTTTGTCCGTTTACTATTGCTGTTAAAGGAAATAATAACTCTGTACAGGCATTACCGTCTAAAAAATCATCATTAGAACCATCGTTCATAGAAGCTCTTTCAAAATTAGAAGCGGTTGGCGATGTAGAAGAGTTTGCGTTTGGATTAGAACCAACTTGTGTATTTTCTTCTGATTGGCATGATGTAAATCCTAAAACTGCTGTTAATGCAAATACTGTAATTAATTTTAATGTTTTCATTTTAATACGTTTTAATAATAAATGTTTATTGTTTCTGTTAGTAAGACAACTCTATTTTATTTTACCCTACTTTTTTTTTAAAGACTATTTTTTGCCCTTCTGTTAGTTAAACAACTAAACATTTATTTACCCTACCTTTGTATTCTATTTTTTTTATTTTTATAATTTAAAACCCTACAATGACTAATAAATCTCTTTGCGACGAAATTTATTTTAATGAGTTTTACACATCTCATATACAGTCTGCTAGTAACTTTGCTTACTACAAATCTGGCAATAAAAATACGTCATTAGATTTAGCGCAAGAAGCTTTTATAAAAATATGGGAAAATTGTGCAAAAATAGATTTTTCTAAAGCTAAATCTTACTTATTTACAGTTGTTAACAATCTCTTTTTAAATAAAGTTAAACACGAAAAAGTTGTTTTTGAATATGCGAAAAATAGCCCGTATTTAGACGTTAATAACCAAAGTCCAGAATATTTATTAGAAGAAGAAGAATTTAAAGAGAAACTAAAAAATGCCATAGAAAACTTAACCGAAGGAGAACGAGAAGTTTTTCTGATGAATAGAATAGACGGCAAAAAATACAGAGAAATAGCAGAAATGCTAGAAATATCGCAAAAAGCAGTAGAAAAAAGAATGTCTTCTGCCTTAAAAAAGTTAAGAAATAAAATTGATGGTATTTAAAAGTAGGGTAAATAAACATTTAGTTGTTACATATATAGAAGTCTAACAAAATGGAAAAAAACAAAGACATATTAAAATGGCTAAACAGAGATATTTCTGACGAAGAACTACTGCGTTTAAAAGAAACTGAAGGTTTTGATACATTAGAAAAAATTGCACATTACGCATCGCAAATAGATACGCCTAAAGTTAATGTAGAAAATGCATTGGCAGAGTTAAAATTAAAAACTCAAAACAAAACTAAAAAAGGAAAAGTTGTTGCTTATAATTTTAATAAAATATTTAAATACGCCGCAGTTATTGCAGTATTGTTAACAACAAGTTACTTTTTACTTTATAGCAACGATACCAATTATACTACGGAATTCGCACAAACAAAAACATTTAATTTACCTGATAACTCAGAAGTTATTTTAAATGCAAATTCTAACATTTCTTATGCTAAAAAAGAGTGGGAAAATAATAGAAATTTAAACCTAGACGGAGAAGCTTTTTTTAAAGTACAAAAAGGAAAAAAATTTACTGTTAATACAGAAATTGGTAATGTTACCGTTCTTGGTACACAATTTAATGTAAAAGAAAGAGCTAATTATTTCGAAGTAAAAACTTACGAAGGTTTGGTAAGTGTGGCTTATAAAGATACACTTGTAAAATTACCTAAAGGATCAATTTTTAAAGTTGTAAATGGTATTATAGATACTAATACCACTTTTGATACATCAGAAAAATCTTGGTTACAAAAAGAATCTAATTTTAAAAGTACACAGCTTAAATTTGTACTTAAAGAAATAGAAAACCAGTTTGGTTATACAATTACAACAAACAATATAAATTTAGAAACGTTGTACTCTGGTGGTTTTACACATTCAGATATTAATGTTGCATTACAATCGGTAACAATACCGTTGCAGTTGTCTTATAAAATTGATGGTAAAACAATTACGATCTATACATATGATCAATAAATTATCTTTAATTTTATTAGGTTTATTACTTACTACAAGTATAAATTATGCTCAGAAAACGCCTTCTAAAGTTGCGCTTTCTTCTTTGCTAATTTCCTTAGAAAAAACATACGATATTAAGTTTTCTTATTCTGATGATGACGTTGAAAACATACAAATTATAGCTCCAAAAACAGGTATTTCTTTAAATGCTCTTTTAACTTATTTAAACCAAAAAACTTTTTTACAGTTCAAAACCTTAGACAACAGATATATAACAGTTTCATTTTTAAATAAAACTATTAATATCTGCGGGAATGTATTAGAAAACCAAAATCTTATGCCCTTAGCTTTGGCTTCTGTTAAAGTAAACGGTTACAATTTAGGAACAACAACAAACACAAACGGTATGTTTTATTTGCAAAATGTGCCCGTAAAATCTGTTATAACTATATCATATATTGGTTTTAAAAACTTAAAAATTTCTGCCAAAGAATTATTTATAAATCCTAATTGTAAACAGCTGTATTTAGAAGAATCTTCAGAAATTTTATCAGAAATTACAATGCAAAAATTTTTAACTTCTGGCTTGCAAAAAAGTACCGACGGAAGTACTATTTTAAATACAGAAAAATTCGGAATATTACCAGGATTAATAGCACCCGATATTTTAAAAACTATCAAAATTTTACCTGGCGTAGAAAGTGTAAACGAAAGTATTTCTAATATAAATGTAAGAGGTGGTACAAATGATCAAAATTTAATGCTTTGGGACGGAATTAAAATGTACCATGCTGGTCATTTTTTTGGATTAATTTCTGCTTACAATCCGTATTTAACAAAAAAAGTTACGGTTACTAAAAATGGTACAAGTAGTGTTTTTTCCGACGGAGTTTCATCAACAATTAACATGGAAACATCGAATAGAATAACTAATAAATTTTCTGGTGGTGCAGGTTTTAATTTAATAAGTGCAGATGCCTTTGTGCAAATACCAATTAAAGATAATTTAGAATTGCATATTTCTGGTAGAAGATCTTTTACAGATTTTTTAAACACGCCAACTTATACCAATTATTTTAATAGAAGTTTTCAAGAAAATTCTATTGTTTCTAACAATGTTAACAACTCAGAATCTAAATTTTTCTTCTACGATTATTCGTTTAAAGTTTTATACGATCTTAGTTACAATCATGCAATTAGAGCCAACTTTATTCACATAAAAAATAATTTAGATTATCTAGAACAATACTCAAACGATAACAATTCTATTGAAGAAAATAGTAATTTAAAGCAAGAAAATTTAGGTGCTAAAATTAATTGGGAAGCTAATTGGAATTCTAAATTTACAACCAATCTCTCGGCCTTTGTTTCAGATTATAGGATCAATTCTTCAGACTATAATAAAGATACAGATCAGTTTCAAACACAATTTAACAACGTTTTAGAAACAGTTGTAAAACTAAATACTGTGTATGAATTTTCTGATATTTTTCAGTTAACAAACGGTTTTGTTTTTAACGAAATAGGAGTTAAAAATACAACAAGTATTAATGCACCAACTTTTTCTAAAACGATAAAAGAAGTGTTGTTAAAAAGTGCTTTTTATTCTGAAATTGAATATCAAAAAAATAATACTTACGCTAGAGTTGGTTTTAGAGCTAATTACTTTGATAAGTTTCAAAAATTTATTTTTGAGCCTAGAATTAACATAAGACAAAAATTAAATAAAACGTATTCTTTAAAGTTAGAAGGAGAGTTTAAAAATCAAACAACGGCTCAAAAAATAGATTTTGAAGATAATTTTTTAGGTATCGAAAAACGTAGATGGATCTTATCTGATAATGATAGAACGCCTATAATTACAAGCAAACAAGTATCTTTTGGTGTTTCTTATTCCAAAAATAAACTGTACGCAGATATTACAGGTTTTTACAAAGTAGTTAACGGTATTTCTACAGCAAATCAAGGTTTTTACAACAACACTCAAAACTTTAATTCTATTGGTAATTATAAAATTAAAGGAATTGAATTTTTAATAAACAAACAAACCGATGTAATTAGTACTTGGTTAAGTTATACGTTGGCAGAAAACAACTATACATTTGGTGTTTTTAATCCGAAGAAATTTGCAAATAGCTTAGATATTACACACTCTTTAAGTGCTGGTTTAAATTATAATTTTACTAAAAATTTAAAAGCATCTATTGGCGGAATTTTACGTTCTGGTAGGCCTTTTACAAAACCTGTAAATGGTAACGAAACTATACAAAATGGCGATAAAACCATTGTAAATTACGACAACCCAAATACAGAAAATCTAGGTAACTTTTTTAGAATTGATGTTTCTGGAAGTTATAATTTTTTATTTTCTGATGCTATAAAAGCCACTATTAGACTTGGTTTTACAAACATTACTGATAGAAAAA
Source organism: Polaribacter sp. OB-PA-B3 (assembly GCF_054589375.1). NCBI lineage: Bacteria > Pseudomonadati > Bacteroidota > Flavobacteriia > Flavobacteriales > Flavobacteriaceae > Polaribacter > Polaribacter sp. OB-PA-B3. The sequence continues at coordinate 222,184 of NZ_BAAIIX010000001.1, forward strand.
ATACAATAGATTCTTATTTTGTTGTAGATGAATCAGAAGAAAATAATGTGAAAAGAACAGATAATTACTCGTTACCTTTTACGCCAAATTTAAGTTTTAGAGTACGTTTTTAATTCTAATATCTATCCATTCTAATATGTGGTATACCATCTTCTAAGTACTCCTCTCCTACTTTTGTAAAATTATGAGATTCATAAAATTTTTGTAAATATTTTTGAGCAGAAATGGTAATTGTATCGCTATTAAAATTTTCTTTTATTGCTTTTATAGAAGCTTTCATTAAATTGTGCCCGTAACTATGTTTTCTTTCTAATGCTGCTACCACTACTCTACCAATACTAGCATTTTTAAAATAATCACCAGGTTTAAAAATACGTGTGTAAGCAATAATTTTTTCATTTTTAAAACCAATTACATGTAAAGATTTTTGATCTTTAAAATCTATATCTTGATACACACAATTTTGCTCTACCACAAAAACTTCCGATCGCAATTGCAAAATTGCATACAATTCGTCTACTGTTAGTTCGTTAAAAGATTTTACTTTAATATTCATATTATTAACTACTTAATTTACTAAAAAAATCACTTAAACTATCTTTTTATAAGTTTAAGTGATTTTATTAAAAACTTACAAGATGTTATCCTGCACAAGAAATTTTACCTACTCTATTTGCATGTCTACCACCTTCAAATTCTGTAGAAAGAAAAATATCTACAAAACCAATAGCTTGTTGTAAAGAAACAAAACGTGCCGGAATTGTAAGAATATTTGCATCGTTATGTTGTCTTGTTAATGCAACTAACTCATTGTTCCAACACAAAGCAGCTCTTATGCCTTGGTGTTTATTTGCCGTCATTTGTGCGCCGTTACCAGAACCGCATAAAATAATTCCTAAAGTTGCTTTACCAGTTTCTACTGCTTCTGCAGTAGGATGAATAGCATCTGGGTAATCCATAGACGCATTAGAATCTGTACCAAAATTAATAACATTGTGTCCTTTCTCTTCTAAATGTTTTATAATTTCGAACTTGTATTCTGTACCAGCGTGATCGTTACCAATAGCAATTGTCATAATAAATTGATTTTAATTAAGTTGTGTGTTACAAAAATACAGAAACTAACGGTTATCAACAGTTATAAACAATCAAAAAAATAGCTTTTTTAATAACTCTTTAGTTTTTAAGTTTTTAGCATTTTAATAGAATGTTAAGAACTTGCAATGAAAAACTGAAAAGTATTTTTGGTGAATTCAATATTTATTACAATACAGCGAGTAGTTTAACATATGCAACTTTTTTTATGAGTTTTTGATAAAAGTTTATCAACATAAAATTTACAATTTGTTTACATAGAATTACAAGATAGTTATTCAGATTATTTAGTTAATACCTGTTTATAACTATTGTTAATAACTCTATTTTATTATTGATTATAAAGCTTTTAAACTACTCATAACATGTAAACGTTTTTTAATAACTCATATATTAAAATAAAAAAGTAAAATTTTATTGTAACTATTCACACACTATTATAACCATCATTGTTTTTTAAAAATTTTATAAAAGAAAAATAATTATAATATAGAATGTTTATAACTGTGAAAAACCGAAAAAAAAATTGAAGTGAAAATTAGAAAGATAAAGTTTGAAAAAATTTAACTGTTTTCTTTTCTGCTTTTAGTAGGTAAGTGGTGTCTTTTTGAATTTCTAAGCTTTTTTCTTGCGGATCTATTTTTTTTAAAGATTTATTAACAGTAATTACTGTTACAATAATTCCTGAAATAAAAATAAAAGCAAATAGGCCGATAATTTTACGTAGATTTTTCATCTTAATTTAAAAGTCTCTTTTTATAAAGACGCTAATTTTTAAAATTCGTTACACAAAAATTAAGATTTTTTTAACTTTTGTATTTGAAAACTAATTAATTACGAAATTAATTGCTTTGGGTATGATATTAATTTGAAGTTTATCTGAAGTTATTAATTCCCCATCAGCTTGTATAAAAGAGGTGCCATTTATAGGTTTTATTGTAATTTCTGATGTTTTATAAGTGCTAACTTTTTTATGATTTACAATTGCACCAGAGTAGAGTTTTGGTAAATTAATTATTAAATCTAAAAAGTTTAAGTTTTTAGCAATAGTTATATCTAGTAAGCCATCTGTTGTATTTACGTTTTTTGTAAACTGCATACCGCCGCCAGAATATTTACAAATACCGCAAACCACCATTAAGCACTTGGCTTTTAATTCTTTATTATTTATAAGTATCGTGTAATCTTTTTTCTTGTAAAAAATTAAACCATAAATACCTGCTAATAAATAAGATAAAGCACCAAATTTTTTAAGGTATTTTAGTTTATTAACAATGTAACCATCATAACCAATACCTGCTACATTGTTGTAATAAATTAAATTTTTATCTGTAGTAATTGCACCAATATCTTGTAAAGTTGTATTTTTATTTGATATAATTTCTATAGTTTTTTCTAGAGATTTGGGTTGTTTATAGGTTTTAATCCAATCGTTACCTGTACCTAAAGGAATCACTGCAATAGTTATATCAGAAGTTTTTACATATCTTTGCAGCATTATTCCGTTAACTACATTATGCAATGTACCATCTCCGCCAACGGAAATAATATTTCTAAACCCTTTTTGAATAGCGTTTTGTACCAATTCAATTTCATGTTTAGAAAACCTTGTAAAAGCAAAAGAGTAATCTACATTCTTCTTGTTTAATAATTGTTGAATTTCCTTCCATTGTTTAGAAAAATTCCGATTTCCAGAAGCTGGGTTAGCAATTATATACCAAGAATTAATATTGATTTTATCAATAGTAGACATAAATAAATTATTATAAACAAGCCAAATTACAAAATAGATTCATAACAGTTTTTTAATGCTTTATTAAACTTATAATTGTAATTTGCAGAGTACGTTAATTTTTATCAAAAAAATAGAAAGAATTAACGCTTAAATAGAAGTATAAATGACAAAAAAGAAGAAAAAAATATATAAAAAGAAAGGTAAAGTCGTAAAAAATTTAACTAAAAATATATTCAGAATTTTAAATGAAGACAGTGATAAGTTTTACAATTATAAACAAATTGCTGCTAAATTAAGTATTGTAGATACCGATGGTAAAAACCAAGTAATTAAAAAGTTAGCAGAACTTGCATCTACAAAAAAAATTGTAGAAGTAGACAGAGGTAAATTTAAAATAAATGCAGATAGAAAATACTCTGTAGGTACTCTAGATATTACATCTAACGGTAATGGTTACTTTGTTACAGAAGATTATGAAGACGATATTTTTATACCAAACGTTAATTTAGGTAAAGGTTTACATAACGATATTGTAAAAGCTTATGTGTACAAAAAACGAAGTGGTAAAAAGTTAGAAGCAGATGTTGTAGAAATTTTAGAACGTGCTAAAACAGAATTTGTAGGGGTTTTACAAAAAAGTAAAAACTTTGGTTTTGTGTTGCCAGATAGTAATAAAATGTATGCAGATATTTTTATTTCTGAAAACAAAATGAATGGTGCCGAACACGGAGATAAAGTACAAGCTACAATTTCTGATTGGCCACAAAACTCTAAAAATCCGTTTGGTAAAATTACCAAAGTATTAGGTAAACCTGGTGATCATAACACAGAAATGCATTCTATTTTATTAGAATACGATTTACCATACGAGTTTCCGGAAGAAGTAGAAAAAGATGCAGAAAGTTTGTCTTTAGAAATTACTGAAGAAGAAATTTCTAAACGTAGAGATATGCGTAAAGATTTAACTTTTACGATAGATCCTAAAGATGCAAAAGATTTCGATGATGCTTTGTCCTTTGTAAAATTAGAAAATGGTAATTACGAAGTAGGAATTCATATTGCAGATGTTTCGCATTATTTACAACCAAAAACAATATTAGATGACGAGGCTTATGACAGAGCAACATCTGTATATTTAGTAGATAGAGTAGTGCCAATGCTACCAGAAATGTTAAGTAATGGTGTTTGTTCTTTACGTCCGCATGAAGAAAAATTAACATTTTCTGCTGTGTTCGAAATCAATCAAAAAGCACAAGTAGTAGGTGAGTGGTTTGGTAGAACTGTAACGTATTCTGACCAACGTTTTGCTTATGAAGAAGCACAATCTATTATAGAAAATTGTAAATTATCTGATGATGTACAACCTTACACAATGCCATTAGAAACATCTATTATAGATAAAGAATACGAAGTATCTTCAGAAATTGTAGAAGCAACCTTACAACTAGATAAATTAGCAAAAGTATTGCGTAAAAAGAGAATGAAACAAGGTGCAATTTCTTTTGATAGAGTAGAGGTGAAGTTTAATTTAGATGAAGAAGCAAACCCAGTTGGGGTTTTCTTTAAAAAGTCTAAAGATGCTAATAAATTAATCGAAGAATTTATGTTGTTAGCAAATAGAAAAGTAGCAGAATTTATTGGTCGTAAAAAAGGAAAACCTTCTAACGATACATTTATTTACAGAGTTCATGATGAGCCAGATTTAGAAAAATTGGCCTCTTTACAAAACATTATTAGTAAGTTTGGTTATAAGATAAATACAGAAACTAAAGAAAGCACATCTGCAACTTTAAATCAGTTGTTAAATGATGTAAATGGTAAAGCAGAATCTAATATGATAGAAACTTTAGCAATTAGATCTATGTCTAAAGCAGTTTATACTACACAAAATATTGGTCATTATGGTTTAGCTTTCGATTATTATAGCCACTTTACATCACCTATAAGACGTTATCCAGATGTAATGACACATAGATTACTTCAACATTATTTAGATGGCGGAAAATCGCCAAAAGCAGAATTGTATGAAGAAAAATGTAAACATTCTTCGAAAAGAGAAGAATTGGCATCAAAAGCAGAAAGAGATTCTATAAAATATATGCAGGTAAAATACATGCAAGATCATAAAGATGAAGTTTTCGATGGTGTAATTACAGGTGTAACAGAATGGGGAATTTATGTTGAAATTTCTACAAATAAATGCGAAGGAATGGTAAGAATTAGAGATATAAAAAGTGATTATTATATTTTTGATGAAAAACAGTATGCTATTGTTGGCCAATCTACTAAAAACATGTACCAATTAGGTGATGATGTAAGAGTACAAGTTAAAAAAACAGATTTAGAGCGTAAACATTTAGATTTTAATTTGATAGAAGATTAATTATTATGATTTTAACAACTACAAACAACATAGAAAATTTTAAAATAGTAGACTATTTAGGTATTGTAACCGGTACAGCTTACGATTCTAGTTATTCTGCTAATGGTACAAAATTATCTTTTAAAGATATGTTTAGCATGTCTAAATATTACGAAAAATATAGTTTAGCTTTAGAAAGTATTAAAGAAAAAGCTTTTCAAAATTTAAAAGACAACGCTACCAAGCTAGGTGCTAATGCAGTTGTAGGTATACAATTAGATGTAGAACCATTAGCAAATTCATCTACATTATTAGTTTCTATAACTGGTACAGCTGTTAAAGTAAAATAAACCAGCTTAGTTTTACAATATTTTTAATAATTTACCTTTATTATATTGGTATAATTATTGATTTATATTAAATATCAAACTTATAAAAATGAAAAATTTAATTTTAATATGTGCTTTTATTGTTGGCTTATCAACTTACGCACAAAACACAATTAAACAAGATTTAGGAGACTTTAACACGCTTAAAGTATATAATGGTATAGAATTAGAATTAGTTAAATCTTCTAGCCAAAAAATAGAAATTACGGGCGAGAAGGCTAACCTTGTTAAAATTAAAAATGTAAATAATACATTAAAACTTTCTTTACCGTTTTCTTTAAAACCATCAGACAACTCTGCAGAAGGTAAAATACTTGTTAAATTATATTACAATAAAAATATAGATTTAATTGATGTAAATGAAGGTGCTACTATAACTGGTAAGAACTTTAATCAAGATAAAGTATCTTTAAATGCACAAGAAAGAGGTTTTATTAACTTAACTACAAAAACAAAGTATTTAAGTATTAGAGCAACTTCTGGTGGTATTATTAAAGTATCTGGTACATCTAAAAACCAAGAAGTTGATTTAGACTTATATGGTATTTACCATGGTTTTAATTTACAATCTACTGGCAATACTAATGTAAAAGCTGGTACAGGCGCTAAGGCAGAAGTAAATGCTGGCGAAACATTAAATGCTAAAGTAAGTTTTGGTGGTACAATATTCTATAAAGGAAACCCAGAGGTTGTAAAAGACAAAAAGGTTATTGGTGGTATTATCGAAAAAAGAAATTAATACAGAAATAGATTCGATTGCTATAACAACCTTTTTTGTATCTTTGTAACTTATAAAATTATAAAATGATGAATAATTTATCTATTTTTTTTGGATTTGTTAGCGGGCCTCAAATTGCAATTATACTTGTAGTTGTTTTATTATTATTTGGTGGAAAAAAAATACCAGAATTAATGAAAGGTTTAGGTAGCGGAATTAAAGAATTTAAAAACGCTTCTAAAGAAGAAAATCCGGAAGAAAAACTAGAAGAAAAAAAATAGATTTTAATCTCTATTTTTAACAAAATAAAAAAGCTCAATTTGTATAAATACAAGTTGAGCTTTTTAGTTATCAAATTAAAATATTCCCCCAAATATTCAATCTAAATTTCTTCGAGACAAATATAGTTTTCATTGTTAGATATTTAAATAATTTGTTGTAAAAAGGAAGATTAATAGGGTTTTTGGGATAAATGGGAATGTTTAATTAAGTAATCTTAATAAAGACTGTTTAGAAAAACTTCTAGATACTGGTATATTTATATCTATTATTTCAGATTTTAACAAATAACCTCTTGCATTGCCAGAAATATCGTTAATAAAATTAGTGTTTACAATGTAACTTTTATGACATCTAATTATGTTAGGATAATTTTCTAATTCTGATATAATTTTTAGTAATGTTACGCGTAAAATTTTCTCTTTTAATTTATCCTCTTTTTTGATAAAAAAACTAGCATAGTTTCCTTGTGAAGTTATATACACTAAATGATCTATATGAAAGTTAATTTTTTCTTTTCCGTTGTCTGATGTTATACTAATTTCTTTATCAAGTTTTTTTGTATTATTTATTTCTTGTACTCTTTTTATTTCTTTGATATCTTTTACTTTTTGCTCTCTTTTTAGTCTAATATTTTTCTCATTTATAAAAACAAAAAATGTTAAAGGTATAAGACTAACCAAAAATGTATAAGATAAGAACTGTAAAAGATTTATTTTTCTTAAGTTATAAGGTTCTTTATAAATTTCACCAAAATACCACAATGCAACTCCTATAAAGGTTACACCAACAAACATTAGTAATAAATTTCTACCTATAGTCCATTTATCTTCACTAAAATAATCTTTAAAAATAAGTGCTGGTATGTATAAAATTAAAAAAGTGGCAACAAAAGCTGTAATACCAATGCCTAAGGTATATGGTAATATAATTTCATCAAATTCGTGTAAATAAAAAGGTCTAAAAATATATAAGAAAAGAAAAATAAATAATCCGTGATAAATACTTACTTTAAGTTTATAAGCAGGTTTAGGATTAAAATAATATGGTTTTTGTAACCAATTAATTATATTTTTCATAAAAATTTTAACTTATTAATTGTTGTAGTTCTTCTTTTTTATAAGTTCTAGATATTGGTATTTTAATTGAAATAATATCAGATTCATAAAAGTAACCTCTAGAATTTCCACTAATGTTGTTCATAAACTTGGTATTAACAATATAAGATTTGTGACATCTAAAAATATTGGTATTTTCATGAACTTGTGACATAATTTTAGTTAATGTATTTCTCAAAATCAATTCTTTTAATGTACTATTTTCTAAAACAAAAATGCAAGCATAATTACCTTCTGATGTTATGTAGACAATATTAGATATTTTAATATTTAAAGTTTCTTTTTTATTTTCTGAATAAATAGTTTTAAATTCTATAGGTATTATAGGTAATTCTACCTTTTTTTTAGATTTTAGTTGAGTGATTTTATCATTAATAACATAAAGTAACGGAAAAGTAATCAATGCCATTGAGAAAGAATATTTAGAAAAACGAAATAAACTTAACTTATTAACGTATAATAAAAAAACATCTTTATAAGCTCTACTAAATCCCCAAGTTATAACACATAAGACACAAAGAAATAAGATAGAAGTAAGTATAATTTTTAAAATAGAGCTTTTATTAAATTTTAGTTTTTGGCATAAACTCAAAAAAAATAAAGGAATAATAAAATATAAAACACTTATTAAAGCACTATAACCATAAAAATGTAGTTTTAATAAAACTAATTTAAAGGGTTTAAATAAGTTTAGAAAAATAAATAGAAATATACCATGAAATGCAGAAAGATATAATTTATTAGAAAAAAAAACTTCTAAGTCTATTTGTTTTCTTAATTTTTCTTTTATTGATTTTAACAAAGCATTTTATTAAAACATAAAGATATAAATTTTTATGTTCTTAAAACAAAACAAGTCTATAACTATTTAGTTATTGACTTGTTTTTTAATGATTTAAAACTTAAAATTTATTCTAATTTTTTTGTTTTTGCATTTTTCATTGCTTCACCAATTTGATTACTTGCTGTAAAACTTGCAACCATATCATTTAGCATTTGGCTACCTGCTTGTGGTGAGTTTGGTAATAAAATTAAGTTACTATTTGTTTCTTGTCCTATAGATTGTAAAGTATCATAATGTTGCGTTACAACAATTAAAGCAGATGCTTCTTGCGAGTTGATACCAACTTTATTTAAAACTTCTACAGATTCTTCTAAACCGCGTGCAATTTCTCTTCTTTGATCTGCAATACCTTGTCCTTGTAAACGCTTGCTTTCTGCTTCTGCTTTGGCTCTTTCTACAATTAAAATACGTTGTGCATCTCCTTCAAATTGTGCTGCAATTTTTTCTCTTTCAGAAGCATTAATTCTATTCATAGATTCTTTTACTTGTGCATCTGGATCTATATCTGTTACTAAGGTTTTTATAATATCGAAACCATAATCTAACATAGCGTCGTTTAATTCTGATTTAACAGCAATAGCAATATCATCTTTTTTTACAAAAACATCATCTAATTTCATTTTTGGTACTTCTGCTCTTACTACATCAAAAACATATGAAGTAATTTGATCATGTGGATAATCTAATTTATAAAAAGCATCATATACTTTATTGTAAATGACTTTATATTGCACAGAAACTTTTAATTTTACAAATACATCATCTAAAGTTTTTGTTTCTATAATTACATCTAATTGCTGAATTTTTAAACTCAATCTTCCGGCAATTCTATCTATAAATGGTATTTTAAATCGAAGACCAGATTGTCTTATTGCATTAAATTTACCAAAACGCTCTACAATTGCTGCAGTTTGTTGTTTAACGGTAAAAAATGATGCAAAAATTATTAATCCGATTATAACAATAAAAATAATAAATGGTGGTGATATCATAACAAAGTTTTTAATAGTTAATAAATAGTTGAATTGTAAATATACTTCTTTTAAGTATTTAATTATTTGACGCAGATTTGTTTGCAATGTTACATTATTAAACAAAAAAACCTCTCGAAATTAACGAGAGGTTTTATATTTAGTTGTAAATAATTACAATTTTTCTATGGCATTTTTAAGCCTTAATAAAGTTTCTTCTTTACCAATCATAGCAATAATATCAAATAAATGTGGGCCAGCTAATTTACCAACTAGACTTAATCTTAATGGTTGCATAACTTTACCAAAACCAATTTCTTTAGCAGTTATCCATTCCTTTACTTCTTTTTCTGTATTTTCTGATGAAAAATCTTGAATATTAGAAATAACTTCTATCAATTCTTGCATTAATTCTGCAGTTCCTTCTTTCCAGTTTTTCTTTGAAGCTTTTGCATCATATTCAGTAGGTGTTTCAAAAAAGAAATTAGATAAATCCCAAAAATCGTTTACAAAAACAGCTCTTTCTTTTATAGCTGTAACAACTTTTAAAACATATTCTTTATCTTTTGTGATGCCTTTTTCTGCTAATATTGGTAAAAATAGTTCTGTTAATTCAGCATCAGACTTTGTTTGCATGTATTGCTGATTGAACCATTTTGTTTTATCTGGACTAAATTTAGCACCAGATTTGCTAACTCTTTTTAAATCGAACGCTGCAATTAATTCTTCTAAAGAGAAGATTTCTTGTTCTGTACCAGGATTCCATCCTAAGAAAGCCAACATGTTTATAAAAGCATCATTAAAATAACCATCTTCTTTATAACCACGTGAAACATCACCAGTTTTTTCGTTGGTATATTCTAACGGAAATACCGGAAATCCTAACTTATCTCCGTCTCTTTTACTTAATTTACCTTTACCAACTGGTTTTAAAATTAATGGTAAATGTGCAAATTTTGGTGCTTCCCAACCAAATGCTTTGTATAATAAAACATGCAATGGCATAGAAGGTAACCATTCTTCACCACGAATTACATGCGTAATTTGCATTAAATGATCATCAACAATATTTGCTAAATGATAGGTTGGCATACCGTCTCCTTTAAATAAAATTTTATCATCTAAAGTATTGGTATCAATTTTTATATTTCCACGAATTTCGTCTTCCATTCTTAAAAGCTCGTCTTGCGGAGTTTTAAAACGGATTACATAATTTTCGCCAGCATTTATTTTCGCTTGAACTTCATCTGCAGTTAAAACTAAAGAATTTACCAATTTGCCTTTTTCTCTATTATGCCAATTGTAAATAAATGTTTTACCTTCTGCTTCGTGCCCTTTTCTAAGCGCATCTAATTGTTCTGATGTATCAAAAGCATAATAAGCCCAACCAGTTTTTATTAAAATATCTGCGTATTCTTTATAAAGATTTTTACGTTCCGATTGTCTGTATGGTCCAAATTTTTCGTTTTTATTTGGTCCTTCATCAAAAGGAATATTACACCATTCTAAAGCGTCTATAATGTATTGTTCGGCATTCGCAACGTAACGAGTTTGGTCTGTATCTTCTATACGCAATACAAAAGTACCATTGTATTTTTTTGCAAATAAATAATTATATAAAGCTGTTCTTACACCACCAATATGCAAAGGTCCTGTAGGACTTGGTGCAAAACGCACACGAACATTAGATTCCATTTTTTCTGTTTTTTTAATGCTGCAAAGATAGTTTTTAAAAGAGAAAATAGAAATTAGAGACCAAAAAAAAGACTTTAGAATATTATTTTCTAAAGTCTGTATTATTTAAAAATAATTTGGTTTAAAATGTATTAAAAATACCTATTGAAAAAGCTGTTTTTTTAGGAACGTTATTACCAAAAAAAGCATTACCAAAACTTGTTGTAATACCTAAATCGCACAATTGTAAAATTCCTTTTAAACCATAAGAACCATATTCTTGGTCTGTTACATATAAACCATTTCTAGGTGTTAATGTTTGCGGATTAATTTCACCTGTTTTGTATACGCCATTATCTATATTTTTTACAATATCTACAAAGCCAATTAACCAAATATTTTTTGATATTTTACCACCAAACTCTCCACCAATTTTAAAATTATTACTGTAATCGTTTGTTCTAATATCTGCGCCAATTTGTGTTTGTAAAAACGTTTTACCAAAACTTTTACCAATTAACAATTGAGGTGTAAATGTAAAAGCATCGTAGCCAGTTCTAATTTTCGTGTTTTCATCAAAAGTACTTGTGTTTAATGCTGTAACCAATTGCCCAGATATAACCCAGTTTTTATTATAAAATTGATGTTTTAAACCTAAAGAAATGTTACCAAAAGCAGTTTTAGAACCAGAATCTAAACTAGATATTAAGTTATTAGTATCTTCTGTTTTTATAGATTTTATAGGAATATTAAAAACAAGTGCTGTTTTATTAGTTAACCCATATTCACCGTAAATTTGATACGTTCTATCTGTAATATTTTTCTCGGTATTATAATCTGGATTACCAAATAATTGGTTGTAATTTGCTATAGAAGTGTAAGATAAATTTAGAAACAAATTTTTCTTTTCTTTTGTCCACGGACTTTGAGAAAGTGCTGATAAACTTACTAGAAAGAATACTATTTTAAGACTTTTTTTCATGGTATTTTATTATTTATGTTTAGTTGCAAGCTTGTAATAAAACTTACAAAAAAGCTTTTAACATTTAATTTCATTGTAAATCCTATCAAAAATACTATTTTTATTAGTTGATTATGAGCGCATTTAAAATAATTGAGCAAAAGCTACATCAGTTTACTAGAAAATATTACGTAAACGAATTAATTAAAGGAGTAATTTTATTTCTTTCTTTAGGATGTTTATATTTCTTTTTTACTCTTTTTTTAGAGTATTTTTTATGGTTAAAACCAACAGCAAGAACTTTCTTATTTTGGCTTTTTATTTTAGTAGAATTATTTCTATTAATTAAGTTTATTGTTATTCCAATTTTTAAATTATTTGGTTTACGAAAAGGGATTTCTTTAAAAGAATCATCATCAATTATAGGCAATCATTTTCCGGATGTAAAAGATAAGTTATTAAATGTAATTCAGTTACAAGAGTCTTCTTATCAATCAGATTTGTTATTAGCAAGTATAAATCAAAAATCTAAAGATTTACAACCGATTCCTTTTGTTAAAGCAATTGATTTTACTCAAAATAAAAAGTATTTAAAATTTGCCATTTTTCCTGTTTTTATTTTGTTAACTATTTTATTTACAGGTAATAAACATTTTTTTTCTGAAAGTTTAGAAAGAGTTGTAAATCATAGAACTGCATATACGCCTCCAGCACCTTTTTACTTTAATATTACTAACAATTCTTTACAAGTTATACAAGGAAATTCTATTACAATCAATGTTGAGACGATTGGAGACGTGTATCCATCCGAAGCAAAAATTCATTTTAATAACGAACAATATTTTCTTCAAAATAATAACGATGGTACTTTTTCTTATACATTTTCCGATGTTTTAAATCCTATTGATTTTTACATAGAATCTAACAGTGTTATATCGAATAATTATACCATTGATATTGTAAAAACACCAGTTATTAACAATATAAGTTTAGAATTAAAATATCCTTATTACACAGGTAAAAAAAATGAAGTAATTAACAATTCTGGTAATTTAATTGTGCCAGAAGGCACAAAGATTAATTGGTTGGTTTCTGCTGTAAATACTAACGAAGTTTTTTTTATCAATAATGCCAAAAGAGAAAAATTTACAAATGATGGAGAAAATTATTTTAAATTTTCTAAAAGAATTATAAATGCTGTTAATTATGAAATTTCTTCGTCTAATGATAATTTAAAAGACTTTGAGAATTTACAATTTTCTGTAAATGTTATAAAAGATGAATTACCAGAAATTAAAGTAGAAACCAATATAGATTCTATTTCTAGAGGTACTGCTTTTTTTGCTGGTCAAATTTCTGATGATTATGGTTTAAAAAAATTGCAATTGGTTTATTATGATGAAAATAATCCTGAATCGATTAAAACACATCAATTAAATATTTCTAAAGCTAATGTTCAAGCTTTTTTTTATGAATTTCCAGATAATTTAAATTTAGTTAAAGGAGTTAATTATGAGTTATTCTTTGAAGTTTATGATAATGATGCTGTAAACGGAAGTAAAAAAGCTACTACAAAAGTTTTTAATTATCGTCAAAAAACAAATAATGAAGTAGAAGAGGAGCTTTTACAAGAACAACGAAACACAATTAATAGTTTAGAAAATTCTATACAAAAACAACAAAAGCAGCAAAAAGACTTAGATCAAATAAAAGAGCAACTTCAGAATAAGAAAAAACTGAGTTGGAATGATAAAAAGAAAGTTGAGAGTTTTATAAAAAGACAAGAACAATATAAAAACATGATGCAGCGTCAAACAGATTTGTTGCAAGAAAATTTAGATGAAAAGAAAGAACAATCAGAGAATTTACAAAAGAAAAAAGAAGAATTAAAAAAGCGTATAGAAGAGTTAAAAAAAACTGATAAACAACAAAAACTCTTAGATGAAATTGCAAAACTTGCAGAAAAGTTAAATAAAGAAGATTTGGTTAAAAAAGCCAAAGAATTAGCACAACAGAATAAACAACAACAAAGAAGTTTAGAACGCATGTTAGAATTAACAAAGCGCTTTTATGTTGAGCAAAAAACGATGCAAATTGCAAATAAATTAGAGCAGTTATCTAAGAAACAAGAAGAATTAGAACAAGATGATATATTAGATTTAGATGCGCAAAAAGAAATAAATAAAGAATTTAATGAGTTAAAAGAAGAGTTAAACGAGTTGGCTAAAGATAATGAAAAATTAAAAGAGCCAATGGAATTACCAGATGTAGAAGATGAAAAGCAAGCTATAGATGCTTCATTAAAAAAGTCTGAAGAAGACATTCAAAAAAATGATAAAAAATCTGCTAAAGATTCTCAGAAAAAAAGTGCTTCTAAGTTGAAAGAGATGAGTGCTAAAATGCAAAAAGCTATGATGGAGATGGAAGGTGAATCTATTGAAGAGAATATGGATGATTTGCGTAAAATATTAGAAAATCTTGTTACTTTTTCTTTTAAACAAGAAAATTTAATGAATAAGTTTAACGAAATATCTACTTCACATCCAGATTTCGGAAAAGACCTAAAAAAGCAAAATGATATAAGAACTTATTTCGAACACATAGATGATAGTTTGTATGTATTGTCTATGCGTTTGCCTAAAATTTCTGCTAAAATTCAAGATGATTTATCTTCTGCACATTATAATTTAGAGCAATCTTTAGAAAATTTTTCAGAAAATAGATTTAACAACGGTATTTCTAACCAACGTTATGTAATGACGGCTACTAATAATTTGGCAGATTATTTAAGTAACATGTTAAATAGTATGAAAAATGCCTCCATGAAAATGGGTAAAGGAAAAGGTAAGGGGAAAGGCAATGGTTTTAGTTTACCAGATATTATTAAGAAACAAGGCGAACTTTCTAAGAAAATGGATCAAGGTATGAAAAAGGGTTCTAAATCTGGTGAAAATAAATCACCGGGTAATGAAGGAAAAAAACCTGGAGATAAAAAAGGAGAAAAAGGAAAATCTGGAAAAGAAGGAAAAGGAAATAATGGTGAAAAAGGAAGTGAGCAAGGTGATGGAAATGGTAAAAGTGGTAATGGCAAGAAACAAGGTGAAGGAAATTCTGATAATGATGATTTAGACGGAGAATTGTATGAAATTTATAAACAACAATCTCAACTTAGACAACAACTACAAGATGCTTTAAAAGAATCGGGTCAGTTGGGTTCTGGTAATAATTCTAATGCAAAAAAAGTTTTAAAAACTATGGAGCAGTTAGAAAATGAAATGTTAGAAAAAGGTTTCAATGCAGCTACATTACAAAAAATGCAGCGTCTTAATTATGAATTATTAAAATTAGATAAAGCTGCATTAGAACAAGGTAAAGACAGTAAGCGAAAATCTAATGCCAATAATTTACTAAATAAACGTAATAAAATTAAAGCCTTAGAATTTAAAAAGCAGTTTTACAATCAAATAGAAATATTAAACAGACAATCATTACCTTTGCACCTAAAATATAAATTAAAGGTTAGAGAATATTTTTCTTTACCTAAGAATAAAGCATAATGATTACGTTTAATTACGAAACGAATTTTAAATTAGATAATGAGGATTCTACTTACAATTGGATTCAAAATACTATTGAAAAGCATAATTGCGAGTTAGGTGAAATTAATTATATTTTTTGTGATGATGATTATCTTCATAAATTAAATGTTCAATTTTTACAACACGATACACTTACAGATATTATAAGTTTTGATAATTCATTAGGAAAACTTTTGAACGGTGATATCTATATTTCTGTTGAAAGAGTTGCGGATAATGCCAAAGATTTTAATGTATCTTTTGTCGAAGAATTACATAGAGTTATTATTCATGGTGTTTTACATTACATTGGTTTTAAAGATAAAACAGAAAAAGACCAAAACGAGATGACTTTACAAGAAAACCATGCTTTAAAAGAGTTAAATTATTAATAATCAATAAGTTAATTTACACGTTTCACGTGGAACTATAAAAATGAGTTTATTTTCAACAACATTTGATGTTATAGTAGTCGGTGGTGGTCACGCAGGTAGTGAAGCCGCGGCAGCAAGTGCTAATATGGGCGCGCATACATTATTAATTACAATGAATTTGCAAAATATTGCGCAAATGAGTTGTAATCCTGCAATGGGTGGAATCGCAAAAGGACAGATAGTAAGAGAGATTGATGCTTTAGGTGGTTATAGCGGAATTGTTACTGATAAAACAGCTATACAATTTAAAATGCTTAATAAATCTAAAGGTCCTGCAATGTGGAGTCCTAGGGCTCAATCTGACAGAATGCAATTTGCAGAATGCTGGAGAACGATGTTAGAACAAACTGAAAATTTAGATTTCTATCAAGATTCTGTGAATGGATTGTTGTTTGATGGTGATAAAATTGTTGGTGTAAAAACGGCTTTAGGTTTAGAGATAAAATCTAAAACTGTTATTGTTACAGCTGGTACTTTTTTAAACGGATTGATTCATATAGGTGATAAAAGTTTTGGTGGTGGTAGAGCAGGTGAAGGTGCATCAAAAGGTATTACTGAAGATTTAGTTGCGAAGGGTTTTGAAGCTGGACGAATGAAAACCGGAACTCCACCTAGAGTTGATGGAAGATCTTTAGATTATTCTAAAATGTTAGAACAACCAGGTGATGAAATTACAGAGAAATTTTCTTATTTGCCAACAACAAAAGCATTGCAAAAACAACGTTCTTGTTGGTTGACTTATACTAATCTTGATGTACATAATTTACTTCGTGAAGGTTTTGATCGTTCGCCAATGTTTAATGGTAGAATTCAATCAACAGGACCAAGATATTGTCCTTCGATAGAAGATAAAATCGATCGTTTTGCAACAAAAGATAGACATCAGATTTTTGTAGAACCAGAAGGTTGGTCTACAGTAGAAATGTATGTAAATGGTTTTTCTACTTCTTTACCTGAAGATATTCAAGATAAAGCAATACGTTCAATTGAAGGTTTTGAAAATGTAAAGTTTTTAAGATATGGTTATGCAATAGAGTATGATTATTTTCCGCCAACCCAATTAACGCATACTTTAGAAACAAAGCTAATCGAGAATTTATATTTTGCTGGTCAAATAAATGGTACTACAGGTTATGAAGAAGCTGCTTCTCAAGGTTTAATGGCTGGTGTAAACGCTGCTCTAAAAGTACAAGAAAAAGAACCTTTTATTTTAAAAAGGAATGAGGCTTATATAGGTGTTTTAATAGATGATTTAATTACAAAAGGCACAGAAGAACCATATAGAATGTTTACTTCTCGTGCAGAATATAGAACTTTATTAAGACAAGACAATGCAGATTTAAGGTTAACGCCAAGAGGTTTTAAAATAGGTTTGGCATCTAAAGAACGAATGGATCGTGTTTTGGAGAAGCAAGAAAAGACCAATATGTTGATTCAGTTTTTACAGAAAACAAGTGTAAAGCAAGAAGAAGTAAATCCTATTTTAGAGGCTAAAAATTTAGCATTAGTTAATCAATCTATGAAGCTATTTAAAGTAGCTGCAAGACCTCAGTTGTCTTTTGATGATTT
This sequence comes from Polaribacter sp. OB-PA-B3, assembly GCF_054589375.1. NCBI lineage: Bacteria > Pseudomonadati > Bacteroidota > Flavobacteriia > Flavobacteriales > Flavobacteriaceae > Polaribacter > Polaribacter sp. OB-PA-B3. The sequence goes on from NZ_BAAIIX010000001.1 coordinate 239,911, forward strand.
TAAGTCTATTAAAAAGTTAAATGATTTTTTAATTGATAACAATATAGAAAAGGATGTTATAGAACAAGCCGAGATTTATTTAAAGTATTCTGGTTATATTGATAAAGAAAAGAATAATGCAGATAAATTAAATAGATTAGAAAATGTTGTAATACCAACTAATTTTAAATATGATAAGGTGAAATCTCTTTCCTTTGAAGCTAGAGAAAAATTAAATAAAATTAAACCAGTTTCTATTTCACAAGCAAGTAGAATTAGCGGTGTATCTCCAAGTGATATATCTGTACTTTTGGTTTATATGGGAAGATAAAAAAAAGAAAAATTGCAAATGTTCCTCGTGGAACAAGTCTAAAAATTAAGTGATATGGAGAATGAAAAAGAACTCTATACAAATTTAACACCCCTTTTAAATTGTAAAGATTATACTGTTTCTGGTGATACTTTCGAAGTAATGCAGAATGATAAATATGAAATGTTAGTTACATCTCCTGTACCAGTAGATTTAGAAAACTATTATAAAAGTGAAAACTATATTTCACATACAGATAGTAGAAAATCACTTTTTGATAAAATTTATCAAAAAGTAAAAAATCATACTTTAAAACAGAAATTAGGTTTACTTAATTCATTTAAAATAGAATCTAAAACAGTTTTAGATGTTGGTGCAGGAACCGGAGATTTTCTTAAAATTTGTAAAAATAAAGGTTGGGAAACTTATGGTGTAGAGCCAAGTTTAGATGCTAAAGAAATAGCTAAAACAAAAGGAATATTACTAGAAGATGATTTATTTAATATTTCTAATAAAAAATTTGATGTCATTACTCTTTGGCATGTTTTGGAACATGTAGAAAATTTAAAGAAAACAATTAAAACACTAAAACAATTATTAAAGCCAAATGGTAGAGTAGTGGTTGCAGTTCCTAATTATAAAAGTTACGATGCTAAACACTATAAAGAATTTTGGGCTGCTTATGATGTGCCAAGGCACCTTTGGCATTTTAGTCAATGTTCAATTCATAAATTATTCTCTGAAGTAGAAATGGTTGTAGAAAATACTTTGCCTATGAAATTTGATAGTTATTATGTTTCATTATTAAGTGAAAAATATAAATCAGGAAAATCTAATCCTATAAAAGCAAGTTATGTCGGTTTTGTGTCAAATATCAAAGCAATGTCAACTTCTGAGTATTCTTCGCTTATTTACGTCTTAAAAAACTATTAAAAATAGATTTTAAAGCTATTTAATCGTGTTTTAATGATTTATATGTGTAAATACCTTCTAAAAATAAAAAAAGGTCTTAAAACTTAAGTTTTAAGACCTTTTTTTATAGTTTTTAATTATTTTAAAATTATAAATAATAGTTTTTAACTATTTAATAGATAAACACCAATCACTGTTAGGATGAAGTAGACAGTTAAAGACATCGCTCCGGCATAATCTTTTGCAAGTCGTTGCCCTACTAATAAAAAAAGTAAAGTGATTGCAGAGAGCTCAATTCCTAATAATGCAATTTCTTTGGCTTCTAAAGTATAAATTTGATATACGCCAATAATCATTAAAATCGAAGCGATAATTTCTACAATTAAAACTATAGCGAGTAATACAGGAACATTATTTTTTAAAGGAGAATTTTTAAAATGCTCTTTTATAAATGAAATATTTCCTTTCCAGTCTGTTAATTTATCGATGCTCGATTGTACGTAAGTAATTATTAAAAAGAATAGTATTAAAATTTCTGCAGGATAATTAGATAATAATTTCATATTTTATTTTCCGAATAATCGTTTAAAAAAACCTTTAGTTTTCTTTGTTGCCTGTTCTAATTCTTCTTTAGCATCTTCTGCAAAGTCTGCTAAATTTTCTACAGCATCGCTAGCTAATTCTGATGCTTTTTCAGAGACATCTTCTAAGACATCCTTTGCATCATCTGTATATTCATCTAATTTCTCTTTTACTTTATCAATATTTTCTTCAGAAAAAGTTTCATTCATTTTTTCTTTTACGGTTTCAAAAGCTTGTTTTGATTCTTCTTTAAATTCAGTTGCCTTAACATTTACTTCATTTTTTAGCTCTTTTGCTTGCTGTTTTATATTTTCTAAAGCATTTTTATCTGTGTTTTTTACGCCTTTATTTGGTGTTAAATCTTTTTTCATTTTTTTAAATTATTGATTATCAGTATTTTATTTATTTAAAAGCTTCATCTACAGGCTCCCAAAGTTCTATTTTGTTATTCTCATTGTCTAAAATCCATCCAAATTTACCATATTCAAACTCTTGAATTTCACCAACAATAGTTACACCTTCTTCTTTTAGTTGCGCTAACAATTCAACTAAATTTTCTACTCTATAATTAAACATAAAGTCTTTTTTAGAAGGTTCAAAATAATCGGTATCGCTGCTAAAAGGACTCCATTGTGTAGTTGCATCTTTACCATTTTTATCTTTCCACCAAAAAGTAGCGCCCCAATCGTCTGTATTAAAACCTAAATGTTTTTGATACCAATCTTTTGCGTTTTTAGGATTATCAGATTTAAAAAATACACCACCAATTCCTATTACTTTTCCTTTTTTCATCTATTTGTTTTTAATTGAAGATTCATACAAAGAAATCCAATCTTCTACAGTTACTTTTTTACATAATGCTGCTATTAGTTCAAACGGAATTTCTTCAACTTTTTTAAATCGGATACAACTTTTACCCATATCTAACTTTCTTTTACAATGTTTTGGGTATTCATTTACAAACCAATCATACAAATCTTTATTTGCATAAATACCGCTGTGATATAAATTTATTGAGTTTTTTTGTGATGCAAAACTCATAAAAGGCAACGGTTCTTTTTGGTTACAATGATAACCATCTGGATAAATTGAATGTGGTACATAATAGCTAATAAAACTATATTGCATACCTTCTTCAAAACCTTTAGGAAGGTTTTCTTTTATAATTTTACGAAGTTTTTTTAAAGTTTCTTGTCTTTCTTCCGGAACTTGATTTATGTAATCTTCTGGTGAATTTGCCTTGTATTGCATTCTTATGGTTTTAGTGTTAACAAGTTAACAAAATTTTGATTTAATTTTATTTACAATAGTTTGGGCTAATCTTTCTTTGCTTTCTATGGTCCAACCAGCTACATGTGGAGATAAAATAACAGCATCAGAATTTATTAAATATTCAAAAGCTGCTGGCATTTTATTATCAGAAAAAAGGTTTTCGAAAGATGATTTTTCATATTCTAAAACATCTAAACCTGCACCTAAAATTTTACCAGATTTTAAAGCTTCAACCAAATCTTTAGTAACTACAGATGTTCCACGTGCGGTATTTATCAACCAAAAATTCTTTTTAAAATTATTGATAAAATCTGCATTTATCATGTTTTTTGTAAGTGGTGTTTGTGGCGTATGTAAACTTAAAACATCTGCTTTTTCTTGTAATTCTTCTAAAGAAACTTGCTTGCAATTTTTATCGCCAACATTAGGTTTTAAATCATAACAAAGTACTTCTACATCAAAACCGCGTAATTTTTTAGCAAAAGATTTTCCCATATTACCATAACCAATTAAACCTACTATTCTTCCGTCTAATTCTATACCTCTATTCTCTTCTCTAAGCCATTTGCCATTTCTAACCTCTTTATCGGCTTTATTTAGTTTGTTAAATAAAGAAAGTAGCATTGCTAAAGAATGTTCGCCTACAGCGTTTCTATTACCTTCTGGTGCCGCAATTAATGTTACTCCCAAGCTTTCGGCATAATCGCAATCTATATTTTCTAAACCAGCGCCAACTCTACCAATAAATTTTAAGTTTTTGGCTTTATCTAAGAATGTTTTATCAATAGAAAAACGACTTCTAATGATAAAACCATCATATAAGTGAATCTTTTCTTCGATATCTTTTTTCGAAGAAGTATAATCTTCATCATTAGTAAAACCTAAAGTGTTTAATTGATTTATTAATAGTGGATGATTTGAATCTAAATGTAAAATTTTCATATTTTTTACTTCAATTTATGGATAAAAATAAAGGCAGAAATCTAAAAATTTTTTCTAGATGTCTGCCTTTATATAAAATTTAAAGTTTCAATTTTTATTAGTATTGTTCTTTTTCGCTAGGGAAATCTCCGCTTTTAACATCAGAAATGTAATTTTCAAAAGCACCTGTCATGTCTTTATATAGATCTAAATATCTACGTAAAAAACGAGGGTTAAATTCATGTGTCATTCCAATCATATCATGTGTAACTAAAACTTGTCCATCTACGCCATTACCAGCGCCAATACCAATTACCGGAATTGTTAATGCATCTGCTACTTTTTTAGCTAAAGAAGCTGGTACTTTTTCTAAAACCAACGCAAAACAACCAATTCTTTCTAGCATTAATGCATCTTCCATTAATTTTTCTGCTTCTTCTTCTTCTTTTGCTCTTACAGTATATGTACCAAATTTATAAATAGATTGTGGTGTTAAACCCAAATGCCCCATTACCGGAATACCAGCATTTAAAATTCTTTTAATAGATTCTTTAATTTCTTTACCACCTTCTAGTTTTATCGAATGTCCGCCAGATTCTTTCATAATTCTGATAGCAGAACGTAACGCTTCTTTTGGGTCAGATTGATAACTACCAAAAGGTAAATCTACCACAACCAAACAACGCTCTATTGCTCTAACTACAGAACTTGCATGATAAATCATTTGATCTAAAGTAATTGGCAATGTTGTTTCATGACCCGCCATAACGTTAGATGCAGAATCTCCTACAAGTAAAACATCGATTCCAGAACCATCTAAAATTTTTGCCATAGTAAAATCGTAAGCAGTTAACATGGATATTTTTTCTCCATTTGCTTTCATTTCTACCAAAGATTTTACGGTAACACGTTTATATTGCTTCTTAGCTACAGACATATTTTTATCATTTTATTAGGTTGTAAAAGTAAGGAATATCAATAGATATTTTAGTACTTAAATTTCTAGTGACACAAAATTATAATTTAAAAATTAGTAGCTTTATGTTTTTAAAAATCAAAATAGTATGCTACAAAAGTTCGTTTTTATCATTTTAGTATTAGGTAGTAATGTGATATTTGCCCAAAAAAAATCAGAAGAAATAGCAATTAAAAACGTAATTTATACTTTTTTTGAAGGATTACACAAAGGCGATAGTACTGTTATGAAAAAGACTTTACATAAAAATATCAAAATACAAACAACCAACACAAATAAAGAAGGTTTACATATTTTAAAAACAGAAACTAGAAATCAATTATTAACTAGTATTGCAGATAAAAATCCAGAAAATGTTTACTTAGAGAAATTGCTTTCTTTTTCTATTAATATTGATGGAAATTTAGCTTCTGTTTGGACACCTTATGAGTTTTATTTTAATGGTAAATTTAGTCATTGTGGCGCAAACTCTTTTCAGTTATTTAATGATAACGGAACCTGGAAAATTATCTATTTAGTTGATATGAGACGAAGAGAAGATTGTAAGTATTTAAAAGAAAAAAATTAACGTTATCTTTGAAGCTTTAAATTATCAATGGCAGAAAAAATACACACAATAAATACAAATAAATGGATAGATAATTATGCCGATTATTTGTATAATTACGCTATTTCTCGTGTTAATAACAGCGATTTGGCCAAAGATCTTGTGCAAGAAACTTTTTTTGCAGGATTAAAATCTGCAAAGAATTTTAAAGGAAAAGCATCTGAAAGAACTTGGTTGGTTTCTATTTTAAAAAGAAAAATTATAGATCATTATAGAAAAATAAATTCTAAAAAAGGACAAGCAGAAGTTCGAATGAATTTTTATAATGATGGTGAAAATGAAGGAGATTGGTTAGAAGAAAGAGTACCACAAAAATGGGACAATACTTCTGAAACTTCTATAGAAAATGAAGAATTAAAAGACCAATTAGAAGCTTGTATAGACAATTTGCCAGAAAAATATGCAATGGTTTTTAGAATGAAAACAGTGCAAGAATTTGAAACAGAAGAAATTTGTAAGGAGTTAGATATTACAGCGTCAAACTTATGGGTTATTATACACAGAGCTAGAACTCAGCTTAGAAAATGTATGGAAGATAACTGGTTTAATAATTAAGAAATGTTTAAGAGTTTAAAAATTACCTGCGACGAAGCCACAACAATTTGTGATAAAAACCAATATGGCGAAGCTTCTATTAAAGAGTTAATAAAGTTAAATATTCACTTTATTAGATGTAGAATTTGTGCTAAATATACCAAACAAAATATGGCTCTAAGTAAACTTTACAAAGGCTATTCTAAAAATTGTAAGAGTATAAAACATTGCTTATCATCAGAAGAAAAAGACGCATTAAAAAATGCTTTAGAAGAAAGCAAACAATAATATAAATAACACTATTAAAAAACGGAACTTATAATTTATAAGTTCCGTTTTTTTGTATTTTTGAACTCTCTTAATCATTATAAAATGCACTTTTTACCAGAAAAATTAGACAATTACGTTGTTGCACATTCGCAAATAGAGCCTAAAATTTTGCAAGAACTTACCAAAGAAACTTGGCAAAAAGTTTTAAACCCTAGAATGTTAAGTGGTGCTTTTCAGGGTAGAATTTTATCGATGATTACAAAATTGATTCAGCCAAAATCTATCTTAGAAATTGGTACTTACACAGGTTATTCTGCTTTGTGTTTGGCAGAAGGTTTGCATAAAGATGGTGAGATAATTACTTTAGATAAAAATGAAGAATTAGAAACGCTTCAAAATAAATATTTCGAAAAATCTGGTTTTAGAAATAAAATTACGCAACATGTTGGTAATGCAATAGAAATTATACCAACGTTAGATAAAAAGTTCGATTTGGTGTTTATAGATGCAGACAAATCTAACTACATAAATTACTTTCATTTAATTATCGATAAAATGAATTCTGGCGGAATAATTTTATCTGATAATGTACTTTGGAGTGGTAAAGTTGTCGAAGAATTAGACTTAAAAGACAAAGACACTAAAGTACTTTTAGAATATAATAGGTTGTTAAATGAAGATGAAAGAATAGAAACTGTATTGTTGCCAATACGAGATGGTTTAACAATAAGTAGAGTAAAATAAACGTTAAAATTGCCTTTTAATTGGGCCTGTAAAATCGTCTATATCATCTTTAACAGCATTAATTTCTTTATTAATGTCTTTAGCGATATTTGTATCTAAACCAGTTTTTTCTGAACTGTCTTTAATTTCTCTTTTAATATCATTGGTGGCATCTTTTACTTGCCTAATACCTTTACCCAAACCTCTAGCAATTTCGGGTATTTTATCTGCACCAAAAACCATTACAACGATTAACATAATCACCATAATTTCTGGACCACTAATAAATAAGAATACTGTATTCATAGTACAAAGATAGTCAGTTATTTTTATAAAAAGAATAAACTATAATTGTTTAACGCAATTTTCTGGTTTTCTATATCAAATAACCAAATAATTATGTATTTTTACTAAAAAAATTATGCTTTTTATTTCTTCTTTTGTTGCCACAGTTATTGTTGGTCTTGTATTAATTTTGCACATTACAGCACTTGTATTTGCTTCAAAAAGTGAAAGTAATTTACGTTTTTTAATTTGGGGTGCAATTATTTTGTTTATTCCGTTTTTAGGCGCAATTGCATGTATAATTAATTACTACGCTACTAAAAATAAGGTAAAATCTGCTTAAAGTTTATTTGAAGTTTAATTTTGCTTGTCTATCGTACATAATAATACTTCCGGCAACAGAAACATTCAAACTCAATTCCGATTTAAATTTTACCAAATGATGCGATTTTTCTATCGCAATTTTAGACATTCCGTGATCTTCTGCGCCTAATAAATAAACACAACGTTTAGGGTGTTTAAAGGTTTCTAATTGCACTGCTTTTTCATCTAATTCTACACCAACTAACATTGCACCTTTTGGTAGGTTTTTAAAAAAATCATCAAAAGTTTCATAATGAAAATAAGGCATGGCACCCACAGCTTTATGTGTATCGCAAGCTTGTTTTGCATATCTATTGCCAATTGTAAAAATAAAACTTGCGCCCATATTTTGTGCAGAACGCCATAAAACGCCTAAGTTTTCTGGTGTTTTTCCATTCTGAATTCCGATACCGAAAAAACCTTGTTCTAAATTGTTTATCATTAATATAATTGGTTTTAATATTTGGTATATAATATATTTTTTGTAGATTGTAATTTCGTTTCAGGTTTAAATAATATAATATGATAACTTCTTCTGAAATAGTTATAATAGTTGGGATTTCTTATATACTCTTTGTTCCTTTCTTTGGATTCAAGAAAAAATATAAACTATTGTTTGTATTATGCGGAATTTTCTTATCAACTTTAAACATAACTTTTAAAGAGGACAAAGATATAATTTTAAATGTTTTAAGTCTTTTTTTACTAATTTTTCCTTTTGTAATAATAAGAATTAAATCGGTAGATTTAATTAAAGAAAATTATAAGTAACCTACTTCTTAACCAACATTCGTTTAATCTCGTTCAATTTCATTAAAGCTTCAATAGGTGTTAAAGCATCTATATTTGTTGCTAAAATTTCTTCTTTGATATTTTCTAATAAAGGATCATCTAATTGAAAGAAACTCAATTGCATTTCTTCTTCTTGTGTTTGTTTTAAAACATCCTTTACTTCTGAATTTTTGTTGTTTTTTTCTAATTTTTCTAGAATTTTATTTGCTCTATGAATCACCATATTTGGCATTCCAGCAAGTTTAGCAACATGAATTCCAAAACTATGATTAGAGCCACCAGAAACTAATTTACGTAAGAAAATAATGTTGTCTTCCAACTCTTTTACAGACACATTAAAGTTTTTAATACGTTCGAATGTTGTGGTCATTTCATTCAATTCGTGGTAATGCGTAGCAAATAATGTTTTTGCTTTGCTTGGGTGTTCGTGTAAGAACTCAGAAATAGCCCAAGCAATCGATATTCCGTCATAAGTAGAAGTTCCTCTACCAATTTCATCTAACAAAATTAAACTACGCTCAGAAACGTTATTTAAGATCGATGCAGTTTCGTTCATTTCTACCATAAACGTAGATTCGCCCATAGAAATATTATCACTGGCGCCAACTCTTGTAAAAATCTTATCTACAATACCAATTTTTGCGTTTTGAGACGGAACATAACTTCCCATTTGCGCTAATAAAACAATCAAAGCGGTCTGACGTAAAATTGCCGATTTACCAGACATGTTCGGTCCGGTAATCATAATAATTTGTTGCTGATTTCTGTTTAAAACAACATCGTTTGCAATATAGGTTTGGTCTATTGGTAATTGTTTCTCTATAACCGGATGACGCCCATTTTTTATTTCCAAATCGGTGCTTTCATCCATAATTGGGCGCACATAATTGTTATCTATTGCTAAAACCGAAAAAGACAATAAACAATCTATTTTTGCAATAATTTGTGCATTTTCTTGCACAATTTGTACATATTGAATGATGTATTGCAATAATTTAGAAAAAATATCTTGTTCTAATTTTGCTATTTTTTCTTCTGCACCTAAAATTTTAGTTTCGTATTCTTTTAATTCTTCAGTAATGTATCTTTCTGCAGAAACTAAAGTTTGTTTACGTATCCATTCTTCGGGAACTTTATCTTTATGCGTATTTCTTACTTCAATGTAATATCCAAACACGTTGTTAAACGCAATTTTTAAACTTGTAATTCCGGTACGTTCGGTTTCGCGCGCCAACATATTGTCTAAATACTCTTTACCAGAGTTAGAAATTGCACGTAAATCGTCTAATTCTTGATGCACTCCGTTGGCAATTGCATTTCCTTTATTGATGTTTACAGGAGCTTCATCAAACAAGGTTTCAGAAATTTTATCAATTAAATCTTGGCAAGTATGTAATTGATTTCCTAAAGATTTTACAGCGTTGTTTTTACTGCTTTCTGCGGATGCTTTTATTGGTAAAATTGCTTTTAAAGAATCTTTTAATAAAACAATTTCTCTTGGAGATGCTTTGCCAGTAGCCACTTTAGAAATTAAACGTTCTATATCAGATACTTGTTTTAATTGATACGTTACGATCTGAGAAAAATCATCAGAATCTATAAAAAACTTTACCAATTCATGACGATTTTTAATCTCGTCGATATTTTTTAAAGGAAGCGCTAACCAACGTTTTAATAAACGTCCGCCCATTGGCGAAATAGTTTTATCTATTATATCTAAAAGGGTTACGGCATTTATAGAATTCGGATTGTACAATTCTAAATTTCGAACAGTAAATCGGTCCATCCAAACATAATTATCTTCTGCAATTCTACTAATATGTTGAATATGTTTTAACTTATTGTGTTGTGTTTCCGATAGATAATACAACACTGCACCTGCAGCAATAATTCCGTTTTTAACATCTTGTACACCAAAACCTTTTAAGCTTTTTACCTCAAAATGATTTTGCAAAGTTTCGTTGGCATATTCCTTTTGAAAAACCCAATCATCTAAATAAAAAGTATAATATCTATTTTCAAAAAGTTCTAAAAATTGTTGCTTGTTTTGTTTTTGAACTAAAACTTCACTCGGATTAAAATTCTGTAATAATTTATCGATGTATTCTGCGGTTCCTTGCGCGACTAAATATTCACCAGTAGAAACATCTAAAAAAGAAATTCCGAGTTGTTTTTTATCAAAATGAACCGCAGCTAAAAAGTTGTTAGTTTTGGTTTGTAAAACTTCGTCGTTTAAAGAAACACCAGGCGTAACCAATTCTGTAACACCACGTTTTACAATGGTTTTAGTCATTTTAGGATCCTCTAATTGATCGCAAATTGCAACACGCATTCCTGCTTTTACCAATTTTGGTAAATAGGTATTTAAAGAATGATGCGGAAAACCAGCCAAAGCAGTTTCAGAATCTGAACCAGCGCCACGTTTCGTTAACGTAATTCCTAGAACTTCTGCGGCTTTCTTAGCGTCTTCACCAAAAGTTTCGTAAAAATCGCCAACTCTAAAAAGCAACATTGCATCAGGATATTTATTCTTGATAGCGTTGTATTGTTTCATTAAAGGCGTTACCTTTTTAGCTTTTGATTTTGCCAAGTTTTAGAAATTTTCTGTTAGTTTTGCGAAGATAGAAAAAAGTCTTTAGCCTTTAGCTCTTAGCCATTAGTTTTCATACCAAACTAGCTAAAAGTAGAAAGCTAAAAGCTAAAAGTTTAAAACATGAGGAAATTAAAAAATAACGAATTAGGTAGAATAACTGTTGATGAGTTTAAAACAGTAAAAAAAACACCAATTATTGTAGTTTTAGACAATATTAGAAGCTTAAATAATATTGGTTCTGTTTTTAGAACTAGCGATGCTTTTTTAGTTGAAAAAATATATTTGTGTGGTATTTGTGCTACTCCGCCAAATAAAGAAATTCATAAAACGGCTTTAGGTGCAACAGAATCTGTTGCTTGGGAATATGTAGAAGATACCTTAGCTTTAGTTGAAAAATTAAAATCAGAAAATGTAAAAGTTTTAGCAATAGAACAAGCAGAAAACTCAACAAAACTAGATACTTTTTATCCGAAGAAAACAGAAAAATATGCCATTGTAATGGGTAACGAGGTAAAAGGTGTACAGCAAGAGGTTGTAAATGCTTCCGATATGTGTATCGAAATTCCGCAATTAGGCACCAAACATTCGCTAAATATTTCTGTAACTACAGGTGTTGTTATTTGGGATTTGTTTCAGAAATTACAATAGAAACTTTTTTATTAAAAATGAAAGGACTAATTTTATGGTGCTATAAATTTAAGAAGTAAACACTTCTTTTTGAACTATGAAAAAAGAAATACCTCTCCTACTTTTATTTAACGTATTTGCTGTTTTTAATGTATTTACGCAAACACCAAAAGATTCACTAAATTTTTATTTAGACAATGCTAAAGGATCTAAAAAGGTTACATATCTTAAAAGAGCTATTACCTTACTAGAAGATTTAAAAATAGATTCTTTAATACAACAAACTAGTATAGAATATGCTAAAGAAAGTTATTTTGCGAAAGATACTTTGGGTTTAACTTTTTCTAAGAATAAATTACAAAATCATTTTAAACGCAGTAAAGATTCTTTTTCTTTAGCTAAGGCTTACCATTTTGCCGCTTTAAATCATAAAATAAAAAATAATTTAGATAGTAGTTTTTACTATTATCAAGAATCTAAAAAAATTTTTATAGGTTTAAAAGATTCTGTAGAAACCGGACGAAGATTGCTCTCTATGGCGATACTTCAAGTTAAAGAACTCGATTATTTAGGTTGTGAAACAACCGCTGTAGAAGGTTTAAAATATATAGAACCTGCCCAAGATAAAGAATATAGAACTCTAATTTCTTTATATCAAACCTTAGGAAATGCTTTAGGCCACTTAAACAGACCTCAAGAATCTAGAGCCTATTATATAAAGGCAAGAGAAATGGCTAAATTTAATACGGTAACCTCTAGAAGAGAAGTTAACTATTTAAATTTATATAATAATATTGGCGCAACTTACGTAGATGAGGGTAATTTTGATAAAGCAATTGCTTTGTTTAAAGAAGGTTTACGTTTTGATAGTATAGCCATAAAATACCCAAGACAATATCAAAATTTATTAGGAAGTTTATCTTCTGTATATTTTAGACAAGGTAAAATTGATAAAGCAATTTCTGGTTATAAAACAGTTTTAGAAGGAAGAAAAAAATCTAAATACGTTTATGGTGAAAGTGTTTCACATAGTTTATTAGCAGAAGCTTACATGAAAAATAAACAATATAATTTGGCAAAAAAACATGCTTATATTGGTTTAGAGTTAGGTAAAAAAACAAGAAATAACGAGCAAGTTTTAGACTGTTTACAATTTTTAACGGAGTTAACTTTTGGTGAAACAGCCAAAAAGCATTTTAAAGAATATGTTCAATTAAAAGATAGTTTATTTACCAGAGAAAGAACTCGAAAAAATCAATTTGCCAAGGTTATATACGAAACCGAAAAAAAAGAAAAAGAAAACACAAGTTTAAAAGTAGAAAATCAACGTAAAGAACTACTAATAAAAAGTGAAAAACAACAAAAAACGATTGGCTTTTTAGTTGCAGGCGCTGGTATTCTTTTTATTGGTTTTGGTGCAAATATTGTTGCTAGTAGAAGAAAAAAAATACTTTTTGAAGCTAAACTATTACAAGTAGAAGCCAGAGAAAAAGAAAGACAACAAATTGCTAAATCTTTACATGATGAGGTTGCTGGCGATATTAGAATGTTGCATTTAAAATTAGAGAAATCTAATCAATTAGAAGAGGCAAATAGTCTAAATATTATAAAAGACAATGTGCGTAATTTGTCGCATCAACTAAGTAGCGAGAGCTTTGATAAAGTATCGTTTAAAGACCAAATTATAAACTTAGTATCAGATTATTTTGAGCCTAATTTTAGAATTAAAATACATGGTTTAGATACTATTCTATGGAAAGAAATTAATAATTCTATAAAAAGAACCTTGTTTTTAACTATTAGAGAAAGTATTCAAAACGCTAAGAAATATGCAGAAGCAACAGAGCTAATTTTAAGTTTTTCTGGAAGTAAAAAGAATCTAATTTTAGAAGTTTCTGATAACGGAATAGGTTTTGATGTAACTGCAAATAAAAACGGAATAGGTTTAAAAAATATTAGAGAAAGAGTAGAAGATTTAAACGGTGTTTTTACTATTGATAGTGAGCTAGAAAAAGGAACAACTATTAAAATTGATATTTCAAAAAATGGAAAATAAAATTAAAATTTTAGTTGTTGATGATCATCAATTAGTTATTCAAGGAATTTTATGTTCTTTAAAAGATATAGGAGATTTTGATGTTGTAACAACAAATAGTTGTGATGAAGCCTTTCTATTGATAAAACAAAGTCAAAACACCAAGCCCTTTCAGCTTTTATTTACAGATTTAAGCTTTGATAATTCTACAGAACAAACAAAACTAGATGGCGGTGAAGAATTGATTAAAGCGATTAAAAATAATGGGTTAGATATAAAAATAGCAGTAATAACAGGGCATACAGAAACCAATAGAGTATACAATGTTATTAGTAACTTAAACCCGAACGCTTATTTACTAAAAAGTAAATGTGATGCAGCAGAAATTGGTTTTGCATTAACTAAAATGTTGGCTAACGATTATTATTATACGCATGAAATTCATCAGAAAATAATGCGTAGAAACATCGTTCAAATACAAATGGATGACATTGCTATACAAGTCTTAAAAGAGTTGCCAAATCAGCCTAAAATAAGTAATTTAGAAGGTGTTATTAAAAAGAGTGATGGTTCTATTGTAAAACTTAGATCTATAGAAACAAAATTAGCGAATCTTAGAACAGATTTAAACGCAAACAATAATACAGACTTAATTTTAAAAGCAAAAGAATTAGGTGTAATAGATTAAATGTTGTTTTTGCGGAAAATAACATTTCAAATTACGGATTTCCACAAAGTTATTTTTTTTACTAATACTATATTTGTCTTGTAGATAATGATAACTCAATCATCTATAAAGAATGGGATTAATTGCGAGAAATGAGATTAGGGGCTTATTTTTTATCAATTATGAAGAAAAAGGAGAAAGCCTTTCTGTTAATTCAGGAAGGCTTTTTAAATACCTAAAATCATTTTTGCAATCATAAAATAAATTAAGATTCCAAAGATATCGTTACTAGTAGTAATAAAAGGGCCTGTTGCAATTGCCGGATCGATACCTCTTTTGTGTAAAAATAATGGCACAAATGTTCCTATTAATCCAGCAATAATAATTACGACTACTAGAGATACAGAAATTGCAAGAGAAAGATTCACTTCTCCTTTGTAGATCCAAACAAAAATAAATAGAAATAGGGCTAAAATAACACCATTTAAAGCGGCCAAAAGCATTTCTTTTAATAACCTACTGTAAATACTTCCTTTTACATCATCATTAGCCAAACCTTGTACAATAATTGCAGATGATTGTACACCAACATTACCAGCCATGGCCGCAATTAATGGTGTAAAAAAGAAAAGCGTACCGTATTTAGAGAAAATATCATGAAAACCTTCCATAATAATAAACGCACCAACTCCACCAACTAAACCTAAAAACAACCATGGTAAACGAGCTTTAGTTAGTTCGAAAATACTATCATCAGAATCTACATCTTGGGTTAAACCAGCTGCCATTTGATAATCTTTGTCTGCTTCTTCTTTTAAAACATCTACAATATCATCAATTGTAATTCTACCTAACAAAATGTTATTGTCGTCTACAACAGGTATGGCTTCTAAATCATATTTTGCCATAATTTTTGCGACTTCCTCATCATTTTCATTAACATTAACTGCGTCTACTTTTGTTTTAGAAATTTCGGCAATTTTTTGTTCTGCTTTGGCAATTATTAAGTCTTTTAAAGACAATCTACCAACCAGTTTATCTTGTTTATCTACAACATAAATAGAGTGTACTCTAGTTACTTCTTTTGCTTGTCCTCTAATTCTTCGCATACAACCAGCAACCGTCCAAGTTTCATAAACTTTTACCAATTCTTTAGCCATTAAAGCACCTGCTGTATTGTCTTCGTAAGACAAAAGTTCTTTGATGTCTGCAGCTAATTCATCATCTTCTAAAGCATCTATTACGCGTTCTTGGCGTTCTTCTGATAGTTCACCAATAATATCTGCAGCATCATCAGAATCCATTTCACCAACTTCATCTGCAATTTCTTTAGCAGATAAGTTTTCTAAAATTTTTTCTCTGGTATCTTCATCTAATTCAGTAAGAATTTCTGATGTTTTTTCGCTATCTAAAAGCTTGATAATATAAATAGCTTCATCAAAATTTACTTCATCTAAAACCTCTGCAATATCTGCAAAGTGTACATCTTCAAAAAGTTCTTTAATTGCAGCATCATCATTCTTATAGATTAAGCCAATTAAATTCTCTAGAAATTCATCAGTAATTTCAAATGCCATTTTCTATTAATTTTTGAGTGAGAGAAATAAAATCTTTTACAGATAATTGTTCTGGTCGTTTGGCAAATATAGGGTCTTCTTTTAAAGAATCCGAAAGTTGAAAAGACTTTAAACTAGAGCGTAACATTTTTCTACGTTGATTAAAAGCGGTTTTTACAACTCTAAAAAATATTTTTTCGTCTACTGGTAAAGAATAATCTTTTTTTCTGATTAATCTAATTACGCCAGAATCTACTTTTGGCGGCGGATTAAACACCGTTGGTGGTACCGTAAATAAGTATTCTACATCAAAAAAAGCTTGTGTTAAAACAGATAGAA
The DNA here is from genome assembly GCF_054589375.1 of Polaribacter sp. OB-PA-B3. Lineage (NCBI taxonomy): Bacteria > Pseudomonadati > Bacteroidota > Flavobacteriia > Flavobacteriales > Flavobacteriaceae > Polaribacter > Polaribacter sp. OB-PA-B3. The sequence goes on from NZ_BAAIIX010000001.1 coordinate 256,254, forward strand.
TTCCGTAGATTTTACTTCCTTCTTTTTCCGCCACTCTCATAGCAACTTCTTTTTGAAACATACCTGCAAATTCTGGTACAAATTCTTTATTTTCTATGGCTTTAAAAACAATTTGAGTAGAAATGTTGTACGGAAAGTTACCGATGATTGCTACTTGTTTTTTTTGAAATATTTCTTGAATATCTTTCTTTAAAAAATCGCCTTCGATTATAGAAAAATGCTCTTTAGATGTGTTTAAGTTTATATGTTCTAAAGGAAAAGTGTCGTGTAAATATGCAACAGACTCTCGGTCTAATTCCATTACAGTTACTTTTGCTTTTTTTTCTAATAAATATTTGGTTAAAACGCCCATTCCTGGTCCTATTTCTAAGACATCGTCATAACCGTTTTCTGTTAAAGCATCTGCAATATCTTTTGCAATACTTTCATCCGTTAAAAAATGCTGACCTAAATGTTTTTTTGCTTTTACAGACACAATCTTTGTTTTTATCCTTCTAAGGCAAAGGTACAGTTTAAAAGGCGTAATTTTTATTAAGTTATAAAATTATACAAACCCTCTCTTGGGTTTAACAAAAACTAAATTATTCTTTTTTTAAATTTAGAGAAAGCAGAAGTATACCAAAACCTAAACCAACTAAAAAACCGGCAATAGTTTCTTGTGGTTCTATGCCCCAATTTAGATAAGCAAGAATGGCACCAAAAACCAATAATAAAATACTTAAAATTTGTATTTTTTTTCTATTTCTATAAAAAAATAACTTCATTTAATTACTTACACTTGTTGGAAAAAATTCTTTTACAACCTTTAATTCTGTTCTAAAAGCTAACATTTTATCTGCAAATTTTTTTAGAGCTTCTAAGCGTAAATTATTTGCATCTATTTTGTAATACGATTCTAAATCTTCTCTAGATGCTGCAGTATATTGTATAGAATATGTTTTACCACCCATTTCTTCTTCTACCAAAACCTCTGTAAGTTTTGCTGATGTAAATTTACCAGTATCTAAAACTTTTACAACATGAGATTCTATCCAAGTTAACCACTCGTTATGCACAGTGTTATCTATGTTTACTGTTACGTTATATATATACATTTTATACTTTTAATTGTTATTGATTATTTACTGCGAAACATTATCGCCTCTTAATTTTCTAAACTTTTTTCTGGCATCTACTAAATAGATGCTAGAGGTATGGTCGAAAATTATTTTCTGATAATATTCTTGTGCTTTTTCTGAATTTTTAAGATGATTGTTATAGGTTTCTGCCATCATAAAATAAACATCATCTGTTAAAAAACCTTGATTATCTGCTGCTATAATTTTATCTAAAGCTGTTATTGCTTCTGTATATTTTTGTTGTTTAATAAGAAGTTTTGCTTTAAAAAATAGCACATCATCATAAATTACTTCGCTAGGTATAAAACCATTTATAAAAATATCGTTTCTAGTAAATAACGAGTTTAATTCTGATAGTGCAGCTTCATCTTTGTTTTGAAAAGCAAGTAATTCTGCTTTAGCTAATTGCTTTAATCCAGACGGAATAGAATCTACAGGCTCATTATCTGATATTTTTAAAAATAGGTTTACTGCATCATTCGCAATTAATTGTGTTGTAGAACCTTTTAAAACTTTTAATTGTGCTTTTGCCCATTCGAAATCGCCTTTAAAATAACTTGTTTGTGCTACTTTAAACCTTGCTTCTTGTGCTAATTCGTGATTTTTTAGTTGTGTTTGAATTTGAGAAAAATAAATGAGTGCTTTATTAAACTTGTTAGTAAACACAAGAACGTCGCCAAGTTTTAGTTTAATTCTAGCCTTATCAAATTTTGAGTTTGCATAACTTAAAGCTTCTTCTAAAACTGTATTTGCTTGCAGAGGTTCGTTTTTAGTAAACGTTAAATAGTCTGCATAAGCAACTTGTAATTTTATAGTTGCACTGTTTTTACCAAAAGCTAAAAACAACTTTTTGAAAAGGTTTTCTGTTTCTGGATTTTTAGTTTCAATGGCAATTTTCATCAAAAATAAATGTGCATTAATAGTTTCGCTTTTGGTAGATGATTTTTCTACAATAAAATCGAAACACTGTTTAGCATCTTCAAAAAATTTATTTTCGAAAGCAATTTTACCTAAGGTAAAAATTGCCCCTAGATCTTGGGTGTTTCTTTGGTAAAGTGCTTTTTCTTGTATAAATGCTTTGTTATAATCTTTTTGTTGGGTAAAAAGCCAACTTAAAAGTGTATTCCAAACATCTTTTGGGTTACTAGCAGATTTTCTTAAAAGTGTTTTTCTAAATAAAATGTTTGCCTCATTTTCTGAATCATCTGTAATGTATTTGCTAGTATATCTTTGTACAAGGTCGAAATATTGTTCATTTTTATCAACCAAATCTATATACGATTCAAACATTTTTTTAAAATCGCCTTTCTCGCCATAAATTTGAGCAATTTGAAAATTATAATTTGCGTTTTTATTTGCTTCCATGGCTTTCTCATACGCCAAAATTGCATTGTCAAGTAGGTTATAATCTTTAAACAAGCGTCCTATTATTCCGCCATAAGAAGGTATTTTATCCAAAGAATTTAACGCTAGTTTATAATTTTCTGAAGCTTTTTCTGTTTGTTGTTGTCTTTGGTAATTATAGCCTAAATAAACATATAAATATGCCTGACTTTTATTCGCCTTAATTCTTCCTTTTAGTAAGTTTTCTGCTAAAATAAATTGATCTGTTTCTTGGTAACAAGAGATTAATCTACTTAAATACGTTGTATTAAAAGGACTAGAAGTATAAAGTTTCTTATAAATTTGTGTAGCTTTTTCATAAGCACCTTCTCTATAATAATTTTCTGCTAAGAGGTAATTATTTTTAGCATTTGTTTGCACTTTGTTTTGCGACACTGCTAAGGTGCTAATTGCTAGAAAAATAAGTAGAAATATTCTCTTCATCAAAATCAAAGATACTTAAGATTTATGTTAATTTTTTATTAAACCAAACGTATTTTACATCTTCTTTGTAACATTTTGGCACAAAACTTGTCTTTAAGATATAACAACTAATTAAAACTTAAAATTATGAAAACTTTTTCTACCCAATACGAAACTGCAAAAAGAAACTCTATAGAGTTTATGCAAAAAGGACAAATAAGTGCTTACTTAAATGCTTTAGTAGAAATGAATAAATATAAAAGACTAATGGTAGCTGTTATAGCTAACTAGGTTAATTTTCAGTATCAGTTTACAGTTAAATTTTAACTAAAAATAGTTAAGAACTGCAAACCGAAACTGAATACTTTGTATTAAGAATTAATTTATTATGTCGAAACCGCAATAAGGTACTAAAACATCTGGTATTTTAATTCCGTCTGCAGTTTGGTAATTTTCTAAAATTCCGGCTAAAACCCTTGGTAAAGCTAAAGAACTACCATTAAGAGTGTGTGCTAATTCGCTTTTACCTTCTTTGTTTTTAAAACGTAATTTTAACCTGTTTGCTTGAAATGTTTCGAAATTAGAAGCAGAACTAATTTCTAACCAACGATCTTGTGCTGTCGAAAACAACTCAAAATCGAAAGTTAATGCAGATGTAAAACCTGTATCGCCACCACACAAACGTAAAATTCTGTAAGGTAATTTTAGTTCTCTTAAAATATCTTTAATATGCTCTACCATTCCGTTTAAAGCATTGTAAGAATTCTCTGGATGTTCTATGCGCACAATTTCTACTTTATCAAATTGGTGCAACCTGTTTAACCCACGCACATGTGCACCATAACTACCAGCTTCTCTTCTAAAACAAGGCGTATAACCCGTTACAGTTATAGGAAAATCTGTTTCTTGTAATAAATTACCACGAAACATATTTGTAATTGGCACTTCTGCCGTTGGTATTAAATACAAATCATCTACTGTAGAATGATACATTTGTCCGTCTTTATCTGGCAATTGCCCAGTTGCAGTTGCAGAATCTGTATTTACCAAATGTGGTACTTGTACTTCTTTATAACCCGCTTTAACATTTTTATCTAAAAAATAATTAATTAAAGCACGCTGTAATCTAGCGCCTTTACCTTTGTAAACAGGAAAACCAGCACCAGCAATTTTGGTACCCAATTCAAAATCTATAATATCATATTTTTTAGCTAATTCCCAATGTGGTAAAGCATTTTCACCCAAATTAGGTATCGTGCCTTCGCTAAAAATATTTTCGTTGTCTTCTTCAGAATTTCCTGCTTTTACAGAAGCATGTGGTACGTTTGGTATTTGGTACAACAAGTTTTGTAACTCATCAGAAAAAGTAGCTAATTTTTCTGTTAGCTCTTTAGATTGTTCTTTTAACTGACTAGTTTTTTCTTTTAAAACATTTGCTTTTTCTACTTCACCAGACTTAAAAAGACCACCAATTTCTTTGGATAATTTATTAGATTCGGCCAAAGTATTATCAAGAGAAACTTGCGTTGCTCTTCTGTTTTCATCTGCCGATAAAACTTGTTCTACAATTGTTTCTGCGTTTGCAAAATTACGTTTTGCTAAACCCTCTAAAACAGTTTCTTTGTTGTCTCTAATAAATTGTACTTGTAACATATTTTCTATGAATTATGAAATGCAAATATATAATTTGTGTTGTAGTTTTACCACGAATTATTAAATAATTAAGAATGTTTAAAAAGGATAACTTTTTTAGAGAAAGTAAATCGATAATTACTATAATTCGCAATTGTTTTTGATGTAAACACGGGCAGTTTCTTCGTCTTTTTTTAGTTGAAGAATTAGATGATCTATCGAATCGAATTTATGTTCGTCTCTAAGAAAATAAATCAATTCTATTGTTAAATTCTTATCGTATAAATTGTCGTTAAAATCAAAAAAATGCACTTCTATTGTTTGATGATTTCCGTTAACGGTTGGTCTGTTACCAATATTCATCATACCAAAAATGGTTTTAGAATCAATAGTAGATTTTACAACATAAACTCCTGTTTTAGGAATTAATTTATACGTTTCTTTAACATCTAAATTTGCCGTAGGAAAACCAATTTTACCGCCTAATTTTTTGCCATTTACAACTTTACCATTCAATAGAAAATTATACCCTAAATAGTTGTTTGCAGTTTTTAAATTTCCAGCATGTAAAGCGCGCCTAATTTTTGTAGAACTTACAGAAACATCATCTATATCTTGTGCCGGAATTTCTTCTACCGTAAAATCGTATAAATGGCTATATTCTGTTAATTGCTCTATGTTACCTTCTCTGTTTTTACCAAAATGATGATCGTAACCAATAATCAATTTAGAAATATTAAAAGTATTTACTAAAATATCTCGAACAAACTCTAAGGCTGTAGTTCTAGAAAATTTTTTACTAAAAGGATGAATAATTAAGTAATCTAACCCTGTTTTTTCTAACAGTTTTGCACGCTCATCAATAGTATTTATCAGCTCTATGGTTGCATCTTTTTGTAAAACCATTCTTGGATGCGGAAAAAAGGTAAGTAAAACAGATTTTTTTCCTGCATTTTTTGCTTCAGATACTAGTTTTTCTAATATTTTCTGATGCCCAAAATGAACACCATCAAAAGTACCAATTGTTACAAAAGTTTTTTCGGTTGTAGAGAAATTTGCAATATCATTAACTACTTTCAAGTGTATCTAGTTTTAATAGTAACAAATGTACAATTTCTGAATGTTTAAATTCATAGAAAAATAATTTTTTCGAATGCTAGATACCTTATTTTTATGCCTATTTTTTATTGATTACATAAAATTGACACCCAAATAATAAATAATTCAAAAAAAATTGTATTTTGCATATTAGTTAACAAATTAATTCAAATTATGATAAAAAAGATTTTACTAATTGCGTTTATAGCTTTTAGTAGCATTACTATGGTTGCACAAACCACAGTAACTGGTACAGTTAAAGATGCAAAAACAGGAGAGACACTTCCAGGTGCAAATATTAAAATTGAAAACAAAGCTGTAGGTACTAATACAGATTTTGATGGAAATTTTGTGTTAAAGGTTTCAGATAACCCGCCATTTACCTTAGAAGTTTCTGTGTTAGGTTACAAAATGGAAAAGATAGAAGTAACAAAAAACAATCAAAAAGTTACAGTTTCTTTAACAGAAAATGAAACGTCATTAGATGAGATTGTAGTATCTGCTTCTAGAACTCCAGAACGTATTATGGAGTCTCCGGTTACAGTAGAAAGATTAGATGCAAGAGCAATAAAGAACACTTCTGCACCTTCTTTTTATGATGGATTAGAAAACTTAAAAGGAGTAGATGTTAATACAAACAGTTTAACATTTAAATCTGTAAATACAAGAGGTTTCGCAACTTTTGCAAATACACGTTTTATGCAGTTAGTAGATGGTATGGATAATTCTTCGCCAGCATTAAACTTTGCCATTGGTAACCTTTTAGGAATGTCTGAGTTAGATGTAAATACAGTTGAATTATTGCCAGGAGCATCTTCTGCATTATATGGTGCAAATGCATTTAACGGTATTATGTTTATGACAAGTAGAAGTCCTTTTAATGATCAAGGAATCAGTTTTTCTTATAAATATGGTTTAACAAGCCAAAAAGCAGCAGGAGACAATAGTTTTCATGATGTAAGTATTAGAATGGCATATGCTTTTTCTGATAAATTGGCAGCAAAAGCATCTCTTTCTTACTTAAAAGGAACAGAATGGTTTGCTACAGATTATAGAAATACTAGAAATGGTAAATATGCTGTAGGAGATAGATCTATTAATGACTATGATGGTTTAAATATTTATGGTGACGAGGTTGCTATTGATTTAGGTGGTGCTGTTGGTAGAGTTAGTAGAACTGGTTACCAAGAAGTAGACTTAATGAAAGATTATGAAGCAAAAAGTGTTAAATTAAATACAGCTTTACATTATCGTCCTTTTGGAGATGATAGATTAGAATTAATATTTAACTCTAAATTTGGTGTAGGTAACACAATTTACCAAGGTGCAAACAGATATAATATTAGAGATTTTTATTTAGCACAACAAAAATTAGAATTAAAAGGAAAAAACTTCTTTGTTAGAGGTTATGTTACAACAGAAGACGCAGGTAATTCTTACGATTCTCGTTTTGCTGCAATTAACATTAACAGACAATGGAAATCAGACCAAGATTGGTTTACACAATATGCAGGTACTTATTTAGTAACTGGTTCTCATGCAGCAGCAAGAGCAGCAGCAGATACAGGGCGTTTAATTCCAGGAACTAGCGAGTTTCAATCTGCATTCGACCAAGTTACTGCAGATCCAAATTTAGTTACTGGTGCTAGATTTCAAGATCAAACTAAATTATACCATAGTGATTTAAATTACAATTTTCAAGATATAATCGATTGGGCAGAATTTCAAGTTGGAGGTTCTTATAGAAGATATTCTTTAAATTCTAACGGAAGTATTTTTACAGATTATGATGGTCCTATAGATTATGACGAATTTGGTGTTTACACTCAAATGCAGAAAAAATTCTTAGAAGAAGATCGTTTAAAATTTACTGCTTCTATTCGTTATGACAAAGCACAAAACTTCGACGGAAACTTTTCTCCAAGAATATCTTTAGCGTATGCTGCAGGAGAGAATAAGAATGATAACTTTAGAGCTTCTTTCCAAAAAGGATTTAGAAATCCAACAACTCAAGATCAATACATTGGTTTAGATGCAGGTGCTGCTATTTTAGTTGGTTCTGCACCAGATAATTTAGATAGATATACTAGTTCTCCTTTAAATGTAAGTACAGCAGGACAACCACTAGTTGGTGGTGCTACAACTACACTTTCTGGTAGATTAGCATACGAAAACTCATTTTCTGCTAGTTCGGTACAAAATGGTACACCTACAGCTTCTGTAGCACCTTTAGTAAAACCAGAAGAGGTTACTGCTTTCGAATTAGGATATAGAGGTTTAGTAAATACTGGAGAATCTAGAATTACTGTAGATTTAAGCGCATACTATAACAGCTACAACAATTTTATCTCTGGTAAAAATGTTCTAGTTCCTTTTTACGGTACAGTAGGAGATAACAGTTTGTCTTTATTAGCGCTTCAAAACGGAGACTTTAAAGCTTTTCAAGTATACACAAACACAACAGCAGATATTAGTTCTTATGGTGCTTCTTTAGGTTTAAACACTAAAATTTTAAATGGTTTCGATTTAGGTGTAAATTATACTTATGCTAAATTTGATTTTGATCAATCTTCAGATCCAGATTTCGAGGCTGGTTTTAATACCCCAGAGCACAAGGTGAAATTACAGTTTGGAAATCCAAATTTATTTGAAAATTTTGGTTTCAATATCAATGCTAGATGGCAAGGAGATTACTTATGGGAATCTACTTTCCTAGATGCAACTATCGAGTCTAGAACTCTAATAGATGCTCAAATTAACTATTCTGTACCAAGTATTAAATCTGTATTTAAGTTAGGTGGTGCTAACTTAGGTGGTAAAGAATATTTTAGTGCGCCAGGAGTTGGAGCCATCGGTTCTCAATACTACATTTCTTGGACAATTAATAACTAATAAAAAATACGATATTATATGAAGAATTATAAATATATAGGATTATTACTTTTATCAATTGGTATTACATCTTGTGATGTAAATAACGATTTAGATCCAATTGTAGAAGAAACAGGGCCAGTTGTACAAATTGATGCTAATGGTGTAGATTTTTCTAATTATGTAGCCGTAGGTGCTTCTTTTACTGCTGGTTTTACAGACGGTGCACTTTTTATAAAAGCACAAGAAAATTCATTTCCAAATACATTAGCTTCAAAATTTAGTTTAGTTGGTGGCGGTGACTTTAACCAACCACTAATGGAAGATAATATTGGAGGTTTTGTTTTAGGAGGAACAGCAGTGCAACCACCAAGATTATATTTTAATGGTGAAGGTCCAACAAGGTTAACAGATATACCTACAACTAGTTTAGGTGTTAGAGCAAACGGAACTTCATTTCATAATTTCGGAATTCCTGGTGCAAAAAGTTTTCATTTAACTTTTCCAGGTTATGGTGCTGCAAACCCATATTTTGGAAGAATGGCTTCTAGCGCAACAGCTTCTGTTTTAAGTGATGCAGTTGCTGCAAACCCAACATTTTTTACATTATCTGAAGTAGGAGGTAACGATGTTTTAGGTTATGCTACTTCTGGTGGAGATGGATCGGATATGATTACACCAGCAGCAACTTTTGATGCTTCTTTTAACGGAATGGTAAATGCTTTAACAGCAAACGGTGCTAAAGGTGTTTTAGCGACAGTGCCAGATATTACTTTATTACCTCACTTTACAACAGTTCCTTACAATCCTTTAGATCCTTCGGATGCTACTTTAAAGGCTCAAATACCGTTATTAAATTCTGTATATGGTGCAGTAAACCAAATTTATGCGGGTGCAGGAGAACCAGAAAGAGCAATTGTATTTTCTGAAACAGAAACTAACGCAGTTGTAATTTTTGATGAAGATGCTACAGATTTATCTGCAGCAATTACAGCTACATTAGCAGCAAGCCCAACTTTTGTACCTTTTGTACAATCTCTTGGCTTGCCAGAACAAGCAGCTCCTTTAGTTGCAGGTTTATTAGGTCAGCAATACGGAAAAGCAAGAGCAGCAACTTCTGCGGATTTATTTGTATTACCAAGTAGTGCTGTAATTGGTACAGTAAACATGACAGCTGCTGGGGCTTTAATAGCTCAAAGTAACGGTCTTTTACCAGCTACTTTAGCAGGTCAATTTTCTGCAGAAGGTGTTACACTTCCTTTAGGTGATCAATGGGTTTTAACACCTCAAGAGCAGCTAGAAATTAAGACTGCAACAGACGGTTATAATGCTACAATTACAAGTGTTGCCAATGCAAAAGGTTTAGCAACAGTAGACTTAAATGCTATTTTAAGTGAAGCTGCTAATGGTATTAAGTTTGATAGATATACATTAACACCTTCTTTAGTAACAGGTGGTTTAGTTAGTTTAGATGGTATTCATTTAACGGGTAGAGGTTATGCTTTAATGGCAAATAAAGTTTTAGCTGCAATAGATGCTACTTATGGTAGTAATTTTACTGTTGCTACAGATGGTTTAGCTAAAGCAGATGATTTTCCTACAAACTATTCTCCTGCTTTAAAATAAATAGCAGAATAGATGATATAAAAAAGGCTGAGAATGTAAATTCTCAGCCTTTTTTAATTTTTAATAAATATCCTTTTTTAAGAAAGCATTCTAACCGCTCTTTTTACTCCGTTAACAAAAACATCTATTTCTTCTTTTGTATTGTAAAAAGAAAACGAAGCTCTAACTGTACCCGGAATTTTATAAAAATCCATGATAGGTTGTGCGCAATGATGGCCTGTTCTTACTGCTATGCCCAATTTATCTAAAATTGCACCAATATCATAAGGATGAATTTCTTTTACGTTAAAAGAGATTACAGCGGTCTTATTCGATGTGTTTCCGTAGATTTTTAAACCTTCTATCTTTAAGAGTTCTTCCGTTGCGTATTTTAACAATTCATCTTCATAATTTGCTATGTTTTTAAAACCTACAGAGTTCATATAATCTATTGCAGTTCCAAAAGCAATACCACCACAAATGTTTGGTGTTCCGGCTTCAAATTTATGAGGTAAACCAGCATATGTAGTTTTTTCAAAAGAAACAGTCGCAATCATTTCTCCACCACCTTGATACGGTGGTAATTTATGCAACCACTCTTCTTTACCATACAACATACCAACACCTGTTGGGCCACAAAGTTTATGAGCCGATGCTACATAAAAATCTACATCTAAGGCTTGAACATCTGGTTTAATATGTGGTGTTGCTTGGGCACCATCAATTAAAACAGCTGCATTAAATTGATGTGCTTTGGCAATAATTTCTTCTATAGGATTTACAGTTCCTAGTGCATTCGAAACATGGTTGCAAAAAACTAATTTCGTTTTTTGGTTTACTAAAGAATGGTAAGCTTTCATGTCTAAAGAACCGTCTTCTAACATCGGAATTACTTTTAAAATAGCACCTGTTTTTTCACATAACATTTGCCACGGTACTATGTTAGAGTGATGTTCTAAAGCAGAAACGATAATTTCATCATCTTTTTCTAATAATGCAGAAAATCCAGAGGCAATCATATTAATACTGTGTGTTGTACCAGAAGTTAATATAATCTCGTAAGGGTTTTTTGCATTAAAATGTTGTTGAATTTTAATTCTAGCTTCTTCATATTTGTCGGTAGCTTCTTGACTTAAAGTATGTACACCTCTATGAATATTTGCATTGTAGTTACTGTAATAATCTACAATAGTATCTATTACTACTTGTGGTGTTTGTGAAGTAGCTGCATTATCAAAATATATTAAAGGTTTTCCGTGTACAGTTCTTTTTAGTATTGGAAAGTCTTCTCGAATTTTATCAACATTTATCATAGAAAATATATTTACCACAAAGATAAAGCATGATTTTTTAAACTTGTAATAAAGCGAATAAGATTTTCTTATTATACTACTTTAGAAACCAATTTCACTAAAAAACCGACTCCGTTTTGAATATTCGATATAGCATTTGCTTTTTCGTTATTTGATAATGAAGCATTATTAATTTCTTTTAAAACAGACAAAGCATTGTTGTTTGTTATTTTACTTTCAGAAATAAACGCATCAATTTCTGATGTTTTTAAACTAGTTAAACCAGCTAATTGGTTGTGAAACTCTGTATCTGTTTGTGAAACCGCTTTTTCTGCTAAACCAGTCCAATCTATATCGCTCATAATTTTTATTTTATTAGTTTTTCTAGTTTTAATAACTTTTCCATTCCTAAACCTGTTTTATTTAATAAGCTATCTAATTTATTTTCTACTTGCTTAAAGTTTAGTTTGTTTCCGGTAAGTTGGTTAATTTCTGACAAGGCATTTTGTTCTTCTTTGTTTTCTTTTACTGCAGAATTAATTAAATTTTGTAAAGATGATGTTGCTTTAGAATAAGAAATGAAATTTGCATTTAAACCAGTAACAATCTTTTGTTGTTGGTTAGATAATATATCTTGTAAAGAATCTCTTTTTCTGTTAATTACAGGTATAATTGCTTCTATAATATTTGGTAATTCTTTTTTGTAATCTACATTCTGTGGTAGCAATTTTTGAAATTTTTTTATAATTTCTGGCGTATATTTATTTGTGATAAATGTATTTAATCGCGCTTTTTTTTCATTGAACAACTCATTTACCAAAGAAATATTTAATTGATGCATTGCATCGCCTTCATTTATAACATCTTTTGTTAATGTTGCAGTTGCATCTGGTAAACTAGCACACGATATTAAAATGCTTGTAATTAGCAATAATAGTATATTTTTAAACATTAGATTTTGGTGTTTTAAGTAGTAAAAATGTTTTTGATTTTATTTATAATTCCTTGTAAAATGCTAAAGATTGTATCCGAAGAAAACCCACCAATTAAAGCAAGAATACTTTTATTAAATAAATTGATTTGTTTAGGATCTGTAGTATAAAATGCTATGATTTCTGACATGATAAGACCAGAAATTATTCCCAATATTATTTGTGATAAATACCCAATTGCATTTTCTGGGATTAAGGTTCCTTTTTTTAAAGAAATACTTACTTCTTTTAATAAAAAAAACAAAACGCCTAAACCTGCTATAGAACTTAAGTAAGCAATGTTTAACAGTAACGGAATACCACTATTGTTCATCATTCCTTTGTCTAAAGAATCGTTGTTTACTTCTGCAGACATACCAGTAGCTATATAAGTAATCAAAAAAACTATTGCTAATACAACCAAATTTCTTAGTAGAGGAAATTCTCTAAAAATAGAATTTCCATTTCCGTTTTTATTTAATTTTCTTGTATATCCAATAGATTTTGGTGTTGCCGGAGCTACGTTTTTACAAAGTAGATTATGTGCATTTATTAAATCGTCTACGTTACTATTTTGTATCAATGCATTCACTTCTGTGTTTACAGTAATTCCGTTATAAATAGCAAAAGACAACATATTATTTATTTCGCTACTTAACTCGCTAATAACCGTGTCAGAAATCCCAGGACTTAATTTTTCTAATATATTTTCTTTTTTTTCTGATGTTTTTTCTGTAATTTTTTTCTTACTGATGTTGGCTGATGTGGTCATTTTATGTGTTCATAAATTCGAATTAAAACTAATAAAATCAATTAGTTATATTTTAGGAATAAACCCTTTTTTTTATTTATGGGTATTTATACTCGAACTAAAAATGATATGTTTTTTAATGCTTATTTTTACATTATTAAACTTATTTTTTTATGAAATTTCTCAAACGAATTCTACTTGTATTATCAGTAATACTTATTATAGCGGTAATTTATAATTACCCGAAGTTGAATATTTTGGCTGGTTATTCAGCAAAAAATACTGCATCTTCTGTATATCTAGGTAAAAGAACTTTAGAGTTTACAGATAAAACAGATAATAATTTTTCTCCTGTAAACTTGGCTACAGATAAAGTAGATACATCTTCAAAATCTGCTACCTCATCTGCTTTTGGTTTGTTAACTAGAAAAGCAATTTATAGAGAAGGTTTAGGCGCTGTTTTAACTTTAAATAAAGATGATGAAAAAGCTAGTTATTTAAAACCTGTTAGATCTAATGCTGATAATGTAGCTGCTTTTCCTTATGGAAATGCACCACAAAAAGACACTGTTTTTGAAAATATAAATTATGATAAAATAACAAATGCTGTAGATAATATCTTCGGAAAAAGTAATTATTCTAGAGCCGCAGTTGTTGTTTATAAAGACCAAATTATAGCAGAGAAATATGCCGATGGTTTTACGAAAGACTCAAGAATTTTAGGTTGGTCTATGACAAAAAGTATTATGAGCACTGTTTACGGCATTTTACAGCATCAAAATAAGATAAACATACAAGATAAAGCACCCATTGATTCTTGGCAAAAAGACGCCAGAAAAGACATTACAATTCATAATTTATTACAAATGAATTCTGGTTTAGAATGGGACGAGAATTATGATGAAATTTCTGATGCAACAAAAATGTTATTTTTAGAAAGAGACATGACAAAAATGCAAGAAGAAAAACCTCTTGTAGGTAAGCCAAATGCAACTTGGAATTATTCTTCTGGAACGTCTAATTTATTATCTAAAATTTTAAGAAAACAATTTAATACACACCAAGAATACTTAGATTTTTGGTATACAGATTTTATAGATAAAATTGGCATGAACTCTATGGTTGTTGAAACTGATTTGGCCGGAAATTACGTAGCTTCTTCCTATGCTTGGGCAACGGCAAGAGATTGGGCAAAATTTGGGCTACTATACCTTAAAAATGGTAATTGGAACGGTGAAGAATTGTTTACTAAAGATTGGGTAGATTATGCAACTACACCAACGCCAACATCAAACGGAATTTATGGTGCTCAATTTTGGTTAAACACAAATGGAGGTTATAAAGATGTGCCAAAAAACATGTATTATGCAGATGGTTATCAAGGGCAAAGAGTATACGTTTTACCAGATGAAGAATTGGTAATTGTTCGTTTTGGGTTATCTGGATTTCAAGAAAATAAATTTTTAAGCGAAATTATATCTGCAATACAATAAAAAAACCACTTATTTCTAAGTGGTTTTATATCTATATTGTAAAAATGTTTTACTTCTTTCCCGAAATTAATCCTACAGCTAAGGCAGTTACACCAATTACAATAGTTATGTAAGAGCTAGTGTTATCTTGTGCTTCTACCAAATCTAAATCTCCAATAGAAACTTGTGTTTCTGGCTGAATCATTGTGTAGATTCCGTAAATAGTTAAAATAAGTCCTACAATTAACAATACTGTTTTAATACTTTTATTCATAATAAATAATTTTTAGTGATTAGTTTGGTATAAAATTACAAACTAACTTAAGTTATTATGAATGCAAATGATGCAGTGTTTAACTTATATGCTATAAATCGAAACCAATATTAACATTTAACTTCTTTGCAATTAGCTTAGTTATACGTTGTTTTACCTCTGGTATTTTAACACTTTCTAGTACCGTATTTGCAAATGCAAACATTAATAAAGCTTTTCCTTCTTTTTTTGGAATACCACGTTGTTGCATATAAAATAAAGCATCTTCATCTAACTGCCCAATGGTACAACCATGAGAACATTTTACATCATCTGCAAAAATTTCTAGTTGAGGTTTGGCGTTTATTGTTGCTTTATCACTAATTAAAACATTATTGTTTTGTTGATAAGCATTTGTTTTTTGAGCTTCTTTATTAACAATTACTTTTCCGTTAAAAACCCCTGTAGATCTTTCATCATAAATACCTTTATAATCTTGATGAGACTCGCAATTAGGTTCTATATGATGTACTAAAGTATGATGATCTACGTGTTGTTTACCTTCTATAATAGTAATTCCTTTTAAGATAGAATCTATATGTTCTCCTCTCTGAAAAAAGTTTAAGTTATTTCTAGTAATGTTACCACCAAAAGAAAAGGTATGCACAGAAACAACAGAATTAGATTTTTGTTCTATGTAAGAATTGTCTACTAATGATGCGTTTAAATCATCATTCTGAATTTTATAAATATCTACAGTTGCATCTTTAGCTGCGTAAACTTCTGTAACCGCATTTGTTAAAACTGGGTTAGAAGTTAAACTTTGATGACGCTCTATAATTTGAACGTGTGCATTTTGCTCTGCTACAATTAAATTTCTTGGTTGTAACATGGTAGCATCTTCTGTACCTGTTGTAAAATTTATAATTTGAATTGGCTTTTCTACTTCTACATTTTTAGGAATATAGATATAAGCACCTTCGTTTGCAAAAGCTGTATTTAAAGAAGTTAAATTATCTTCTTTTGCTATTTTATTAAAATAATTATCGATTACTGCTTTGTATTTTGGCTTTTTTAAAGCTGCAGACATTAAGCAAACATCAAAAGTATCATGTGTAGTTTCAGATAAAAAAGAACTGTACTTACCGTCGATAAAAACAAGCTTGTAAGCATCTATATCATGTATAAAATACTTCTTAACATCAGATAATTGAATTGTATTATCTTTATTAGGAAACAAACTATAATCTTGCTTTAAAACAGCGTTTAAAGAAGTGTATTTCCAAGCTTCTAATTTTTTGGTAGGAAAACCTAATTCTTCGAATGTTTGAAGCGCTTTAGACCTAATATCATGAATATCTGACTCTGTATCTACTTTATTTTCAAAAGCTACGTATGATGATAATAATTTATCTTTTAATTCCATTTTTTCAGTTTTCAGTTTTTAGTTTCAATAGTCAGTTATGTAAACTGCATACTGCTACTGCAAACTTATTTACACCAATTCTTGTTTAATCCAATCGTAACCTTTTGCTTCTAGTTCTAAAGCTAAAGAAGCATCGCCACTTTTAACAATTTTACCATCGTGTAAAACGTGTACAAAATCTGGTACGATATAATCTAATAAACGTTGGTAATGTGTAATTACAATAACCGCATTGTCTTTAGATTTTAATTTATTTACACCGTTAGCCACAATACGCAAAGCATCAATATCTAAACCAGAATCTGTTTCATCTAAGATGGCTAATTTTGGCTCTAACATTGCCATTTGAAAGATTTCGTTACGTTTCTTCTCTCCACCAGAAAAACCTTCGTTTAAAGAACGAGACAAAAATTTACGGTCTATTTCTAATAATTCAGATTTCTCACGAATCATTTTTAACATATCTTTTGCAGGCATGTCTTCTAAACCTTTTGCTTTTCTTGTTTCGTTAATAGCTGTTTTGATAAAGTTTGTAACAGAAACACCAGGAATTTCTACTGGATATTGAAAAGATAAAAACACACCATTATGTGCTCTTTCTTCTGGCGCAAGTTCACTAATATCTTCACCATCTAATTCGATAGAACCGTTAGTAACTTCATAGTCTTCTTTACCAGCAATAATATTAGCCAAAGTACTTTTTCCTGCACCATTTGGCCCCATAATTGCATGAACTTCTCCTGCTTTTACTTCTAAATTCAATCCTTTTAAAATTGATTTATCGTCTATACTTGCTTGTAAATTTTCTATTTTTAACATCTTATTTATGCTATTGGCTTTTAGCTTTATGCTATCGGCATTATTTTTATAATTATATATTTTGTGGTTGGGTACTAATTATCCAACACTTCCTTCTAAAGAAATTTCTAGTAATTTTTGAGCTTCTACAGCAAACTCCATTGGTAATTTGTTTAAAACCTCTTTACTAAACCCGTTTACAATTAAAGCAATTGCTTTTTCTGTATCAATACCACGTTGGTTACAGTAAAATAATTGGTCTTCACCAATTTTACTAGTTGTAGCCTCGTGTTCTATTTGTGCAGATTTGTTTTTGGTTTCTATGTAAGGAAAAGTGTGTGCTCCACATTCGTTACCCATTAATAAAGAGTCACATTGAGAGAAGTTACGAGCGTTTTCTGCTCTAGAATTTATCTGTACTAAACCTCTATAAGAGTTTTGAGATTTTCCTGCAGAGATACCTTTAGAAATAATTGTAGACTTAGTGTTTTTACCTAAGTGAATCATTTTTGTACCTGTATCTGCTTGTTGATGGTTGTTTGTTACTGCGATAGAATAAAACTCACCAACAGAATTATTTCCTTTTAACACACAAGAAGGATATTTCCAAGTAACTGCAGAACCAGTTTCTACTTGTGTCCAAGAAATTTTTGCATTTGTTTCACACAAACCTCTTTTGGTTACAAAATTGTAAACACCACCTTTACCTTCTTTATTACCAGGATACCAGTTTTGTACTGTAGAGTATTTAATTTCTGCATCGTCCATTGCAATTAATTCTACAACCGCTGCATGTAATTGGTTTTCATCTCTACTTGGTGCTGTACATCCTTCTAAGTAAGAAACATAACTACCAGCATCTGCAACTACTAAAGTTCTTTCAAATTGTCCTGTTCCACCTTCGTTAATTCTAAAATAGGTAGATAATTCCATCGGGCATTTTACACCTTTAGGAATGTAACAGAAAGATCCATCAGAAAAAACTGCAGAATTTAAGGCTGCGTAGAAGTTGTCTTTAGTTGGTACAACGGTACCTAAATATTTTTTAACTAAATCTGGGTGTTCTTGTATTGCTTCAGAAATTGGCATAAAAATAATTCCTTTTTCTGCAAGAGTTTCTTTAAAAGTTGTAGCTACAGAAACAGAATCCATTACAATATCTACTGCAACGTTGGCTAATTTCTTTTGTTCATCTAAAGAAATTCCTAAACGCTTAAAAGTGTCTAACAACTCTGGATCTACCTCATCTAAAGAGTTTAATTTTGGTTTCTTTTTTGGTGCAGAATAATAAGCAATGTCTTGAAAATTTGGTTTTTCATAATTTACATTAGCCCATTCTGGTTCTTCCATTTGCTCCCAAACTTTAAAAGCTTCTAATCGCCATTCGGTCATCCATTCTGGCTCATTTTTCTTTTTAGAGATTGCACGAACAACATCTTCATTTAAACCAACCGGAAATGTATCGCTTTCTATATCTGTATAAAACCCGTACTTATATTCTTGGGTTTTTAATTCTTGTTCTAAATCTTCTTCGGTGTACTTTGACATCTTTTTCTTAATTTTAAAGTGAAAAACTTTCTCCACAACCGCAAGTTCTATTTGCGTTAGGATTGTTAAAAACAAACCCTTTTCCGTTTAAACCACCAGAATATTCTAAAGTAGTTCCTACTAAATATAAAAAGCTTTTTTTGTCGACAATAATTTTAACGTCATTCTCTTCAAATACTTTATCGTTTTCTTCTTTTTTATTATCAAAAGTTAAATCGTAAGATAAACCCGAACAACCACCACTTTTTACACCAACTCTTATATAATCTGTTGCTGCATTAAAGCCGTCGTCAGTCATTAATTCTACGACCTTCTTTTTTGCTGAGTCTGATACTTTTATCATAATTTTAAATAGATTAAATCTAAACTGACTGCAAATATACAATATAACTAGAAGAAAAACGAAGAAGTTGTATTATGAAACCTAATAAACCAATTGGTTTTATTGATTATTTTTGAAAGGCAGGATTGTTAACAAATTCGTTGTCTGTTAATGTAAGTAAAAAAGCTTTTAAATCTGCTTTGTCTTTGGCTGTTAAATTAACACCACCTTGGTTAATTTTTTTCATTAGTGGATCTATTGTAGAAGATCTTTTTAGGCCTTCGGAGTAATGATTGATAACTTCGTCTAAAGTTGTAAATCTACCATCGTGCATATAAGGTGCTGTAAATGCTAAATTTCTAATAGACGGAGATTTAAATTTGCCGTTATCATTTGGGTCTCCGGTGATTTTACCTAAGCCTAAATCGATAAAATTTTCATCTAAACCGTTGTTGTGAAATTTGTTATCTGTCCATAAAGGGTTGTTGTTACTGCCATGGCAATGAAAACAATCACCTCTTTCTTCATCCATAAAAACATTAAAACCATTTGTTTCGTTTTCTGTTAATGTAGCTTCTCCTTGTAAATATTTATCAAATTTAGAATTGCCAGAAATCAACGTTCTTTCGAATTGAGCAATTGCTTTGGTAACAAGAGTAGAATCTATTTTTTCTGAATCAAAAGCTTGTGAAAACAAATTTCTGTAGGTTTCGTTTTGATTTAATTTTTCTGCAATATTTATCCAATCAGCATGCATTTCTATAGGATTTGTAACTGGTTCTAAAGCTTGTGTTTCTAGACCAAATTCTTTACCGTCCCAAGTAAAAAGTTCATCAAAATTCCATGCTAAATTAAATAATGGCATTGTGTTTCTTTTGCCAAAATTACCACTTACGCCTTTACTAAATTGTTTGTTATCTGTAAAAGCCTTTGAAGGGGTATGGCAGGTAGCGCAAGATTGTGTATTATCTTTTGAAAGAATTTTATCGAAAAATAGTTTTTTGCCTAAAGCGACACCTTCTATTGTTAATGGGTTGTCTACAGGAATTATAGGTGCAATTAATTTGTCAGAAAAAAGCGTTGGTATTTCTAAATTATATGCAACTGGTGTATAAAAATCTTTTTCTTTGGATGTGCAATTCATCAAAAGTAAAAAAGAAAAAAAGTACACGAAAAAGTTTTTCATTTTGTTAATTTATTTTGCCTAAAGTAAACACAGATTTACCATTTGCGCTTATCATTTTTTGGGCTTCAAAATTTGGCATTAAAACTGTGTTTAGTTCATTTAAATTCCATGTATTGGGGTTTTTAAACCATTCTGCAACATTCATTTTAACTTCTACAGTGGTGTTTTTTACAATTTTTATACTGCCTAAATCTACTTCAAAAGAAGTGTCTTCAAATTTTAAATCGTTTGGGTTTGTTCTGTCAACAGCTCTTATTGCATGAAAATTAAAACCAGTTTCTTCATCATTATTATTTAAAAATTTACCATCAAATTGCATGTAATGATAACCGCCACCAAGCATTGCAGGAACATTAAAATTTACAGAATTTAATAATTGATATTCACCATCTTTATTGTCTTTGTCTTGTAAGCCAAATGTAAACTTAAGATTGTAAGTGCCAGGTGAAATATCTGTTACAGAAATAGAAGAGCCATAATTTTCGCCAAAGTCTATTAAAAACTGATTATTGCTACCAACCAAACTTAGATTAGAAATTAAATAACGCAGCCTTTCGATACTTATTTTTTCTCCGTTTTCTGTAGTAAATTTAAGTTCATTTAATTCTTGATTTGTAATTTCTTTACCATTCCAATTGTGTGTAAAGTTTATGGTAGTTGTTATATTTTCTGGAAAAACACAACAATCTTTATCGTCTTTACAATTGGTAAAAAATAGTATAGAAATTAACAATGTAAAAGTAATTTTTTTCATCATAATTTAATTATTAGTGCGTCTGTAAAACCTTTGTTTTCTGGTATATCTTTATCAAAACTACTCGACTCGCCAACAGCAATAATACTGCTGTTTTTTAATACTGTAATATCGTATAAAAAATCGATTTTAGAGCCACCAAAGGTTTGTTGCCAAAGTAATTCGCCATCGTTATTTATTTTTATAATTAGTGCGTCATTTTGCCCTTTGTTTTCAAAACCATTGTCTAAACTTCTAGAGCTTCCTGCAATTACAAAGTCGTTGTCTTGAGTTTTTGTAATTGCTCTTGCTACATCAAAATTTGTTGCGCCAATTGTTTTTTCCCAAATAAGATTACCGTCTGTAGAAATTTTAAGAATCCATATATCTGCTGCACCGTTATTTTTAGAAACATTTTTGTCTTTACTTCTTGTGTCTCCAACAATTAAAAAATTACCATCATTGGTTGTGGTAATTGCTCTTGCTTCATCGATTTCTGAGCCACCAAAACTTTTTTCCCAAATAAGATTGCCAAAATTAGATATTTTAACAACCCAAAAATCATAGGTTCCTTTGTTATCAGAAATATTAAAATCGTTGCTATCGCTAGAGCCAACAATTATAAAATTGTTGTCATTGGTTTCGACAATTCCTAACGGAGTATCTGTAAAGCTACCACCAAAATATTTGCTCCAAAGTAAATTACCAATCTTGTCTATTTTTATTGCCCAATAATCTCCGCCAGCATGCTTTATAGCGTTGGTTTTTGCATTTCCTTGTCCGTTAGATGCTGTAACGTCTAAAACACCAGTAATTAAGAATCCGTTATCTTTTGTTTCTAAAAGAGTTGTGCCGTAATCTAAACCTAAATATCCAAAGCTTTTTTCTGATATTAAATTGCCCGAACTAGATAGTTTTATAAACCAAAAATCT
Source organism: Polaribacter sp. OB-PA-B3 (assembly GCF_054589375.1). Lineage (NCBI taxonomy): Bacteria > Pseudomonadati > Bacteroidota > Flavobacteriia > Flavobacteriales > Flavobacteriaceae > Polaribacter > Polaribacter sp. OB-PA-B3. Next base: position 278,069 of record NZ_BAAIIX010000001.1, read on the forward strand.
TGAGAACCAGCATTTGAAGAGACATCTGAATCTTTACTTGTAGAATAGCCTAGAATTGCAAATTCTCCGTTTTTTGTTTCTATAATATCGGCAGCTCTATCATCATTAGAACCACCATAAGTTTTTTGCCATTCTAGTTGATTATCCGAAGAAAATTTAGAGATAAAAAAATCGAATGAAGTATTAGATTTATCTGTAATATTTAGATTGTTACTTTGTGTGTAACCTGCTGCAATAAAACCGCCATCTGCTGTTTTTTCTACAGAAGTAAAAGCATCATTATTAGTGCCGCCAATTGTTGTAATACTAGTGTTGTTTACAACGATATTATCGTTAATAGACAGTCTGTCTTTATTTGAGCAATTTAAAAGAAGTAAAAAGCAATATAACAGACAGATTTTTTTCATTTAGGTTTTACTTTTTCTGATAACAAACAAACCTCTATTAATATCGCTAATAATGATATTGCCAGATGGTAAATAAGGATACACGTTCCAGGCACCATTAAATGCTGTATTGTCATTTTCTGGATAGGTATCAAAAAAACCAACTTCTGTAAAGCTTTTTGCATCGATATTAGAAATATCTATTATTCTAACACCGGCAGTATAGCTTGCTTGAAAAAATAAATTGTCTTTTACATAACCATTGTGATCTATAGCAGCTGTTGGGCCAGAATAATCGAAATGATGTTTAGGGTTGTCTAAATCTGTAAAATCGAAAACAATCGTTCTTGTATTTAAACCTTTGTCCCTTTCATCTAGTTCATCTCCTAAAATAAAATATTTAAAGTCTTCTGTAAACCAGCCTTGGTGTGTGTACCCAATATTAGAATAACTAATAGAAGATATTTTAACAGGATTTTGCTTGTCTGTAATATCTGCAATTACAACTTCTGTTTCATTACTTCCTATTAATATTTCTCTACCAGAATAATCGGAATCGGGTCCGTTATAGGTTACTGCTTGCGCGTCGTGAGCATAGTCTTCAAAACCACCTTCGTCTACAGGTTTAAAAGGGTTGTTTATGTTGATAAATAAAGGGCCGCCTTTATAAGTTGCGCTTCTAGAAGTACCAACAGGATATGCGTAGCCTGTATCTTCATTAATAACAATATTGTGTGCGCTACCAAAAGAAGTAAACACTTTATCTGCAGTAAATTCTACCGGTATATTAACCAAACCTCTTAGGTTGTTTAGGTTAAAAATTTGCATTCCGTGATTGTCTGCTTCACTAACAATAAATGCAAAATCGTTATAAACTTTTACATCTCTCCAAAGACTATTTTCTGTTCTAGTTTTTAAAAAGCCAATAATTTTTGCATCTGCCGGATTGGTAATATCTATAAACGAAGTTCCTTTATTTGTACAAATAATAGCATATTCATTGTTTGTTACAGGATCTACCCAACCCCAAGAATCGTTACCTTGTGTGTTTTCACCTGCAATTTCATCTAAAGTAATGTGTGTAAGTAAATCGTAATCGTTACAAGGAAATTCGCCTGCAAAACCGTCTTCACATTTTGCAATCGGATTTATAATTGTTTGTTTCTCTGGCTCTACAACCTCTTTTTTAGAGCAACCAACTATAATTAAAACGAATATGAAAAAAGTTTTTTTTATCATTTTTAAATATTTATCAAGTAAAAACCTGCTTTAATTAGTATAACGTAATTATTGTTTTTTAGTACATAAAAACTCTATTAAGTAAAAATAAAGCTTTTATTTTTACTTCTCTATTAAAGGAACTCTGTAATTTTTAAGAATGTAAGTATCTTTGCAGCATGATAGAAGATAAAAACACACAAAAAACATCGTTAGCCGAACTTGGTGAGTTTGGTTTAATAAATCATATTACAAAATATTTTAAAGCAGAAAATGCCACAACAGTGAAAGCAATCGGAGATGATGCTGCTGTTTTAGATACATCAGAAAAACAAACTTTGGTTACTACAGATTTGTTAATAGAAGGTGTGCATTTCGATTTAAGCTATATGCCTCTTAAACACCTAGGTTATAAGGTAATTATGGTTAATTTGTCTGATGTTTATGCTATGAATGGTGTTGCAGAACAAGTAACTGTTTCTATTGCTGTTTCTAATCGTTTTCCTTTAGAAGCAATAGAAGAATTGTACGCAGGTATTCAATTAGCATGTAATACTTATAATGTAGATTTAATTGGTGGCGATACAACATCTTCTACCAAAGGAATTTTAATTTCTGTAACAGCTATTGGTAAAGCAACAAAAGAGGATGTTGTGTATAGAAATGGTGCTAAAGAAACCGATTTAATAGTTGTTTCTGGTGATTTAGGGGCTGCATATTTAGGTTTGCAAGTTTTAGAAAGAGAAAAACAAGTTTTTAAAGTAGATCCAAACAACCAACCAGATTTAGACAATTATACCTATTTAATTGAAAGACAATTAAAACCAGAAGCACGTAAAGACGTTGCTGGTATTTTAAAAGAATTAGAAGTTAAACCTACTTCTATGATTGATATTTCTGATGGACTTTCATCAGAAATTATGCACATTTGTTCGCAATCTAAAGTGGGATGTAAAATTTATGAAGACAAATTACCTTTAGATCCACAAGTTATTTCAGCTTGCGAAGAATTTGAACTAGACTCTACAATGGTTGCTTTAAGTGGAGGTGAAGATTATGAGTTGCTTTTTACAGTGCCAATTGCAGATTTTGATAAGATTAAAGGAAATCCTAATTTTTCTATCATTGGTCATATCATTGCAGAGAATCAAGGTTTAAATCTTGTTACAAGAGCAAATCAAGAAATAGAATTAAAAGCTCAAGGCTGGAATCCTTTAAAAGGAGAATAAAATATTTTATAAACAAAAAAGGCGCAAATTTTAAATTTGCGCCTTTTTTGTTTTATTCTTTTTAAGAAAAATTTAGTTTTTTGTAGTTACTTTTTCTTCTAGATCTAAATTAAATTTCTTGATAGATTTTATTTTTTTAGAGATTTCATCATAGGTTTTCCAGTAACCATCTTTTAAATTATTTTTAAAATTAGGTTATTAGATTCTTACAAAGTCTTTTAAAGCAATAATTAATTCGGATGTGTTTTCTATATGACTCATATGTCCAGAAGGCAAAACTACATATTTGGCATTGGTTTCTTTAGCCTCTTCAATTAACGTATCAGCGTTTAAAATTCGATCATTTTTACCAATAATCATCAATTTTTTAAAAGTACTTTCTTTTAAGAATTCTAAAGAGTTTGGTCTGTTTTTCATTCCTTCGTTTGCAGCAATATATCCTTGCAAAGAAGTTTGTAAAGCTTCGGTTTTAACTTGGCTAATTTCCTCTTTAAATTTTAATGTATTTTCTTGATGAAATAAATTGGAGACAGACATTTTTATCATGTTGTCAAAATTCTGTTGTACCATTTTATTGGCTCTAATTCTTAATTTTTTTCGTTCTTCAGAATCATCAGCAGTTGTAGAGTTCATCAAACAAATACCTTTAATATTTGTTGCTTTTTGTTTTGCCATTGCCAAAGCAACATAACCACCTAAAGAATGACCAATAATAAAGTATTTTCTAATTCTTAAATGTTTTAAAACAGCATGTATTGTATCTGCAAATAAATCCATAGAATGTACATAACCTAAGCAATCAGAATTTCCATGACCTAATAAATCAATAGTAATAATTCTGTTTTTTTTAGATAATTCATCAGTAATGATGTTCCACATTTTAGCATTTTCTAAAAAGCCATGTAGCAAAACAATTGCGCTTCCTTTACCAGTATCAGAAAAAGAAATGTTTGCATTTTTAAATTGAATAGAATCTTGCATCTCGCAAAAATATGTATATTTCGCCCACTAAGACAATATTTACCATGAACAAAACAAAAGAAATTTGGATTGCTGGATTTGCCCTTTTTTCGCTTTTTTTCGGAGCAGGAAATTTAATTTTACCGCCAAATTTAGGTGTAAAAGCTGGTGAAGATTGGTGGATTGTTGTCTTGGGTTTTATAGCTACGGCAATTATAATTCCTATTTTGGCAATTTTTGCGCATGCAAAATTACAAGGAACTTTGTATGATTTAGGTAAAAAAGTGTCGCCAGTTTTTAGTACAATTTTTTGTTTTTTAATATACATTATTGCCATTGCAATACCATCACCAAGAACAGCTGCGGTAACGCATGAAATGGCAATTCAGCCATTTTTCGATTCGCCAGCAATATTAACTAGTATTATTTACTTTGTTTTGGTGTTTTTGTTTTCTGTAAATAGATCTAGAATAATTGGATTAATTGGTAAGTTTTTAACACCAATAATTGTTGTAATTTTACTAGTAATTATAGGTATTTCCTTTTTTGTATCTTCAGGATCTTTAGAAGTTACTTCGTTTAAAAACCCTTTTATTGACGGAGTATTAGAAGGATATCAAACTTTTGATGCAATTGCTGGCGTGGTTGTTGGCGCAGTTATTATAATTTCTTTAGATTATAGCAATCATAACAGTTTTGATGAAAGAAAAAGGTTGATAAGAAAAGCGGGTTTAATTGCCGGTACAGGTTTGTTATTAATTTACGGAGGTTTAATATTAAGCGGTGCTTTGTTTGCAAATTCTTTTGCAGAAAACGCCACCAGAATAGAAGTTTTATCTGGTTTAAGTACTAAAACTTTAGGAACTTTTGGTACAACATTTTTAAGTGTTTTAGTTGCTTTGGCTTGTTTTACAACGGCAGTTGGTATTGTAACAGGTACTGCAGATTATATAAAAGGAATTTGTAAAAATTCTAAAAAAGCGTATATAATTACAGCGGCTGTATGTTCTGTAATTGGTATTATAGTTGGTAGTTACAATGTTGGTTTTATTATTGATGTTGCTGTACCAGCGTTAATGCTTTTATATCCAATTACAATTATGTTAATATTATTAAACGTTATACCAGAAAAGTATGCTTCTAAAATGGTTTTTAGAGCGGTTATCTTGGTAACATTTGTATTTAGTATTCCAGATTTTTTAGGCTTTATAATTCCTAGAGAAAACTTAACAGGTATTAAAAACATTATTCCGTTAGCAGAACATAGTTTGGGTTGGGTTTTACCCGCTATTTTAGTTTTTCTAGGATTTAATGTAAAGAAATTCAGTAAAGCCTAAGCGTTACTTTTTTTGAAAAAAAAAGATAGAAAGTTTAATAAATTTTCTACGACCAACATATTATGGCGGTTCAAGATATTGTAAAATACACTTTTAAAGATATTTTTTCGGTAAGCACAGTTCGATTCGAAAAAGCTTGTACAATAGATCATTCTGTGCAACAAAATGCCTATGCAATCTACTGGATTCAAGAAGGTAGCGGAACGTATAATATCGATTTTAAACAATATCATTTTGATGATAATGTTTTGTTTTTCTTATCTCCAGGACAAGTTTTTACTGTAGATTCAGAACAAATAAAAACGGCATATAAACTTACTTTTGTAAAAGATTTTTACTGCATACAAACGCACGATGCAGAGGTTGCTTGTAACGGAATTTTATTCAACAATATTTACGAAACTCCGTTTGTAAAACCATGTAAAAAAGACACCGATAAATTAGACTTTATATTAACAAGTTTACTCGAAGAGTTTCAGCAAAACGAAACAGCGCAGTACGATATGTTACAAGCCTATTTAAAGCAATTTATTATTTCTGCTGTTCGTGTAAAAAAAGAAAACCATGTTGTTAAAGAAGATGTCGAAACACGCCTTTTTAAAGATTTTAGTTTGTTGGTAGAGCAAAATTACAAAACACTTCATTCTGTAACAGATTATGCAAAAAGATTAGGTCTTTCGCCAAAATCAATCACAAAACATTTTCAAAAAGCTGGTACAATTTCGCCATCAGAATTTATAAAAAACAGAATTTTGTTAGAAGCAAAACGCTTGTTAATTTACACCGATAAAACCGTAAAAGAAATCGCATTCGAGTTAGGTTTTAACGATCCGGCATATTTTACGCGTTTCTTTACAAAGGCAATTTCAAAATCGCCACTTCAATTTAAAAAAGACTATTAAAATTATTTTATTTCTTTTTTTTGGCGTGCCCTTTCAGGTCAGGCTTTCGAAACTCGCTTTTTAAAGTTTTATCAAACTTTAAAAGAGCTCAAACAAATTTCTCAATCCTTCACGCGTGCATTTTTGTGGGCTTTATTTCAAAGTCCAAACAGTAAGAACTTTTGTCCAATTTTAGAGCTTAATGTTGGTTATACCTTTGCAGTGTCAATCAATAAGAACTTAAAATAAACATATGAAATCAATAGAAAATACACAATGTCCCAATTGTTGGGGTTACCAAACGTACGACGAGCAAAATCAAAACCAGCAACTTTGCGAATGCAAATAAATTATTTAAAAAATAACAATTCATTTAAAAACAGATATTATGAGTACATATAATGTTCCAACAAAAAACGAAGTATCAGAAAACAACCAAGCAATATTTAGTCAGTTAGAAAAAGGTTTAGGTTTTGTACCAAACTTATATGCGGCATTTGCACATAGCGAAACTGCTTTGGGTAATTTTTTAGCAATAGGAAATGGTAAAACTAGTTTTTCTGCCAAAGAAAAAGAAGTAATAAATTTAGCTGTAAGTCAAGTAAACGAATGTGTTTATTGTTTATCTGCCCACACAGCAATTGGTAAAATGAATGGCTTTACAGAAGCACAAATTTTAGAATTAAGAGCAGGTAAAGCTTCTTTTGATGCAAAATTAAATGCATTGGCAAACTTTGCTAAAAGTACAGCAGAAAACAGAGGTGCAGCAACACCAGCAACAGTAGAAAACTTATATGCACAAGGTTACACAAAAGGAAATTTAGCAGATGCGATAATCTTAATTGGTGAAATTACAATTACAAATTATTTTCATAAAATAACAGATGTAGCTGTAGATTTTCCGTTAGCAGAAGCTTTATAAATAGTAGAACAATAATTTAATAATTTTAATAAACAACAATCATGAAAAAAATAATCGCAATTTTAGTATTAGTAGTAGGTTTTGCATTTAACACAAATGCACAAGAAGTAAAAACAGTTTCTTTAGAACAAACAAAAGGAGAGTTTACACAAAAGCAAATAACGTTATCCGAAGGAACTTATATTTTTGAAATAGCTAACAACAACGTAGGGCACAATGTAGGTTTTGTTTTAGCGCCAAAAGCAAATGTAAAAGCACACATCAAAAACGCTTATGTAACTGCACAAGTAAAAGATAACAGCAAAGAAACTTCAAAAGAAGTAACGCTTAAAAAAGGAGAATATGTTTATTTCTGCCCTTTAAACCCAACACCACAATACACTTTAATCGTAGAGTAGTTTTTTAATTCAATTAGTTAAAAAGGCGAACAGAAATGTTCGCCTTTTTTTATTTTTTAGTTATTTAAATTAAAGTTTAAATAAATAGAAACTGCTTGTTTTGGAGTAACGTTACCTCCAAATAAATTATGCGAAATTGGTAGCGTATAATTGGCTCCAAAAATAAAATCTTTAGTAGTTATTTCTGCACCTAAAGTTCCGTTAAAAACGTTGCCATCTGTTTTTGCAATTTCTTCGTCATACTGCTTAATTTTATTATAAATATTACCAGAAAAGCCTACAAAAGGCAATAACATATACTTTTCTTTAGAAATAGCATAAAAAAAGTTAGAAGCATAACTAAACTGATTCCCGAACTTGTATTCATTTTTATTCTCGTTTTTAAAATAGTAAGTTAAGCTAGTATTTACGCCAAATTTATCTGCACCATAACTATGTGCAAGACCTAAAATACCGTCTAAACTTCCAGTTCCTAATTGAAAACCAGGATTTACTCTATCTGTTAAAACTTGTTCGAATTTACCTGTTGGTAACTTGGCTCCTAAACCAATTTCTAACGAATGTCTAGAAGGTTCTCGTGTAACATTTGTGTACAATTTAGACTTTTCTTCATCTACTTTTTTGTAAAATTTAAATTTGTACCAACTCATTATGGTTACGTCTCCAAAACCATTTATATTTTCGTTTCTATCTGTATATTCTCTATTTAAATCTTGATATGGTAAAATTGCACTCACATATAAATTTTCACTTATTGGTAACCTTCCCCATAATTGATACGTATGAAAATTTTCTGTACTTGTTGGCGAATTATTAAAAACACCATCTTTCGATTCAAATTTTTGAAAAATATATCTTACACCCACAAAGCTCGCATTGTTTAAAGTACCTAAACCAAAACTACCGCTACTTGTAGAGCAACCGCATAAATCACAGAAATAATATTCGAAAGTATGATTGTTGTGATAGGTACATATTTCTTTGTTTGTATTAGCAAAACTAGCAAGTGTTATCCATACAAATACTAAAAGTGCAATTGTTTTTTTTATTTTAAAATTCTGCAAAACGTTTATCATTTAAAAATGTGTTATCTGTTAATGTGTTTAAAAAAGCAAGTAATGCTGTTTTTTCTTCGGATGATAGATCGATACCTAAATTGCCATTAGATTTTATTAGTAAAGTGTCTACAACGCCACCATTTTGTATCATTCCATCAGAATAAAAATCTAATACGGCTTCTAAATTTCCAAATCTGCCATCGTGCATGTACGGAAAAGATTTTGCTACATTTCTTAAACTTGGTACTCTAAATTTGTAAAAATCTTCTTCGAGACCAGAAACTCTTTTTCTTCCTTCTTCCTCTGGGAATTTGTAGTTTGTTGGCAATCCGTTATTTCTATAGCTTTGGTCTGTAAATAGCGCTCCAGAATGGCAAGCAGCACATTTATTATTAAAAACTTCGAAACCTTTACTTTCTAGTTCTGTAAAAGTGGCATCTACTTCGTTTCTAATTACTTTATCGTATTTAGAATCTCCAGAAATCATAGTTACCATAAATTGAGATAAAGCTTTTAGCATTCGTTCTGATGTAACTTCTTTATCACCAAAAGCATTTGTAAAAAGAACTTCGTACTCTTGATAAGAATTCAATTTAGAAAGCACAGAAGGTATGGTTTCATTCATTTCTACATCACTAGTAATTGGAATTATTGGTTGTAGATCTAAATGAATTGCGGCGCCATCCCAAGTAAATTCGCTAAAAAAAGCTAAATTCTGAATAGGTTGTGCATTTCTAAAACCAACTTTACCATCAACCCCATGACTAACTGTATGGCCATGATGTGTAAAAGCAGAAGCTTGTTCATGACAGAACCCGCAAGAAATTATTCCGTCGGAAGCCAATCTTCCTTCGTAAAACAGTTTTTTACCAAGTGCAACGCCTTCTTCGGTTAGTGGATTTTGGCTCAAATCGTACAATAATCCCGGAAAATTACTTGGAATTTTTAATTCTATGTTTTTAGGAATTAACACATATTCTTCTTCATCTTTTGCACAAGAAAAAAATGTAATAAAACCTAGATATAATAGGATAAATTTTTTCATAACTGGTAGAAAACCGTTGTTAAGATTTCTTCTTAACAACGGTTTTATAGGTTTAATTATGAACATGATCTATAACAAACATACCGCTTACATTTGTTGCTATTTGTGGCGATTTAACACCATCTACGTGTATTTGTGCTGCATCGTCTAGCAAAAACTTTGTAGTGCCGTCTAAAATGTTAGAAACATCAGAAACAATATGTATTACTGGTGTTAAATCTGTTCTTATTCTTGCAGAGTTTGTTAAATCTAAAGAAACTTCTTTGTAATTATCTACTGCAGTACCATGGCTTCCCATATGAAAAGCAAAAGCAGTTTCTGTGGTTGTACTTTCTGATGTGTAAGTTCCTTCAAAAACCATAAACTTATAACCAGCTTGCCAACTCCACATCATGCCAGCTTCTTGTGCTTTTGCTAAGAAATCTCCTTGCCCTGTTGCACCTTCTAAATATTTTTCTTGATCTACACCAATACCAAAAGTAACTTTTGTATAATCGTCTTCTGGTACATTTTTTAATGTAATAAATTGAGAAGCTTCTACACTTTCATCAATAATAAAATAAGATTCGTTTTTAGGATAAGTAAAAACCGATCCTGTAGCAGTTTCTAAGCGAATATTACTAACAATATATTTAACTTTATTAATCTTAATTTTTTCGGTGTTATTTGCAGAGTAAGGCGCCGTTTCTAATAATAAATCAGAGTTGTTGTAAGCATTATCAAATTCTAATGTTACATTTCCTTCGCCAGTTAAAACTTCTTCTGAAGACGAGCATGCTGCTAAAGTTGCTACAAATAAGAATGCAGCAATATATTTTGAAATTTTCATTTATATATATGTTTTCCTTCCTTAGATTTTTAAGGATGTTCTTTTAAAATAATTTGTGTGAATAGTTTTATTTAGAAAGCACATATTTGTACTTTTTAAATAAAATTTAAAAATGATGTATCAGAAATAACTGATACAAAAAACAAGTATTTATAAATGTAAATCTGGCGGTTGCTCTAAGTTTTTAATAAGTAAAAACGTATGTAAAGAATTTTTTTTAGATGGTTGTTTATTCTTATATAAGTCTAAATATTTAGCTATAAAGTTTTCTGATTCTTGATGATAAACCGGAAAAAATGCTTCTGATACAATTTGTAAGCTAGCAATATTGTCTTTTTCCAAATTAATTTTTGGACCAATTTTTTTTGCTAAGTGACATTTACCGTTACATTGTAATTCTGGTGCGTCTTTATTAACACAATATTTTTCTATTATATAATCTATATTTAGCTCAAAATAACCAATATATGCTAGGTGATATGCTGGTCTAAAAGCAAAAGCTACAAATAATAGTATGCAAAATGTCTTTTTCAGAAGAAAATTATTTATAGCAAAGATAATTTGGACTTTTTTATTTTACCAATTTTAAGAGTTAAAAAGTAATAAACTTGCTATTTAATTTTATAAAATGCTTTAATTTAGCATTTCAAATCGATTTAAGATTGTTAAACTACTATTTATATCCTCATACAACTTCTAAAGAATGGGTAACTTTTGTGCATGGCGCAGGAGGTAGTAGTTCTATTTGGTACAAACAAATTAGAGATTTTAAAAAGCATTTTAATGTTTTAATTCTAGATTTACGTGGCCATGGCAATAGCAAACCAAAATTAAAAGATACGTTTAAAGCAAAATATACTTTCGATTCTATTACTGCAGACATCGAAGAGGTAATCGATTTTCTTAAGATTAAAAAATCGCATTTTGTAGGAATTTCTTTAGGTACAATTTTAATAAGAAATCTTGCAGAAAAAAGACCAACTTTGGTAAAAAGTATGATTATGGGTGGCGCTATTATCAAAATGAATTTTCGCTCGCAAGTCTTAATGAAGGTTGGTAATATTTTTAAATCTGTAGTGCCTTACATGCTTCTTTATAAGTTGTTTGCCTTTATTATAATGCCAAAAAAGAATCATAAAAAATCGAGATTACTTTTTGTTAATGAAGCTAAAAAATTGTATCAGAAAGAGTTTTTACGTTGGTTTAAATTAACATCAGAAATTAACCCCTTATTGCGTTTTTTTAGAGCTAAAGAAATTAAAATTCCTACACTTTACGTAATGGGTTCTGAAGATCATTTGTTTTTACCTTCCATAAAAAACATTGTTGCTAAACATGTAAGTTCTTCACTTTATGTGATAGAAAACTGCGGGCATGTAGTAAATGTTGATCAACCAGAAACCTTTAATTCTAAAACTATTAGTTTTATTACATCTTTATAAAAATTAGATAAATTTTAAAGATAAAACACAATTGTAGTTGTTTTTTATAAAGTATATTTGCTTTGTAAAAGAATTTATTATGAATAAGATAATTACATTTGGTGAGGTTTTAATGCGAATTTCTCCTTTAGGAAATAAAAAATTTATTCAGGCTAATAATGTAGAATTTTATTTTGGCGGTACAGAAGTAAATGTTGGTATTTCTATTGCAAATTTTGGTGGAGATGTAAAACACATAAGTTGTATTTCTAATGATTTTATTGGCGATACAGCGATTTCTTATTTAAATAAATTCGATTTAGATACTTCTGCAATTGTTAGATCTGGCAGACCTTTAGGTGTTTATTTTTTGGAAGTTGGTGCTGTTATGAGGCCAAGTAAAATCTCTTACAATAGATCGCATTCTTCTTTTTCTGAAATTGTACCAGAAATGGTTAATTGGGAAAAATCTTTAGCACATGGCAAATGGTTTCATTGGACTGGTATTACACCAGCTTTGTGCAAAGGAGCAAAAGAAACTTTAAAAGAAGGATTAATTTTAGCCAAAGAAAAAGGAATGATTATTTCTGCTGACCCAACTTATAGAAGTGCTTTGTGGAAATACGGAGAAGAGGCTAAAGATGTCTTAACAGATTTATTACAATATTCTACCATATTTATTGGTGGTGTAAACGAAATAAATGAAGTTTTAGGCACTAATTTTGGGTATTCTAATGAAGAGTTTATAAAAGCTAGTAAGTTGTTAATTGAGAAGTTTCCGAATATAGAAAAGGTGTTTGATAAAATTAGAACCTCTATAAATTCTTCTTGGCACAAAATTAGAGCAAGAATGTGGAACGGTGTTGAGTTTAAAGAAACACAAGATTTAGACATTACACACGTTGTAGATAGAATAGGAACAGGTGATGCTTTTGCAGCAGGTTTAATACATGGTTTGCAAAAGTTTGACGATTATAAAGCAATGGAGTTTGGTGCTGCAGCTTGTGCAATAAAACATACGTATTTAGGTGATGTAAATTATGCAAATGAAAGCGACGTAATTTCTATTTTAGAAGGAAATACTTCGGGTAGATTAAATAGATAACATAATTGATACTAAAATGTAAAAGGCGAGTTTTAATAACTCGCCTTTTTGTATTTCTTTAATTCATTAAATCTTCTATTTCATCTGCCTCAATAGGTATATTACCCATTAAATTAAAAGGTTCTCCTTTTTCTTGAATTACAACATCATCTTCTAATCGAATTCCGAAACCTTCTTCTGGAATATAAATTCCCGGTTCTACGGTAAACACATTGTTCGCTTGCATTGGCTCGTGTACCAATCCGTAATCATGCGTGTCTAAACCAATATGATGACTTGTACCATGCATAAAATATTTCTTGTAAGCAGGCCAGTTTTTGTCTTCATTTTGTACATCTGCTTTGTCTAATAAACCAAGTTTTAATAACTCAGAAGTCATAATTTCACCTACTTCAACATGATAATCTTTCCAGATAGTTCCTGGAACTAAAAGTTTTGTAGCTTCTTTTTTAACATAATTTACAGCATTATAAACAGCTTTTTGTCTATCAGAAAAACGACCAGAAACAGGTACAGTTCTAGATAAATCACTTTTATAATTTGCATATTCTGCAGCGATATCAAATAAAACTAAATCGCCACTTTTACATTGCTGATTGTTTTCTATATAATGTAAAACATTTGCGTTGTTACCAGAGGCAATAATTGGTGTATATGCAAATCCTTTAGACCTGTTTCTTACAAATTCATGTAACAATTCTGCTTCAATTTCATATTCCCAAACTCCAGGTTTTATAAAACCTAAAATTCTACGGAATCCTTTTTCTGTAATATTACAAGCTTTCTGCATTAAATCTAGTTCGATGGCGTCTTTTACAGAACGTAATCTTTGTAAAATAGGATTACTTTTTGCTACAGAATGCGCGGGATATTTTGCCAACAACCATTTTGTAAAACGGTCTTCTCTTGTTTCTGTAGCTACATTTGCTCGGTAATGCTCGTTTGTATTAATATAAAAAGTATCTGCATAAGAAGCCATTTCAAACAAAACTTTTTCTAGATCTTGTAACCAGTAAACAGTTTTAATACCAGAAGTAGCTAAAGCAGCTTGTTTTGTTAATTTTTCACCTTCCCAAACAGCAATATGATCGTTGGTTTCTGTTAAAAATAAAACTTCTCTTAAATTTTCATTTGGGCAGTCAGGAAACAACATTAAAACACTTTCTTCTTGGTCTACACCACTTAGGTAGAAAATATCTCTGTGTTGTTCGAAAGGCATTGTACTATCTGCACTAATTGGGTAAATATCGTTAGAGTTAAAAACAGCTATACTATTTGGTTTCATGTTTTCCGCAAAATTTTTACGGTTTTTAATAAATAAATTAGCGTTTATTTTATCGTACTTCATACTAGAAATTTTTAATGATACACAAAGGTAGCAATAATAAAGAGGAACTTAAAAATTGAGCAATTAGAATAAAAAAAATCCCAAATTCTTAATTAAGAACTTGGGATTGTAAGTTTTAAATTAAGTTTAATCTAAAATCGTTTCTTTTTAGGTGCTCCAGTTCTTCCTCTACCAGAAGTTGCGCCTGCAGGTTTATTTCCTTTAAAATGTGGTTTTCTTTTTGGCTTTTTTTTATCAGAAGATCCTCCGGGATTTCCATTAGAAGGTCTTTGATTTTTCTTTTTACCAAAAGAACTTTTACTTTGTGTAGCAGCTCTTTTAGGAGGTGCAGTATCTGTTGGTTCAAAACCTTCTACAACCGTAGATTTTAATTTTTCGTTTAAAAGTTTTTCAATTTCATTTTGATATTCTGTTTCTTCGCTACAAACTAAAGAAATTGCTTCTCCTGCAGCACCAGCTCTACCAGTTCTACCAATTCTGTGTACATAATCTTCGGGTACATTTGGTAGTTCGAAATTTATAACGTGTGGTAGTAACGGAATATCTAATCCTCTTGCAGCAATATCTGTTGCTACTAAAACCTTTATGGTGTTTTCTTTAAAGTTTTTTAAAGCTTTTGTTCTTGCTCCTTGGCTTTTATTACCATGTATTGCTGCTGCAGAAATTTTAGATTGAATTAACTTTTGCGTTAATTTATTAGCACCATGCTTTGTTCTTGTAAAAATTAAAACTTGGTTCCAATTATTGTCTTTTATCAATTTAATTGTAAACTCTGTCTTTCTTTTTTTATCAACTTTAAAAACCTTGTGCGTTACTTTTTTAGCTGTAGAGTTTTGTGGTGCTGTTTCTACAGAAACAGGGTTTTCTAAAATACCCGACGCTAATTTCTTAATTTCTTTAGAAAACGTTGCAGAAAACAATAGGTTTTGTCTTTTTGCAGGCATAAAACTAATAAGCTTGTTAATATCTCTAACAAAACCCATGTCTAACATTCTATCTGCTTCGTCTAAAATTAAAACATCTATTCTTTTAAACGAAACTGCTTTTTGATCATGTAAATCTAACAATCTACCAGGTGTTGCTACTAAAATATCTACACCTCTTTTTAAGGTTGCTATTTGTGGTTTTGCATTTACACCACCAAAAACCACTGCAGATTTTATATTAACATACTTACTGTATTCTCTAACGTTATCATAAACTTGCGCAGCCAATTCTCTTGTAGGTGTTAGAACTAAAGCTCTTAACGGTCTGTATTTTGGGTGCTTTGTGTCTGATAGATATTGCAAAACTGGTAATGTAAAACCAGCTGTTTTTCCGGTTCCTGTTTGTGCAGAAGCTAAAATATCTTTTCCTTCTAAAATATGCGGAATCGCTTTTTCTTGTATTGGAGATGGTTTGGTATATCCTTTTTCTTCAACTGCCTTTACCAACGCTGGAGATAAACCTAAATCTGAAAATGTCATAAAAATAATTTATAGCAACAATTTTATTTAATTGTTGCCGGGGCAAAGATACGTTGTTTTAACTTGAAGGTATTTGTTTGATACAAATCGTTTTTATGTTAATTTTTTTGATATTGATTTTACAAATAGTAATTTCAACGTTTCAAACTCAATTCAAATCAAACTTATTACTTATGAAATCTATTTTTAAGCTTTTATTACTGTGCTTTTCGGCAAGTATTGTTGCTCAGAATACTACAGAAGCAAATGTTGTACAGAAATCTTTAGATAAAAAATTAGAGATGATGAAAACATCACTAGTTAAAAATGTAAAATTTACCAATATCGGACCAACTGTAATGAGTGGTCGTGTCTCAGATGTTTCTGTTAACCCTAAAAATCCTACAGAATTTTATGTTGGTTATGCTTCTGGCGGACTTTGGTACACAAATAATAATGGTACAACTTTTACACCGGTTTTAGACAATTCTCCAACGCAAAATATTGGAGATATTGCTGTAGATTGGAACAACGGAACTATTTGGGTAGGAACCGGAGAGAAAAATTCATCTCGTTCTTCTTACGCAGGTATTGGAATGTTAAAATCTACCGATAAAGGTAAAACTTGGCAGAATGTTGGTTTATTAGATTCACATCATATTAGTAGAATTCTTATCAATCCGAATAATCCAGACGAAGTAATTGTAGGTGTTATCGGGCATTTATATTCGCCTAATGAAGAAAGAGGAATTTTTAAAACTCTTGATGGCGGTAAAACTTGGACAAAATCTTTATTTATAAATAACGATACAGGTGTTATTGATGTAGCTGTAGCACCAGAAAACTTTAATGTAATGTATGCTGCTTCTTGGGAAAGAGAACGTAAAGCATGGAATTTTGACGGAGACGGAAGCAATTCGGCAATCTATAAAAGTACAGATGCGGGTAGTTCTTGGACCAAAATTTCAGATAAATCTGGTTTTCCTACAGGAAACGGAGTTGGTAGAATTGGTTTAGCTGTTTTTAATGAAAATACTGTATATGCTTTACATGATAGTCAGTTCCGAAGAAAAAAAGATACTTCTAAAAAACCATCAGACGAGCTAACTAAAGAAGATTTTAAAACGATGTCTTCTGCAGCATTTTTAGAATTGTCTGATAAAAAATTAAATACTTATTTAAAAAACAATGGTTTTCAAGAAAAATACAGAGCACAAAATGTAAAACAAATGGTGCGTGTTGGTTCTGTAAAACCAATAGATTTAGCTAAATATTTAGAAGATGCAAATTCTATGTTGTTTGATACTCAGGTTATTGGTGCAGAGGTTTTTAAAACTACAAATGGTGGTAAGTCTTGGAAAAAAACGCATGATAATTTCTTAGATGGAGTTTATAGTTCTTACGGATATTATTTCGGAGAAATTAGAGTAGACTTGCAAGATGAAAACGGAATTTATGTTTTAGGTGTTCCAATTATTAAATCTAAAGATGGTGGTAAAACTTTTATGTCTATCAGTAAAGAAAATGTGCATTCAGATCATCAAGCATTATGGGTAAATCCAGATAAGTCTGGTCATATCTTAAACGGGAATGATGGTGGTTTAAACTTGTCTTATGATGACGGTGAAAACTGGATTAAATTAAACGATCCTGCAGTAGGTCAATTCTATTCTGTGTATGCAGATAATCAGAAAAACTACAAAGTGTATGGTGGTTTACAAGATAACGGTGTTTGGGTTGCTAGCAATAATGCGAGAATTAATAAGGGTTGGCAACAATCTGGTCAAAACCCTTATAAGTCTATAATGGGTGGCGATGGTATGCAAGTGCAAGTAGACGATAGAAATCCTAATATTGTATATACAGGTTATCAGTTTGGTAATTATTCTAGAATAGATACAGAAACTGGTAGAAGTAAATACATTCAGCCAAAACATACTTTAGGTGAAAATCCGTATAGATTTAATTGGCAAACACCAATTCACTTATCTAAACACAACCAAGATATTTTATATTTAGGAGGTAATAAATTACACAGATCTTTAGATCAAGGGAACAATTGGGAAACAATTTCTGGTGATTTAACAACAGGCGGTAAAAAAGGAAATGTTGCTTACGGTACGTTAACGTCAATTTCAGAAAGCCCTTTTCAATTCGGACTTTTATATGTTGGTTCTGATGATGGTTATATAAACGTAACTAAAAATGGTGGAGGTTCTTGGGAAAGAATTTCTAATAATTTACCGCAAAATTTATGGGTTACAAGAGTAATTGCATCAAAATTTAAAAAAGAACGCGTTTATGCAACGCTAAACGGTTATAGATCTGATGATTTTACTCCTTATATTTATGTTTCAGAAAATTACGGACAAACCTGGGCAAATATTGGTAACGCTATACCAACATCTTCTGTAAATGTTATTAAAGAAGATCCGGCCAACGAAAATATTTTATATGTTGGTACAGATAACGGTTTGTATATTTCTTTTGATAGAGGAAATTCTTGGGAAGCATTTGCAAATAATTTACCAAATGTAGCGGTGCACGATTTGGTAATTCAGCCAAAAGCTAAACACTTAATTGTAGGTACGCATGGTAGAAGTTTGTATAAAGCAGATGTTAGTGCATTACAAAATATAGATAAGACTGTAATGTCTGCAGCAACACATATTTTCGATGTACAGAGTATAAGAAAAAGTGGTTCTTGGGGTCGTTCTTGGAGCATGTGGAGAGATGCTTTTACGCCAGAAATTACAATTCCTTTTTATTCGAATTCTGATAAAAAAGTAACTTTAGACATTTATACAAATGATATTAAAGTAAACACGATAGTTGTTGATGCCACAAAAGGTTATAACGAAGCAATTTTTGATGTTTCTTTCTCTAAAAAAGGAAAGAGGGCTTATGAAAAGGCTAACAAAAAAACTACTTTAAAAGCAGCTAAAAACGGAGTTGTATATTTGCCTAAAGGAAAATACATTGTAAAAAGTGCTACTTCTAAAAGTGAATTTGAAATAAAATAAACAAGAACTTTTTCTTAATTTCAAAAAACGGTTTAGAAATCTTTAAGAGATTTTTAAATCGTTTTTTTAGTATATTTCAGACATGAAAAAAATAGTCTTTTTAATTTTCTTTTCGGTAACATTATCAACATCTGCACAATCAGATTTTAAAAGTTTTTTAAAATTATCTGGTCCAATAAAAAGATGGGTTTTATTTCATCCTTTTAAGGCAAAAATTTCTTTGGAAATTTCAAAAGAAACTAATAAAGTAGCAGACTCAATTAGAAAAACCAATTTGCTAGATAAAGATGCTGCTGGTGGGCAAGTAGATGCTTTTAGACATGCGTACTGGATGGCGAGATTGCGTCAAGAAATAGGCGAAAGGGCTGCGAGATCTTTAGGTAAAGCACATGAGAAAGAAAATTATATCACTTATAAAAAACTTAAATTAGAAGATGGTGTTGTGCCCGATGAAATTTCTACAGAAATGGATTTGCATAATAATGAAGAAGGTTTAAAGTTGATAACAAAAGGAAGTACTGTTTCTAAAAGAGGTTTAATTTATAGAATTGTAAATGCAATTTACAATGGTAAAATGAAAATTATTAAGAAAGATGTAAATGGTAACTTTTTAACGTGCAATCAAAAAATAATTTCAAAAGAATCTTTAAAGGGTAAATGGAAAAATAACAAATGCTTGGTACCTTCTAATTCTAAAAAGAATAGAAAATAACAAAACCAGTGTTTTCTGTTAAATGCATAACAGTTTTATTTATAATTATTCTAAATACAAACGAAAACGTTGTAATTTTCTTGTACTGCGTTTTGTTAAGCCGTATTTTTGTATTATAAATTATAACTAACATATACAATGAGCGGATTTTTTAAATCTTCAATTGGAAGAAAAGTATCAATGGCGCTATCAGCGTTCTTCTTAATGTTCTTCTTACTTCAACATTTAGCAATTAATGTTTTATCAGTTTTTAGTCCAGACACTTTTAACGAAGTTTCTCACTTTATGGGTACAAATCCAGTTGTTCAATTTGCATTACAACCTGTCTTAATTTTTGCAGTTGTTTTTCATTTTGTAATGGGGTTTATTTTAGAGCTAAAAAACAAAAAAGCACAAGGGGTTTCTTATGCTAAAAATAATGGTGCTGCAAATTCTACTTGGATGAGCAGAAACATGATTTATAGTGGAATTACAATTTTAGCTTTTATCGTTTTACACTTTATCGATTTTTGGTTTCCAGAAATTAACACAAAATTTATTCAAGGAGATTGGTCTGGTGTAATGGATGGTGTAGATGGTTATAGATATTATGAAGAATTGGTGCATAAATTTGTGAACCCAATTAGAGTAGCTGCTTATGTTGTTGCTTTTGTGTTTTTAGGATTGCATTTAGCACACGGTTTTACATCAGCATTTCAATCTGTTGGTGCAAATTCATTAAGAAAGAAATTAGAAAAATTAGGTTTAGCGTATTCAATTATAATTCCTGCAGGATTTATTTTTATTGCACTTTATCATCACTTAAACCATTAATCGTATAAAAATTATGGCTTTAGATTCAAAAGTACCTCAAGGTCCATTAAAAGATAAATGGACAGATTATAAAAACAAAATTAATTTAGTAAACCCAGCAAACAAAAGACACATCGATGTTATTGTTGTTGGTACAGGTTTAGCGGGTGGTTCTGCTTCTGCAACTTTAGCAGAATTAGGCTATAATGTAAAATCTTTTGCCTACCAAGATTCTCCTAGAAGAGCGCATTCTATTGCAGCACAAGGAGGTATTAATGCAGCAAAAAATTACCAAGGAGATGGAGATTCTACTTACAGATTATTTTACGATACTGTAAAAGGTGGAGATTACCGTTCTAGAGAAGCAAATGTATACAGATTAGCAGAGGTTTCTGCAAATATTATAGATCAATGTGTGGCACAAGGAGTTCCTTTTGCACGTGATTATGGAGGTCTTTTAGACAACCGTTCTTTTGGTGGGGTTTTAGTTTCTAGAACTTTTTATGCAAAAGGACAAACAGGGCAACAATTGTTATTAGGTGCTTATTCTGCAATGAACCGTCAGATTGCTCGTGGTAAGATTGAAATGTTCAATCGTCATGAAATGTTAGATGTTGTTATTGTTGATGGTAAAGCAAGAGGTATTATTGCACGCAACTTAGTTACAGGAGAAATAGAACGTCATTCTGCACACGCAGTTGTTATTGCTTCTGGTGGTTATGGTAACGTATATTTCTTATCTACTAATGCAATGGGGTCTAATGTAACAGCAGGTTGGAAAGTGCATAAAAAAGGAGCATATTTTGCAAACCCTTGTTATACACAAATTCACCCAACATGTATTCCGCGTTCAGGAGATTATCAATCTAAATTAACATTGATGTCTGAATCATTGAGAAATGATGGTAGAATTTGGGTTCCAAAAAATATGGATGATGTAATGGCAATTAGAGAAGGTCGTAAAAAACCAACCGATTTGTCTGAAGAACAAAGAGATTATTATTTAGAAAGACGTTACCCTGCATTTGGTAACTTAGTACCACGTGATGTTGCTTCTAGAGCAGCAAAAGAGCGTTGTGATGCTGGTTATGGTGTAAATGCAACAGGTGAAGCTGTATATTTAGACTTTGCATCTGCTATAACTCGTTATGGTAAAGAGCAAGCAAAAATTCAAAATATAAACAATCCTTCTGACGCGAAAATATACGAATTAGGACAAAAGATTGTAGAGGCAAAATATGGAAACTTATTTCAGATGTACGAAAAAATCGTAGATGAAAATCCATATGAAACGCCAATGATGATTTATCCGGCAGTACACTATACAATGGGTGGTATTTGGGTAGATTATAACTTAATGACAACAATACCTGGTTGTTATGCTATCGGAGAAGCAAACTTCTCTGATCATGGTGCAAATAGATTAGGAGCATCTGCATTAATGCAAGGTTTAGCAGATGGTTACTTTGTGTTGCCTTATACTATTGGAGATTATTTGGCAGATGATATTAGAACAGGAAAAATATCTACAGATAGCCCAGAGTTTGAAGCGGCAGAAAAAGAAGTTACAGATAGAATTAAATTTTTTATCAATAATAAAGGAACACATTCTGTAGATTATTACCACAAAAAATTAGGAAAAATTATGTGGGATAAATGTGGTATGTCTAGAAACAAAGCTGGTTTAGAAGAAGCTATCGAAGAAATTTCTGCATTAAGAAAAGATTTTTGGCAAAATGTACTTGTGCCAGGAACAGATACAGAATACAACGAGCAATTAGCTAAAGCAGGTAGAGTTGCAGATTTCTTAGAATTAGGAGAATTGTTTGCAAAAGATGCTTTAGTTAGAGAAGAATCTGCAGGAGGACACTTTAGAGAAGAATATCAAACAGAAGAAGGAGAGGCAAAGAGATTAAAAGAATTTCAATTTGTTTCTGCTTGGGAGTATAAAGGAGAACCAAAAGACGCAGTATTGCACAAAGAAGAATTGGTTTACGAGAACATAGAAGTTAAAGAAAGAAGTTATAAATAAGATAGACATTATGAATTTAACACTTAAGATTTGGAGACAGAAAGACTCATCTACAAAGGGTCAAATGGTAGATTATAAGGTTACTGAAATATCAGAACATATGTCTTTCTTAGAAATGATGGATGTTTTAAATGAACAATTGGTAAATGCTGGTGAAGAGCCAGTTGCTTTTGACCATGATTGTAGAGAAGGTATTTGTGGTATGTGTTCTATGTATATTAACGGAGAAGCTCATGGGCCAGATAGAGGCGTTACAACTTGTCAGTTACACATGCGTATGTTTAAAGATGGCGACACTATAACAATAGAGCCATTTAGAGCAGCTGCTTTTCCTGTAATTAAAGATTTAGTTGTAGATAGATCTTCTTTTGATAGAATACAGCATGCAGGTGGTTACATTTCTGTAAATACATCTGGTAATACACAAGATGCAAACTCAATTCCTATTTCTAAACATGCAGCAGATGAGGCTATGGATGCAGCAACTTGTATAGGTTGTGGTGCTTGTGTTGCTACATGTAAAAACAGTTCTGCAATGTTATTTGTAGGTGCAAAAGTATCACAATATGCTTTATTACCACAAGGGCAAGTAGAAGCTGCAGATCGTGTGCAAAACATGGTTGCCCAAATGGATTTAGAAGGTTTTGGAAACTGTACAAATACAGGTGCTTGTGAGGTTGAGTGCCCTAAAGGAATTTCTTTAGACAACATTGCCAGAATGAATAGAGAATTAATGAAAGCAAATATTTAAATATTAGCTTTTAAAGTATAAAAAAGCCCAAAACTATTTTAATTGTTTTGGGCTTTTTGTTTAAAAATTTAATTCTATATCTTTAAAAAATTCCTTTGGAGAAATTTTAAGTTTTAGCAAGATAATTAGCAATCTTTCTAAATCTAGCTTTGTTTTTCCTTTTTCTACTTTAAAATAGCCGCTTTCAGAAATTCCGATAGCATCTGCTAACTCTACTTGAGAAAGACCAGCATTTCTTCTTAAAATCACTATTTTCTGCAGAATTTTACTGTGCGAAGCATTAATTATATCTTTTTCAACCATTCCTTTTTTAATATAAGATAGAGATGAACTAATGATGTATCTAAACTACAATTACTTAAAAAAGTAGTTAAGGTCTACATCTAAAATTTCTGCTATTTCTAGCATTCGTCTAAAATTTAGATCTGTTTTTCCTTTTTCTATTTTGTAATAACCACTTAAAGTTATTTCAAGTTTATTTGCTAAATCGGTTTGGGTAAGACCTAATTTTTTTCTTCTGTAGATTATCATATTTAAAATATTATTAATCTGATGATCTACACTTTGTAGTGAGGTGTTTTCATTCATTTTTATAGCATTTTTTAGTTTTTCTAATTTAGTTTTTGGCTAAACAGTTGTTTTTTAGTCTTTTTCTTTTTTCAAAAGTAAGGAAAAAAAATCTATTTTACTTTCCAAATTGGACTAGCTGAAAACAGTATGTTTTGGGTATCCCTGAATTCAGCTAGTCCAAATCGGGTGGGTAGTTTTTTAGGATTATTAAAAAATAAGTTTCATCTTTGGATGAGAGAAAAATGCTGTGAAAAAGAAAAGTTTCTCTACAATATAGTTTTAGGTAGCCTTTTTAGGCAATTTATAAACCCTAAATAAATAAACTTTTATCGTTTAAATTCATAAAATAAAAAGATCATTTCATTACAAAAGAGATGATAACAGACTTTAGTATGCTGTTTATTTTATTGAAGAAAATAGAATTAAAAAGAAAACCTCTGCTTGCAGATTTAAGAAATATAAAAATTACTAAATAAATGTATCACTTAAAACAAATGCTTATGTAAATAAACAATAACAATCAGAGGAAGTCTTACAAAAGTAATGCTTTTTCTACAAGTTTTTGAAGAATTTTTAACTTGTTTATTCATTTGAAATTCTAAAAATTAATAATTAAATAAACCTAAATAAAAAATAGGTTATAAATTTTATATTATGAAAAAAGTAATATTAAGTCTAGTATTTGTGCTAGCAACAGGAGTAAGTTTTATGAATGCAACAGTATCTAATGATGAAGTTTTACCAATAACAAAAGAAGCTATTGAGGTCGCGGAAGAGTTTGGGTGTGCATCAAATTGTGTTAGAACATCAAAAAGACAAGCATTAGAATTTACACCCGATTGGAGTGATGATGAAAAATTAGTAGATAACTATATGATACTTTATACTATTTGTATTGAAGAAAATTGTTAAATTTTAATTTTAGCGTTTAAAGTTTATAAACTTTAAACGCTAATTAAATAAAAAAAATTATGCAAAAAAAAACACCTTTTATTCTACTTCTTTTATTTTCAAAAATAATATTTTCACAAACTAATTTAATAGGTATTATAGAATATCAATCCTCTATTAGTGAAAATACAATAAGAGATTATGTAGCAAATAAAAGAGAAAAATTAGATATAACTTCACGAAAAACATATGATGAAATATATTTAAGTTCTTTAAAAATAAAATCAACTCTTCATTTTTCAAATGATGAATCGATTTTTAAAGTAGAAGAAAATTTAACTAGTAAAAACAGAAAACTTAATAACAGATTAATAGAGAGTTGGTCTGGTGGTAATAAAGTGTTTTATACAAATTCTAGCCTTAAGTATAATGATGTAAAAAACTGTAAAACCTTAGGTGAATGTTTTATAATTAGATCTAAATTAAAAAAATGGAATTTAACCCAAGAAACAAAACAAATATCAGGTTATACTTGTTATAAAGCTGTTCGAATGATAGCAGGAAGAAAAGCAAAAAAAGAAATTGTTGCATGGTATAGCCCCTCGATTCCCGTTAATTTTGGACCAAAAGGAGAAAATGGATTACCTGGATTAATTTTAGAATTAGAATTAGGCGATATCCATTTTATGGTTAAAAAAATAATTTTAAACCCTAAAGAGGGTGTAATAATAAATAAATTAAATAACGGTAAAATAATAAAAGAAAAAGATTTTAAGATTTTAGTTGGAAAAGCAGCAGATAATTTATTCGGAAAAAGAAATTAGTATGAAGTCTAATATTTTTACTAGCAACAGGAGTAAGTTTTATGAATGCTAATAATTCTACAGTATCTAAGCCAGACGACTGTTTTCAGGATGCTTGGGAATTCGGAACAGAAGAAGGTGGTGGTGATGAGACTAAAGAATGGGAAATGATGAATAAATATTATACTATGTGGTGTCTATAATTAGTTTAAGAGGTGATTCGTCGCCTCTTTTAATTTTAAAATATAATAAAATGAAAATATATTTAACAAGTGCTTTTTTATTTCTTTTTATAACCTCTGTAACTTCCCAAGACTTTAAAGGAACTGTAATTTATGGGAAAAAACCCAAAACACAAATTTTATCAAAAACAGATTCGATTCGATTAAAAGAAAATCCAGAAAAACACAGAAGATTTCAAAAAATGAGAGAAATTATCTCTACTGAAGAAAAGAAATTAAATTTTGAATTAAACTTTAAGAATACTGAAAGTTATTTTTATTTAAAACCAATATTAGAATCAGAAAGTAATGAATCATTAATTAATATTATAAGTGTTTATGATAAAGGAGTTTATTATAATAAAGATAAACGTATTTTACAACTAAATGCTTTTGGGGAATTATTTTTAATTACAAAACCTAAGTTAAATTGGAAAATACAAAAAGATACTAAAAAAATAGGAGAATACAATTGTTTTAAAGCAACAACAGAAGTTATTGTTAATAGCAAAGGACGAAAGCAATTAATAACCGCTTGGTTTACTCCAAAAATACCAGTCTCTTTTGGTCCTTTAGGTTATGATGGTCTACCTGGTTTAATTTTGGAGCTGGAGGTTTATAAGAAAATTTATTATGCAAAAAAAATTACATTAAATTTTAAAGAAGTAATTAAAATAGAAAAACCAATTAAGGGAATTAAGGTAACTGAAAAGGAATATCAAGAAATGGCATCATCAACAATGCAAAATTTTAAAAAAAGTAAAGGTCTATAAATTAGTTTATAATTTTTTATGAATAAATGTTAATCAATCACTATGAAACCTATTTTCACCATTTTATTGTTTTGTTTTTCAGTATCAATTACTTCTCAAAACATAAGTGGTAAAGTTATTTATGAGTCAACTATTAATAGTAAAGAACTAGTTAAATATTTAACTAAAAGTAGAAATAATCTAAAAAACATAAAAGTTAAAGAATCCTTAGATAAAGTTTACCAAAATACAAGTAGTATAAAATCTATTTTAACTTTTTCTAACAATCAAGGTATTTTTAAAGTTGAAGAATCCTTAAACTCAGATAAAGATAATATTCTAGCACAAAAAAATCTAAAAACAGTAAGTGGCGGTTCTAAGGAATATTATTACAATAACATAGATAAAAGATATTTGATAAAAGACTGCGAAACACTTGGAGAATGTTTCATTTTTGAAAACACTTTTTTAGAATGGGAACTTACTCAAGAAAAAAGAAATATAAACGGTTTTTTGTGCTATAAAGCTACTAGAAACAAAGGTAAGGTTATAGCTTGGTACACAACATCTATACCTATTGGTTTTGGTCCAAAAGGTGAATATGGTTTACCAGGTTTAATATTAGAACTTGAAATAGGTAGAATTATATTTAAAGCAACAAAAATCAAATTAAACCCTAAAGAAGAAATTATAGTAACTGAACCTAAAGAGGGAAAAAGAGTTAGTAAAGAAGAATATAAAAAAATTATCGATAAATCGAAAAAAAGGGTTTTTGGTAACAAGTAAAAAAAATTAAAGCAACAAAAATAATTTTAAAACCTATAACAGGAAGCAAATGAAAGCTGAAGAATCTAGAAAAAGAGGAGAAGCGTTCTAGAAAGATTTAAAAAAACAATAAAAGTTTTTATGAAAAAGAAAAGTCTATTAGTATTGTTTTTTGGTGTATCTATTTCATTTTTCGCCCAAAAAATAACACTTTCTGGAGCTGTAAAAGATAGTTTACAAAACCCAATGCCGTATGCAAATGTTATAGCAAAACCCAAAGATGTCTCTAAAAATCTAAAATTTGCAATAACAGATAATGACGGTTATTATAAACTGCTTTTAGAAAAAGGAGATACTATTAACATTAGTATTTCTTATTTAGGTTACAAACCTATAGAATATCAGTTTATTGCTTTTAAAAACACTAAAAAAGATTTTGTATTACAACAATCTTCAGAAAGTTTAGATGAAATTGTTATTGAAATGCCAGTAACAGTTAGAGGTGATACCACAACCTATAAAACAGATAAATTTACAGATGGTTCTGAACGCAAACTTAAAAATGTTTTAAAAAAATTACCAGGTGTAGAAGTCGATAAAAACGGTAGTGTTACTGTACAAGGCAAAAAGGTAACCAAAATGTTGGTAGATGGCAAAAAGTTTTTTGGTGGTAATTCTAAATTGGCCGTAGAAAATATTCCTGCAAATGCTGTGGGTAATGTAGAGGTAATAGATAATTATAATGAAGTAGCTTTTTTAAAAGGATTAACAGATTCTGATGAAATGGCAATGAACATCAAACTAAAAGAAGATAAAAAACGGTTTCTTTTTGGTGATGTAGAAGTTGGTAAAGGCAATGAAGATTTTTATAAAACCAGTGCTAATTTATTTTATTACTCGCCCAAGACCAACGTAAATTTTATAGGAAACTTAAATAATGTTGGCGAAAAAACATTTACGTTTAGAGATTATATGAGTTTTTCTGGTGGTGTAAATGCCATTTTTAGCGGTAATTTTAATTGGAAAGGAGGCGCTTTTTCACAGTTTATGCAAAGCAATGATGTATTAAAAAGTAAACAAAAGTTTGGTGCACTTAACATTACAAAAACGGCAACTTCTAAATTAGATGTTTCTGGTTTTGCCATTTTTTCTGGTACAGAAACTACCAATTTTAAAGAAGATTTTAATCAGTATACGACTTTTACAGAAGCAAGAACTAACAAAACAATTGCAGATAATTTATTAGGAATTGGAAATTTAAACTTAGAGTATACACCTAATTCTAAAGAAAAATGGTACGTAAGAACGCAGGTAAAAAGAACTAATAATACTATTGATAATAGTTTAAATTCTATAGTAAACGCTACTTCAAATTTAATTACAACAGATAGAAATTTAAAAGCTACGTACATTAATCAGAATATAGAATGGCACAAAAGACAAAATGATGCACATACGTTTTCTTCTGTGTTTAGTTATGTTTTAGATAAAAACAATCAAAATGCTTTTTGGGAAACCGAAAACCCAATTTTACAAGGTTTAATTCCTACGGATAATAACCAAGATTTATTAAGAATTTTGCAAGATAAAAATACCCAAGAGCAAAATATAGATTTTGTTTTTAAGCATTTTTGGGAAATCAATAACAGCAATCATATTTATACCACAGTTGGTAATAAGTTTTTAAATGAAGATTTTTCTACGGATGACAGTCAAAAACTAGATAACGGAACAATCAATAATTTTTCTCCTGGTGGTTTTGGTAACAATCTTAATTTTAAATTAAATGATTTGTTTGCAGGAATGCATTACAAGTTTAGAACAGGCATTTTTACATTAAAACAAGGTGCTTTTTTACATAATTATAATTGGCAGGTAAATCAACAAACACAAACAACAAAAAACAAATGGGTGGTTTTACCAGATTTTTTAGCAAAAATTGAGTTTAATAAATCGAAAAAAATTACTATTAATTACAATTTAAAAACTTCTTTTTCTGATGCGAGTAGGTTTGCCAATCGCTTCTATTTACAATCGTATAATTCTGTTTTTAAAGGAAACGAAAATTTAGAAAACAACTTGTTTCATGCTGCAAGAATTTATTATAGCCGCTTTAGTTTGTACAGAGGTTTAATGCTGTTTGCCAATTTAAATTACAACAAACAAATAAAAGGTGTTAGAAACACCGTCGCTTTTGATGTAAATAATACAGATGAAACGCAAAGAATCAATCAGTTTTTAACAGCGAAATTATTTAACAATCCGTCAGAAGATTTAAGAGGAACTGTGCATTTAGAAAAAAGTATAAAAAACATAAAGTATAAATTTGATGTTGGTTTTAATAACGCTAGTTATGTGCAAGAAATAGACAATGTAATTCAAACCAATAAAAATAATAGTTATAATTATGAAGTTGGTTTCGAAACGATGTTCGATAATTTACCTACACTAGAACTTGGTATAAGTAGAGATATTGGACGTTTTATTTCTAGCAACAATACCTCTAAGTTTATTACCACAGAACCTTTTGTAACCGTAGATTACGATTTTTTAGACGGCTTTATTTTCAATTTTGATTACAGAAAAAGCATCTACGAAAATAAAGATTTGGGTCAAAAAAACACCTACGAAATAGCAAATGCAACCTTGTCTTATAAAAAAGAAGACAGTGCTTGGTCTTATAAAATTACTGCACAAAATATGTTTAATGCCCAGTTTAAACAAAGCAATCGTTTTTCAGATTATGTAGTTTCAGATTCTAAAACTTTTATTTTACCAAGAATTATCATGTTTAGTATTGGGTATAATTTGTAATGGTATAATATTTGATGCAAACAATTAATTATTAATAAGCTATGAAAATTAACTAAACTTTAAAACTATGAAAAAGAAACTACTACTAACATTTTTAACAATCTGTATTTTATCATGTTCTAAACCTAAAGAAGGTTTTACAATTAAGGCCAATATTAATGGTTTAAAAGATAGCACTATGGTTTATTTATTTAATGGTGATACATGGAACATGATTGATTCTACTATTGTATTAAATAATAAATTTGCGTTTGCAGGTAAGTTAAATGATCCCGTGCCAATTAGTTTTATAACAAAAGAGCATGAAATTTATCCTGATTTTTGGTTAGAAAACAAGGAAATAGAAATAAATGCTTCAATAGAACCATTATCTGAAAAAGATATTAATTTTAATAAATTTAGTATTGGTAGTAAAACAAATGAAGTTGCACTACGCTACAAAGAATTAACCGATCCAATTCATGATAATAGAGGTCGAGAATATCAAAAAATCAGTAAAAAAATAATTACTAAAGAGGAGTTTGATACATATGCAGATAAAAATTTCGATACCATTAAAAAAGTTTCATTACAATTTTTTTTAGAATATCCGAATAATTATTTTTCGATATCTGAAATTTTAAATTTTAGAAAAGTATTTCCTAAAGAGAGTTCACAAGAATATTTTAATTTGTTATCAGATAAAATGAAAAATTCTAGTTACGGTAAGAAATTAGATACTTTTTTAAGTACAAAACCCCTGGAGGAAGGTGATGATTTTGTTGATATTGTTGCTGAAAACTTAAAAGGAGAAACAATTAAATTATCAGATTATAAAGGCAAAGTAATTCTTTTAGATTTTTGGGCAGGTTGGTGTGTCCCTTGTGTAAAACAAATAAAAGAAGAGTTTCCTACCATAATAGAAAAGTATAAAAATGAAAACTTTCAAATAGTTAGTTTTTCTTTTGATGTGGAAAGAAGTAGGTGGGAGAATGCGAGTAAGAAGTTACAATTAAGTTGGCCAGATTTTTCAAATCTTTTACGTATGGGTAGTAACCCTGTTGCTTTAAACTATAGCCTTGAACAAATACCCACTTCTTTTATTATTAGTGAAGAAGGAAAAATATTAAAAAGAGTAGAGTATGAAGATAATTTAGAAGAAGAGTTAGATAAGGTATTTAATATTAAAGAATAAATACGTTTTGTACTAAATAGAAATAGTTTTGGTAGTAGTTAATTCTAAAAAAATAGAATAAAAACTACTACCGAAATTATCAATTACTTCCTGCCAAAATCTGCAGGAATTTCTCCCCAAGCTTTGGTTTCCCATTTTAAAATTGGGTTTTTAAAAGTATTTTCTTTCAACCATTTTTCTGCTCTTTTAATCAGTTCTAAAATATCTTTATTAGAAGCATCAAAATGCATGTTGGTTTTACATCTTTTTTGCTTAATCCAACTCATGGCAATTTTAGAATCAGAATAAATAGGAATATCTTCTTTGTTTTTGCTTTTTAAAAGTGCAATACCATGTACCAAAGCTAAAAACTCACCAATATTATTAGTTCCTTTAGCGTAAGGTCCTTTTCTGAAAATTTCTTGTTTATTGTGCGTTAAAACACCTCTGTATTCCATTTTACCAGGATTTCCTGCACAAGCAGCGTCTACAGAAATACTTTCTAAATTTGGCTTGCCGTATTTTGTTTTTTCAGCAGTAGAAAGTGTAGGTTTCTTGGTGTTTTTACCAATATAATCAGCAAAACTTTTTGAAAACGCAACTTCAGCATCGTCTAAGCTTGCAAAAGATTTGTATTGCGCACCTTCAAAACCATCAATTTGTTTTTTACAAACATTCCAAGACGTATAAATACCCTTTTTACGTCCGTTCCAAACAACATAAAACTTTTTCTTACTCATTTGTAGCTAAAATAACTTCTTCTATAACCTTCGGGAAGTAGCGTTGCTCTAATACGTGAATCTTTTCTGCAATCGTTTCTGGAGTATCTTGCTCGTTTAAAGCTGTTTTTGATTGAAAAATGATAGCACCTTCGTCGTAATTTTCATTAACATAATGAATTGTGATACCTGTTTCGGTTTCGTTATTATCTTTTACAGCTTTATGAACATGCTTTCCGTACATTCCTTTTCCGCCATATTTTGGCAATAATGCCGGATGAATATTAATGATTTTATTAGGAAAAGCAGTTACAATTTTTTGCGGAATTCGCCATAAAAAACCAGCAAGAATAATAAAATCTGCTTCGTTTTTTAAGATATTTAATATATAATCTGTTTTAGAAAAATCATTTCTATTGAAATGTAAACAGTTAGTATTTAGGTTTTTACATCTCTCAAAAACTTTGGCATGTTCATTGTTACACAACACTTTAGTAACCTTAGCGGTTTTAGTATGATTAAAAAACTTAATAATGTTTTCTGCGTTCGAACCCGAACCAGAAGCAAAAACAACAATACGCTTCATATCTATTTATCTAAGCTACAAAAAAAAGAATAATTATTAACAAACTGATTGTTTTAAGTAAAGATTAAAATATTTTATTTACTTTTAATAATCATTTTTGGGACAAAAATTAGTTATAATTAATAAGATTTGTATTTTTGCCCCGATTTAAAATTTAAAATTAAAAAATTATGTCAGACATTGCATCAAGAGTAAAAGCGATTATCGTAGACAAATTAGGAGTTGACGATAACGAAGTAACAACAGAAGCTAGCTTCACAAACGATTTAGGAGCAGATTCTTTAGATACTGTTGAGTTAATTATGGAATTCGAAAAAGAATTTGATATCCAAATTCCAGATGATCAAGCAGAAAACATTGGTACTGTAGGTCAAGCGGTTAGTTATATAGAAGAAGCAAAAAAGTAAGAATTATATGCAATTAAAACGAGTTGTAGTCACTGGACTTGGCGCATTAACGCCAATTGGTAATAATATTGAAGAATATTGGAACGCCTTAGTTAACGGAGTTAGCGGAGCAGCACCTATCACTTACTTTGATGCTGCCAAGTTCAAAACTCGTTTCGCATGTGAACTTAAGGGCTTTAAGGTTAATGATTTTATTGACAGAAAAGAAGCCCGCAGAATGGATCGATTTACGCAATATGCAATGGTAGCTTCTGATGAGGCAATTGCAGATGCAGATTTAGATCTAGAAAAAATTAACAAATTAAGAGTTGGTGTAATTTGGGGAGCTGGTATTGGAGGTTTAGAAACTTTTCAAAATGAAGCTATAAATTTTGGAGCCGGAGATGGTACACCAAGATTTAATCCTTTCTTTATACCAAAAATGATTGCAGACATTGCACCAGGACATATTTCTATTAAAAATGGATTTATGGGGCCAAATTATACTACAGTATCTGCCTGTGCATCTTCTGCTAACGCAATGATAGATGCATTAAATTACATTAGACTAGGACACTGCGACGTAATTGTTACAGGTGGTTCTGAAGCTGCTGTAACGTATGCGGGTGTTGGTGGTTTTAACGCAATGCACGCTTTATCAACTAGAAACGATTCTCCAGAATCTGCATCGAGACCTTTTGACGCAGAAAGAGATGGATTTGTTTTAGGAGAAGGAGCTGGAGCAATTATTTTAGAAGAATATGAGCATGCAAAAGCAAGAGGTGCAAAAATATATGCAGAGGTAATTGGAGGCGGTATGTCTTCGGATGCTTACCATATGACAGCGCCACATCCAGAAGGATTGGGTGTGATTGCAGTAATGAAAAATTGTTTAGAAAATTCGGGTATCAAACCAGAGGATGTAGATCATATTAACACACATGGTACATCTACACCACTTGGTGATGTTGCAGAATTAAAGGCAATATCAGAAGTTTTTGGCGATCACGCTAAGAACATCAATATTAATTCTACAAAATCTATGACAGGGCACTTACTTGGTGCTGCAGGAGCTATAGAATCTATTGCTTCTATTTTAGCAATGAAACACAGTATTGTTCCGCCAACAATAAATCATTCTAATGCAGATGAAAATATAAATCAAGAACTTAATTTAACTTTAAACAAACCTCAAGAAAGAGAAATTAAAGTTGCAATGAGTAATACTTTTGGTTTTGGTGGTCATAATGCATGTGTAGCATTTAAGAAATTAGATGAGTAGTTTATGAATAATTTTATTCGTAAAATAGTTCAATCGCATTCTAAAGAAGATGCAGAATTTCATAACGAATTACGAAAACTACTAAATTTTTCTCCAAGAAAAATAAATCAATACAAAAAGGCATTTACACATAGATCTGTTCAAATGCTAGATAAAAAAGGGAATCCTATAAACTACGAAAGATTAGAGTTTTTAGGCGACTCTATTTTAGGTTCTGTTATTGCTGCCTATCTATATAAAAAAGTGCCTACAGGTACAGAAGGGTATTTAACCCAAATGCGCTCTAAAATTGTTAGTAGAGAGCATTTAAATGAGTTAGGTAAAGACTTAAACTTAATTAAGTTTGTAAAAAGTAATATTGACCAATCTAATGTAGGCGATAATATTCATGGTAATATTTTTGAAGCATTAATTGGCGCAATTTATTTAGACAAAGGATATAATTTTTGTCAGAAATTTATATATCATAATGTAATTGTACCATACGTAGATATTGAAAAGCTAGAAGGTAAAATTACTAGTTATAAAGGTTTAATTATAGAATGGTGTCAAAAGCAAAAGAAAATTTATAGCTTTGATACTTATGAAGACTCTGGTAACGACCCCGTAAAGCATTTTAGTGTTAAAGTAAGTATAGATGGTGAGCAAATTGCTAAAGGAAGAGCTACGTCAAAGAAAAAAGCAGAAGAGCAAGCATCTAAAAGGGTGTACTTTGCATTTCAAAAGCAAATTTCTCTAGATTAAAGCGATAACGTTTTCGTTAAAATAACATAGAATACTCGTAAACTATTAGTAATTTAGCAAGATTAAATACTAAAAGTAAATTTACGATATATGCAAATTCATGCTTTAGGTTTAGAAGATTTTTGTGAAGAAGAATACTCTTTAATAGGTATTCATACAGCATTAGAAGACTACAGGCTTGCATATTTACTAAATAAAAATTTAAACATAAAGTTTTCTAAATCGACCAAAAATTTAGAGTTCGAAAAAGATAAAAATTTAGCATCGTTTTCAATCTATAATTTTTCTAGCAAAAAGTACGATTATGATTGGTTTTTAATTGCAAATAGCTTTAAAAACGAAAACCAAACACAATCGAGTGAGTTACTTTTAACTACAGAAACCAGAACTTACTTAATTCCGGAAAAGAAGAAGGTAGATTTTTTTATTAAAATTTCTGGCGAAGTAGGAGATGCTTATGTTATAAATACAGTAAAAAAAATAAAAGAAATTGAGCAAGTTATTACTTCTTATTCAATTGATAAAAACACACTAAAGTCTAAAGACTTTTTAATATTTTAATATGACAGATTATAAAAAAACTAAAATCGTTGCAACATTAGGACCTGCTACAGGATCTAAAGAAATTTTAACAAATTTAGCTAAAGAGGGTGTAAACGTCTTCAGAATTAATTTTTCTCATGCAGAATATGAAAATGTAAAGAAGACTGTTAAGACTATTAGAGAAATTAACGAAGAAAACGATTTCAACGTAGCTATTCTTGCAGATTTACAAGGACCAAAACTTCGAGTTGGTGTTATGGAAGATGATGTAGTTTTAGAAGATGGTGATTTATTTACCTTTACTACAGAAAAATGTATTGGTACAAAAGAAAAAGCGTTTATGACCTATCAACGTTTTCCAAAAGATGTAAAAGTAGGAGAACAAATTTTGGTAGACGATGGTAAACTATTATTCGAGGTTGTATCTACAGATAA
The DNA here is from genome assembly GCF_054589375.1 of Polaribacter sp. OB-PA-B3. Taxonomy (NCBI): domain Bacteria; kingdom Pseudomonadati; phylum Bacteroidota; class Flavobacteriia; order Flavobacteriales; family Flavobacteriaceae; genus Polaribacter; species Polaribacter sp. OB-PA-B3. The sequence goes on from NZ_BAAIIX010000001.1 coordinate 313,625, forward strand.
AGACAAAGAGGTAGTTGTAAAAACTGTTGTGGGTGGTCCTTTAAAATCTAAAAAAGGTGTAAACTTACCTAACACTGCTATTTCTTTACCAGCATTAACAGAAAAAGATAAAGAAGATGCAATTTTTGCATTGAGTTTAAATATTGATTGGATGGCTTTGTCTTTTGTTAGAACGCCAGAAGACTTAAGAATGTTAAGAGATTTAATCGATCAACATTCAGAATATAGAGTACCTGTAATTGCAAAAATAGAAAAGCCAGAAGCCGTTGCAAATATAGATGCATTAATACCTTATTGTGATGGTTTAATGGTAGCACGTGGAGATTTAGGTGTAGAAATTCCTATGCAAGACGTACCATTAATTCAAAAGAAATTAGTTAGAAGAGCAAAAAGAGCAAGAATACCTGTAATTATTGCAACTCAAATGATGGAAACAATGATTGATAACTCTGTACCAACAAGAGCAGAGGTAAATGATGTTGCAAATTCTATTATGGATGGTGCAGATGCAGTAATGCTTTCTGGAGAAACTTCTGTTGGTAAACATCCAATTAGAGTGATTCAAAAAATGGCAGAGATTATTAAATCTGTAGAAAATTCTAGAATGATTAAAGTGCCACATGAAGCACCACATATTAGAACAAATAGATTTATTACAAAAGCAGTTTGTCATCATGCAGCATTAATGGCAAATGATATCGATGCAGCCGCAATTTCTACCTTAACAAATAGTGGTTACACAGCGTTTCAAATATCTGCTTGGAGACCACAATCATCAATTTTAGCATTTTCATCAGAAAGAAGAATTTTAGGTAAATTAAATTTACTTTGGGGTGTAAAAGCATTTTATTACGATAAAAACTTAAGTACAGATGATACTGTTGTAGATATTAACAAATTATCTAAGGATAAAGGATACGTAAAAGAAGGCGATTTAATGATTAACCTTACTTCTATGCCAGTTGAAGCAAAAGGTATGGTAAATACATTAAGAGTTTCAGAAATAGACTAAAAACCTATTCTTTAAAGAAAACGAAAAAGCATTTTGAGAAATCGAAATGCTTTTTTGTTTATTAAAAACTATTTCGAGAATAATTTATAATTTCTAAAATTTAAATCTCTTTAAAAAACAAGTTTCTTAGAGATAATAATGGCATCATTAGTAACAAAAGGGATGGGCATCATTTCTTGGGTTCTTGGTATTATGTTAAAGTTTTTGTTGGTTAGCAAATCGTAAGAAATTTCATTTAAAGTAATGTCTAACTTCTCGTTGGCATCAATAGTAAAAGAAATAGTTAAATCTTTATCGCTGTTACCAAAATGATAAATTAAAAATGTGCCAGGTTTTGCCTTATATTTTTTACCATCGTTAACCAAGACATCATTCACTTTAAATTGATTTAGGCTAATGTTGTTTTTGGTTATAAATTCGAACTTATTAACTTTTCTTGTAGGTGTAAAGGTTAATTCTATAAATCGTTTAGAGTTAATAATAGTATCTAAATCTGTAACTAAATTGGCACTTTCTATACCTTTAAAAGTGGTTTTTTTGGCAAATTTAAATCGTGTATTGTACTTACTTTTAGTGTTTGCATTTTCAATACCACCTTCAGAATAATCAGTATTAAAAATTTGCTTAGTATAAGTATCTAAAACAGTGTTGTAGGTTCCGAAATAAGCTGTTTTATCATCAGAATTCTGAATGTAAACGATGCTATTTGGTTTTTTATTATCTATAGAAAATCCGCTGTTGTAGGTTGCTAAACCTAAAAATACAATCGCTAATAGTCCGGTTAATTTCTGAGTCCAAAAAGATTTCTTTTGATGAAAACTAAGAATCATTAAACCAAAAACCAACACAATAAAAATTGCACTTACAAACAGTATTTTTAAACCCAAACCAACAGGAAACATTTTTACCAATGGCGCAAAAATATAAATGGTTGGTAGCGATAAAATGGTAAACAATATCCTTTTAGAATTTTCTTTTAAATCTAAGAAAATTGCAATTGCTAAAATTAGTAATGCGCTAATAACCGGAATGATAAAAAAACCAGCACCTTTTAATGTGTAAGCAATAATTAAATTAATAATTAACCAAAATAACAAAGGTGCTACTAATAGGTTTGTAGGTTTTAATTCTTTGGCGCTACGCTTATAAATTGTAAATAATAACCAAAGATTTAAAAATACAAATGCTGTAATATATTGATAACCATTATAAGTAAAACCGTGTAAAATATCTTTGTACTGCGGATGTATAATTTGTAATAGTTCCCATAACCCGAAAGATATTAATCCGCATAAAATTAATGACACTAAAAATAATGCAAAACCTTTAAAAATTCCTTTAACGTCTATTTTATTAAGTGAAATTCCGAAGAAAAGCAAAATAATAAAAACAATTAAACAACCAATTGTTAATGGTTTTACCTAAGAAAACGGAAACGTTAGCATTTTAATAATAGGGAAATTTACATACACAAAATCTTCTTCGGAATTTAAATCTGATAGCTTTGCATTTGCAAAATAATTTAAAGAATTTGTAAAATAATCTGCTTGATGTAGTAAGGTTTCTCGGTCTAATCTTTCATAAGAATCTTGTGCTGTGTGATAGTCAAAATGGTCGCCAATAAAGGCAAAGTTAAATCCGTTAATGTTTGCATTTTCTCTAAAAATAGTTAGATCTGTATCGTTTGGTAGTTTCTTATAGATTGAATACATTAGGGAGTTAGCTGCCGGAAAATTTGGTTTCGTTGCTAAAAATTCTGATAGTAATTTACTGTTCTTCCCATTTGTTTCCATTAACATATAACTTGGTCCGCCACTTCCTCTAGCTTCAAAATTTAAAACTAAACCAACGTTTTTAGCCCAAGAATGTTCGTCTACAAACGCTTGTGCGCCCAATAAACCTAATTCTTCTGCATCAGAAATTAAAATAATTATGTCATTTTTTGGGATAGTTCCTTTTGCTAAAAAAGCTCTAATTCCTTCTAAAATAGTTACTACGCCAGAACCCGCATCACTTGCAGCTAAAGAAGAATGCGGATTTGCATCGTAATGAGTTAATAGAAGTAATGCTTTATCTGAGTTTGTACCTTTAATTTTAGCGATAATATTTTCTGCAGTAGTGGCGGCAAACCATTTTTTATTGATAGCAGTTTGTGTCTGAATTTGCGGTTCTAACCCCATTTTTTGCAATTCTCTTACAATATAGTTCTGCACGTTTTTATGTTCATTAGAACCAACATAATGGGTTTTTGTGCTAATGTTTTTTAAATGATGTAAGGCATTGTTTAAAGAAAAAGATGTTTCGTTAGTGTTTTTAGAAGCATTTATAGATGGTTTTAAGCTGTTAAAACTCCAAAAAATTACACCTAAAATTAGTAGGGTAGAAACAATCGTAGAAAAATTATTCATGCTAAAATTATATTTCTATAAAAGTAGTGAATTAAAAAAAATTAACATCAAAAGTAAAAACGATTAAAAATTTTGCTAACTTTAGTACAACTAAAAATCTAATATTATGGGAATTAAGAGCTTTCAAGGTAAAAGAGAAACCAATCAAATTAAAGATGAAACACAAATTTTAGTGTCGGATTATATGACTACAAACTTGATAACTTTTAAACCAGAAGATTCTTTAGATTTTGTAATAGAGCAGTTAATTGCTAATAAAATTTCTGGTGGACCTGTAGTAAATGAAAAAAATGAACTTATTGGTATTATTTCTGAAACAGATTGTATTAAACATATTTCTGAAAGTAAATATTATAATATGCCTGTAGATACTAATAATACTGTTGGTAAATATATGGTTACAGATGTAGATACTATTGATAAAAACATGAATATTTTTGATGCAGCATTTAAGTTTATTTCTTCGCGTAGAAGAAGATTTCCTGTGATAGAAAACGGTAAGTTAATTGGGCAATTAAGCCAGAAAGATGTTTTAAAAGCTGCCATTAGTGTAGAGGGTAATACTTGGTAAAAATTACCTTCTTTTATTAAAATTATGATCTGGTAAATCTGTTATTATTAATTTTTGATTTTCGGTACTTACAAGTTCTGCAATTTTAGAATATGCATAACCTTCTACAGGTTCTTTAAGATGTTTCCATTTAGCTATTCCGGCAACTGTTACTATTTCTTCTAACTCTATAATAGCTTCTGTATATCTTAAAGATTTGTTGAAACCTAAAAAGCCATCACTTCTTATATTGTATTTTTTTAAAACTTCTAAAAATTCTTTTGTGGGTTTGTTAAATGTGCCAGAAGAGGTTTTTTTATCGATAACTAAATAGCTTTTAAAGTTTTTAGGATTTAATTTGGGTCTTACAATTACATGTTCTCCTTTAGTTTCAATAAAAAATTCTTGAATTTTAGAATCACTAATTAAAGTTCTCCAATGAGAATTCTTGCCGTTGTTTCTTTTTTGTTGAATTGTAATTTTATAATAGACACACTTTCTTTTACTAAAAGGCGCAATAAGTGGTTGTTTTACGTGTAAAGCTTTACCAGTAACTTTTGTAAAACTATTAGTTTTTAAACCGCCAACAGGCTTATTTGGTGTTTTAGCAAGAGTTCTTATAATTACTTGTTTACTGCTAAAGTAATAGGCAACAATTATAATAAAGATTACAACAATAAGTATAATAAAAACCATAGTGTCTTTTTGTAAGTTAGTAGCTCTAGCTTACAAAAAGTTACACTATTTACTTATCTTTTCTAATTAATAAAAAAGTTTCATTTTCTAAAGCCAAATAGCCTTCATTGTAAATATAATGGTATAAGTTACCCGTTTTTGTTTTATAAATGGATGTAAAAAACTGAAAGTCGAAACCTTTGTCATACAGTTTTGTTCTGCTAACTTTTGTTTTTCCAGTTGTATTTAAATCAGATAGTATTTTATAGTTTTTTCGTAGTCTATTGTTAATATTTCTAATTAAATTTTTACTGTCTTTGTTGATGCGATTATTGTAAGAATTTCTACAATAATCAGAACAAAATTTCTTATCGATTCTTCCTTTTAAAGTTTCTTTACACTCTAAGCATTCCTTTTTTTCCATTTATAGCAACCTATACTTTAATTTCACCCCAATTTTCGCCAGATTTAATTCTTCTTAATTGCATTGTTGTAATACCAAATTGGCTAGCAATAATTCTTAATCTGGTTCTTCGGTTTGGGTCTAACAACTTTTTCTTAATTACCCTAACCTTTCCTTCTGTAAGCTTTGCGCCAGGTTTAATTCCAAATTTTGCAATTCTTTTGGGATTAGTAATTTGGTGTTTTGTTAATTCTTTTTGATTTACCCACTTTAAATTTTGATAGTAATTATCTTTTAAATCGTGGTTTAAATGAATTACAAATTTTTGATCTTCTTCTTTTTTTAGAAATAACAAACCAACAACTCTGTGCACATAAGCATTTGCTTTTTTCTTACTACCTATTTTTGGGTATGTAAAGGTTTCAAAATTGTTAATTTGACCAATTCTACGAAGTTCGAATACACCCTCTTCAATTTCTCTTTTTACCCTTCCGTAATTAGAAACGTAGAGTTTTTCTCTAGCAACATCATAATTTTCTTTTTCAAATAGCTTCCATTGTTCATTTCTGTACGATTTCATGTCTATAAGATTTTCATTTAGTAAATATACTAAAAATTATCCGTTTACAAACGACTACAAATAATTACAACCGAAAGTAATTGTTTTAAAACCGAATAGTAAAGCAGTTCTGTCGCAACTTTGCAATGTCTAAACGAGTAGACAAAATAAATTATAAACTTGCATTACATAAAAAAATGCACAAAACTTATCTTATGAATACGTTAAGAAACAAAGTACAATTAATTGGTAGATTAGGTCAAGAGCCAGAAATAGTAACCTTTAGTGATGGTAATAAAATTGCAAAATTTTCTATGGCAACAGATGATAGTTACAAAGATAAAAACGGCACAAAAGTAGAGCGAACTTATTGGCACAACGTTGTTATTAAAGGCGGATTAGTACAAGTAGTAGAAAACTACGTTAATAAAGGGCAAGAAATTGCAGTTGAAGGTAAATTAACCAACAAATCTTATACAACTAAAGATGGTGAAAAAAGATATGTAACAGAGGTTTTAGTGAACGAATTATTGATGTTAGGAAGCAATTCTTAAGTCAAAATTAATATTTGAATAAAATAAAATCTACTTGATTGAGTGGATTTTATTTTATCTTGGCATATCATTTGACATATGAACAGCAAACTTGAAAAAATGAAAGTCATGAAAATCTTAACAATCTTAGCCATACTATTTGGTTTTACTCAATGCGGAAGTAACTCTTTAATTAAAAACCCTGCTTTTAAAGTAGAAAAAGCATTTTATAATAACTGGGTTGGCGGTCAAAAAGGTGTTGCTGGCACAAAACTAGAAATTCAATTAGAAAACGCTTTAGAAATAGAGTTTGATTCAATATATTTTCAAAATAAAATAGCCAAAGCAGAAGTTGTTGTAAGTGGTAATAAAGTACAATTGATTGGTCATTTTTCTTCAGATTTAAATATAAAAAGAGATATTATATTAGATTCAAATCCTACTAAAGAATTAGAAAATAAATTACCTTCTGTTAAAAAGTTTCCTTTTCAATTAGAAAAAAATGAGGCTATAATCAGTTTTAATAAAGATGGTAAATCTGTTTTTTACAAAGTAAAGAATATAAAAGAAATTCAATCTCGAGCGTTTCCTTCAGCAAAAAAACAATAGTTAAAATATTTATAATCAATATTTTAATTGGTTTTATAATTTTTGGCACGTAATTTGAATATTTGTAAGTGTAACTTTAAAACTACAGCTTATGAAATCTTTAAAACTACTTTTTACATTTATTTTATCAGGAGCATTATTAGGCTCATGTACCACAGTTTTCGAAGACAATTTTATCGAGAATGAAATCTCTTTAGAAGAAGTTGTATCAAATTACGATTTGTGGTATATAGATTATCACAGAACTATAGGTAACGGAGATATTCCCTTTGTTTCTAAAGCATTTACATTATCGTTTTTAAATGGTGTTTTATATGCAAACAATAATATTGCAGATATTGGTTTTACAGGAAATGGTTTGGGTATAGATGTTGGTACATATGATACGTATACAGGTCTTTTAGAAACAAGACACGATTTAGACGGAAGAAATGATTTTGAAGTAACTGTAACATCTAATAATGAAATAAGATTATACAATTATAGACAAAACGTAACATACTTTTTAATTGGTTATCAGGTAAATAATTTCGATTATGACAAGTTGTTCTACGAAAACATAGAGTATTTTTTACAAGAATATCAAGCTTGGGAGAAAACAAGTACAACAGGTGGAGTGCCAAATGCATTTGATCTAGAAAATTACTTGCAGTTTACACCAGAAAATACAACTACTTTTTATAGTTCTCAAGACAATTTTGGCACACAAATTGCAAATATAAATTGGAGTTACGTTGGAGGTTATGAAGTGTTTGATGTGACAGGTTTCGAAGACCTTAAAATATTAACACTTAATTATGATGGCGGAGATATAGAAGAGTTTGAGTTAAGCGTTATAAATGATGGTAAGATTAGTCTTTATAATTTAGACTCTAAAACAACATATGTTTTTAATGGTAGAGGTTTTGTACAATACTTAAAAACAGACGCATCAGAAAAAAGTGCAAAATCTATTGTAAGGAATTCGAATAGAAAACGTACTAAAATAGTAAGAAAAACAAAAATTAGAAGAAATTTAAAATAAAGTTTGGTTAGTTGATTTTTGGTTGGTTATTGCTTAATAACCAATTGAAAGAGAAACCGTCCTGAGGAGGACGGTTTTTTCTTTGTTAATAATTGCTAAAAAGTATCTAAGTCGTTTAAATTTATGCCAAAAAGATTTCATAATTTTATACAAAGTTTTAGCTTAAATTAAATAACATGAAATTAACTGCATTTATTACCGGCGCAACCTCTGGTATTGGAGAAGCAACTGCAAAAATATTTGCAAAAAATAATATTAGATTAATTCTTTGTGGTAGAAGGTTAGATAGGTTAGAATATCTGCAAAAAGAATTAAGCACTTTTACAGATGTAACTATTTTACAATTTGATGTTTCTAATAGAACAGCTGTAGAAAAAGCAGTTTCATCTCTTCCAGAAAATTTTAAGCAAATAGATATTTTAATTAATAATGCAGGCAATGCACATGGTTTGTCTACAATACAAGAGGGTAGTTTAGACGATTGGGATGCAATGTTAGACATTAATGTAAAAGGATTATTGTATGTTTCTAAAGCCATATTTCCGCAAATGATAGAGCGAAACAATGGTTTTATAGTAAATATTGGCTCGATTGCTGGCAAAGAAGTGTATCCTAACGGAAACGTTTACTGTGCCTCTAAACACGCTGTAAATGCTTTAAATAAATCTATGAGAATAGATTTAAATAAGCATAACATTCGTGTTTCTGCAATTCATCCGGGTGCAGTAGAAACAGAATTTTCAGAAGTTCGTTTTAAAGGAGATTCTAAAAAAGCAGCAGCTGTTTATAGCGGTTATAAAGCTTTACAAGCAGAAGATATTGCAGATATTATTCATTTTGTAGTTACAAGACCATATCATGTAAATATAGAAGATTTAGTTGTTTACCCTACAGCACAAGCAAGTGCTACAATTTTAAATAAAGAATAAAAGATGTCAAAATCAGAAATTATAATAGGATGTATGTCTTGGGGAGCTTGGGGCAAAAATTTTTCTACTAAAGAACAATCAGAAATGATTCAATTTTGTGTAGAAAATGGAAATTCTACATTTGATCATGCAGATATTTATGGCCATTTTACTACAGAAGCTGCGTTTGGTAAAGGTTTTAAAGAAAGCGGAATTCAAAGAAATGATATAAAGTTAATTTCTAAATGTGGTATTCAGTTAGTAGCAGAATCTAGAGATAATAAATTAAAACATTATAATTATAGTAAAGAATATATTGTTTGGAGTGTAGAACAATCTTTAAAAAATTTACAAACAGATTATTTAGATACTTTTTTATTGCATAGACCAAGTCCGTTAATGCATCCCAATGAAATTGCAGAAGCAATTAATATATTAAAAGAAAGTGGAAAAATTATCAATTTTGGCGTCTCTAATTTTACGACTTCTCAGGTTAATTTAATTTCTGATAAAATTCCTGTTTCTGTAAATCAAGTGGAGTTTTCTTTAATGCAACACGCAGCAATGCATAATGGTAGTTTAGATCAAATGCTAGAAAAAGACATTCAACCAATGTGTTGGAGTCCTTTAGGAGGTGTTTTTAAAGAAGAAACAGAACAGACAACTCGCATTAAAAAAGTTTTAAGTCCGTTAGCAGAAAAATACAATGTAACAGAAGATGTTCTATTATTAGCTTGGATTTTAAAGCATCCTGCAAATATTTCGCCAGTAATTGGTACAACAAATAAAGATCGAATATCAAAAGCAAATAAAGCGTTAAGTATCGAATTAGAATTGCAAGATTGGTTTTTATTATTAGAAGCTAGTAGAGGAGAAGAAATGCCGTAAAATGATAAACAAACGCCTTTTAATTAAAAACTTACTTTCTCATAATGATGAGAATAGTTTTTATGATAAAAAGCAAAGTTTATCTTTAAATAGAAAAGACGGAAAAGCAAAGTTTTTAAAACATATTTGCGCTCTTTCAAATTCGAATCCTTTAAACAATTCTTATATTGTTATTGGTGTAGAAGATGAAGAGAATAAGATTTTAGGTGTAGATTTTTTTGATGATAGTAAAATACAAAATCTTGTTAATGCTTATGTAACTAATCCGCCAAAGATAGCTTATGAAAATGTAAGTTTTCCGAGTCTACCTAGATATAAAGTAATTGGTTTAGTAACAATTTACCCAAACAATTTAATAGCTTCTTTTTCAAAAAAAATATGGAAATACCAAAAAGGAACTATTTTTTACCGAAGTGGCAGTATTTCGATGCCTTATTTGGGTGAAAATTTCGAATTAAGAAATAGAAATAAAGATATTGTTACAGCCATAGAAAAAAATGCCAGTAATAATATTGAGTTAACTTTAAATGGAGTTTTCGATTTTATAAACAATCATAAACCTAAATATAACCCACAGTACAAGGTTTTTAATGAACAGTTTGTGCTTTGTTGGGCAGGAGAAAAAAAAGTAATTAATAACGAAACTTATTATTCTAGAGTAGATATAGAGTTAATTAATGAGCAAGTTCAGTTGTTCTTTTCTGCTCTAGATGATGTTAAAATTACATATAATAGCAATTCATTTATCATAACAGAATTTATTTTTTTAGGATTAGAAAAGCAAGAAAAATACTATCCGTTAGAAAAAACAATAATTCATTTTAAAGAAAATGGCAAGCACGATATTGTAAATGATTTTTTGTTTAAGCCTCCTGTTTTTAATGAAGAAGTTATGATTCATATTTACAATAATTGTAATTTAATAATCAGAAAGGTATCAGAAAACAAACCTTTATCTTTTACAGAACATGAAGACGTTTTAAGATTACCCACCAATTATCTTATTTGCTATTTACACGGTTTTCTAGATGCTGAAGAAAATTTGAAAAAAGCCAAAAATTATATTAAAAATCTAGAAAACAAATCTACTTATATAAAATACAAAGAAACCTTGCGTGTTATTAGAAAGTTAAAATATGCATAGTAACTTTATTAAAAGTATCATTTTTTATTATGGTAATATGGCTTTCATATTTATTGTAATGCAATTTTGTTAAATATTCATTTATACTTCTTTTTTTCTCTATAATCATAAAAGTTAATCACTTATGTGAAATAATTAATATTCCACATTCATAAATTAAGTATAAATACTTAGTTTTGTTTTTAAAATACGTAATTATGAAAACAATAATTGTTGTAGGAAATGGTATGGTTGGTTATAAGTTTTGTGAAAAATTTGTAAACCAATCTCAAAACAAAGAATTTAAAATTATTGTTTTTGGTGAAGAGCCAAGACCCGCATACGATAGGGTTCATTTAAGTGAATATTTCGAAAATAAAGATGCCAAAGCTTTAGAAATGGCTCCTCGTTCTTGGTATGAAGAAAATAATATAGAATTAATAACAAATGTAAGAGTAACAGATGTTAGTAGAAATTCTAAAACTGTCACTACGGCTAAAGATGCCAAATATTCTTACGATTATTTAGTGTTGGCAACAGGATCTTCTGCATTTGTGCCACCAATAAAAGGTATAGAAAAAGAAGGTGTTTTTGTATACAGAACTATAGAAGATTTAGATGCAACTATGAACTATGTTGCAAAAATAAAGTCTGAAGGTATCCAAAAAAAAGCAGCCATTTTAGGCGGAGGTTTACTTGGTTTAGAAGCAGCAAAAGCACTAATAGATATGGGTTTAGAAACTGCTGTAGTAGAATTTGCACCAAGATTAATGCCTAGACAGTTAAATAATGATGCTAGTAAATCTTTACAAACAAAATTAGAGGCTTTAGGTATAGAAATCTTACTAAACAAAGCTACACAACAATTAACAGGAGACAATTTTATAACAGGAATGCAATTTTCTGAAGAGGAAACTGTGCCTTTTGATATGTTATTGGTTTCAGCAGGAATTAGACCAAGAGACGAGTTGGCTAAAACCTGTAATTTAGAAGTAGGTAAAAGAGGAGGTATTCTAGTGTCTAATGATATGAGAACTTCAGATGATGCCATTTTTGCAATTGGAGAGTGTGCCTTATTAAACAGCATGATTTATGGTTTGGTAGCTCCTGGTTACGATATGGCAGAAATTGCTGTGTCGCAAATTTTAGGAGATAAAGAAGCAAAAATGCCAACTGCAATAGACATGTCTACAAAATTAAAACTAAGTGGCATAGACGTAGCTAGTTTTGGAGATGCTTTAAATGAAAATGATGGATTGGAAATTGTATACGAAAATGCACTTGAAGGTGTTTATAAAAGTATTATTGTAAATAAAGAAGGTACTTCTTTATTAGGAGGAATAATGGTTGGTGATGCTTCAGATTATAGCATGTTGCATCAAATTTTCTTAAACGGAATGAAAATTCCAGAAAATCCAGCACAATTAATTTTACCAGCTATAGATGGTGCTGCTACGTTAGGAGATGTTATGGATTTACCAAGCGATGCTCAAGTTTGTTCTTGCGAAAGTGTAACTAAAGGTCAAATTTGTGGGGTTATAGAAAATGGTGAAGCTATGGATTTAGCAGACGTAGTTTCTTGTACAAAAGCAGGTACAGGTTGTGGAGGTTGTAAACCTATGGTGGCAGATTTAACCACAGCCACTCTTAAATCTTTAGGAATTACAGTAAAAGATACAGTTTGTGACCATTTTGATTTTAACAGACAAGATTTATATAAAATTATAGAAGTAAAAGGCTATACTACTTTTAATGAAGTTTTAGACAATCATGGTAATGGAGGTCATGGTTGTGAATTGTGTAAACCCTTAATAGCCTCTTTAATGGCAACAATTCACGCAGATACTGCCAATAAAGAATATGCCATACAAGATTCTAACGATCGTTTTTTGGCAAATATTCAAAGAAACGGAACCTATTCTGTTGTGCCTAGGGTTCCTGGAGGAGAAATTACACCAGATAAATTAATTGCTTTAGGGCAAATTGCCAAAAAGTATGATTTATATACCAAAGTAACTGGTGGTGTAAGAATAGATTTATTTGGAGCAACCTTAAATCAGTTACCATTAATTTGGAAAGAATTAATAGCACATGGTTTTGAGAGTGGACATGCTTATGGGAAATCTTTAAGAACTGTAAAAACCTGTGTAGGTTCTACTTGGTGTAGATATGGTATGGCAGAAAGTGTAAGTTTTGGTATAGAATTAGAAAACAGATATAGAGGAATTAGAGCGCCTCATAAAATTAAAGGAGGTGTTTCTGGTTGTATTAGAGAGTGTGCAGAGGCAAGAGGTAAAGATTTTGGGTTAATTGCTGTAGAAGGTGGTTGGAATTTGTATTTAGGAGGAAATGGTGGTGCAAACCCACGTCATGCAGAATTATTTGCAGAACAAATAGACAATGAAACCGTGGTAAAATATTTAGATAGATATTTAATGTTTTACATGCGTACTGCAAAACCTTTGCAAAGAACTGCTGCGTGGCAAGAACGTTTAGAAGGCGGTTTAGACTATTTAAAAGAAGTAATTATAGACGATAAATTGGGTATTGCACAAGATTTAGAAACAGAAATGCAAACCTTAGTAAATAAGTTTGAGTGCGAATGGACACAAGCTGTAAACGACCCAGAAGTAATGAAACGTTTTAACCACTTTGTAAATAGTGATGAAGAGGATGATAACATAGCATTTGTATCTTTAAGAGATCAAAAAATGCCACAACCTTGGGTTTAAAATTTGCAAAATGTTACAAAAACATTGTAAGTATATTAAAAGAAACAAAGCATTAGTTGGCTAAAGGTTTGTAAATAGTTGTGTTAGGAATTGAAACGACATCCTTTTTTGTGTCAGTTCGATTTTTTTGTGAAGAAATGAACAAAAAGTATCGATAACAAACAAAAAAGATATGTTGTAAAGCCCGACCTTTAGGTAACGCCAAAATAAATAACAATTATGCAAGAAATATTAGACAATTATAAATCAGTATTAGATAAAGATGTTAAAATTTGGTTTAAAGCAGCCTCTGTAAAAGATTTTCCAACAGATGGTGGGGCATGCGTTAAGTATAAAGATAAACAAATTGCAGTTTTTAATTTTGCTCGAATAAATAAATGGTATGCTTGCCAAAATGTTTGTCCACATAAAATGGAAATGGTATTAAGTAGAGGTATGATTGGTGACGATAAAGGCTTGCCAAAAGTAGCTTGCCCACTGCATAAAAAAACGTTTTCTTTGGAAAATGGAGAAAATTTGAACGGAGACTTAGAGGCTATTGCCACGTATCCTGTAAAAATTGAGGCAGAAAATGTGTATATTGGCTTTCAAGAATAAAAGAAAAAAATGAAACCAACAAAATTTGAGACTGCGATTGCTTTAATAGATAAAAAAAATGCAGAAGATCCTAATATCTATAGTTCTTCTGGTTTAGATTACCCAAAAGAATTATTGTATTCTCAAAGAATGTCTAGAAAGCTTCTTCAGTTTAATTCTAATGCCTCAAAAGCTTTGCAAATAGCCGCTAGAGCTCAACATATATGTAGATGGGTAATTCCAAGAAATGAATTTCCAATGGATAGAGTTGGTTATTTAAAATGGCGCGAAACATTAAAAAAAATGCATGCAAAAACTACAGTAGATATTTTGCAAACAGTAGGTTTTAATGAGCAATTTATAAATCGTGTAGAAAAGATTATTCTTAAAAAATTGATTAAAAAGAACGATGAATCTCAAACTATTGAAGACGTAATATGTTTGGTTTTTTTAGATTATTATTTTGATGAATTTTCCGCAAAACATTCCGATGAAAAAGTAATAGATATTTTACAAAAAACTTGGGTAAAAATGTCTGATAAAGGTAGAGAAGCAGCTTTGCAATTATCTTTTTCTGATAAAGGGCTTAATTTAGTTAAAAAAGCTATTTCATAGATATTCTTGTAATGAAAAATAGCGGAAACTCTATAGATCAGCGTACGTTTTCTAAACTAAGCCGTTTATATATCATCGCATTAAGTACTATTGCTCTTTCTGTAATTATAAGTCAGTTTTTTGTAAGAGATCATTTAAATAATCAAGAAAGTGATTCTACAGTCATAAACATTGCCGGTAGACAAAGAATGTTAAGTCAAAAGCTAACAAAAGAAATTGTTTCTTTGTCTGTTTCTTTAGATAATAAAAAACGTCAACAACTTAAAAGCAATATTAAAAAAACACTCGATTTATGGGCTTTATCTCATAATGCATTACAAAAAGGAAATGATTCTTTAGGGCTGCCTGCCAAAAATAGCAACATAATTAAAAAAAAGTTTTTAGTGCTTAATCCTATTTTTGATACTATTCAAAAAGTAACTAAATCGATTATAACCAAATTAGAAAAATCACCATTAATTTCTATGGAAGAATTAACCACAGATATTAATAAAGTTACAAATAATGAAAGTGTTTTTTTATTGGTAATGGATGATATTGTAAATCAGTACGACAAAGAAGCAGATACAAAAGTTACTTGGTTAAGAAAGTTCGAGTTTTTTTTAATGATATTAACTTTGTTAATTCTTTTAGCAGAGTTTTTATTTATTTTTTGGCCAACTGCAAAATCTGTTAAATCTATTTTATCAGAACTATTATCTGCAGAAAAAAAGGCGAAAAGGATGGCTTTTGAAGCAGATCAATTAAGTATTGCTAAAGAAAAATCAATAAAAGAATTAAGAGCTTTAAGTCATGCGATGGATGAAACTCTTTTGTTTGCTCGAATATCTCAATTTGGCAATATTATTCATGTTGGAAACAAGTTTTCTAGATTGTTTAAACTATCAAGATTTAAGAAAGATTTATTGTTCTGGAAATTTCTAAGTACTGATGAAAATGAACAACAAAATATAGAAGAGTTAATTAGTAAACATAGAAAAATTGGTTGGCAAGGAGAGGTAAAAGCAACAACAAAAGACAGTGAAGATGTTTGGTTAGAAATGTCGATTATACCATATAGAGTTAGTGATGATAAATCAGAATTATTGATAATAGCTTCAGAAATTACAAAACGAAAAGCAGCGCAATTAGAAATTGATAGACTTTGGCAAGATAGTTTTGATGAGAAAATGAATCAACAAAAAATAATCTCAAGTAAGATTATAGAGAATCAAGAAAAAGAACAAAATAGAATTGCTAAAGATGTGCATGATGGTATTGGGCAAATGTTAACTGGCCTTAAATATAATTTAGAGAGTATCAATTTAGATAATATTGAAAAATCTAAAGAGAAAATTGAAAACCTTAAGTTGTTAACTACAAGTATTATAAAAGGAGTAAGAACAGCCACTTTTAATTTAACGCCTCCAGAACTTTCAGACCACGGTATTGTGCCTGCAATAAACAAATTAACAAGAGAGTTAAGTAAGTTAACCGGAAAAGAAATTTTATTTTTTAACAAGACAGATTTTAATTTGAGATTAGATTCGTTAACAGAAATAAATCTTTATAGAATTGTGCAAGAAGCTGTAAATAATGCTATTAAATATGCAGCGTCTTCTTATATTTTAGTAACAATTTCACATAGCAATAGAATACTTAGTATTGTTATTGATGATGATGGCAAAGGTTTTGAGGCTAATAAGATTAAGAAAGTGAAAGATGGAGATGGAGGAATGGGAATGACCTTTATGAAAGAACGTATAAAATATATCGACGGCAGACTTTTTATTTCTTCTCAGCCAAATGAAGGCACAAGAATTACGTTAAATATACCTATTTAGATGTACGTATTTTTACGTAAAAATAGTATTTTTGTTGTTGTAAAAAGTTAGATATGATAAACGTAGTTTTGGCAGATGACCATGTTTTGGTACGAAATGGTATTAAAGCTTTATTAGAAGATGAATCGGGTATTACTGTTATTAACGAGGCCTCTGATGGTAAAGAAGCAATACATATAATTTCTACGAATAAACCAGATATTTTAATCGTAGATATTCGAATGCCAGAAATGAATGGTATAGAGGTGGTTGCAGAAATAAGCAAAAACCATAAAGATATTAAAACGTTAGTTTTATCTATGCATGATTCTGAAGAGTATGTGGTAAAATCCATACAAGCTGGTGCCGATGGTTATTTGTTAAAAGGAGCAAGTAAAGAAGAGTTTTTAAAAGCGTTAACAAAAATTGCGTCTGGTGGTAAATATTTTACAGGAGATGTATCTTCTATTATTATGAATAATTTTGTTAATGGTAATGCGAGTATTGCAGTAGAAACTAAAAACCAAAAAGAACTTCCTTTTAAATTAACCAAAAGAGAAAAGCAAATACTTAGTTTAGTTTTAGAGCTAAAAAATAATAAAGATATTGCAGAAGAACTTAAAATTAGCAAAAGAACTGCAGAAGTGCATCGTTTTAATCTAATGAAAAAATTAGAGGTAAAAAATTTAATGGAGCTTACAGCTAAGGCAAAAGAGTATCAATTAATATAAAATCTTCAAACTTATTTTTATATTACAATAGTTTTTAGTACAAATTTTACATTTTTCTTAAAATCATTATTGTGTAATTATTAAATTACTAATAATTAAAATATACGTATAATTAATATTTAAATTAAGTATTTATACTTAGTTTTGTAAAATAAATATATGTATTATGTCAATTTTAGCACAAGAAAAATCAACAAAATTAAGTTTATTAGATTTTAAAAATATTTCTACTCGAACATTTTGGATTACTTCCATATCATTTTTTATGTGCTTTTTTGCTTGGTTTGGCATTGTGCCTTTTATGCCAGATGTTGTTAAAGACTTAGGATTAACTCCAGATCAAAAATGGAATTCAATTATTTTGGCAGTTTCAGGAACTGTTTTTGCACGTTTACTAATTGGGAAATTATGTGATAAATACGGTCCTAGATATTGCTATACATACTTATTAATGTTGGGTGCTATTCCTGTAGTACTTTGTGGATTAGTGCAAACACCAACACAGTTTTTAATTTGTAGGTTATTTATAGGTTTTATTGGTGCATCTTTTGTAATTACACAAGTACACACCTCTTTAATGTTTGCGCCAAATATTGTTGGTACAGCAAATGCTACTTCTGCAGGTTGGGGTAATTTAGGTGGAGGAGCAAACAGATTAGGAATGCCTTTAATAGCGGCAGCAGTTGTAGGTCTTGGTGTTGCAGAAGTAGAAGCTTGGAGGTATTCTATGATAATTGCTGGTGTTATTTGTTTTTGTATGGGTATTATTTATTTCTTTTTCACAAAAGATACTCCTAAAGGAAACTATAGCGATTTAAAAGCGGCTGGAGAAATGATAGTAACTAAAAAAGATCAAATAGGTTTTTTAGAAGTTTTAAAAGATTACAGAGTTTGGATTTTATTTATAGTTTATGCTGCTAGTTTTGGTATAGAATTAACGGTTTATGGTACTATGGATGATTATTTGCAAAATACTTTTCAATTAGAAAGAGTAACTGCTGGTAATTTAGTGCTTTCATTTGCTTTAATGAATATTTTTGCCAGAACATTAGGAGGTTTTTTTGGAGATAAATTCGGGAAATTAAAAGGATTAAGAGGTCGTGTTTTGTTTTTGTCGTTTATTTTAACACTTCAAGGAATTGTACTAATTTCTTTTTCTGGAGCAACAAGCTTAATAGTAGGTGTTGTTTTTTTAATAATGTTTAGTTTAAGTGTTCAAATGGCAGAAGGAGCAACCTTTTCTGTAGTGCCGTTTATAAACAAAAAAGCTATTGGTGCTGTGTCTGGTATAGTGGGTGCTGGTGGAAATGTAGGTGCGTTTTTAGCTGCAATATTATTAAAAACCAAATCTTCATTTGCAGAAAAAGCTGCAATTACTGCTAACGAAGGTTTGGGTGTAGAAGTTATAAAGAACGCACAATCAATCGCTTCATCTAGTGCAGTTTCAAGTGGTTATTTAATAATTGGTGTTATTGTTGTTGTAACAGGTTTGGTTGCATTATCTATTAAATTTTCTAAAGAAGAAGAACAGCTAGAAAGTAAAAAATATACAGAAGAAATAATACCTCAGTTAATTCCTATAAAGGTAAAAAGTTAAAATTTGTACTCTTTTTTATTGATTTATAAATTCAGGATATTCTTTTTTAAGAAAATCAGAATAATAAAATCAATCTTAGGTTTCTAGAGTTTTAATGTCGTATTTAGTATAAAATCTTGGTCTAAAATGATGAAAAAAGAAATAAAAACAACTTGTTCATACTGCGGAGTAGGATGTGGAATTGTTGTAAAAAAGGATATTAATAACAAGATTTTTGTTGAAGGAGATAAAGAGCATCCAGTTAATAAAGGAATGTTATGTTCTAAAGGAATGAACTTGCATTATGTAGCTAATGATACTTCAGATAGAATTTTATATCCAGAAATGCGTTGGTCTCGATCACATCCAAAAGAACGTGTTTCGTGGGATGTTGCGTTAGATAGGGCTGCAAGTGTTTTTAAATCTATCATAAAAAAGCACGGTCCAGACTCTGTTGCATTCTATGTTTCTGGCCAGAGTTTAACAGAAGAATATTACATAGCAAATAAGCTTACAAAAGGTTTTTTAGGTACAAATAATATAGATACAAACTCACGTTTGTGTATGAGTTCTGCTGTTGTTGGTTATAAGAAAACATTTGGCGAAGATAGTGTGCCTATTTCTTATGCAGATATCGAGTTGGCAGACTGTTTTTTAATTACAGGAGCAAATCCTGCTTGGTGTCACCCAATTTTATTTAGAAGGATAGAGCAGCATAAAGAGAAAAACCCGAATGTAAAAATTATTGTAATAGATCCAAGAAAAACAGATACAGCAAACTTTGCAGATTTACATTTACAATTAAAACCAGGCACCGATATCGTTTTATATAATGCCATTGGTAGGCGTCTATATAAAAGAGGTTTAATTGATGAGGATTTTATTAAAAACTACACTCAAGGTTTTCAAGATTATAAGAAAGTTATTTTAGATACGAGTCTTAAAAAAGCTTCAAAAATATGTGGAGTTCTAGAAGACGATATCGAAAAAGCAGCAGAAATTATAGGGCTTTCAAAGGGTTTTATAAGTATGTGGGCAATGGGTTTAAACCAAAGCGTAATAGGTACAGATAAAAATACTTCTCTGCTAAATTTATCTTTAATTACAGGGCATGTTGGTAAACCAGGTTCAGGACCTTTTTCTTTAACAGGGCAACCTAACGCAATGGGTGGCCGTGAAGTTGGTGGAATGGCAAATTTATTGGCTGTTCACAAAGATTTAGATAATGAAGAACATAGAGCAGAAGTTGCTCAGTTTTGGGGTGTTGATAAAATATCTGCTAAACCAGGGCTAACAGCTACAGAAATGTTTGATGCTTTAGAAAGTGGAAAATTAAAAGCAATTTGGATAGCTTGTACAAATCCGTTAGTAAGTCTACCAAATTCTCATAGAATTGAGAAAGCGATGGCAAAATCTAAGTTTGTAGTTGTGCAAGAAATATCACATAAATCTGATACTGTAGCTTATGCAGATTTGATTTTACCTGCAGCTGGTTGGTTAGAAAAAGAAGGAACTATGACCAATTCTGAACGTAGAATATCTTATTTGCCAAAAGAAATAGATGCGCCAGGAGAAGCTAGACCAGATGTAGAGATTTTTTGTGATTTTGCAAAAAGAATGGGTTTTAGGGGTTTTAATTTTAATAGCACAGAAGAAATTTATGATGAATATACGGCTATGACTAAAGGCACTAAAATTGATGTTTCATTTTTAAACTATGAAAGATTAAAGTTAGAAGGAACATTTCAATGGCCAGTAAATAAATACAGAAGTAAAGGAACTCCTCGCCTTTTTGAAGATAAGAAATTTTATACACCTTCTCAAAAAGCTATTTTTAATGTGCCTTCATCAATACATAATACAACGGTACAAACTTCAGATGAATTTCCGTTAATATTAACTACTGGTCGTATTAGAGATCAGTGGCATACCATGACAAAAACCGGTAAAGTATCTCGTTTAAAAACACATTATCCAAAACCAGTTTTAGAAATAAACCCTGTAGATGCTTATTTAAATAATCTAAAAGATGGTGATATTACCGAAATTAAAAGTGCAAACGGAGTTGTAAGAGTTCGTGCCAAAGTTACAGATGCAATTAAAGAAGGTGTTGTTTTTTTACCAATGCATTGGGGTAAAGTTTTGCAAAGTAATTTAAATAGAGCTAACAATTTAACCAATACTCATTTAGATCCAATTTCTAAAGAACCCGATTTTAAATTCACAACAGTTGCTGTATCTAAATATAAAAAATCTAAAGAAAAAATTATAATTGCGGGTGCAGGTGCCGCTGCATTTCGTTTTTTACAAAATTATCGAGATTATAATGACGTAGACGAAATTCATGTTTTTTCTATGGAATCTAATTTGTTTTACAACCGTGTTTTATTGCCAGAATATGTAACAGAAGAATTATCTTGGGAACAATTATTAAAAATAAAAAATGCAGAATTATCTGAGTTAAACGTTCATTTACATCCAAAAACACTAATAAATAATATCGATAAGAATAACAAAATTGTTACAGATTCAGAAGGTAAAAAACATGCGTTCGATAAATTAATTTTAGCTACAGGAAGTAGAGCTTTCATACCAAAAGATGTTCAAATAGAATTACCAGGACGTTTTACAATGCGTAACAAGATAGATGCAGATAATTTTAAGAAATATTTAGACGACACAGGTCTACCGCCAGAAGAACAACATGTAGTTATTGTTGGTGGTGGTTTGTTAGGTTTAGAATTAGCTGCAGCTATGAAACACAAAAATGTAAAAATTACCATTGTGCAAAGAGCTTCTAGGTTAATGGAGCGCCAATTAGATAAAATTTCTAGCAAACTATTATCACTAGATGTGCAAGAAAGAGGTATCCAAATTTATTTTGATAACGAGGTAAGTACTGTTTTTGATGATGAAGAAACAGGTGAATTAAATATCAATCTTAAAAGTGGAAAATACATTACAGCAAACGCAATTGTGTATGCTATTGGTACAAGACCAAATATAGAAATAGCAAAAAGCGGTGGCATACTTTGTGGTAGAGGTGTAAAGGTAAATCAACATTTACAATCTTCTCATCCAGATATTTTTGCTATAGGAGAAATTGCAGAGTTTAATAACCAGTTGTTTGGCATCACATCGGCAGCAGAAGAACAAGCCGGAATTTTAGCAAATTTTATTGCTGGGGATATTAGCGAATCTTATAAAGGATCTGTGTTAATGAATATTTTAAAATTTAACGACTTAAACCTATGTAGCATTGGTAATATTACCGTTCCTGAAAATGATAACAGTTATGAAGAAATTATCTTTACTGATATTTCTAAACGTTATTATAAAAAATGTATTGTTAAAGATGACTTGTTAGTTGGTGCCGTTTTAATGGGTGATAAAAATGAGTTTGCAGAGTTTAAAACAATGATTGAAAGTAAAATTGAACTGTCAGACAAACGAGATGCATTATTAAGAGGTTCTTCTAATGCAGAACCAGTTATAGGTAAACTTGTGTGTTCTTGTAGCCAAGTGGGTTCTGGAAACATAGAAGTTGCTATAAAAAAAGGTTGTGTAAACTTTACAGAATTGTGTAATAAAACAGGTGCAGGCTTAGGTTGTGGAAGCTGTAAGACAGAGATAAGAGAAATCTTAAATAACTCAAAAGTAAGCATATGAAACAGTTAAATAGAGTTATTGTTAAAGGAGGTGTATTAACTCCGGGAGAACTAAAGTATATATGTGAATCTGTAGAGAGTTTAGGGTGTAAAACGATTTCATTTGGTTCTAGACAAGATATTTTATTACCTAAAAAAGTGCAACCAGAAGATTTACTTAAGTTTGGTAAGTTGCAAATTGTAGAGTTCGATGAGATAGGAGTTGAAAATATGGTCTCTTCTTATGTTTGTGCAGATATTTTTCCTTCTACATCTTGGTTAACAGGTGATCGTTATCTTTATATATTAGAACAATTTAAAGAGAAATCGACATTAAAAATTAATATTACAGATCCAAAACAAAGATTGGTTCCATTATTTACTGGTCATATTAACTTTATAGCTTCAGAGCATGAAGATTATTGGTATTTGTACATAAGATTGCCAGAATGGAGTGTCACTAAAATGTACCCTGCTTTAGTTTATAGTTGGGATTTGTTTAAAATTGAAGCCGCAATAGAAAGTTTGCTAAAAGAAGAACCAGAAGATATTGATACGATTTTTGAATTAGTTACAGATGCTGTAGATACGAATAATAGAACTGTAGATAAATCTTTAGAAGTACCATTTTATCCTTTTCCTTATTTCGAAGGAATGAATAAAATAGGATTGGATAAATATTGGTTGGGTTTATATTGGAGAAATAATAAATACGATGTTTCTTTTTTAAAGGAAATGTGCGAATTGTGTCTTGATAATAAAATTGGTAAAATATCCATAACGCCCTGGAAATCTTTTATTGTTAAAGGTATACCAAGAGAATCGAAATTAGTTTGGGAAAAATTTCTTGGTAAAAGAGGTATTAATGTACGTCACTCTATGTTAGAGTTAAACTGGCATTTACCAGTAGCTAATAAAGAAGCATTAAACCTTAAAAAATACTTAGTTGCAAATTTTGATCAAAATGATATAAGTACCTACGGATTAACATTTGGTATTACAGATTACAATAAATCATCTTACTATTTTACGTCTATCGTAATCGAAAAAAATAAACAACCAGAATTAATTGGTAATTTTCAAACAAGAGATACTTATAATTTATTATATGCAAAAAATTTCGACCCAAATACCAGAGCATATATTACCCACGTACAAGATGTAGATAAGGTAGAGTTGCCTGGGTTATTGATGGAGTTGAGTCAATTATATTTTGATCAATTAGGATCAGAAAAAGAAGAAGAAAAAAGAGCTATTGTAAAGAAAGAAGTTTTAATTGAAGAAGTACATCAATGTCGAGATTGTTTTACAATCTACAATAAAGTTTATGGAGATGTTACTCAAAATATTCCTAAAAATACTCCATTTCAAAATTTACCAGAAAGTTACCTGTGTTCACTTTGTGAAGCTCCAAAAACTAGTTTCGAAAAAAGAGTATTAGAAAAAAACTAAATGATTGCCTTTAATTCACATATCAATGCATCACAAAATAATACCAATGCAACGGTTTGCAATATATGTAATAGCACAAATTGCTTAATTCATAAAATAAACGAAAATTTTTTAGACAACACTACTTCTCAAAATACTATTATAAAATGCAAAAGAACTCAGCAATTTATTATTGAAGGAGCACCTGTAAATGGATTGTTTTTTATAAAAAAAGGTACCGTAAAAGTATTTAGAACAGGTATAAATGGTCGAGAACAAATTGTCCGATTTGCTAAAGCTTGCGAAATTATTGGTCATCGTGGTTTTGGTACACAAGAATATTATTCTATTGGTGCTATTGCTATTCAAGATACAGAACTCTATTATTTTTCTAAAGAATATTTACAGAAAATATTATTAGAAAACCCGAAATTTTCTTATGAGATGATGTTGTTTTATGCCAATGAACTAAATAGAAGCGAAAACAAAGTGAAATCGATATCTCAAATGACAGTTAGAGAACGAGTTATAGATTCTCTTTTATACATTCATAGAAAATTTGGAGATTTAAGAGGTTTTCTAAATCTACCCCTTAGTAGAAAAGAATATGCAGATTATGCAGGTACAACAGAAGAGCAAGTAATACGAGTTTTTTCAGCTCTAAAAAAAGAGAGATTAATTATAACAAAAGGTAAAAAAATAGCCATAAATAATCTTCAATCTCTTAAGAATGAAATAAGTGAACATAACTACTATTTGGATTTGTAAATAAGAATTAATTATTTTAATAAAAGCCTTTTAAGTTTAAAACCTTAAAAGGCTTTTTCTATTAAAAAGAAAAATTAAGTATAGGTAAGTACTTGTGGTTTATCTATAAGTTACTGTATGTTAGTTAATTGTTTTTTTAATCTGCGAAATAACAGGTTTAAGTATGTGGTAAAAAAATGTTTTTACATGTCTTATTTCATAAATACATAAGAATGTTACTTATATATTTGTTAAAAAAATAAGTATTAATACTTAATTTATTAAAAATTTAACAAAATGAAATCGCTAATTAAAAAATCAACTTTAGTTTTATCGACAGCACTTTTATTAGTTGCTTGTGGTGGTAAAGAAACTAAAAAAGCAACAACAGCTGTTCAAACAACATCAAAAACAAAACAATTAGATATTGAAAAACCACAATTAACATTTGGGTTTATCAAGTTAACAGATATGGCACCTTTGGCGATTGCAAAAGAAAAAGGATTTTTCGAAGATGAAGGTTTGTTTGTTTCTGTAGAAGCGCAATCTAACTGGAAAAACGTTTTAGATAGAGTTATTGATGGTCAATTAGATGGTTCTCATATGTTAGCAGGTCAACCAATTGCTGCAGGTGCAGGTTTTGGACGTCAAGCAAAATTAGTAACTCCTTTTTCTATGGATTTAAACGGAAATGGAATTACAGTTTCTAATGATGTTTGGTCTAAAATGAGGCCAAATGTACCAAAAGATGCTCAAGGTAAACCAATTCATCCTATTAAAGCAGATGCTTTAAAACCAGTTATTACAGACTACAAAAACTCTGGTAAAGCATTTAAAATGGGAATGGTCTTTCCCGTATCTACACACAATTATGAAATTAGATATTGGTTAGCTGCTGCCGGAATTCATCCTGGTATGTACACAAAAGAAAATGTACAAGGACAAATTGATGCCGAGGTTTTACTATCTGTAACACCACCACCACAAATGCCAGCAACATTAGAAGCAGGTACAATTTATGGATATTGTGTAGGTGAGCCTTGGAATCAGCAAGCTGTATTTAAAGGAATTGGAGTTCCTGTGGTAACAAACTATGATATCTGGAAAAATAACCCAGAAAAAGTATTTGTAATGACAGAGAAGTTTGTGAAGGAAAACCCAAATACAGCAATTGCAGTTACTAAAGCATTAATTAGAGCAGGTAAATGGTTAGATAAGCCAGAAAACAGAAAAGAAGCTGTAAAAATCTTATCAATGTCTCAATATGTTGGTGCGCCAGAAGCTGTTTTGGCAAACTCTATGACTGGTACTTTTGAGTTTGAAAAAGGAGATAAAAGAGAAATGGAAGATTTTAATGTATTCTATAAATACAATGCAACCTATCCTTTTTATTCTGATGGAATTTGGTTTTTAACGCAAATGAGAAGATGGGGGCAAATACCAGATGCGAAATCTGCAAATTGGTACGCATCAACTATAAAAGATATTTACAGACCAGATATTTGGAAAAAAGCAGCAACACTTTTAGTAGAAGAAGGTAATATTCCTGCAACAGATATTCCTGTAACAGATGGTTATAAGCCAGCAACAGCAGATTTTATAGATGGTACAACATATGATGCTAAGGATCCTATTGGATACATCAATAGTTTTAAAATAGGAAATAAAGACAAAAAGTAATTCTCATAAATTATTAAATAAGAAATTATGAAAGCAAGTAGTTTAACATTAGGAAGAGTGTCTAACTTTTTAGGTTTTGGTTTTTTTACGACTTTAAGAAATGTATTTACAGGAAATTTAGAAAAAGAAGACCTAAAGAAATTTCTGCGTAAAGTAATAGTGCCACTTGCTTCTATATTTTTATTTATTTTGATTTGGCATATAGGTGCCAAAACATTATTTGGTATCGAGGCCAAATTTAAAATTGAAAAAGCATTAGAAGATCAAGGTCAAGCTGCTGCAGACGCTTTAACAGCTTGTATTGCTTCTGGTGAATCTAGTTGCCAGCCCAATACATTGCCGTCTCCTGCACAGGTTTGGGAATCTTTTCAATCTTTATTAAGAGATCATCATATTATTAGTGCAGATAAAGAGGCTTTTATAGAAAAAACTGCGGCTTTAAATAAAACAAGAATTGCAGCAGGTAAAGATGCAATTGTTTACACTGGTAGACCGTCTTTTGTAGATCAAATTTTTAGAAGTCTACAAACAGTTTTTGCAGGTTTCTTTTTAGCATTATTAATTGCTGTTCCTTTGGGTATACTAATAGGTTTAAGTTCAACATTAAAAAGTGCATTTAATTGGTTTATTCAAATTTTTAAGCCTGTATCTCCGGTAGTTTGGTACTTATTAGTTTTTATGATTGTAAAAACTGTATTAATAGGTTCTACAGAAGATAGTTCGTTTACTATTTCATTTATTAGTGTTGGCTTGTGTTCTATGTGGGCAACTTTAGTAAATACAGCAATGGGTGTTTCTACAGTAGATAAAGATTATATAAATGTAGCCAAAGTTTTAAAGTTAGGTACTTTTCAAAAAATTTTCAAAGTAGTATTACCATCATCTCTACCGCTAATCTTTACAGGGCTAAAAATTACGTTGTCTGTTGCTTGGATGGTTTTAATCGCGATTGAATTATTGGCTCAAAGTCCTGGTTTGGGTTTGTTTGTTTGGGAAGAATTTCAAAACGGAGCAAACGACTCTAATGCCAAAATTATTGTTGCCATGTTTGCAATTGGTATTATTGGTTTTCTGTTAGATAGATTAATGTTAACCATACAAAATTGGGTGTCTTTTGATAAACAAGATGCTATATAAATCGATTTAACTATGCGTTAGGGATTGAAACGACATCCTCTGAGCTTGTCGAAGAGATATAGTGAAAAGCCCGACCTTTTAGGGAACGCCCAAATAAAAATTTAAAGAAATGGCATATTTAGAGCTTAAAAATATTTACAAATCTTACGGTAAAGGAGACAGTGAAACACAAGTACTGTCTAACATCAATCTAAAAATAGAAGAAGGAGAATTTGTAGCAATTGTTGGTTTTACAGGAAGCGGAAAAACAACATTGGTAAATTTAATAAATGGTTTGCTAGAGCCAACAAGTGGATCTGTTTTATTTAAAGGAGAACCGGTAAAAGGTACAAGTCATGAAAGAGGTGTAATCTTTCAAAATTATTCCTTGTTACCTTGGTTAACAGTAGAGCAAAACGTAATAATGGCTGTAAAAGCTGCATTTCCAAAACGAGATAAATCAGTTTGGAAACGTAAAGCTGCATATTATATAGAGATGGTAAGTTTAACACCAGCTATTAACAAATTACCAAAAGAATTATCCGGAGGAATGCGTCAAAGAGTAGCTGTTGCCAGAGCTTTAGCTATGAAACCAGATATGATAATTATGGATGAACCTCTTGGAGCTTTAGACGCTTTAACTAGGGGTAATTTACAGGATCAAATCTTAAACATTTGGGAAAAAGACAAACGTACAGCTTTACTAATTACTAATGATGTTGATGAAGGAATTTATATGGCAGACAGAATTATTCCTCTACATCCTGGGCCTAATGCAACTTTAGGACCAGAGTTTAAGGTTGATTTAGAACGTCCAAGAGATAAAACTGAAATGAATGATAGTGAAAGTTTTAAAACAACAAGAAATGCAATTATTGAATATTTAATGGATATTGGGGATGCTCGAAAAGCAGAAGCAAAGCAACAAATTATATTACCAGAATTAGAGCCAAAAAGTTTTGTTTCTTATTCTTAAAATAATAGAAGATGAGCGCACAAATAATTTTAAAAGAGGAGAAAAAAATCATAACAGATGTATCTAATGTAATGTTAGATTTAAAAGACTTAAAAAAAGTATATCCTACACCAAAAGGAGATTATGTGGTTTTAGAACACTTAAATCTCCAAATAATGAAAGAAGAATTTGTTACTATTATTGGGCATTCTGGTTGTGGAAAAACAACAATGTTATCTATGATTGCAGGTTTAAATCCGATTTCTGGAGGAGATATTGCAGTATTAGGAAAACCAATTAAAGGTCCAGGTCCAGATAGAGGTGTTATTTTTCAAGCGCCAAGTTTAATGCCTTGGATGACTTCTTTACAAAATGTATTATTAGGAGTAAAACAGGTTTTTCCGCACGGAACTAAAGCACAAAGAACAGATATTGCTAAATATTATTTACAAAAAGTAGGTCTAGAAGATGCGTTTCATAAAAAAGCATCAGAATTATCACAAGGGATGCAACAACGTGTAGGTATTGCAAGAGCTTTTGCAATAAAACCGAAAGTATTGTTATTAGATGAGCCTTTTGGAATGTTAGATTCTTTAACAAGAGGAGAATTGCAAGATATTTTGATTGAAATCTGGAACAAAGAAAAAATTACAGCGGTAATGATTACTCATGATGTTGATGAAGCAATATTTTTAGCTGATAGAGTAGTAATGATGACTAGCGGGCCAAGAGCAAAGATTGGCGATGTTTTAGATATCGATTTTAAAAGACCAAGAACAAGAAAATCGGTACTAGAACATGATAATTACTATACATATCGTAAACATTTAATCGACTTTTTAGAACATTAAATAAATAAAATAAAAAAATCTTTAAAACTCAAAACTTAGGATTATGAAACGTTGCAATTTCATATTCCTTAGACCTAAACAGTCAAAAATTAAACATAATAATTCAACAAATCACACAAAATAAAAACTAAACAACATGAAAAAACATTACTTAATTTTAGTACTGATGTTAGCGTGTTTTCAATTCGCAACAGCACAATTTACTTTAGATGGGCAATTTAGACCAAGAACAGAATATAGAAACGGTTACCAGGTTTTAATACCAGATGCTGCAAATGCAGGTTTTGCAACCAATACAAGAGTAAGATTAAATGCAGGTTATCAAACAGAAGCTTTTAAAGTTTATTTGAGTATACAAGATCTTTTGGTTTGGGGAGAGAATCCGCAAATAATACCCGTAGATTCTAACAATTCTTTTGCTGTTTTTGAAGCTTGGGCAAGTTTAAAACTTACAGATAATTCTGGCATTAAATTAGGACGCCAGGTATTGTCTTATGATGACCAACGTTTTTTTGGTGGTCTAGATTGGGCACAACAAGGTAGAAATCACGATTTGGCGATGTTTCAATACAGAACAGAAAACTTCATGTTAGATTTAGGTTTGGCTTTCAATCAAGATTTAGATGGCGCCGGAGGTCCATTATTTGGTTTTCAAAACGTAGGTACAGCTTACCCTGCAAACAACCCATTTCAATATAAATCTATGCAACATTTGTATGCAAAGAAAACTTGGGAAGGATTTAATGCAAGTCTTTTACTCGTAAATTATGGGCATCAAAATTATGATTTAAATGGAAATGCAGATGGTGTAAATAGCTTAATTACAGCGGGTACTCATTTAAATTATAAGAAAGGTAAATTTGGTTTAGCAGGTAATGCTTTTCTACAAACGGGTACATTTTTTAATGGAAGTACAGATGTTGGAGGTGCTTATCTTTTAGGGGTAGATGCAAGTTACAAAGCCACAGATAAAGTTAGTTTTGGCGCAGGTATAGAATTAATTAGTGGTGATGATGCTACTACATCAGATAAAACGGAAGCCTTTTTACCAACTTTTGGTACAAATCATAAGTTTAATGGTTTTATGGATTATTTTTATGTTGCTAACCATATTAATACTATTGGTTTAATAGATATACATGCAAGCGCAAACATTAAATTAAACAAATCTTCAAATATAATGGCCAAAGTTTTAAATTTTAGTGGAGAACAGGCTTTAGCTAGTGGAGAGAAGTCTTTAGGAACTGAAATAGATTTAGTCTACAAGAAAAAATTTAAAGGATTTTCATTAGTTGCAGGGTACTCTCAAATGTTTGCATCTGATGGTATGTATGAGTTAAAAGGTGTTACAGAAAGTAATGCTTCAAACACTCAAAATTGGGCTTGGTTAATGTTAGTAATAAAACCAAAATTCATAACAGGTAAATAATACGTTACTAGTAAAATTCTTTTTATAAACTTAAGAAATCCCTTTTAAAAGGGGTTTTTTTTGTGATATTAATTCTTTAGAGTATTCAAAAAAAATACGGTATATGTTTAGTTTGAAAAACGTAATTAGGGTAAAATACGCTTAATATTAGTATAAAATCATATGATCAATTTTTTGTAACTTCACTTCATAATTTTAAATCTACTTTTTATGCCAAATTACAATTTAAATGTTAACGGAAAAAATGTTACTGTTACTGCAGATGAAGATACGCCATTACTTTGGGTTTTACGAGATGAATTAAATTTGGTGGGTACAAAATTTGGCTGTGGTATTGCACAATGTGGTGCTTGTACAGTGCATATAGATGGTGTTGCAACAAGAAGTTGCCAAATGCAAGTTTCTATTTTAGATGATACAAAGATTACTACAATAGAAGGTTTATCTAAAGACGGTAAACATCCGGTACAAGAAGCATGGAAAGAGATTGATGTGCCACAATGTGGTTACTGTCAGGCAGGACAAATAATGACAGCTTCTGCCTTTTTATCAGAAAATAAAAACCCATCAGAAAAAGAAATAAGAGAAGCAATGCATGGTAATATATGTAGATGTGCTTCTTATAATAGAATAGAAAAAGCAGTAAAAGTTGCTTCAGAAAAAATGCAATAATCACTAAAATTAATAAAAATGAAACTACACAAAAAAGATAATTTTAGTAGAAGAAACTTTTTAAAAACTTCTGCTTTGGCAAGTGGTGGTATGTTAATTGGTTTTAATTTACTTACAGCATGTAAGCCAGAAGCTAAAATGCCAGTAGATATAGCAAGTTTAAATTTTAATGATTTTAATGCATTTATTAAAATTTCTGATGAAGGTTATGTTACTATATTTTCTCCAAATCCAGAAATTGGTCAAGGTGTTAAAACCTCTATGCCAATGATTATAGCAGAAGAATTAGATGTAGATTGGAATAAAGTAAATGTTGCACAAGGTGTTTTAGATACTAAAAATTACACAAGGCAAGTAGCTGGCGGAAGCCAATCTATTAGACAGGGTTGGGATGCGTTAAGGCAAACTGGTGCAACAGCAAAACAAATGTTGGTAAATGCTGCTGCTGCAAAATGGCAGGTAGACGCAAGTTCTTTAAAAGCTTCTAACGGAATTATTACAAACAAAACAGGAGAAGAACTAACCTATGGTGATGTTGTAAAAGATGCAGCGCTATTAGAAGTGCCAGAAAATGTTGTATTAAAAGATCCTAAAGATTTTACAATTATTGGGCAAGAAATTGTAAATGTAGATATTGATAAAATTATAACAGGTAAACCTTTATTTGGATTAGATTATAAAGCAGAAAACATGATGATTGCATCTGTTCTAAGGCCACCTGCGTTTGGGCAAAAATTAGTTTCTTTTGATGATACTAAGGCCAAAGAAGTTTCTGGAGTTAAAGAAATTATAAAATTTGGAGATAAAATAGCGGTTTTAGCAAGCTCTACTTGGGCTGCTATGAAAGGTAAAAAAGCATTAATTGCTAATTGGAAAACAGATTCTAAAGCAGAGTCTACAGAAGAACATGATAAAATGTTAACCAAAATTTTAGATGGTAAAGATTTAGATGTTAGAAGAGAAGATGGTAATGTAAAAAAAGCTTTTAGTAGTGCAGATAAGGTAATTGAAAAAACGTACCATTCTCCTTTTTTACCACATAATTGTTTAGAACCTATGAACTTTTATGCAAATGTTACTTCAGAAAAGGTGCATTTGGTAGGTCCTATACAAACACCACAATGGACGGTTAATAGAGTTTCTAAACTTTTAAATAGAAAAGAAGAAGATATTTTATGTGAAATGACACGTATGGGTGGTGGTTTTGGTAGACGTTTGTATGGTGATTTTGCTTTAGAAGCAGCAGAAATTTCTAGTTTAGCAAAAAAACCGGTAAAAGTAGTTTTTTCTAGAGAAGATGATATGACTGCGGGTACTTATAGACCAGCAATTAAATATAGAATTAAAGCGGCTTTAAAAGATGGTAAAATAACGGGTTATCATTTAAAAGAAGCGGCAGTTAATGGAAACATGTATGGTTTAATTCCAAACTTTTTTCCTGCAGGTTGTATACCAAATTATAAAGTAGAAAGTGGTAATCATAAAAGTAATATTACAACTGGTGCTTGGAGAGCACCTTACACTAATTTCTTAGCTTTTGCAGAACAAAGTTTTTTTGATGAATTGGCATCAGAATTAAATATAGATCCAATTCAGTTACGATTAGATTTATTACAAAATGTAAAAAATACTACAGATAAACGTATCGAATATTCTGGTGAAAGAATGGAAGAAACCATTAAGCTTGTAAGAAGTAAATCGAATTGGGGAAACGTTAAAAATGGAGTTTATCAAGGTTTTTCTGCGTATTACAGCCACAATACTCATGTTGCAGAAGTTGCAGATATAGAACTGGTAGATGGTTATCCGGTAGTAAAAAAGGTTACCGTTGCTGTAGATTGTGGTATCGTTGTGAATCCTACTGGTGCTAGAAACCAAGTTGAAGGCGGTGTATTAGATGGAATAGGACATGCAATGTATGCTGGTTTTTCATTTAAAGAAGGCGTTCCTCAATCTAAAAACTTCGATTCTTACAGATTGATAAGAATGAATGAAACCCCAAAAGTAGATGTTTACTTTGTTAATAGTAATAAGTCTCCTACAGGTTTAGGAGAACCAGGTTTACCGCCAGCAGGTGGCGCTGTTGCTAATGCCATTAATGCAGCTTTAAGTAAAAGGTTATATTCACAACCGTTTATTAATGAATTTGAAAAGAGTAAAATTCTTAGTTAACTAATCATTAAAAAACCTCAAGATTTAATTCTTGAGGTTTTTTTAATAATTAATTCAAATTCAAATATATTATGCTGTCATAGCTAACTTGTTTTTCTTTTTATAATCTCTAGGAGAACAGTTATATTTTTCTCTAAATCTTTTAGAGAAGTAACTTCTACTAGAAAATCCTAAACTGTACACAATTTCAGAAATACTCAAATCAGTATTTATAATTAATTCTTCAGACTTTTTTAAACGTACTGATCTAATGTACTCACATACAGTTAAACCGTGCATTAATTTAAAACCCTCTTGTATTTTAGCAGCAGTTAAACCAATTTTTCTAGTTAAAACATTTATTTTATGGTCTAAATCGGGGTAGTTATTTACATAATCTGTTAATTCTTTAATTAGTTCCATTTCGTTTTGAGTTAAAGAACCGTTAGAATTAGCAATACTATTAATATCTTTTTTGTGTTGTTCGATTTCTAAACCTAAGATTAGGTTTACAATACCTTTTGTTAATAAAGCTCTTACAACACCCTTGTTTTCGATAGATTTTAATTGCTTTATGTGTTCTGCTATTTTTAAATTATAAGAACCTAGGTAAATATAATCTTTTGTTTTACCAGAAATAAAAGCATCCTTTAAAAGACTGTTAATATCTGTTTGTTGACTTTGATTGTCTTCTGTATTAACAGAAATTATAGTAGAACTTGTTTCTACACCCTTATATAGTAAAATAGTATTGTTTTCTGATACAATATTAGAAACGATACTTGTTTGAAAAGTTTCTACAGTATTATTTGTTGTGTTGTTTTCAAAAGAATGAGAAATTTTACCTTTAGAGCAGTATACAAAGTTAATGTGTTTACCTGCTTTAGCATTTACAGCTATTTTTAGGTCTTCTTTAGGTGTAATATTAAATTCTAATAAACTAATACCACCATCTAAGTTAATAGACCTAATAGTTCCTTTACCTATATTATTATTAATTTTAAGAAATTGCTCATTAGAAGTCACTTTTAAAGTTCCCCCAATTTTCTTTTGCAATTTGTTAAAGAATAAATTTAAGCCTCTTAATTTTGAATTTACAGTTATCATAATTGGTTGAGTTTTTTTGATTGTTACTAATTGTTTTTGATCTTAAAATTAAATAAGGAAATTTCATTTCTTTACTTAATAATTACACTGCAAAGTAACAACCGAACTCAAGTTTTTCCGTTACACGATTTTTTTTTTTTGTTATATGATTTCTATTTTTTACATTCAATTAATTGAAAATCAGTTTATTGAATTGTATTTTACTGAAATTATGTAACAAGAAACCGTAATTATATAATTATTTCTGACATGTTTTTATATATGATGTTTTATAACAGAATTTAATCTTGAAGAGTTAGTATCAATTAAAAATAACAGATCAAATTCTATTATGGTAATTTAGATTTACCAAATAATTTATAGAGTAGAAGGAGTAAATAATAAGAAAGAAAATTATTTCTAAAAAAATAGTTTAAATTTTGAAGGGACAAGTTTTAGATTGCAAAAAAAAACTTTAAAGTAATTTTACTTTAAAGTTCCTAATATAAATTTTATGTGTTTTTGATTTTGTACCAAATTACACCTAAAATAAAAGATGCTAACAGTAATAAATGAATTAACGGACTTTCTATTGCAAATACAAAATAGCTTACAGCCCATGCTATAATTATTAAAATAAATGTGATGTATAGAAAGTTTTTCATTTACTCTTCATTTAAAAGATTTTCTATGTTTTCTTTTTTCTCCTCTAAGAAATATTCAGATTCATTTGCGAGTACATTCATAGCCTCGTTATTGGTTATCTTAGCAAAGTCATTCATTACAGAGACTTGTTCATCTAAAATTTTATTTAAGGTTTTTAAATATTCTTTTTCACTAAATTCCTCTTCATTAATTTTAAAAGGTTTTTTTTCTAAAAATAAAATATCATTTGTATTAGGTATTAATATCATTTCTTTTTTAGAAATTTCTTTAATAGAGATCAAACGCTCTTTAACGCCTGTATTTATAGATTCTAAAATTTTTTTAGTCTCTTGATTTACAGAGTCTTTACCTTTTATGTAATCATTGTAATTAATTATATAAATATAATTTTTAGTGGCTTCTACCAATAATTTCGCATCAATTTGACTGCTTAATATTTTTTCTTCTTTGTCTTTACTAGATGTTTTTTTATCACATGAATACATTAAAAATAGAAATGCAGTAAAAAGAAGACTGGCAAATATTTTTTCTGTACGTTTCATTTTCTCTCACTTAGTTATTGGAATACAAAGGTCTAAAAAAGAGTATGATTTATTGTTACAGAATTAATAAGAGATTTTATACAATTTCCATAAATTGTAGATATAGCTTGAAGAAATTGAGGGTAATTCTAATTAAAAGGTAAATAAACTTCGAAAATTGAACCAATATTTGGTTTACCAATAGCAAAAATAAATCCTTGGTGATTATCTACAATTTTTTTACAAATAGATAAGCCAATTCCTGTACCAGAATATTCGTTTTTGTTGTGAAGTCTGCTAAAAAGAACAAATATTTTTTCGGCATACTCTTCATCAAAACCGATACCATTGTCTTCAAAAGTGATTTTATGATAAAAATTAAACTTCTTTTTCTTTATTTTTTTAACATTTTTTGCATCAACTTTTTCGTAAGATATTCTAATATTCGGTGCAATTTCTTTTTTGCTATATTTTAAAGAGTTACCAATTAAGTTTATAAATAATTGCTGCAATTGAAATGGTATTACTGTTAATGTTGGTATGGTGTCTGATGTAATAATAGCATTCTTTTCTAAAATAGTTTCTGCCAATTCTTGTTTTGCATTTTCTAAAATGATATTCATATTAGTTTCTTCAAGAATTTCTTCGGATTTATTGGTTCTAGAAAATTGTAATAAATCGTCTATTAATAAACGCATTCTTGTAGAGGAAGTCTTAATTCTTTCTAAATATAAATTCCCTCTTTCAGATAAATTTTCTGATTCTTTATCTTCTAATCTAGAAATAAATGTTTGTATTTTACGCAAAGGTTCTTGTAAATCATGGCTTGCAACATGGTTAAAAGAAGATAATTCTTTATTGTTTCTTTCTAACTCTAAATTTCTTTCTTCCAGCAATCTATAATTCTCTATTTCATCTGTAATATCTGCAGTTGTACCTATAAGTCTTCTATTTTCTTCGTTATCTGTAAGTACTTTACCGTAAGCTTTAAAGTGTCTAATACTTCCATTTTTCTGTACAATTCGATAATAAATGAATGGTAAATCTTGTTTCTCCATCATTTTCTCGACTTGTTTTTTCAATTTATCTACATCCTCTGGATGTACAAATTGCATAAAATTTTCTATGGTAGGCTCAAAAGATTGCGGTTGCTCGCCTAACAATCTGTACAAATTATCAGAATAACTAAACTTGTTTTCTTCTATAAACCAGTTCCAGGTACCATGTTTGCTTACAATTTCTGATTGGTTTGTAGATTCTTTAAAAATTTCTAATTGAAGGTTTTTGGTTTGTAAATTTTTAATATCATTATTAATCTTCGAATACGTAAAAAGTAATAATAGAAGGGCAATTATTAATACCGAATAAATTATAATCGGCGTGTTTGTTATACTTCTTTCATTATCTAATTTTCTAATTCGTAAAAGATTGTTGTTATGGTTTATCATTTGATTAATTTCTAATCGAATGTTATCCATTGTTTTTTTACCAGCAAGTAGCAGTGCATCAAATTCTTTAGAGTCTAAATTATCATTTTTAGAATATTTAAAGGTTTCATCAAAATAATTTAAATTTTTATCTATTAATACAGTAAGGTCTCTAAGTTTTTGTTGCTGTCTTTCGTCTTTTTTTGTAAGTTCTTTAAGTCTTGCAAAACTATTATTTGTTTTTTCTCTACCAGAAAAAAAAGATTCCAAAAATCTGGTATCTTTTGAAATTAAATAACCTCTTTGACCAGTTTCGCTGTCTTTTAAGTAAGATAGTATTTGTTCTAATTCGATATTTACTTCATAAGTATGCTCTACTAAATCAAAAGATTTAATTAGTGTTTGTAGATGTTTGTATGCTAAACCACCCATGCAAAGTATTACAAAAAGACTTATACCAAAGGTTATCTTTAAAAAACGTGCAGAATTAAATATCGATTTTATATTCACTTTATAATCTTAATAAAAAGTTGTCTTTATTTAGGCCACTTGTATGATATTGCCAATTAATTGTTACTACATTAGAAAGAACCTTTTTTAATTTCTTAAAGTCATTAGGTTTTTTGATGTATACGTTAGCACCCAAAACAAAAGTGTTTTCTATATCTTCTTCTGATGCGGATGTAGAGTAAATCGCAATAGCAATATCTTTAAGTCTATTAATTTTTTTAATTTCGGTTAGACATTCTATTCCAGATTTTTTTGGCATGTTTAAATCTAAAAAAAGTATGTTAGGTAAAATACTATCTTCTTGGGTTAAGTAATTCATTAATTCTAAACCATCTTTAAAAGTACTTACTTTAGTATCAATTTTTAACTCTTCAAAAGCATCTTCAAAGAAAAGTCTGTCGTCTTCATCATCATCTGCTAAAATTATAAAAACATCTTTATGTTGCATTTATTCTTGTTTTTTAGGGTTGTTTAGCTCTCTTCTCTTGGTTATTATTCTTTGAAAAGCAGAAGGTGTAATACCAGTTGTGTTTTTAAATTGCGTACTTAAATGTGCTACACTAGAGTAATTTAATTTATAGGCAATATCGGTAATTTTTAAATCGGTATTTATAATTAATTGCTTTGTATATTCTATTTTTTGAAGAATTATAAAATTTTCTATAGATGTATAAGTTACTTCAGAAAATAAATTAGATAAATAACCATAACTATGATCTAATTTTTCTGATAAATATACAGAACTCTTAACATTTATATTCTCATCATCATTAAAAACCATATCTGTAATGGTGTCTTTAATTTTTTGAACTAGAATGCTCTTTTGGTTTTCTATAACTTCGCTACCATATTCTTTTAAACTATTGTTTAATTGAGATAGTTGGTCTTCGGTAATTTTTTCTAAAAATTCTATTTCACCAAAACCTAAAACTTTATGCTTAACACCTAATTCACTTAACTTTTCTTCAATAAGTTTATTACAAACTGCAGTAAAATCAAATTTTATAAATATTTTCATGTATGGAGTGTTATTTTGCTAATATAATAGATATATTACAATTAATTTATTTAGACATCTAAAAAAGAAATTGTATTGAATTAATTTATAGATAATGATTAATAACACAGAGTTTTACAAAAAATTAAGTTACAATAATATTTCTATTAGAGAGCTGCTAAAAAACGAAAACTTATTTAATGCTGTACCCGGAAATTGGGTAGTGATTGTTACCGACATCGAAAACTCTACAAAAGCCATAAAAAACGGAGGTCATAATGATGTTAATTTAGTAGCTACTGGTAGTATTATAACTGTTTTAAATAAAATTAAAAAGATTAATAGAAAAATTACAATACCTTATTTTTTTGGTGGTGATGGCGCCACCTTTATTGTACCAAAAGAATTTTTAGAACAAGTATATGTTGCATTAGAAAATTACAGTGAACACGTTGAAATTAATTTTAATTTAAAGTTAAGAGTAGGGCAAATGCAAGTAGAAGATATTTATGCTAATGGTGTTACTTTAAGAATTGCCAAATTAAAATTAAACTCTTTTTTAATGACACCTGTTGTTATTGGTAATGGGTTAAAATTTGCAGAAAATTTAATCAAAGAAAAATTTACTAAAAATAGAGATGATAAAAAAGACGATTTTTCTATAGATTTAGAAGGTATGGAATGTCGTTGGAATGAAATTAAGCCCAATAGCGAAGAAAAAAAGGTAATCTGCTTACTTGTGATGTGTAACAATGAAGAAAAACAAGCAGAAGTTTACACAACGATTATGGATGAGATAGATTATATTTTTGGAAGTCTATCTGAAAGAACACCAATAACAACTTTAAAATTAGCTTTAAATACTTCTTTTGATAAAATTAAAAACGAAATGTATGCTCGTTTGGGTAGGTTTGATTTAATTTATCTTTTAAAAAATTGGCTAATTACAAACTTTGGTAAATATTATTTTAGGTTTTTTAAGGATGGTAAAGCCTATTTATATAAGGTTTCTCAATTATCCGATACGATTATGTTAGATGGCTCTGTAAATACAGTGTTTTCTGGTACAGAAAAACAAATAAGTAAGTTAAAACTTTTGTTAGATTCGTTAGAATCTCAGCAAAAAATAATTTACGGAATTCATGCTACTTATGCTTCTATAATGTCTTGTTATATAGAAGATAGAGACGAAAAACATATACATTTTGTTGATGGAACTGAAGGTGGTTATACAACCGCTTCTAGAGAATTAAAGAAAAAAATTAAGAGTTATAAAGCTTACTACTAAACAATAAAAAAGCCGCTTTTTAGCGGCTTTTTTTGAATATTTATTTTAGAATTTATTGTTTAATTTCTTCTTTAGCTTGTTCTACCATTTTTTCGTTTGGTAAAATAGCAACATTTACTCTTCTGTTTTTTGCTCTTCCTTCTGCTGTAGAATTATCATATTTTGGTTGCGTTTCACCGAACCATTCTGTTGTAAATCTGCTACTTTGTAATCCTTTAGCAACTAAATAATTTGTTACAGATTTTGCTCTTTTTTCAGATAAAGTCATGTTATAAGCATCTTTTCCAGAACTATCAGTATGTCCTACAACCAATATGTTTGTATCTGGAAATTCTGCAAAAACACTAGATAATTTATTTAAAGTTTCTTGTGATTTAGCATTGATATTGTCTTTATTAGTATCAAAATAAACACCACTATTTTCATCGAAAGTTACTACAATACCGTTGTCTACTCGTTCTACTTTAGCTCCAGGAATCTCAGTTTCAATTTTCTTTGCTTGGTCATCCATTTTTTTTCCAATAAGCACACCTGCGCCACCACCAACTACACCACCAATAACAGCGCCTAATTTGCTATTTTTACCGCTACCAACATTATTGCCAATAATAGCACCAATTAAAGCACCTGCGGTAGTACCAATAACCGCACCTTTTTGTTTATTATTTGCATTTTTAGTTGCTTCACAACTTGTAAAACCAACTGTTAAAGTTATTGCTATTGCAAAAACTGATATTTTTTTAAATACTCTTTTCATAATAATTATTGTTTTATAAAGTCTATATTAATAATAAATGGTGTACCATCTACCATTAAATTTTGTTGCCATTTCATATTAGATTCAGTTAGATTAGTTAATTCTACTCTAAAACCAATGTTATTTTCATTATTCTTAGGTTTTAATAAAAAATCATAATATCCAGAATTTTCATCTATTTCTTGTATCACAAAAATAAAGTCCCTATCTCCAGTATTACAATTACTACCATTTACTACATAGGTGCCAGAATTATTATTAGGTACAAATTTCCATAAACTTCCTTCTAAACATTCTTTATTAGTATCATTAAACATGGTCACATTATAATCTCCCGTTTTACTATATGTTATCTTGTTTAAAACCCAATTACCTTTAATCGTTTTCTCTTTATTTCTTATGTTTTTAGATGCCCCACATGAGAATAGTGTTGCAACAAACAAGAATATCATTATTTTTTTCATAAAAATTATTGTTTTATTTTAATACAAATGAACAATTTAAGTTACATGTAAGTTAGCTCAAAAGAAAATAATTTGAATTCATTTAGAAATAAATTTCTTGGGCAAGTCTAAATGTGTTCGCGTGAGCGTTTATAATAATATTGATGTCTTTAGAGTAACCACCTCCCATAGAGCACATTACAGGAATTTTAAGATTATGACAGGTTTGTAAGACAAATTTGTCTCTTTCTTTACAACCATTAATTGTTAAACTTAATTTGCCAAGTTTATCGGTTTTAAGAACATCTACTCCACATAAATAATAAATAAAATCTGGTTTTTCTTGCTTAATAATTTTTGGGAGTACTTCTTTTAAAACAGTTAAATATTCAAAATCTTCTGTATCATTTTCTAAGGCAATATCCCAATCTGAGATTTCTTTTTGAAAAGGATAGTTTGTTTTTCCGTGCATAGAAAAGGTAAAAACCGAATTGTCATTTCTAAAAATTTCTGCAGTTCCATTTCCTTGATGTACATCTAAATCTATAATTAAAACTTTATTTACTAATCTTTTGTTTTGAAGATATTTGGCACCAATGGCTTGGTCATTTAACATGCAAAATGCTTCGCCTCTATTTGAAAAAGCATGATGAGTACCTCCGGCAATATTCATTGCAACTCCATGTTTTAATGCAAATTCTGAAGCTTTCATTGTGCCATCTGCAATTATCATTTCTCTTTCAATAAGAATTTCAGAAAGAGGAAAACCAATTTTTCTAGCTGCTTTTTGAGGTAAAGTTATATTTAAAAGATTATAGAAATATTCTGAATCGTGAACCGTAAAGAAGTGTTTATCGTTTGGAATAACTGGCTCAAAGAAGTTTTCTAGTGTGCAAGTTGCTTCATGCAATAATTGTTGTGGTAAAAGGTCATATTTTTCCATAGGAAAACGATGACCTTTTTGTAATTCTAGCTTGTAAATTGGGTGGTATGCTATTTTTAGCATTTGTTTATTCTACAGAGTGTATTGAATTAATTGTCATGATCTCTGAAATAAAATTATTATTTAAAACACCTTCTATAAATAACTTTGATGAGTTAGTATTTGTATTTAAAACTTTAAATGTAATATACCCATTTTCATTTACTTTTAAATTAGGAAGCCAAGAAATTACACCATATTTTTTAAAAACATTAGAATCAAAATTTTTATAAATAGGGGTATAATATTTTTTTGGAGAATTGAAAGTTAAAGGAAATTTATACGAAGTAATTTCATTTTTATTATATGTATGTTTCATTCTTTTTACGGGATCTGTTACTATTTTAATAACTCCTGCACCACCTCTTAACCCATATCCACTTCCAACTTTATCTATTTCAATATAATCTACTGTATTCATTTTAAAATTTTGTAAAAAACTAAAGTCTGATAACGGTACATCATCTAAAATCACAAGAGGAATCGTATTGTTTGGCGTATTCGGGTTTGGATTTATAATTATTAATTTACCTGAATAATCATATGCTGTAAACCCTCTTCCACTTAAATAACTAGCAAGAGTACTGCCACCTTTAGTATCTTCATCAGTAAAAAAATCTACAGTCCCTCTACTCTTATTCCTTATTTTTTTCTTTCTATCTTCATTTTTATTAGATTTAATTGTAACTTCATTTAACATTATAGCATTGTTAAAATTCACAAAAGACAATTCAGAGTTGTTTACAACTAAAGAATTTTTTTTATATGGCATTTCATAAGTGTCTATTGATATTTCTGGAACGATAGCAGGATAAAATTGTAAGTATAAATTGGGTTTTTCTGTGTAATTATTTTTTTTAAGTAAACTAACTTTGTATACTTCATTATCTTCTGGATAAAGATCTGTTTGAATAAATGCTTTATCGTTTTCATTAGGTTTAAAAATTTGAGTTTTATTGTTTTTTAATGGATATGCTAAAAAACCTTCGCTTGATTTTCCGTTTATATTTGCAACCAAATTAATACCTTGTTCAAATTTATTAGGGAAAGTCTGGTTTTTAAAAATATCTCCCCAATAATAACAGCTCCAACCTTGCGTAATTAATAAATTATCTAAATCATATTTTGTTTTATAACTATCGTTAGAAAAGTAATACGAGGCGTCTTGAACAAAACCTTTTATATACGGTTCTAAATATAATTTTGATAAAATATTTGAATTAAAACTATAAGAATCTGTGGTAGATGGTAAAACAGAAATACTAATATTTTGTAACTGATTTTGAGTTATATTTTTGTTTAATCGCATTTTTACTGAAATAGAATCACCCTCTACAGTAGTTTCTATAGCTTCTGTTTTTACCTTAGATATTGCTGAAGAATTAAAAAACAAACGTTCTAAAATAGGAATGTTTTTTTCAGGATCAAAAAGCGTAAAGATATTTATACCAGAGAACAATTCATTATAATTAATTGTTTTAGTTATTTCTGTTTTATTCTTAAATTCTATAACAGATGTTTTTAATTGATGACCGTTATGAATAGCCAGAATATATTTTTTATTATTAATAATGCTTTTTGTTTCACTATTTGTTTTTAGAGAAATACCTATTTTGTCTCTAATATCAGAAAGAGATAAAACAATTCCTGTATTTTTTATATCTTCTATATTTTTAGCAATTTCTCCTTCATCAGTTTTTAAAATAACATTGTAATTTTCATTAAATAGTGGAGTAAATGAAGTTCTAGCAATTCCAAATTTATTTAAAGTAAATTCTGCAATAATTTTATTTTTACTATTTACAATTTTACCTTTTTTATTAGCCAACCCAAAACCTTCTTTATCTTTTACAATGATACCAACAACATTGTTAATTTCAGATACCAAGTGTCCTCCTTCAGGAGTTATTTGTATGTTATAAGAATTTGTTGTAATTTCTTTTTGAACCTCTTTCTTTACATCAGAATCTATTACAACAAACGAATGTTCATAGAAATTACGTTCCTTAAAATTTAACATCCAATTTGTATAAGCTTTAAACTTATACTTTCCAGAGGCAAAAGTACTGTCTATTTTAAATATATTATTTGTAAAACCATTTTCTACTTTTACTAATTTACTTTTTAAAATTTCGTTTTTCTCGTTAGTTATAGTACAGTAAAGGTTTTTTGTAATAGATATTGGTTTTTTTTTAGATTTATCAAAAACATAAGCACTAAAGCCAAGTACTTCATTTTTTAAAAAAACAGATTTATTCATATGTATGTATGCCACCTCTCTAGTGGTAATACCAAATTCTTCGTATTTTTTTAGAATTTTTTTCTCAGTAATTTGACTTTCTAAATTTAATAGGGGAATAGTAATAAATAAAAATAAAATAATTTGTTTGATCGAGGTAGTTCTTTTCATAGTTCTTTTTTTTAAATTTATATAAAAAATATCAAAAACTATGCCAATACATTTAAAAAAGAAGAGTCGTTAAAATCTAAAGATTATGATTTTTTACGACTCTTAAAGATAACCTTCTAAGAGGTTAAATTAAATTGGGGGATTTTTCTTTAGTTAGCCATATAAGGGGTGCTAACTGATTTCAAATTTACTACTTAAATACACATCTTTGTTTACTTATTCTATTAGCTGAAGATTCTATATAGGTTAAAAGCAACAAAATGTCGTTTAATAGAAGT
This sequence comes from Polaribacter sp. OB-PA-B3, assembly GCF_054589375.1. Taxonomy (NCBI): domain Bacteria; kingdom Pseudomonadati; phylum Bacteroidota; class Flavobacteriia; order Flavobacteriales; family Flavobacteriaceae; genus Polaribacter; species Polaribacter sp. OB-PA-B3. Next base: position 358,393 of record NZ_BAAIIX010000001.1, read on the forward strand.
TAAGTTATTAAGCAAAAAAAAATCGTTAAAACCAGTAAATGAATTAACGATTAATTTTGATTGTTAAGTTATAAGGATACTAACAATATATTTTTTTAACGCTAGCAAATTTAGGGGACGCTAACTTAAGACAAAGATACTATTGATTAGTGCCTTGTTTTGAGACTATTCTTTCAATCTCATTATTTTATAGTTAAATTGTACAAAATACTCGGTAAGATGTATTTATTTGCTTATCAATGCTCTAATTAGAATAAGGTTTGTTCCTTATTACTTAGTTTACCAGAAGTTAAGTTGTTAAGCAAAAAAAATCGTTAAAACCAGTAAAGGAATCAACGATTAATTTTGATTGTTAAGTTATAGGGATATTAACAATATGATAGCTCTTTATGCGCTTAAAAAATTAGGGGACTTTTACGCACTGCAAATTTACTATTGTTTTTGAATCATTTTATATATTTTCTATTAGTTGACGATAAAGGTTAGACTAATTACTGTTTAATATCGATTAACGGTAAAATAATTAGTATTTAAACAAAAAAATCGTTAAAACCAAAAAGGAATTAACGATTCGAAATGATTATAATTTAGTTTAGCTATAAGGCTAGGGAATCTTCTAACGGGTTAAAATGTATAATCTCAATGCTATATTGGGGGGCAACTAGCTATAGCAAAATTACTAAGATATTTAAATCAGTTTAAAATAAATCTTCTAATCGAATTAATTATGTGATAGAATACGATTAACTGTCGACGAACTGAAATTATAGATTATTTTATAAACAAAAAAAGCCGCTTTTAGCGGCTTTTTAGCTAATTTATTGCATTTATCTAACTTACTTGTTGTCCATTTTTCACAGCCTTTTCAGGTTCAACAAAAGCTAGTTTTCCTTTTGGTGTGTCTGTCATTAAAATCATTCCTTGGCTTTCTACACCTCTAATTTTTCTTGGTGCTAAATTTACCAAAACAGAAACTTGCTGACCAATAATATCTTCTGGCGAAAAACTTTCTGCAATACCAGAAACGATAGTTCTTGTGTCTATACCAACATCAACCTTAAGTTTTAAAAGTTTTTTAGTTTTTGCAACTTTTTCTGCTTCTAAAATGGTACCAATTCGAATATCTAATTTTGTAAAATCATCAAACTCTATGGTTTCCTTTTGAGGTTCTACAGCTTTGTTTTCTTGCTCGTTGGCAATTTTTGTAGCTTCTAATTTAGCTACCTGTGCATCAATTGTTTGATCTTCAATTTTAGAAAACAATAACTCTGCTTTATTTATTTGGTGTTCAGCAGGTAATAATATATCTTTTACTGTAATATCTTCCCAAGAAAGATTTAAATCAAGATTTAAAATACCTTTTAATTTTGTTGATGTAAAAGGTAAAAATGGTTCTGAAACAACAGCCAGAGCAGTAGAAATTTGCAATGCCACATACATAATTGTTTGCACGCGTTCTGCATCAACTTTTATAACTTTCCATGGCTCTTCATCGGCTAAATATTTATTACCAAGTCTTGCTAAGTTCATTAATTCTTGACTAGCTTCTCTAAACCTATATCTTTCTATAGATTTACCAATAATATTAGGAAACTCTTTTACAGCAGCTAAAACATCTTCGTCAACTTCTGTATAATTCCCTGCAAGTGGCACTTGCCCTTGGTAATATTTATTTGTTAAAACAACAACTCTGTTTATAAAGTTACCAAATATGGCAACTAATTCGCTATTATTTTTAGCCTGAAAATCTTTCCATGTAAAATCGTTGTCTTTACTTTCTGGCGCGTTTGCCGTTAATGTATAACGTAAAACATCTTGTTGACCTGGAAATTCTTCTAGATATTCGTGCAACCAAACTGCCCAATTTTTAGAAGTTGATAATTTATTTCCTTCTAAATTTAAAAATTCATTTGCAGGTACGTTATCTGGTAAAATATAATCTCCGTGCGCTTTTAACATACTCGGAAAAATAATACAGTGAAAAACAATATTGTCTTTACCAATAAAGTGTACCAGCTTGGTATCGTCTTTTTTCCAGTAATCTTCCCAGTTTTTACCTTCTCTTTCTGCCCATTCTTTGGTAGAAGAAATGTAACCAATTGGTGCGTCGAACCAAACGTATAAAACTTTACCATCTGCACCTTCTACAGGTACCGGAATTCCCCAATCTAAATCTCTAGTTACTGCTCTTGGTCTTAAACCATCGTCAACCCAACTTTTTACTTGACCGTAAACATTAGGTTTCCAATCTTTTTTATGACCTTTTAAGATCCATTCACGTAAAAATTCTTCGTGCTTATCTAAAGGTAAAAACCAGTGTTTTGTTTCTTTTAAAGAAGGTACATTACCAGTTATTGCAGATTTAGGGTTGATTAAATCTGTTGCGTTATGCGATGTACCACAATTTTCACATTGATCACCATAACTTTCTTCGAAACCACATTTTGGGCAAGTTCCAATTACAAATCTATCTGCTAAAAATTGGTTTGCTTCTGCGTCATATAATTGTTCAGAAACTTCTTCTACAAAATCTCCGTTTTCATACAATTTTGTAAAAAATTCTGATGCAGTTTTATGATGTATTTCTGATGAAGTTCTAGAATAGTTGTCAAAAGAAATTCCGAAGTCTGCAAAAGATTTTTTAATAATACCATGGTATTTATCGATAATATCTTGCGGAGAAACACCTTCTTTTTTTGCTCTCATTGGTATTGCAACACCATGTTCATCAGAGCCACAGATGTAAGCAACATCTTTACCAGTTAAACGTAAATAACGTGCATAAATATCTGCTGGCACGTAAACACCCGCTAAATGACCAATGTGAATAGGTCCATTTGTATAAGGTAAAGCGGCTGTAATTGTATATCTTTTTGGAGCACTCATGTGTTCTTTGTGTTATTTTTAGAAGTGCAAAAGTACAAAAAACACGGTTTTAAAAGTCAACGAAAATAGATACATTTACATTCGATAGTTATTTACACTGTTAAAAGCTAAAAAAAAGATTCATTTTGAAGAAAATACAAGTACTTACAACCATTTTATTAGTTGTTTTTTCAACTATATACGCGCAAGAAAAAAGCAATAATTTAGTTACACCACCATATTTAAAACAAGGAGATACGATTGCAATTGTTGCACCTGCAGGAATTTTAAGAGGAAGAAAAGCGACAGTAGATAAGGCTAAAAAATTAGCAGAAAGTTGGGGTTTAAAAGTGGTTTTGGGCAAAAATATGTTCAACCAAAATAACCATTTTGCCGGAACTGATAATGAGCGTTGTCAAGATTTTCAAGATGCATTAGACAACCCAAATATTAAAGCAATTTGGGCTGCTAGAGGTGGTTATGGTTCAGTTAGAATTTTAGATAAATTAAATTTTAATAAATTTAAGAAAAGCCCAAAGTGGATAATTGGTTATTCTGATATCACTGCGTTTCATAATCACATTCATAATTTAGGTGTAGAAACTATACACGGAATGATGGCAACAAGTTTAGAAGAAAAACCAGAAGAAATAATAGAAACAATTGCTAGTTTTAAAAAAGCACTTTTTGGAGAAGATTTGAAATATGTTTTTGCTGATAATGAATTAAACAGAAAAAAAAGATTAAATATTTCTGAATTAAAAGGACAATTAATTGGTGGAAACTTAGCAATATTAACCTCTATGTTAGGTTCTAAAAGTCAATTAAATACAGAAGGAAAAATTCTATTTATTGAAGAAATTGGTGAGTACAAATATTCTATTGATAGAATGTTGCAAAGCTTAAAAAGAGCTGGTTATTTTACAAAAGTAAAAGCTATAATAGTAGGAGATATGTCTTTAATAAAAAAGAATTCTACAAAATGGGGAAGTTCTATAGAGCAACTAATTTTAGATGTTATACCACAAGATGTTCCTGTTTTATTTGATTTTCCTGCAGGACATGAAGCAGATAATAGAGCGCTAATTTTTGGTAGAAATGTAACTTTAGAAGTAGATATGAAAAATTGTTTGCTAGATTTTTCTAAAAATTAGAAATGGCTGCACATAATGAACTTGGCGAAAAAGGAGAAAAAATAGCAATAGACTTTTTATTGAAGAAAGGTTATGTAATTTTAGAAAAAAATTATCGCTATTTAAAAGCAGAAGTAGACATCATAGCCAAAATAGAAAATACTTTGGCAGTTATAGAAGTTAAAACGCGTTCTACAGATTATTTTGGTAATCCAGAAGAGTTTGTAAACCCTAAAAAGATTAAATTACTACTCTCTGCTATTGATTATTACGTTACAGAAAATGACTTAGATGTAGATGTAAGATTTGATATTATTGCAATTATAGAGCAAAATACAGCAATAAAAATTAAGCATTTAGAAGATGCTTTTTTACATTTCTAAATTGTTTAAGTAAGCCTTCAATTTTTCTAAATCTAAAGGTTTAGCTATAATTTTCTTGTTGCTATCTAACACAAAATATGTTGGTGTAGAGTTAATATTATAAGTTCTAGCAATCTTGTTTTCCCATTTATTAAGACCTAAAACATGATGCCAATTTGGTAGCGTTGTTTTCATGTTGTTCCAACCAAATTCATCATTTTCTAAAGAGAAAGCTATAGCTTTTAATTCTTTTTTGTTTGCTAAAAATTTATGCAATTGTGGTATTTCTCTTAAACAATGAGAACAACTAGTACTCCAAAATATTAAAACATAATTTTTAGCATCATTTAAAGTAGATAATTTATAGTTTTTACCATTTTCTCTCCATGAAAAATCGGGTGCTATTCTACCAACTTCAGACGCTAATAAAGATAGTTTTTCGTTTTTATATTTTTCGTTTTGTAAAGATTTAGGCAATTTGTTGTAGTAATTGTCAAAAAGATAATCTACCATTTCTAGATTCTTACTTTGCTCAAACTGATTAATTAAAAGTTCTATAACGTTTTTTCTAAACACTACTTCTTTTACTTTAGTAAAAACCTTATTTACAGCTTTTTTGTAAAGTGTTTGTTGTTGTTCTAAATCTTCTGAGTAATTAATGTAAAAGATGTAGTCGGATATTCTATCAATTAAAAACGAAGAGTTTATTAATGTTTTGCTAGAAAAATCCATATTGTCAAAAAAAGTAGCATTTATATTTTGCATATATTCTTTTGCATTGGTTTTTATTTCTGATGGATTTGATCTAGAAGTTGCTTTTATAAAAGGCTGAACGTACATTCCGTTTGTACTCTCTAAATATTTCTGTTGTATCGCATTAATAGTTGCTAAAGTAGTTTTATAGTTCGTTTTTAAATCTACTTCGGGGTTTCTTAAAGCGGTAATTTGTAAAGAATCTAGTTTTTGTTGTGCAGCAGAAACTTCACTTAAATAGTTTTTGTAAATAATATTTTCATCAGAATTAGAAAATAAGGCCGTTTGTTCTGGATAATCTGGGTGAAAAGTAAAACTTACATTTTCTTTATTAAATATAAAGTCTACAAAACCTGGTGCTTCCGTTCTGTAGGTAATTCTATAAGAACCTACTTTTGCATCTGCAGGTAAATCAAACTGAAAAGTACCGATAGTTTGCTTTTTACCTTCAATAGCAATAGTATCTTTTTGTATTGTTGTATTAGTAACAAACTTTTGTTTTGCGCCTTCTATTCTATATAAAATTGCCCAATCTGTTTTTATATCATTAGTTAAAGTACCATTAATACTAAATTGTGCTTGTGCAAATGATGATATTAAAAATATTAAAACAAGTACTTTTTTCATTTTTTTCTTCGGATTTTATTTCTCGAAATACTATTTTCAAGAAGTGTACCAAAAATACTATTTCTCTAACAAATTAGGTATATTGTAAACCAAAATTTAACAATATGTCTTTTTCTAATAAAGTAGTTTGGGTAACTGGTGCATCTTCTGGTATTGGTAAAGCTTTAGCGATAGAACTTTCTAAACAAAACGCAAAACTTATTATATCTTCTAGAAATTTAGAGGCATTAACGTTGGTGAAAACAGAGTGTTTAAATTCTGATAATGTTAAAATCTTGGTATTAGATTTAGAGGATTATACGGGCGTAGATCAAAAAGCCACTGAAGCTATAGCTGCTTTTGGTCAAGTTGATGTTTTAATAAATAATGGCGGCATTAGTCAACGCTCTTTAGTACAAGAAACCGAAATTACTGTTGATAAAAGAATTATGGATATCAACTATTTGGGTACTGTTGCTTTAACAAAAGCTATTTTACCGCATTTTTTAGAAAATAAAAAGGGGCATTTTGCGGTAACTACAAGTATTGTTGGTAAAATAGGTACACCTTTAAGGTCTAGTTACGCTGCAAGTAAACATGCTTTACACGGTTTTTTTGATAGTTTGAGAGCAGAAGTTCATCAGAATAATATAAAAGTAACTTTAATTTGTCCAGGTTTTATAAACACCAATGTTTCTAAAAATGCCTTAACAGGTAGCGGAGAACCACAAGGAATTATGGATGATGCTACCGGTAACGGTATGTCTGCAGAGCTTTGCGCAAAACGGATGCTACAGGCAATTGATAGAAATAAAGAAGAGGTTTATATTGCTGGGTTTAAAGAAAAATTAGGTGTTTATGTAAAAAGATTTGTACCTAAATTATTTTCTGTTTTAGTTCGAAAAATGAGTGTTACTTAATCTTCTAAATACTTTAAGTTGTCAAAATAATTTACAATTGCTTCTTTCATTAAAACAGTTTGTTCGCCTGGTTTTAAATTTGGCAATTCTGTAATTATTTTATAATGAGGCCAGCTATCATCATCAAAATAATCAAACTCATAATAACCATAAGGTTCTAAAAGTTTACAAATAGCAATATGCATTAAGTTTACTTTTTCATCTTTTTTAAAGCTAGTTTGCCCTGTACCTAATTCTTGCACACCAATTAAGTAGATAATACCATCCATATTTAACTCATCACCATCAGCAAATTGTTCAGTAAGTTTAGTTACTAACAAATTCCATTTTTCTTTAAGGTTTACTACTTTCTCCATGCTTAAAATTTAAGAAGACAAAGATACAATGCCCATTTTTAATTTTTAAAAAAAAGGTGTAGGTTTGAAGAAATTATTTTAATGAATATTTTTGATATAGTTATTGCTGCATTGCTACTGTTTGGTTTTGTAAGAGGTGTAATGAAAGGGCTTTTTGTAGAAATAGCATCCTTAGTTGCTTTAATTGGTGGTGTTTATGGTGCAATACATTTTTCGTTTTTTGTAGGTGATTTCTTAAAAAAATCCGTATCTTGGAGCAAAGAATACATTTCTTTAGCAGCTTTTGCTGCAACTTTTATTATAATCATAGTAACTATAGCCTTAATTGGTAAATTGCTAACTAAATTGGCAGATTTTGCTTCTTTAGGTATTATAAATAAGATTTTAGGAGGCGTTTTTGGCGCATTAAAAATAGGTTTAATCTTAAGTATAGTTTTTATTTTCTTCGGAAAAATGAACGATACCATTCCTTTTGTTGAAAATGAAACTTTAGAAAACTCGATTTTATATTCTCCTGTAAAGAAAATTGCCCCTACAATATTTCCTTCTATCATTAAAGATGAAAAAGATGAAAAAGAGGAAAAAACCCCCCTTTTAAATATATAATACTACTATTTTTTTTGTAGATTTAAGTTTTAATAATTAACCATGAAAAAATTATACTTTTTAATAGCATTTGCGGGAGCTGTTATTCTAAGTTCTTCAAAATTAGATGATTGCAATATTTTGAAAAATAATGCATTTAAGTATAAAGTAGGCAGTAAAGATGTTTTAGTTCAGTTTGGTGAAGATGAATATATCGAATATCATGAAAACAAAAAATATTATATAAAGTCTGATATTGAATGGTTAACAGAATGTGAGTATAAATTAATTATTCAAGAATCTACATTGCCTAATTTCCCTTTTAAAACTGGTACCACTATGCGTATCAAAATAGACAGAGTAAAAGGTAAGAAAGTGTACTATACCGCAAAATTAGGTGGTAGAAGTTGGGAGTGGCGAATGACGAAAGTAAATAAATAAAAAAATCCAGCTTTTTATAAGCTGGATTTTTTTTGTAATCGAGTACAACAACCTATAGCATAGTAACTTTACCTGTTTCTAAAGAGTAAACACCCCCAACAATAGAGATACTTCCCTTATCTTCTAAGTCTTTTAAAATAGGGCTTTTCTCTCTAATTCTTTCTACAGTTAAAAGAACATTATTTTCTACCGTTTTGGCTACAAATTCTGGGTTACTAGAGTTTGCTTCACCTTCTACTTCTTCTGAAGATTTTTTTACAGCTGGCATAATGTTATCTAACATTGCTGTAATATTACCAAGTTCTACACCATCACAAGCTGCTTTTACAGCACCACAACTTTGGTGTCCTAAAACTAATACAACTTTACTTCCTGCTACTGCACAAGAATATTCTAAACTTCCTAAAATGTCTGTGTTTTCAAAGTTTCCTGCAACTCTAGAAACAAAAATATCTCCAATAGTTTGATCAAAAACTTGTTCTACGGGCACTCTAGAATCTATACAAGACAATATCACCGCCTTAGGGTACTGTCCGCCTACTGTTTCTTTAACTAAAGAATTGTAATCTACAGCTTCTAAAGAGTTGTTTGTAAATCTTTTATTCCCCTCTAAAAGGTTGTTTAAAACTTCACTTGGTGTTAAAGCATCTTGTGCTACTTTGTTTATTGCTAATGTTCTCATTTTTTAATTTTTTTAAAATTCGTCTTTAATATTTTCTTTCACCCATAAAACACATGAATCAAATTTTTTAAAAATGTGTTCTATTGGAATAAAATCTGGTATGATGCCTATTCTTTCCATCATATATCTTGGTTGTTCAAGTAAATCAACAAACAAGACTTCTATATTTCTTTTCTTTAAATCTAATAACATATCTTCCATTGCATACAAACCTGATTGATCTATATACTGCATTTTTCCTAAACGCATAATAACGGTTTTGGCAGTTTCTGGTATTTGTTGTGACAATGCTTGAAATTCGCTTGTTGAACCAAAAAACAGAGGTCCTTTAAGATGTTTAATAAATACTTCTTCTTTTAAGTTTTCTGGAAAATTAATTTCATCAGACCATACTTCTTCTTTTAATGATTTTACGTCGGATCTCTTTGCAGTTAAATCTCCAATTTTTTTCATAAACATTAAAGAAGCTATTACCAAACCAATTCCAACGGCATAAACTAAGTTCCAAAAAGTAGATAATAGTAAAACAACCATCATAATTAATACTTCAGAACTCAATTTTATTGGACCTATTTTTATGTCTTTTGGTAAGTGCGGTATTGCTTTTAAACCTTTATAATCCATAACGCCAATACCAACTGTAATTAGAATCCCTGCTAAAACTCCGGCAGGAATTTTAGAAGCAACAGGTCCTAAACCTAACATAATTACAAGCAACATTATACCTGCTATCATACCAGAAATTTTGGTTTTTCCACCGGCATTAATATTTACTACAGTTCTAATTGTTGCACCAGCACCAGGGATTCCGCCAAAAATAGCAGCAATAGTATTACCAATACCTTGCCCAACAAGTTCTTTATTAGGTTTGTGTTTGGTTTTTGTCATGTTATCTGCTACAACACTTGTTAACAAAGAGTCTATTGCACCTAATAATGATAAAGTAAGTGCTGTAAATATGTACGGAGTTACATTGGTTAAACTAAAATCTGTAAAGATTTCCCATTTCGGAATTGGAATTCCGCTTGGTATTTCTTGAATAGTTCTATAGTCTAAATTAAAACCAACCGCAATACCAGACATTACAATTAAGGCAACAAGCGTACTTGGTATTTTTAATGTAATTCTCTTAAAACCATATATAATTACAATGGTTCCTAAAGCTAATAATAGCTCTAACAAATTGATGTTTTTTACTGCTCTTGGCAAAACTTTTAAAGCACCTAATGCACCAGAAGCTTCTTTTGCTGCTAATGTTTTAGATTCTCTAGTAACATCTTCTTTACTTATGGTTTGAGCATTATTAATAGTTTCTTTAAAATTATCTAAAACTAATGTGCCTTCACCAACTTGTTCTTTTAAAATGTTTTCTAAAATTATTTCTTGTGCTTGTGGTTTAAATGTATTTACAAAATCTACATCTTCTTTTGGATAATAACCAACTGAAGGAAGTATTTGTGTAAGTAAAATAATTACACCTATTGCTGTCATAAAACCAGATACAACAGGATAAGGTATATACCTAATGTACTTACCCAAACCTACAACACCTAAAATAATTTGAAACAAACCAGCTAAAATAAACACCGTTAAAATAGCGGGCATTGCTTTTGTAATATCACCATCATTTGCAGCAATTATACCAGCAATAACTACCATACTTACGGCTGTCATTGGAGCTGTTGGTCCGGATATTTGAGTATTAGTACCACCAAATAAGGCAGCAAAGAAACTAATAAAAATTGCACCATATAATCCTGCACTTGGTCCAAGACCAGAAGAAACCCCAAAAGCTAGAGCTAAAGGTAGTGCAACAATACCAGCTGTAATTCCGCCAAAAAGATCTCCTTTTATATTAGAAAATATGTTTTTCATTGGTTTATTCTTTTAAATCCTATGTTTATCAATTAGTTTAAACTTTACTTTCTCGAAGTTATACTTTGTTAGTAATTAGTAGAGAACAGTTTAAGTTTTTAGCAATCGAACTTACTTTAGAATTAATTTCTAGCGTTTTATTTTTGTTTCTATTCAAAAACAACAATTGTAAAGGCGAATTACTTACGTAACTATTTACACTTGCAATTGTATTTTCTTTTTGGCTTAACACAACTTTTTCGATATTGCTAATTTGATTGTTTAAAGAATCTGAAGCACTACTCGTTTGCAAAAGCTTTATCGGTTTTTTAGAAAACGCAAACAATTGTTCTTTAATACGGTTGTTTTTTAAATCAATTGTATCAATATAACCAATATCTAGATTGTCGTTTGCTTCTAAAGTTTTATCATCCGAAGAAATCATAATAGTGCCATTAAATTCTTTCAAGATAAAGTCTGTTAGTTTATCTCCAAGAAATGATAATGTTTTAGATTTGCTTTTACCTAATACAATTACACTTGGTTTAACTACAGCTATTTGTTTGCTAATATTTTCTTTTAAATTACCAAAAGCAACTTTGTGTTTGATATGAACATCATCATCATCTATAGCTACATTGTTAATAATAGTTTTAAGGCTATTATCTGTAGCTATAAATGCTTGATTTATAGATCTCATTGCAGATAGCTGACTCTCTTTTGAAACAACTTCTGTTGCTTTTTTTACACAAAAAAGAGATACATCAGCATTTATAATTCTTGCCAAATTAGTTGCATTGGTAACAATTGCTTCTGTAGCAGAATTTAAATCTGATAGTACAAGAATTTTATGTTTTTCTGACATGGATCTTTTTGTTTTAAGCTGTTTTTTTAGGTCTTAAATTAAAAAACTCAATATAACTTGGCGGGTTTTCTACAATTCCCCTTTCAGAAATCAACTGAATATCGATATTTCTTTCTTTAGCTTTAAAAGCAAAATCTTCTAGAATTTCTATTATATCATGGTCTAAATATCTTGTCTTACGAACATCAATTTCTAAATATGTATTTTCTGGTAAGCTATCTAACTCTTTTAAAATTGCACCTTTGTTAAAAAATGTTACCTCTTCTGCTAAAGTCATTTTAATTTTATTTTTACCATTGCTTTTATCTTCAATATGTAAAAAGTGAGAGTTTTGGAAACTTTTAATTAAAATTACAACGATACCAACAGCTAAACCTAAAGCAATACCTACTAGTAAATCTGTAAATACAATACCAACTACAGTTACTGTAAATGGTAACCACTGTTTCCATCCTAATTTAACCATTTCTTTAAAAACAGATGGTTTTGCTAATTTGTAACCAACTATTAATAATACCGCAGCTAATACAGATAACGGAATTTTATTTAATAGAGTAGGAATTAAAAGTACCGAGATTAATAGTAAAAAACCATGTATAATTGCAGATAACTTTGTTCTACCACCAGATTGTATGTTTGCAGAACTTCTAACAATTACTTGTGTAATTGGCAAACCACCAATTAAACCAGATACAATATTACCTGTACCTTGTGCTAATAATTCTCTGTTTGTTGGTGTTACATTTTTATGCGGATCTAATTTATCTGTAGCTTCTACACACAATAAAGTTTCTAAACTTGCTACTAAAGCAATAGTAAAACCAGTAACCCAAACTTGCGGATTAGTAATTGCACTAAAATTTGGAAAACTAAATTGCCCTAAGAAAGAATCGATACTATCTGGTACAGGTACACTTACTAAATGTTCTGAATTGATACCATATTTAGAGTTTTCATTGGTAACAAAGTAATAAACAATACCTGCAACTACTGCTACTAATGGCCCTTGAATAATTTGAAAGAACTTCCCTTTTTTAGATAAAACATTGCTCCAAAGAATTAAAATAGCTAAACCAATAATACCAATTATTGTAGAACCTAAACTAATATTATTTATAGAGTTTATAATTTCTGAAAATGTATTTTCACCATCTACTTGAAAGAATGCAAAATCACCTTCTGGGTCTGCATCATAACCAAAAAAGTGAGGTATTTGTTTTAATATAATAATAATACCAATACCTGTTAACATTCCTTTAATTACAGATGACGGAAAATAATAACCAATAATTCCTGCCTTTAAAAAACCAAAAACTAACTGTATAATACCACCTAAAACTACAGCGACTAAAAAGTTTTCATAACCTCCTAAAGTTCCAATTGCAGTTAAAACTATTGCAGCTAAACCTGCTGCCGGACCACTAACTCCAATTTTAGAGCCACTTAAACTACCTACAATAACACCACCAATAATACCAGCAATTAAACCAGAAAATAAAGGAGCACCACTTGCCAATGCAATACCTAAACATAGAGGTAATGCTACGAAAAACACAACTATACTAGCAGGAATATCGTTTTTAATATATTTAAACATATATAAATATTTTTTTCTTTACTCTTTTCAGAATAAAGCTTTTAATTAAATTTAATAATAGATTTTTACTTGTTCTTCTAGAAATTAAAGTACAAATTCTGGTGGTTGGGTAATAATTTTTGGGTAAGGAGAAACGTAAATTTTAGATGTAAACTGTACGATTCGCTTTTTCTGAATTTTAGAAAAAGACATACTCAAGCTCGAATTTAAATTTACTTTTAGTTCTTTTACAGGGTTTTTCCAGCTATTTTCTTCTTCTTCTTCACTTAAATTTAAGAAAATTGAAATATCTTGATTTTTGTCTACCAGTGTAATTATTGTTGGCGCAGAGATTAGGCCTACAAATAAAAAGGTAAAAAAAATGGCAATCTTAATTTTCAAATTAGCTTAATTTTATTGTTAAAAGTAAGGTGGTTTAATTGTTGCGCAGCAATTTAATTTCATCAGAAATAATCCAACCTATCTTCCCGTCTGCTAATTTAATCTTTTTCCAATTATCTACCGCATCTAAAACAATTACTTTTGTACCCTCGTGTAAAGTAAAAACCTCTTCTGAGTTTAAAGTAGGTGCATTTCTAACCTCTGTTTTACTAGAGAATACAATAGCTTGTTTAGTGTTTTTAGAAAAGTTATACTGATTATATGTTACGCTAATTGTAGCTAAAAATAAGATAAAACTGATAATAGCTACTGTAAAAAAGAATCTTTTTTTAATTGGCTTGTATGCAAAGTAGAATAATAAAAACAAGATAGCACTTAACAATACAAATACAATTGTTACAGCTGCCCATTCATCGTAGGATAACTTTTGAAGATAATTCGCATTAAATTTTTGGAAAAAAGTTTTTGGTACTTCTTCAATATTATCTAGAGCTAATCGCTTTGCAAAAACCAAATTGTTTTTTACATCTTGATTTAAAGGGTTTAATTGTAAAGCCTTTTCATAGTAAAAAATTGAAGGCCCAACTTTATTAAGTTTGTAATAAGAATTTCCTAAATTATAGAATAACTCATCAGAAACAACATCTTGTTTTAATATTTGTTTATAACTCTCTATTGCTTTATCATAGTTGCCATTTCTATATAATTCGTTTGCAGAATTAAATAAGCTATCAATATTTTGTGCTGCTAAACTGTTTGCAATTAGCAACAATAAAAATAAAATTTTCTTCATCTTATAACTGTTTATCTAATTGAACAATAACTTCTTTTGCTCTTTCAAACTCTTGTTTCATTTGAGTTGCTGTAAACGGAGTGTATCTTGCAAAATCAGAGCTTTTTAAAACATCAATAAATTTTGAAATCACATCTTTGTCAACATCTTTATTTTCTAATATTTCTGTTATTTTTTCTTTACTAATATCAGAAGTTTCTATTCCTAATTTAGCTTTTAAGTAATTATGTAAAGCTCTTTCTAAGGCTTCGTAAAAAGCTTCTTTTTTACCTAACTGTTTTTTAGCTTCAGATAAGTATTTTTTAACAAGCTTGTTCGCTTTTCTAGTTTTATTACCAATAACATCATTATTTCTTTCTTCTGCTTTTCTAGCTAAAAATAAAATAATAGGTATTGCTATAAAAGGTAAAATTAAAAGAATATAAAACAATGTAGATTTAAAAAAATCTTTTTGTGCTGTTGTTATAAAATCTGTTTTTGTTGCAATATATCTAAAGTTGTTTCCTGTAATTACAACATCTTGTTTTCTTGCTAAAGTAGTATCTACAGTTACCAATTCTTTGCCTTCTAGAACATCAACATATAAATCTTCTGTAGCAATTGTTTTGTATTTTTTCTCATTTGGATTAAAGTAAGAAAATGATATACTCGGTATTTTATATTTACCTTTATATTGAGGTACTACTGTGTAATTATCTATAATGTAACCAGAAATTCCGTTAGCGCCAACACGTGTACTTTCTTTACGTTCTGGTTGATACATTTCTAATTCTGCCGGTGTTTCTACTTCTGGCAACTCAAATAAATTTAAATTACCATTACCAGATACTTTTACTTTTACTTGGCTACTTTCGTTTGCTTTTAAAACCTCTTTGCTAAGTGCAACATCAAATTTAAACTGACCAACGGCACCATTAAAATTAGCAGGTTTTCCTTCTAAAGGTAGTGCTCTTGGATTGATAATTTTTTTAGCAGAAGCAAATTCTCTTCTAACGTTTTTAGTAATCGAATTTCCAAAGAAATCTGTTCTACCAGATGGTACACCAATTACGATATCCATTTTCATGGGGTCTATCGAAAGTTTCCCTGTTTTAGTAGGAATTAATAATGCTTTCTGAAGTACAATATATCTATAATTTTCGCCATTGTATTTTCCCATTTTTACGGGAAAACCGTTAATTTTTATATTCTGATTCCAGAAACCATTATATTTTGGTGCTTCGGTAACGTTTGTATCGTAAACGCTAACATTTTCACTTACATATAACCTGTATTCTACATAAATACCTTCGCCAACATAAGGCCTAGATTTAGAAATTTCTGCAACTAAATGTATATTTTGTTGGGCAATATAGTTAGGGTCGTTTGGGTCTTTTGGAATTTCTACAGCATCTAAAACAATAATTTTTACAGGATCTGATTTTATTGTTTTACCATTAAAAGTAACAGATGCACTTCCAATAGAAAGTTCTCCTTTTCTTTTTGGCTGAATAATGTATGTATATGATTGCGAAAATGTAACTTTTCTACCACTTGGTGTAGAGCTTATACTTTGGCTAACAGACTGACTTGGCCCGCCAACAACTTTAAAATTAGTGAAATTTGGTGGTGTAAAATTATCTCCACCTTGTTTGTTTATAGAGAATACAACTCTTAAACGTTGATTAACACCTAGTTTATTTTTACTAACTTTAGTTTTTAATGTTGCTTCTTGTGCAACAAAAGACAAACTTAATAAGCAAATGATTATGGATATGTAAATTTTCGACTTCATCATCTTTTTCTGTAAAAGGCTAATTTACCAATCTTTTTCTTGTTTTACTTTTTTACCCTTAGCTTTTTTAGCGTTCATTTTCTTTTGGGTTTTTTTCTCTTCGTTATTTAAACTTTCTAGCAATTGTTTTATTTGTTGCGGAGTCATTTTACCTTGTTGAGGTTTTGGCTTTTGCTGGTCTTTTTTATTATCTTTTTTTGGATCTTGCTTTTTATCTTTATCCTTGTCACCATCGCCATCTTTATTCTCGTCTTTTTTGTCTTTATCCTTCTGGTCTTTATTGTCTTCGTTTTTATCTTTATTCTTGTCGTCCTTATCTTTGTCTTTTTGGTCTTTTTTATCCTTGTTCTTGTCTTTGTTTTTATCGTCTTTATTGTCTTGCCTATCTTTTTCTAAAAGTTTTTGAGCTACGGCTAAATTGTAACGAGTTTCATCGTCGTTAGGATTATTTCTTAAAGAATTTTTAAACGCATCTACGGCACCTTGATAGTTTTTAGATTCCATCATGGCATTACCAATATTATGATAAGCTTCTGCTCTTGTAAACTTGTCTGTTGCAGTTTTTGCAGTTAATTCGTATTGAGGAATTGCTTCTTTAAAATTTTTATTCTGATAAAAAGCGTTACCTAAGTTATAAGTAGCTTTATCGTAATTAGAATTACTACCTAAAGCTTTTTGATAAGCCACAGAAGCATCTGTAAATTGTTGTTTATTGTAAAGTTCGTTACCTTGACGTAACATTTTACGTGCAACTCTTTGTTGTGCTATGGTATCTTTTTGTGCTGCTATTTCTTTTGTTGAAAATAGCATTAAAAAGACAATTATTATGTTTGTAAATTTCATTGTTTGTCTTGTTTTTCACTTCAAAATATCTCGATATAATAAGTATTAACAGAAGTTGTATTCTACTATTTTTTTAAATTCTTTTCTTCATTAAAAAGATCTACTTTTCTTAGCCATTTTGTTTTCTTGTCGAATAAAAATACATCTATAACTAGAAATAGCAAACCTAATGCCAAAAACCATTGAAACTGATCTTTATAATCAGAGAATTGTTTGGTTTCAAATTCGTTTTTTTCTGCATTTGCAATTATTTCTGCTATAATATTTACAGGTTTTTCTGTGATATTACCATCAATATAATTACCATCAGCTGCATCTGCAATTCCTTTTAAAACTTCTGGTTTACGTTTTGTAATTACAGTTTCACCTTTATTGTCTTTTTTATAACCAATCATAGAGCCATTTAAACGCATAGGTATTGGCCCTCCTTTTTCTGTACCAACACCAACGGTATAAATTTTTACACCTTCGTTGACCAAGTTTTGAGCTACTTGTTTTGTTTCTTCTTGATGGTCTTCACCATCAGAAAGAATAATTAAAAAACGATTGGTTTGCTCGTTGTTATTATAATAGGTTTTTGCTAATTCTAAAGCGCCATTAATATCTGTACCTTGGCTAGAAACCATATCTGGATTGGCGTTTTGTAAAAACATGTTTGCGGCACCATGATCTGTAGTTATGGGTAATAAAGGATAAGAATTACCTGCATACACTATAATACCAACTCTATCAGAGCCTAGTTTATCTATAACTTTAGAAATAATTTGTTTTGCTTTTTCTAATCGGTTAGGAGCAATATCCTCTGCAAGCATACTTTTAGACACATCTAAAGCAAAAACAACATCTACACCTTCTCTTTTTACGGTTTTTAGCTTTGTACCCATTTTAGGGTTTGTTAGTGCGATAATTAAAAAACTTATACCTAAAATCAGAAAAATTAACTTTAAAGTGGTTTTAAAAGATGATGAATTTGGTGCTAACTTTTTTAACAAATCTGTATTTGAAAATTTACGTTGTGTTCTTTTTTTCCACCAAAAAACCAACAAGAAAATAACAATCATTACCGGAATGATTGCAAGTAAATAAAAATAAATTGGTTCTTCTATTCTGTACATTTATATAAAACTCTTAAATAATGTGTTTCTTAAAATAAATTCTAATACTAAAAGGGTTAAACCTAAAAAGACAAAAATTCTAAATTTTTCTTGATAATTGTAATACTTAAACTCCTCTATTTTAGTTTTTTCTAGTTTGTCAATCTCATCATAAATCTCTTTTAAAGATTCATTATCTGTAGCTCTAAAATATTTACCTTCTGTTTCTGCGGCAATTTCTTCTAAAAGCTTTTCGTCTATTGTTACTTGTTGTTTTCTAAAGTTTAATTTGCCTGTTCTTGGGTCTCTACTCCAAGGAAAGTCTGCCATACCATTTGTACCAATACCAATAGTATATACCTTAATTTTTAATTCTTTTGCTAATTCTGTTGCTGTTCTTGGGTCTATATTACCAGCGTTATTTACACCATCTGTAAGTAAAATAATAACTTTACTCTTTGCTTTACTTTCTTTAAGTCTGTTAACACCAGAACCTAAACCCATTCCTATTGCAGTTCCGTTTTCTAATTGGCCCCATTTTAATTCAGAAATAGATCTTTTTACAATGCCTTTATCACTAGTTATAGGTGTTTTTGTAAAACTTTCACCTGCGTAAACAACAATACCAATTCTATCGTTTGGTCTTCTATCAATAAAGTTAACAGCTACTTTTTTAAGTGCTTCTAGTCTGTTTGGTTTTAAATCTCTAGCAAGCATACTTGCAGAAACATCGATTGCCATTACAATATCGATTCCTTTATTTGTTTTTGTTTTTTTGCTTACAGAAACATTTCTGGGTCTTGCCAATGCTACAATTATTGCTGCTAAAGCTAGTAATCTTAAAACGTAAAGTATCGGTTTTAACTTTGCTAGAATAGATGTTTCTGCCTTAAAACCTTTTATACTTGGCATTGTTAAAACTGCTGCATCTTTTTTTCGCGTAAAAAAATGCCAAACAGCTAATAACGGAATTAATATTAATAGCCAGAGAAACTCAATATTTAAAAATTCGAAATTACTCCAGTTCATCTTCTTGTGCTGTTATTTGTTTAGGCTTTAAATTTCCTATAATAAATTCTGCGTCTTTTCTATCTTCTTCTATTTCTATTGCTAAGGGTTTCGATTTAGCAAATTTTACTAAATCTGCCTCACGTAATAAATCTTTTAACTTACCAATTGTTTCTTTAGAAGTTTCTATTGTGTCAGACTTTTTAAAATCGTTAATCATTTCTAAAACTTCGTCTGTAGTGTTTTCTAAAGCAGGTACATTTAATTCTCTTTCGATATAACCTCTAACAATTTCTGTTAGTTCAGAATAATATTCTTTTACTTTATTATTTTGCCACAATAGTTTTTCGTCTAATTCATTTAATTTAAATATAGCTTCTTCGTAAGGTGGCAAAGTTCTGTATGTTGGCGCTTCCTCTTCCTCTTTTCTTTTTCTGATTACAAACCAATAGATCCAAAAACCGATAATTGCCAAAATAGCTAAAGCAATATAAATGTAGGTTTTAAAATCGTCGAAAGTATACGGTTCTGCTTTTATAGATTTAATTGGAAATTTCTTAACTTTAGTTGTATCTACAGCAATTGTAGCAACATTTACCAATAAAGAATCTGTTAAATAAGCTTGGTTTTTTACAAAAATTTGTTGTTGCGGAATGTAAAATGCACCGCTATCAAAACCTGTTAAAATGTATTTTTTAATTAAGCTATTTTTAATAGTATCTACTTTAGTAGAATCTACAACTTCTAAACCTTTTAGTTTTATCTTCGGAATAATTACATTTTTGGTTTCATCTACAGAAATTTTTAATTGAAACTGTTCTCCAATTCTAATGTTGGTTGTATCAATTTCTGCTTTTACCATTGGGTTTTGTGCAAAACTTATGGTCGAAATAAGAAATAATATATAGAATATCTGTTTTTTCATCATTTTAGCTATCGATACTAATTTGTTCATTCTTCTCAAAATTCACCCGAACTGATATTTTGTTAATTTACTTTCCTTTATGCTTAAAATATCCTAATAATTTCTTCACATAATTTTCGTCTACTCTAGTATTTACAGCGCCAGCACCACTTCTTTTAAACATGTTTAAGTAATAATCTGTTAGTTTTAAGGCGTTTGCTTTATAATTTGTTCTTACAGATTTTGATGCTGTGTTTATAGTTAAAACGTTACCTGTTTCTGCATCTAACATTGGTACCATTCCTAAATTAGGAATCTCTTCATCATGTTTGTCAAAAACTCGAATACCTGTTAAATCGTGTTTTTTAGCAGCTATTTTTAGTGTTTTTTCATAATCATCATCCATAAAATCAGACAACATAAAAACTATAGCTCTTTTTTTTAGCACACTAGATAAAAACTTTAATGCGGCTGCAATATTAGTTTTTTTACTTTTAGGTTTAAATTCTATTAATTCTCTAATGATTCGTAAAACATGACTTTTTCCTTTTTTTGGCGGAATAAAAAGTTCAATATCATCAGAAAATAAAATTAAACCAACTTTGTCGTTGTTTTGAGTCGCAGAAAAAGCAAGTGTAGCTGCAATTTCTGTTACTGTGTCTTTTTTAAATTGTGTTGAAGTACCAAAAAGTTCAGAGCCAGACACGTCTACTAAAAGCATCATGGTTAATTCTCTTTCTTCTTCAAAAACTTTAATATATGGTTCGTTGTATCTTGCAGTTACATTCCAATCGATTGCTCTAACATCATCACCAAATTGATATTGGCGGACTTCAGAAAAAGTCATACCACGCCCTTTGAAAGAAGAATGGTATTCTCCGCCAAAAATATCATTAGACAAACGCTTTGTCTTAATTTCTATTTTACGAACTTTTTTAAGTATTTCTTTTGTATCCATTTTTTGCTTTTGGCTTTTAGTGAGTTAGCTTTTAGCGAAAGGCTAAAGGCAAATAGCTAATAGCTTCTATGGCACTTCTACTTCGTTAATAATAGAATTTATAATATCTACAGAAGTTACGTTTTCTGCTTCTGCCTCGTAAGTAATACCAATTCTGTGACGTAAAACATCTTTAACAACAGCTCTTACGTCTTCTGGTATTACATAGCCTCTTCGTTTAATAAAAGCATAACATTTAGCTGCTTTTGCTAAGTTGATACTTCCACGAGGTGATGCACCAAAATTTATTAAATCTTTTAATTGTGGTAAGTTGTATTTTTCTGGATAACGAGTCGCAAAAATGATGTCTAGAATGTATTTTTCTATTTTCTCATCCATATAAACCTCATTAGCAACTTCTCTTGCCTTGATAATTTGGTCTACAGAAATTACTGGATTTACTTTCGCGAATCCGCCAGTTAAATTTTGACGCATAATTACTTGCTCGTCTTGTAATTTAGGATAATCAATTACAACTTTTAGCATAAATCTATCTACCTGTGCTTCTGGTAATGGGTAAGTACCTTCTTGTTCTACAGGGTTTTGTGTTGCCATTACTAAAAAAGGTTCGTCTAATTTAAAAGTTGTATCGCCAATTGTAATTTGACGCTCTTGCATTGCTTCTAATAAAGCAGATTGTACTTTTGCTGGTGCTCTGTTAATCTCATCTGCTAAAACAAAATTAGCAAAAATTGGCCCTTTTTTAATTGCAAAGTCGTTTTCTTTCATGTTATAAATCATGGTTCCAACAACATCTGCAGGCAGTAAATCTGGTGTAAATTGTACTCTACTAAAACTACCTTGTACAGCTTTAGATAGCGTGTTAATTGCTAGGGTTTTTGCTAAACCAGGTACACCTTCTAGTAAAATATGACCATTACCTAGTAAACCAATTAGCAAACTCTCTATCATTTGCTTTTGACCTACTATAACTTTGTTCATTTCTAAAGTAAGAATGTCTATAAAAGCACTTTCTCTCTCAATTTTTTCATTAATAGCTCTTACATCTATATCCATTGTATTTTATATTAGGCGTTATATTTTTCGTAATAATCTTATAGTAACAAAACTACAATTTTAACATATTTGTTTTTGTTAAAAGTAGGTTAAAGATGATTGATATATTTTTATTATTTTTAAAAATTATTAGCCCTTAAAAATATAAATGGAAAAATTAACAGACAAATATTTATGGAAATCTTTAAAGCAAGGTGATTTAAAAGCATTTTCTGTTCTTTTTGAAACTTATTACCCTAATCTACATAGTTATGGTTTAAAAATTTGTAAAGATGAGGCTTTAACAGAAGATACTTTGCAAGACTTTTTTATGTATGTATACGAGCATAGAGAAAATTTAAGCGATTTAGACACAATTGCACCTTACCTTTTTACAGCTTACAAACGATTTTTATTAAAAGTAATTAAGAAAAATGAAAAAGTAAAACCAACAGATTTTTCAAATGAAAACTTTGTAGACATTCAATTTACGGCAGAAGAGCTGATAACTAATCAAGAAGTAGAAAGCTTTAAAAATAAAAACTTAACACAATCTTTAAATAAATTACCAAAAAGGCAAAAAGAGGCAATTTATTTAAAATATTATAGCGGCTTAAAAGCGAAGGAGATTTCAGAAATTATGGGTATTAATTACCAAAGCGTAGTAAATACTTTACACAAAGCAATTAAAAATTTAAAGGAAGAAATTTCGATTATAAAATTATTTAAGTTTTAATAAATAATTAAGGGTATAAAAACGTAAAAAATACCTTATACAATTAGATTCTATACATTTAATAGATAATGAGTAAGAAAAAGTACGATAGCATAAACGATTTTTTAGATGATAATTCATTTAAAAATTGGGTTTTTCAAAATAACGGAACAGATGTAGGTTTCTGGGATTTTTGGATAGCCAATAATCCAGATAAACAAGATTTAGTTAACGAAGCTAAAGATCTTGTAATTGGTATTTCTTTTAATAGAAAACAAGTTGGTAAAGAAAAAGTTGCTTTCGAATGGCAAAAACTAGAAGCAAAAATTCAAGCTAAACAAAAACAACCACAAAGAAAATTAAGACATTTACATAAATATGGTGCAGTTGCATCAATCCTTTTATTGGTGGTTTTAGGTATTTATTTTATCAATAGAAATACTAGAATTACGCATAAAACAAATTACGGAGAAATTTTAACGATTAAACTTAAAGATGGTAGTGATGTTACGCTAAATTCAAATTCTAGTTTATCGTATTATAAAAATGAAAGTAGAAAAGTCTGGTTACAAGGTGAAGCTTTTTTTCAGGTTGATAAAAAAGTTGCAACCAATGCCAAATTTTGGGTTTTAACAGATGATTTGTCTGTAGAAGTTTACGGAACCTCTTTTAACGTAAGTACTAAAAGAAAGAAAACAGATGTGTTTTTAGAAGAAGGAAATATTTGGTTAAAACTTAAAAATGGCCAAGACAAAAAGATGATTCCGGGGAACTATATTTCTTATTCATCAGAAAAAAACAAAGTGTTAGAAGACAAAAATATTTTTAATGCTAGAATAAAAACTTCATGGAAAAATGGTTCTTTATTGTTTGATAACTTATCTTTAGAGGATGCCATGGAGAAAATAAAAGAATCGTACGGTTTTTCTATTATTTTTAAAGATGAAGAAAGTAAAAAATTATCAATTACTGGTGCTGTACCAATTACGAACATAGATATTTGTATACAAGCTATAGAGAAATCTGTTAATGTAGCAATTGTTAAAGAAGATAACTCTTTAGTAATTAGCAAAAAATAAGTATAATTTTAAATTTATAGATGTTTTCGAAAATAGTATTCTTAAAATTCTTATTACTTGTTTTTGTTGCATTTATTTCTTTACCTACACTTTCTCAAAATCATAAAAAGGAAAAAGTTCCTTTAGCTGTTTTATTAGATAAAATTAGTAACGAACACAAGATTTTCTTTACATATAACGCCAATTTATTAGCAAATAAATTTGTACAAGAAGAAAGTTTTGTAAACTTATCTTTAGAAGAGTCTATTTCTTTATTAGAAAAAATTACACCGTTTTTATTTGACGATTTAGGCAATAGTTATTACGTTATTTATAAAAAGAAAGAGTCTAATAAACGAAAAATTCACGCTAGAGGAAATACTGTTTTTAAAAAAGATATTGTTGTTGATAGTGCATTTTTGAACAAAAAAATTACGGTTAAAGGTATTGTACTAAGTTCAGAAAATATTCCTTTAAGTGGTGCAACATTGCAAGAAGAAAAAACTTTAGTAGGTACAACTACAAATACAGATGGCACCTTTGAATTAGATGTTTTATCTGATAATAATGTTACGATTAGTTTTATTGGTCATAATTCGATAACGATACAGTTAAAACCGAACAAGTTTCAAACAATAGTTTTAATTTCTGGGCAAGATTTAGATGAAGTTCAAGTTGTGGGTTCTAGAAATAAAAACAGAGTTGCAAACGATACACCTGTTGCAATAGATTTTATAGATATCGAAAAAACAGCTACAAAAAGTAGCCAAGTAGAAGTCAATCAATTTTTACAATATGCAATTCCTTCTTTTAATGCGACCAAACAATCTGGTGCAGATGGCGCAGATCATATAGATCCGGCAACTATTAGAGGTTTAGGGCCAGATCAAACACTAGTTTTAATAAATGGTAAAAGAAGGCACCAAGCATCTTTAATTAACCTTTATGGTACACGCGGTAGAGGTAATTCTGGTACAGATTTAAATGCAATTCCTATTTCCGCAATTAAAAGAATAGAACTTTTAAGAGACGGTGCTTCTGCTCAATATGGTTCAGATGCAATTGCGGGTGTTTTAAATATTGTTTTAAAAGATAATGATAATGCAGTAAATGTTACTTCTACTTTAGGATTTTATAATGCAGATCCTGATAGTTTTTTTCCCAAAAGAACAGATGGTTTTACCACTAAGTTAGGCTTAAATTACGGAACAAAAATTAGTAAAAATGGATTTTTTAATTTTTCTGCAGAAGCAATTTCTTTAGAAAACACAGTAAGACCAGCAACAGAAGCTAGAGAAAAATATGGGCAAGCAGAAGTAAAAGGTGTGAGTTTTTTTATAAATTCAGAAATTCCTATTTATAAATCTACAAAACTGTACTTTAACGGAGGTGTAAATTATAAAAACACGGAAGCTTTTGCGTTTACAAGAAAACCGCAAAGCGAACGAAATGTTCTAGAAATTTATCCAACCGGATTTAATCCATTAATCACCTCAAATATTATTGACAATTCTTTTTCGGTTGGCTTACTTACTACGTATAAAGACTGGAGTATCGATTTAAATAATACCTTCGGAAGAAATAACTTTCATTATTTTATAAAAAACACGCTAAATGCTACTTTATTAGAAAATTCGCCAACAGAGTTTGATGCAGGTGGGCATCAATTAATTCAGAATACTACAAGTGTAGATTTTTCTAAATACTTTAACCAAAAACCTTACGGATTTAATGTGGCTCTTGGTTTAGAGCATCGTTTAGATAAATATAAAATTTTTTCTGGAGAAGAAGCCTCATATGCTGCTTACGATGTAAATGATAATTTAGTAAATTCTGATACTTCTTTAGAAGATTATAAAACGTTTAATGGAAAAATAAGACCTGGCGGTTCACAAGGTTTTCCTGGGTATTCTCCAGAAAATGAATTAGATAAAAGTCGCTCTAATTTTAGTTTCTATTTAGATACAGAAATAGATTTTTCTAAAAAATTTATGATTGGTTCTGCTGTTAGATACGAGTATTACAGTGATTTTGGTAGTACATTAAATTTTAAGTTTGCTTCTCGGTATAAAATTTCAGATAAATTTAATTTAAGAGGTTCTTACAGTACCGGTTTTAGAGCACCTTCTTTAGCACAAATATATTATAACTTAACTTTTACTAATTTTATAGGTAGTAAACCGTCAGAATCTTTTTTGGTACCTAATAATAGTGCTATTGCTAGAAGGTTTAATATCGAAAAATTAAAAGAAGAAAAGGCTAAAAACTTTAGTTTAGGTTTTGCTACAAAATTTAATAATTCTTTTAATGCAACCATAGATGCTTATTACGTTGCGGTTAAAGACAGAATAATTTTAAGTGGTAATTTTGATGCTTCAGATTTGGGTTTAGGCATCGAAAATGTACAATTTTTTGCAAACGGAGTTAGCACAAAAACAACAGGTATAGATGTTGTTTTAAATTGGTATAAAAATTTTGAAAACACTAAGCTTTCACTAGACTTTTCTGGGAATATCAACCATATGATAATTACAGATATTAATAACAAAGAGCTAGACGAAGAAACCTTTTTTGGTAAAAGAGAACAACAATATTTGTTGGCTTCTGCACCAAATAATAAATTTAGTTTGGGCGTAAATTATCAATATAAAAAATTGAAAACGGCCCTAAATTTCACAAGATTTAGTAGTGTTAAACTAATTGATTGGCAGATTAGTCAAGATTTAGCAAATTTTAATAACTCAGAAGCAGAAAGGTTAGATGCTTCTATCGATATTTATCAACCAAAATTAACTACAGACTTACATTTTAGTTATCAATTTAATACTTCGATAAATTTACAAATTGGAGCTAATAATCTTTTTAATATTTACCCAACAAAACAAGAAAGCTTTACTGATAGCGGTGGTTTGTGGGATGCTACGCAAATGGGAACAAACGGTTCTTTTTACTACACAAAATTGAATATAAAGCTGTAAAAACTAATAATTCATTTAAGATTTTTAGTTTTTATTGAAAAAAAGTCAATTTAAAAAGAGTATACTTTTATTTTTTTTGTCTTATGTAATAAATCGAGCAATTCATTTTGTGAAAAATGAATAGTTCAATTTAAACACATTTACTAACTAATAATTTATTTATGAGACAAAAGTATTTATTAAAACTATTTACAGTTGCTTTTATGTTTATGCTACCACTTGGGTTTATGGCGCAAACTATAAAAGGGAAAATTACAGACAAATCTGGTAGCGCATTACCATTTATGAATGTTTTAGTTAAAGGAACTTCTATAGGAACAACTACTAGCGATTCTGGAGAGTTTAGCCTTAACGTTAAAAGCTTGCCAGCGACATTGGTAGTATCTTCTATAGGTTACAAGACAAAACAAATTAATGTTACAGATACATCTTTTCTAAACATTACAATAGAAGAAGGAGATGAGTCTTTAAACGAAATTGTAATTACGGGCTCTAGAGCACCAGCTCGAAGTAATACAAAAAGTCCGTTACCAATAGATATCGTTTCATCTAAAGATTTAGTTTCTACAGGGCAAACAACTTTTGATAAAGCATTACAGTACAAAATACCTTCTTTTAATACGGTACAAACTCCTGTTAACGATGCAACATCATTATTAGATCCTTATGAAATTAGAAACATGGGGCCAAGTAGAACGTTAATTCTTATTAATGGTAAGCGTAAAAACTTAAGTGCGTTATTGTATACACAAACATCTCCGGGTAGAGGAGAAACAGGTTCGGATATTTCTGGTATACCAACAGATGCAATTAAATCTGTAGAGGTTTTAAGAGACGGTGCTTCTGCACAATATGGTTCTGATGCTATTGCAGGTGTAATTAATATTATTTTAAAAGACAGCCCAAATGCAGGTTCTGCAACTTTAAGAACAGGAATTACTTCTGAAGGTGACGGAGAAATGTTTGGCGTAAGTGTAAATAACGGATCTACAATTGGTGATGACAAAGGATTTATTAACTATACAGTAGATTTTTCTAAAACAAGTTTATCAAATAGACCAGGAACAGTTGATGCGGCTGGTGAAGCTGCCGATTTTGGAGCAAATATTGCAGATGTGCAAGAATTTTTATCTAGAAGACCAGATGCAGGAAATATTAACGGAGCACCAGAAACTGCTGCTGCAAAATTTTTAGTTAATGGTTCTTATAAATTAAGTGAGCAATCTAATTTATATTTTAATGCTGCATTTGTAAATAAGAAAGTTAACTCTTTTGCAAATTATAGAACTCCGTATTGGAGAACCGTAACAGATTTTCCTTATTTAGCAGATTTCTTTCCAGGAGATAATCCTAATACAGCAGGAGGTTACGACGGTTATGTACCTACTTTTGAAGGAGATTTAAATGACTACAATGCTACAGTTGGTTTTAAATCTGTAATTAACGATTGGAATGTTGATGCAAGTTTTACAACTGGTGGAAACTCGCAAACTTATAAAGTAAATAATTCTCATAACAGAAACTTTGTATATTCTCCTTCTACTTGGGTAGATTCTAATAATAACGGAACAATTGATGATGGTGAAGTTACAGAAGGTGCTCAATTATACAGAGAAAATAGTAAAAAATCTTTTGATCCAGGAGGAACTTCTTTTTCTCATAATGTAGGTAATATTGATATTTCTAAAATTCTTTCTGATAATTTAAGTGTTGCTTTTGGTACAGAGTTTAGGTATGAAACTTTTGAAATTATTGAAGGTGAATTAGGTTCTTATGATGGCGGAGGAGCAGATTCTTTCGCAGGTAATAGTCCAGAAAATTCAGGACAATTTACACGTTACAATTTTGGTGGTTATGCTTCTTTAAATTGGAATCCTACTGAGAATTTAACTTTAGATGGTACCATTAGAAGTGAAAATTATTCAGATTTTGGTAATGCTTTTGTATGGAAAGCAAGTGGAGCTTACACAATTAACGATAAATATACGTTAAGAGGTTCTTTATCTACAGGATTTAGAGCGCCAACATTACACCAAATTTACACACAAAAAGCACAATATAGTTTTGTGCCAGGACAAGGTATACAAGTAGGTGGTTTGGTTAATAATGTATCTTCTCAAGCAGGATTGTTAGGAATACCTAAGTTAAAAGAAGAAACTTCTACAAACTTTACTTTAGGTTTAGGTGGAAAAGTAAATAGAAACTTAAGTTTTACAGTAGATTATTATAGCATTAATGTAGAAGACAGAATTGTTTTAAGTACAGAAATTACACCACCAGCTTTACCAGCATTTGATGGATTATCAGATTTAAGCTTTTTTGTAAATGCTTTAGATACAAAAACTTCTGGTTTAGATGTTGTAATAGGTTATAATAAAATTGAATTAGGAGATGGTAAATTAGGATTTAATTTATCGGGTAACTATACAATCAAAAATGAGAGAGATGGAGAGGTAAAAAATCCTGCTTCTGTAGCTGCTACAGGTCAGTCTGTTGTTAATGCAACTCAAGAAGCATTATTTTTTACTTCAAGGCCACAAACAAAATGGATTTTAGGTTCTACTTATGATATTAATAAATGGGGATTATCTTTAAACAACACGTATTTTGGTAAAACAACATTTAAGCAGCAAGGTTTAGATGCTAATTTAAGAACAGAGTTTACACCAAAAGTTGTTACAGATTTAGGAATCAACTTTAACGCTACAGAAAAGTTAACTTTAGCTTTAAACGTTAATAATTTATTTAATGTTTTACCAGAATGGAGCTTTAAAGCAGAAAATGCAGCAGGAACAGCTATAATTAATGATCCGGCAGCAATTAAAAACCAATCTAACTTGATAACTTTTAACCAACGTTATTCTCAAATGACGTATGACGGTTACCACTTTAGCCAGTTAGGTACAATGTTTAATTTATCTTTAAACTATCAGTTTTAAAGAATAATTATATTTGATTAATTGAAAAACGCTACTTGAAGAAGTAGCGTTTTTTTATGTTTATTTTAAAAATTTTAGTCTTTTTTAAGAGAAAGTGTTTCGTTTTCGAATTGACCAAATGTAAAATACTGAATCCAATCTCCTAAGTTTATATAGGTAGAATTTTCTTTTAGTTTGATTTCTAAAGGTAAATGTCTGTGGCCAAAAACAAAGTAATCGTAATGTTTTTGTGTTAATTTCTTTTTGCAATATTGCACCAGCCATTCGTTTTCTTCACCTAAAAACTTAGCATCTTCATCACCAGATATCATTTTGTTTTTTACAGACATATATTGTCCTAATTTAACACCTAAATCTGGGTGAAGCCATCTAAACATCCATTTAAATAAAGGAAAGGTAAACACTTTTTTCATGCGTTTATAACCTTTGTCTCCTGGGCCTAAACCATCGCCATGGCCAATTAAAAAAACTTTGTTATTTATTTTAAACTCTTGCGGAGAATGATAAACAGGAATATTTAACTCCTTTTCAAAATAATCGTTCATCCATAAATCATGGTTTCCTACAAAAAAATAAATAGGAATTCCACTGTCTTTAATTTCTGCTAGTTTGCCTAAAACTCTAACAAATCCTTTAGGTACAACTGTTTTGTATTCGAACCAAAAATCAAATAAATCGCCTAATAAAAAAATGGCTTCTGCATCTTTTTTAATAGTATTTAACCAATTTACAAATTTTTGTTCTCTTGGAAAACTCGCTTCTGGAGTTGGTGCTCCTAGATGTTGATCTGAAGCAAAATATACTTTTTTATTATTGGCTGTAGTAATAGAAATCATTGCTACAAAGTAAAGCTATTCGTTGTTAGTTTCCAACTCTAAAACTTTTTGAAGCATTTTGTCGTCTTTATGTATAATTCTATAAAAACCAACATCACCAAAAAGTACGTTTGCAATAGATGCTTTTAAGTATTTCTTAATGCTTTGTTTTGTTTTAAAAGAAGTTTTTATTTTATCTTTAATTTCAGATAAATAAGATTTGTATACTTTTTCGTCTGTATCAAAATCTTCTATAAAAGATTCAATATTCCAAGTAGATAATTCTTTTCTGTTATTGTCTACGTAATCAAAAGCAAAATCGTTAATGGTATTAAAATAGTATCTCTTCATGTAAGAAGTAGTATCTACAGCCACAAAAACATCAGGAATAATACCGCCACCACCATACACTATTTTTCCTTTAGGTGTTTTAAAACTTAAAGAATCTACTACTTTTATACTGTCTTTATTAAGTAATTCTCCTCTATTAATTCTTTCTTGATAGTCTTTGTAATAGTTGCTGTTTCCGTTACCAGAATAAGGTTTTTGAATAGATCTACCAGTTGGCGTATAGTAACGAGCGGTTGTTAGTCTAACTGCCGAACCATCACCTAAATCCATTTCTATTTGCACTAAACCTTTACCAAAAGAACGTCTACCAATTATGGTTCCTTTGTCGTTGTCTTGCAAAGCACCGGCAACAATTTCTGATGCTGATGCTGAGTTTTCGTCAATTAAAACATATAAGCCACCTTTTTCGAAATCTCCCTTAGAAGTTGCAAAAGATTCGTCTATATCGCCTTTATTATCTTTTGTGAAAACAATTAATTTATCGTCTTCTAAAAACTCATCTACAATACTATTTGCAATGTCTATAAAACCACCACCATTGCCACGAAGATCTAAAACTAAATCTGTCATACCATTGTCTATTAAACTATTTAATGCTGATTTAAATTCTAAATAGGTGTTTCTAGCAAAACGGTCTAACTTTATATAACCAATAGAATCGTTAATCATGTAAGATAAATCTACACTTTTAATGTTTACTTTACCGCGAGTAACATCTACTGTAAAAATAGAATCTGTACTTTTTCTATAAATTTGAAGTTCTACTTTAGTTCCTGGCTCTCCTTTTAAATATTCTGGCACTTTATTAGCAAACATGTTTACGCCAAAATTGTTAAACATATTTTGCCCAAACAAAGTGTCTTTATTTGCCATTAAAATTCTGTCTCCGGCTTTTATTCCGGCTTTAATACTTGGGCCTCCTTTTATAGGCTGAATTACTGTTATTGAGTCTGAAATCATTCTAAATTGAACACCAATACCAACAAAGTTACCTTGCATGTTTTCTTTAACAGCTTGCAGGTTTTCTTTAGGAATATAAACAGAGTGTGGGTCTAATTTACCCAACATTTGCGTAATTGCACCGTCTAATAAACTATCTGTAGAAACTTTGTCTACATAATCGTTTTCTATAAAATTGATAAGTTTTTTTATTTTTTGTTCTTGAGAAGAGCTTTTGGAAAAAGAAAGTAAACTGCTAGAGTTTCCGCCAAAAGATAATCCTATTAAAATTCCAAAAACAACTGCAACTGCAAGAAATAATGGAAGGTTTTTTTTATTCATAAGGTAAATTCATTAATTCGACACCAGCCTTTTCTAAAAATTTTAAACCAGATAGATCTTTGTATGCATTTGCATAAACAACTCTTTTAATACCTGCTTGATGTATTAGTTTACTGCATTGTGTACAAGGAGATAAAGTAATGTAAAGTGTTGCACCTTTTGCAGATTGAGTAGAACCTGCAACTTTTAAAATTGCGTTAGCCTCTGCGTGTAAAACTTCCCACTTTGTATCTCCGTTATCATCTTCACAACAGTTGTCAAAACCCGTTGGGGTTCCGTTAAATCCGTCTGAAATAATCATTCTATCTTTTACAATTAAAGCACCTACTTGTTTGCGTTTACAGTGAGAAAGTTTTCCCCATTCTAAAGCCATTCTTAAGTAAGCTTTATCGTATTTTAATTGCTTTTTTTCTGTCATAGTCTACGAAAGTAAAAAGATTAATAGAATAAAGACGTTAATTATTAGTCAAAATTTATAATTACCAAAAAACTCTGTCTAGCATCATTTGTATAGAAAAACCGATTACGATAGAAGAACAAACTAAAATCCAATCTCTTCTTGTAACCTTAAAAAAGTTTTGTAAAAGAGTACCAATAATTAAGATTCCTAAAACAATTATAATTTGTGCAGCTTCTATACCAACAGCAAATTCTAACAAAGGCATTAATTTATCTTCTTCTTTACCTATCATCATTTTAAAATAACTAGAAAAACCTAAACCATGAATTAAACCAAAGAATAAAGCAAAAACTAAGTTGGTATTTTCTTTACCATAAGATGATTTTTTCGCAGTAAAAACGTTTATAACACCTGTAATAAAAATAGTAACAGGTATTAAAAACTCTATTAGTTTCATGTCTATGTTTAAAATACCATAAGCAGATAAAGCTAAGGTTATAGAATGGCCAATTGTAAAAAGTGTAACCAACCATAAAACTTTTTTTAATTGATTAAAGTTGAAAACAACTGCCAAAACAATTAAAAATAAAATATGATCGTAAGCATTAAAGTCT
This sequence comes from Polaribacter sp. OB-PA-B3, assembly GCF_054589375.1. Taxonomy (NCBI): domain Bacteria; kingdom Pseudomonadati; phylum Bacteroidota; class Flavobacteriia; order Flavobacteriales; family Flavobacteriaceae; genus Polaribacter; species Polaribacter sp. OB-PA-B3. The sequence continues at coordinate 391,353 of NZ_BAAIIX010000001.1, forward strand.
AACACGTGGTTTAAACCCATTTTAAAGTATAAAATAAAATCGTCCATTTTTTTCTTGAATTTAGAGGAAAATCAAAGATATTAAAAACTTAAAACAACGCTAAATTATTTTGCTTTCTAATTTAATTGGTAAACCAAATTGGTTTACCAATTAAATTATAGTTATATTTGTTTGAAGCATATCTCTTTAAAGTGTTTGTAATAAAGCAGAAAAAGCAAATATAAATGGCTTTAAACAAGTGTTTCTTTAGATATATTTACTGTAAAATTGATCAAAAAAACTATTACTTAATGAAAAATAATCTTCTAATTTTTATAACAATTCTTTTTTTTAACACTTATAATATTCTAGCTCAAGAAAAATTGGTTGCTAATATTTCTGAATATAACGAAGCAATAAAAGTTGTAAAAGCCGGTGATGTTCTTATTCTTAAAAATGGTGTTTGGAAAGATGTTGAAATTAATGCTTTTGGCACCGGAACCAAAGAATTACCAATTATAATAAAAGCAGAAACCGCAGGAAAGGTTATTATCACAGGAAATTCTACATTAAATATATACGGAGATTTTATTATTGTAAGCGGTTTGTGGTTTAAAGACGGATATTCTACTTACAAGTCTGTTGTTCAGTTTAAGAAGAATGCTAAGTTATTTGCTAATAATTGTCGCTTAACTAATTCTACAATTTCTTATTATAAAGTTACGCCAGGTGTAAAAGATCATTGGGTAGATATTTGGGGAAAAAACAACAGAGTAGATCATAATAATTTTACAGGAAAAACTAGTGCCGGAACCACATTAGTTGTTTGGTTAAAAGGAGATGAGCATATAGAAAATAACCACAGAATTGATAATAATTTATTTGGTTTTAGAGAAGAACTTGGTGAAAACGGCGGAGAAACTATTAGAATTGGGACTAGCACAAACTCTATGAAATCTTCTAAAACTTTAGTAGAAAGAAATGTGTTTGCAAGCTGTAACGGAGAAATAGAAATCATCTCTAATAAATCTGGTGATAATATTTTTAGGGATAATTTGTTTGTTGGTAGTAAAGGAACCTTAACATTGAGACATGGTAATAATGCTTTGGTAGAACGAAATGTTTTTTTAGGTAACAGTGTTAGTAAAACTGGAGGTATTAGAGTAATAAACTCTGGACATATAATCAAAAATAATTTACTAATTGGTTTGCAAGGAGAAGGTTATAGAGGTTCTATTGTATTAATGAATGGAGTTTTAAATTCACCTTTAAATAGATACCATCAAGTTAAAAATGTAGACATTCAAAATAATACAATTATAAATTCGGGTCCGATAGTTTTTGGTGCAGGTAAAGACGATGAGAAAACCTTAGCTCCAGAAAATGTTAATTTTTCTAACAATCTAATTTTTAACAATAAAGCTGCAAATAATGTACAGTTTTTAGATGCTGTTTCTGGTATTAATTTTAATACAAATTATATTGATGCAACTGATGCAGACATTGTAGGATTTATAAAGACTAAAATCAATTGGAAAGAATTAAAAAATTATCCAATTCCGACAAAAGAAAATCAAGATTTACTTAAAGCAACTAAGAATAATTTAAGTCCTGTAAAAGACATTACTAGAAAATTAAGATCAGTATTAAATGTAGGCGCTTTTAATTTAGGTTCAAACAGATTGCCGATTGCTTTGAGTTTAAGAGCAGGACCAGGCTGGAAACCAAAAATAGTTGCACCAAAGGTAAAAAAGCAAGAAATATTAGTAAAACCCGGAGTTTCAACTCTAGAAGAAGCTATAAAAATTGCCACTAAAGGAGCGGTTTTAAAATTAGAAGCAGGAGAGTTTTTATTAAAGAAAAAAATTAAAATAACTAACAATATTACAATTACGGGCGCACAAAAAGGAGTTTCTGTAATCTCTGTAAGTGATGATGTAGAAAAGCAATTAGATTATATTTTTAGAGTAAATGAAGGTGCAACATTAAAGTTGTCTAATGTTACTTTAAACGGAGAAGTAAAATCACCTAAATACGCAATAGTATCTCCTAACAAACAAGAAGGCGGTTTGTATAATGTATATGTAAATAATGTAACTTTTAAAAATTTTAATAACAAAAATGGTGGTAGTGTTTTTAAAGCATACAACGGTACATTAGCAGATACTTTAAGTTTTAAGAATTCGAAATTCGAAGATAATTACAGAGGTTTAAATTTATCTTACGATAAAGATATCATTGGTAAAATTAATGCGAATAACATTATTTTACAAAATACTATTTTTAAGAATATTGAAGGAGAAGCGGTAAATTATATTAGAAAAATACCAACACCAGAAATTCCTGGAGGAAATTTGGTTGTTAATAACTGTGTGTTTAGTAAGGTGAATAATAAAGAAAAAGGACAATTTTTAAAGACAAACGGAATACACAAAGTAGAAATATCTAATTCGGTATTCGAAAAAAGTTATAAAATTAAAGTTCCGTTAGATTTAAAAGGAAGTAAAAACCTTGTTTCTAATTGTTTAATTTATACTAGCGGATTTGTAAAAGTTAGTAAAAATGCTAAGAAGGTAAATCTAATTTATAAGAATCCTAAATGGGAAAATCAAGTATTGTTTATTCCAAGTGAGAAATCAGAATTACTAAAGAAAAATAATAAGAGAGCCCATATTGGTTTAAAAAGTGAAAATTTTTAAAATGAAAAGCATTCATTTTTTTAAACTGTTTTAAGTGAAATTCGTTTTAAAATTGACTTAAATTTATGATAAATTCACAAATGATATTTTTTTACTGATTTCTTAATATTATAAAATATTTCAAAAATTGAAATATAAAACCTATATTTGGTTTACCAATTTGGTAAACCAATTGTGATTTTAGCAGAAATTACAGGCTAAATTGTCAATTTGACAACGAAACATTAACTACATTTTAAAAATTTTATGAAGAATTTAATTTTAGTAATCACTACTTTATTTTTATTCATTTCTTGCAATGAAACATCAGTCAATAGTATTTTAGTTAACGATTCATCAGAACTTTTAGATGCTATAAAAGAATTAAAAGCGGGAGATGAAATTGTAATGGCTAACGGAACTTACAAAGATGTAGAAATCAAACTTATTGGAGAAGGAACCGAAAGTGATCCAATTAAATTAAAAGCAGAAACGCCTGGAGAAGTTTTTATTGAAGGTGCTTCTAGTTTAGAAATTAGTGGAAATTACATAGAAGTAAGCGGATTGTTTTTTAGAAATGGACATTCACCAAAAACAAATGTTATTGCGTTTAGAACAAGCGAAAAGGAAGTTGCAAATCACTCTAAAGTAACCAATTGTGTTATTTTAGATTATAACAATTTAGAGCGCGACCAAGATAATCTTTGGGTGCAACTTTACGGTAAACACAACGAATTCAGCAACTCTTATCTTGCTGGTAAAACAAACGGGGGGCCAACGTTAAGAGTAGATTTAAAAGGAAACCAAAGTATTAGAAACTTCCATAAAATTATCAATAATCACTTTGGTCCAAGACCAAGAAAAGGTGGTGCAAGAGGAGAAACCATTCAGTTAGGAAGTAGTTTTACATCAATGAGTCCAAGTAACACGTTAATTGCAAATAATTTATTTGAAGAATGTAATGGTGAGGTTGAAATCATTTCAAGTAAAACCAATTTCAACATTATCAAAAACAATGTGTTTTATAAAAGTGAAGGTTCTGTTGTTACAAGACACGGAAATTACGTTACTGTTGACGGAAATTATTTTATTGGCGATGGCGTAAACGACCAATATGGCGGAATTAGAATTATAAACACCGGTCATTGGGTAATTAACAACCTGTTTTACAAAATAAAAGGTAAGAATTTTAGAAGTCCAATTGCTATTATGAACGGAATTCCAAAATCGCCATTAAACCGTTACAATCAAGTTACAGATGTTGTAGTAGCTTACAATACGTTTGTAGATTCTAGCTCGCCTTGGCAGTTTGGAGTTGGTACCAATATCGAGCAAGCAGATGTTTTACCAAAGTCGGAAATTAGATCTGCAAGACCATTAAGAACCGAAGTCGTAAATAACATTATTTATAATTCTGAAGGTGATGCAAACCCAATTATCGAACATGATAAAGCCGATGGCGTAACCTTTGCTAGTAACGTTATCGATAATAACGGAGTAGAAGTTAAAAACGATCATGGATTAATTACGAAAGATTTAACCTTAACAGATATTGGTTCAAATTTGTCTGTTCCAACTTCAGGATTCGATGATTTAGAAGTATACAAAGGCTACGATTTTGAAACCATTACAAATGATTTATTAGGAAATTCTAGAGAAAAATCGAATACAATCGGAGCAATTTCAAAAGCTGGAGACATAAATTTAGACTTGTTAGATAAATCTAAATATGGTGCAGATTGGTTTTCAAATGAAGTAGAAGCAAAAGAAGCTACAACACATATGGTTGCAAATGCTCCAGAATTGGTTAGCAAACTTCAAGCAGCAGAAAGTGGCGATATTTTAAGTTTAAATGATGGTGTTTATAATATTTCAGAATCACTAATCGTAAACAAAACAATAACCATCCAATCTAATGAAAATGCTGAGATTGTTTATTCAGGTCCAGCAAATACGTCAGCTATCGAATTACATCCTTACGGAAAACTAACTGTTAAGAATATTAAATTAAAAGGAACAGGTTCTCAACAAGCATTCGCGAGTTTAAAAAAGAACATGTCTAACCATTTTGGATTAGAAGTTTTAGATTCAGAAATCAGCAATTTCAATTATGCTTTAAAAGTGTATAAGCAATCTTTTTCTGAAGAAATTATATTTAAAAACACAGCAATTTCAGACTGTGAAAACGGTTTAGAATTATCTGAAGAAACTAACGATAGAGGAGATTATAATACCGAGTATTTAACTGTTGATAATTGCACATTCACAAACGTAAAGCAAAACGTGATCGATTATTATCGTGGTGGTTATGATGAGTCTACAATTGGAGGAAACCTTCTAGTGACTAATAGTACGTTTACAAATTCTGGAGCAAAAGAAAAAAACGGAATGTTGCTAAATCACAGAGGAATTGTAAATGTAAACATCAATAACAATACATTTAAAAACAATAAAGTGAAGTTTGTTTCAATTCTTTGGGGAGCAAAAAACAATGTAGAATCGAACAATACTTTACTTAATTCTGGTCAAATTAAAACAGAAGAAAACTTAAAGCAAACTTTAATGTATTAACAAATTCTTGCAAAACGGAAGAAGAAATCAGCTATAATCTTATATATTTCCCATGAAAAAACTACCTCTTATAATAGTAGCAATTTTAGCAATTGTTGCTTGTAAAAATGAATCAAAAAAGAAAGAAGAATCTAGTGCTGTTTCAATCACTAATACCATTAAAAAAGCACCAAGTGATGTTATTCCGTTTATGGATAAATGGAAAATCCTTTTAGGTGACGGAACAAAATCTGAAGATTTAGTTGGTTTTCAAAAAGATGATTTTTTCTATGTTGAAACTGAAAACGAAACCGATTGGGTTGTTTATAAAACACCAAATTCTGGTATTACTTCAAAAACGTCTAGCAATACAAGAACAGAATTAGGTGAAAAAAGACATTGGATTCCAGAAGAAGGCGGAAAACTAACAGGAACTTTAAAAGTAAAACATGTGTCTACAACTGGTGACGCAACAAAATCGTCTGCTTTTTCTGTGGTTGTTGGTCAAATACATAGTGGAGCAGGTCATGAAAACGAACCTTTAAAAATCTATTACAAAAAATTTCCAAGTCATACAAAAGGTTCAGTATTTTGGAATTACGAAATTAATACCAAAGGAGACAATGCTGGTCGTTGGGATTATTCGACAGCGGTTTGGGGAAATGATTTTTCTAAAGTTGGTAAAGATGCAACAACTGCACCAAATGAACCTTTAGATGGTATTGCTTTAGATGAAGAATTTAGCTACGAAGTTAATGTGTATAAGGGTATTATGTATTTAACTTTTACAAGTGAAGGACATAAAACGGTAACATTTACTAAAAACTTAATCAAAACAGATTTTCCTACAAAAGCATCTATTCCGCAACAAATTATAGACAATTATGCGTCGCGAAGAAAAGTAAGTGAAGAACGTGAAATTGCATACGCTGGCGAGATTAATTACTTTAAACAAGGCGCATACAATCAAGCAAATGTTAAAACAGGTTCTAAAATCTACGAAGGTGATATCGCTAAACAATATGAAAACGGAAGTTATGCTGAGGTTTGGTTTAAATCTGCAACCGTAGGAGCATCAACAGCACCAAAAAACTAAAGATGAAAAAAGTAAAAACTACAACATTTAAAATTGTACTATTTGTATTAGTAGCCGTAATGTTTTCATGTAAAAATGAAAATAATACGATTGCTGAAAATACTTCAGACGCTAAAACAACTCAACAACATCCTAAACTTATTTTAACCGCTCAAGGAGTAAAAGATATTAGGGCACAGTTAGGTATAATTCCTATTTTCGATAAATCTTTAGAAGCAGTAAAAAAAGAAGTTGATGCCGAAATTAAAGCAGGAATTGATGTGCCAATTCCTAAAGATTATTCTGGTGGTTACACACATGTTAGGCATAAAAAAAACTGGTTTATTCTTCAAAAAGCGGGTTTATTATATCAAATTTTAGATGACGAAAAATATGCCAAGTATGTAAAAGACATGCTAATGGAGTATGAAGCATTGTATAAAACCTTACCATTACATCCAAAAACAAGATCTTATGCTAGAGGAAAATTATTTTGGCAATGCCTTAACGATTCTAACTGGTTGGTATATGTAAGTCAGGCTTACGATTGTATCTATAATTATTTAACCGAAGAAGAACGTAACAAATTAGAAACTAATTTATTCAGGCCGTTTGCAGATCATATTTCTATAGATAGTCCACAATTTTACCAACGTGTACATAACCATAGTACTTGGGGAAATGCAGCAGTTGGAATGATTGGTTTGGTTATGAATGATGATGAATTAATCAATCGTGCCTTATACGGAATTAAAGATTTAAAATTAGATGCTAACAAAAAAGACGATGATGGTGGTTTTTTAAACAAGGACGGAAAAGCAGGTTTTTTAGCGAATATTGAAGAGCCTTTTTCACCAGATGGTTATTATAATGAAGGACCATATTACCAACGTTATGCGATGTATCCGTTTTTAGTTTTTGCTGAAGCATTACACAATGTAAAACCAGAACTTAAAATTTTTGAATACAAAGAAGGCGTACTTTTAAAATCTATAAATGCATTATTAAACTTATCTGATGCAGATGGTGATTTTTTTCCATTAAACGATGGACAAAAAGGAATGTCGTATTACACAAACGCTTTGGTAACTGCTGTAGATGTATCTTATCATTTTGGAGAGCAAGATCCTGGTTTATTATCAATATCAAAAGAACAAGACAAAGTCTTATTAGACGATTCTGGTTTGGCAGTTGCTCTTGGTATTAAAAATGGAAAAGAAAAACCATTCACTAAAAAATCTATCAACTTGTCTGATGGTCCAGAAGGAAAACAAGGTGGTGTTGGTATTTTAAGAAATGAAAATTTAGAACTCGTTTTTAAATACGCAGCACAAGGTTCTAGTCATGGACACTATGATAAATTGTCATATTCTTTATATGAAAACGGAGAAGAAGTCATTCAAGATTATGGATTATCTCGTTTTGTAAATATCGAACAAAAAGGTGGTGGAAATTATCTAAAAGAAAATAAAACTTGGGCAAAACAAACCATTGCACATAATACAGTTACTCAAAATGAAACCTCTCATTTTACTGGAAAATATGATATAGGAAGTTTACATCATTCTGATCTAAATTATTTTTCTTCGGAAAATGAAAACGTGCAAGTAGTAAGTGCTATCGAAAAAAATGCATATCCAGGAACCACAATGCTTCGTACGATGGCTATAATTAAAGACGAAGATTTCGAAAAGCCATATATGCTTGATATTATGAAGGTGACTTCCGCAACAGCGAACCAATACGATTTCCCTTTTTACTATTTCGGACAAGTATTACAAACAAATTTTGAGTACAATTCACCTAAAACATTAAAACCTTTAGGTTCTAAAAATGGCTTTCAGCATTTATATGTAGAAGGTTCAGGAAAAGCATCAGAAGGCAATACTAAGTTTTCATGGTTTAACAATAACAAGTTTTACTCGTTAACTACAGAAACTTCAGTTAAAGATGAAGTATTATTTGCTAGAATTGGAGCCAACGATCCAGATTTTAACTTACGTCGTGATCCTGCTTTAATTTTAAGAACTATAAATTCAAAAAACAGAACGTTTGTGTCTGTAATAGAATCTCACGGAAGTTACAGTCCAGTTTCAGAATCTGCAGTAAACTCAAATAGCAGCATCAAATCAATTAAAACAATTTTAGATTCAGAAGATTATACAGCAATTGAGATTACCAATTTAAACGGGAATGTTAAATTGTTTATTACTGCAAATGCTAACAATTCAAAAGAAACAAACCATAATTTAAAAATTAGCAATAAGAATTATGAATGGTTAGGTTCTTATTATTTCAAATAAAATAAAACAAAAAAACATAATTAAAAATGAAAAGATTTAGCGAAAAGTACATTGTAGCAAAAGACATGGAATGGGAAAAACTTGGAGGAGGAGTTTCTAGAAAGTTTTTAGGTTACGACAACCAAATCATGATGGTAAGTGTAAAATTTGAAAAAGGAGCTTTAGGAGCACCGCATCAACATTTTCATACGCAAGCTACCTATTGCGTGTCAGGTAAGTTCGAATTTGAAATTGATGGAGTAAAGCAAATTGTAGAAGCTGGAGATGGTGTTTACATTGAACCAAATTTATTGCACAGTGCAGTTTGTTTAGAAGAAGGGCAGTTAATTGATACGTTTAGTCCGGTAAGAGAAGATTTCTTAACAGGTGATGGTCCTTCATATTTTAGTGACAAAGAATCCTAAATAGATAAAAAACAGCCCTAAATATTGAGGTTTTTGTGAAATTTTTAACAAAATTTTGTTTAATTCAAAAAATAGGGTATATTTGGTAAACCAATTTGGTAAACCAGTTTGGTAAACCATGAATATTTCTTTTGGAAATTCAGTAATAGTTTTCAAGTTTTAATGATTAAATATAGCAGTGTTTGTCTTTAAAATTTATTATCAAAATTTCTAAAAGAAATATTTAATTAAACAAATTAATTCAAATACAATTAACTATGAACTTAAAAATTAAGTTAGTATTTATTGCAATGCTTTTACTAAGTGCGGTTAACTATGCACAACAGAGTGTTACAGTAAAAGGAAATGTTACGTCCAAAACAGATGGCGAGCCGATTCTAGGTGCCAACATTATTGTTCTTGGGACGTCAACAGGAACAAGTACCGATTTTGATGGAAACTATCAAGTTAAAGTGAAAAGCGGAGATGTAATTCAATTCTCTTATTTAGGGTTTGTTACAAAGAAAGTAACTTTTACAGATCAAAAAACAATTAATGTACAATTAGTAGAAGATGCAAGTACATTAGATGAAATTGTAGTTGTAGGTTATGGTACTCAAAGAAAAAGTCATTTAACAGGTGCTATTTCTAAAGTAAAAAACGAAAAATTAGATCAGATTGCGGTTTCTAGGGTAGATGATGCTTTAGTTGGGCAAGTTTCTGGTGTAAATATTCAGGCAACAGAAGGAGAAGCGGGTTCTGCACCAACAATTAGAATTAGAGGTACTGGTTCTATTACGGGTAACTCAGGTCCTTTGGTTGTAGTAGATGGTATTGTTGTAGATTCAGATTTCTTAGGATCTATGGATATGAATGATGTAGAATCTTTTGAAGTATTAAAAGATGCAGCTTCTGGTGCAATTTATGGTTCTAGAGGTGGTAACGGTGTTATAATGATTACTACAAAAAGTGGTAAATCTGGTAAAACAAAATACTCTTACAGTACTTTTACTGGTTACAAAACAGCTAGACAAAGTGATGCTTACTATAGCTCTGTAACAGGAAATGCTCAAGAAGAATTAAACTATACTTATGGTTTAACAGATAAAACTAAATACAAGTTATTGTTAGGTAACCAAACAAATTGGCAAGATGTTATTTTTGATGGTGGTTCTATAACAAACCATGCATTTAGTGTTCGTGGTGGAAACGACAAATTAAAATTTAGTGTTGCTTTAAATTACTTACATGATGAAGGGGTTCTTTTAACAGATGATTTTAAGAAATATAACTTTAATGGTAAAATTGAATACGATGTAACTAAAAAATTAACTGTTGGTGCTCGTTTTAATCCTTCTTATAATGAAAGAAGAAGATTCGATGGTTCTACTCACGATATTTTAAGACAACCATCTTGGTTGCCAGTTTATTTAGACGAAAACAATATACAATTTGTTAACAGATTTAGAGATAATGGTAAGTATGCAGACGCTAAAGTAGGTGATTATGCAATACAACGTATGTTTGATGATTATGATTTAGTTGCAGGGGCACCAAGTACTGGTAGTGGTACAGATATTAGTAATACCTCTAATACGAATCCGGCAGCTAAAATCTTAGAAAGAGATAGAAGAGATTTTAAATTAAAATTATTTGGTAGTTTATATGCTAAATATAAAATTAATAGTGATTTAAGCTTTAGAACAGCTATTTCTGGAGATTATTCAAGAACAAGACAGTCTAGATATCAAGGTGTTTTATCTAATAGAAACGGTGCTAGTGCATCTAGATTAGATAGTACTATGATTAAATCTTATCATATTGTTGCAGATAATATTTTATCTTATAATAAAGATATTGGTAAACATAGCGTAGGAGCTGTAGCTGGTATTACTGCAGAAAAAACAAAATTAGATTTTGAAAGTGTACAAGGTTCTGTTTTTGAAGATGATACTAGACCTTATATTAATGCAGCTGCAAGTATAACAGATAGAAATCAATATGAATATGAAAACACATTATTATCTTTCTTTACAAGAGTAAATTATGTTTTTGATGATAGATATTTAGCATCAGCTAGTTTTAGAAGAGATGGTAGTTCTGTTTTCGGGCCAAATAATAAGTACGGTAATTTTGTAGCATTATCTGGTGGTTGGAATTTACATAACGAGGAGTTTTTACAAGATAATAAAATCGTAAATAGATTAAAATTAAGAGTAAGTTACGGTGTAACAGGTAATAACGATTTTAGAACAGGTAACCGTTTAGTAGATAACTATCCTTATTTAGCTATCTTAGACGATACTACAACTGGTGTTTCTCAAGGAAATGCATCTTTAGTTGTAAACCCTCTAAACATTGCGAACCCTGATTTAAAGTGGGAAAGACAAATAGAATTTAACCCTGGTGTAGATTTTAGTTTATTTAATAACTTTCTTACAGGTTCTGTAGATTATTATTCAAGAACATCAGATCAGTTATTATTATACAACCCTATTTCATCAACAACAGGTTTTACGAATGCATTAGTAAACTTAGGTGAAGTAGAAAATAGTGGTATCGAAGTAGAGTTAAGAACTAGAAATATTTCTAAAGAAAACTTTAAATGGTCTTCTACTTTCCTTGGATCTAAAAATAAAAATACTTTAAATGATTTTGCAGATTCTAACGGTCAAATTCAGAATGTAGATGGTAAAAGAGCTGCAGAATGGATTAATTTAGAAGGAAATCCAATCTCATCTTTTTATGGATGGGTAGTAGAAAGAGATATTCCTAGAGAATTCTTAAGCAATCCTTTTCACCCAATTGGTGCAGAAGCGCAAGATGTTTACGTAAAAGATTTAAACGGAGATGGTTTAATTGATGATGATGATAAAACAATTTTAGGTAATCCATACCCAGATTTTGTATGGAGTTTATCTAATGAGTTTAAAGTAGGTGCTGTAGATTTTAGTTTTATGTTTCAAGGAAGTCATGGTGCAGAAATTAGAAACATGGGAGACCAATATATCTTAAATCACTTTAACAGTGGTCAAGACTTTATCTCTACTACACCAAACCAAGGATTTATAAAGCAAAAGATTTTTACAAATGATATTATTCAAGATGCTTCTTATATAGCTTTAAGAAACGTAAACATTGGTTATACTTTTAACAGAAGTATTTTAGATAAAATTAAAATGTCTAAAATGAGAGTTTACCTTTCTGGCCAAAATCTTATGTACTTAACTGCAAGCAATTATACTGGTTTTAACCCAGAGTCTATAAACACTACAAGTGCAACAACTTATGGTTACCAAAGAGCAGGTTCGCCAGTGTTTAGTACTGTTACTGTAGGTTTAAATGTAGAGTTTTAAGAAACAATGAATTTTAAAAAAGATAATATTATGAAACAAATTAAATTTTTAATTGTACTTATAGTAGCTGTATTTGTTTCTTCATGTGAAGATACATTTTTAACACCAGATTTAAAAACAGGTATTAGTGCAGACGCATACTTTACTACAGAAGCAGAAGTAGAAGCAGCTGTAATAAATATGTATGATGGTATACAAGGTTTTAATGCCTTAAAAGACACAGGTTCTGGTTTAAATCATGGGATTCAAGTAGAATTCTATGTTACAGAAATGAGAAGTGACAATACAAGAACTAAGAGTCAAGAAGGAGATGCAGCTCAGTTTGAGTTTTACACAATAGAATCTACAAACGGTATTGTAGCAGATTATTATAGAAGTTATTATAATGTAATTTATAGAGCTAATTTAGTGTTAGAAAACCTAGAAGCTGCTGGTGCATCTAGTGCACAGTTTGAAGCAGAAGCTAAATTTGTAAGAGGTTATGCTTATTTTAATTTAGTTCGTTTATTTGGAGACATTCCATTAATCGATAAAGTAATTGCACCTTTAGATTTAGAAACTTCTTTTACTAGAGTTGCGCAAAGTAGTATTTACGATTTAATTGTAAGTGATTTAGAATCTGCCGTAGCAAATTTAGATGATACTTTTAAAGATAGAGCATCTAAAGCGGGTGCAGAAGGATTGTTAGCTAAAGTATATTTAACTCTAGGTAGATATGGTGAAGCACAAAGCTTATTAGAATCTATCATGAATCCATCAAGAGGATTTGGTTTAGAATCAGATTTTAAAGATGTATTTTATAATGAAGGGAATAAAGAAACTATTTTCTCTATAGGTTTCTTACCAGGTTCAAACGATGACAGTCAAAACTTTTCTGCAGAATGGTTAAACGCCGTAGGTAGAACAAGTGGTGTAAATTATGTTACTCTAGATGCAAAGGCAGCTTTAGATGCTTTAGGAGGAAATAGAACAGCATTGTCTTACAGAGAAGATTCTGGTCAGGCAGGACAATATCAAGTAGTAAAATATTTACCAAACGGAGATGATAGTTTAGGAATTCCTGTGACTTCAGAAGACCCTACATCTGCCGGAAACGATTGGATTGTATTAAGATACGCAGATGTATTATTAATGCATGTAGAAGCTATTATGGCTGGAGGCGCATCTACAACAGATGCTGCAGCAATAGCATCTTTTCAAGCGGTTAGAGATAGAGCAGGTTTAACAACGCCAGTAACTTCTATTACAAAAGAAGAATTATTAGACGAAAGAAGAGTAGAATTAGCATTCGAGAATCATAGATTTTTTGATTTAGTAAGAATGGGTGAAGCTCAAAATGTCTTAAGTTCTTTTTCTAATGCTTATGGATTAGGTTTTACAGGTACAGATTTATTATTACCAATTCCGCAAGTAGAAATTGGTCTTAGTAACGGTCTTCTATCTCAAAATCCTGGATATTAATTTTAAAATTTAAAAAGAAATAATCATGATTAGATTAAACAATAAAAAATACAAATTTACTAATGTAATGAGTTTACTCATTATGTTAGTATCATCAATAGCTTTTATATCTTGTGAAGAAAATGAATTACCAGAAACGGGTTCTATTCCAGATTTAACACCTCCTTCTGCTAACTTTTCTTACGTAGCTTCTACAGCAGATTTTAAAACAATTTTATTTACAAATTTATCTGCTAGTGCATCAGATTTTACATGGAGCTTTGGTGATGGAGGAACTTCTACAGAAGCAAATCCTGAGTATACTTATGCAGCCGGAGAAGGTACTTATTCAGTGAAGTTAATCTCTAAAGATGGTAACGATTTAACAGATGAAATTACTTTAGATGTAGATGTGGTTGATGTTCTAGTTCCTGTTTTTGAGTGTCCAAGTTTCGAATGTAGTGATAGATCTGTTTGGGGTGGTGGTAATGCATCAAGTCCTTATTCAGGTTCTGGTTCTCCAACCCCTGCAGATGGAACAACGGGTGCAAAAATAAGTGCAAATTCTACTTCTAAATTTTTAGATCAAACAATTTTAGTTTCAGCTAATACTAGTTATGTAGTTTCATTTTGGTACGTAAGTAAATCTTCTGGTACACACGCTGGTAAATTATTAATTGAAGATAAAGATGATAATACAGCATTTATAAACGAGAACGTGCCTTTAAGTGCAAATTCTTCTACGTACGAGCCAATTTCGTATACTTTTACAACAGGTGCAACTACAGAAAATCTTAGGTTTTTTATGGCAGCAGGTGATGTAGAAACAAGATTTGATTTAGTAGAAATTAAGAAAAATTAAAGTTTAAAATATTTAAAGAATTCACCTTTTTAAGGTGAATTCTTTAATCAAAAGTAATTAGTGTAATAATGGTGGAAGTGTTGATGTAAATTGGTTCATGCATATGTAAGTTAATATATTTGTTAGTAAATTAAGTTTTTATATATTTATACTACTAAACTGGTTAACCAGTTTTTAATTAAAATCTAGAATATGAAGTTAGAAGTACTTACAAAAAACGAAAATAAAAAAGTAGAAAATTTTATAATTAAAGGTATTAGAGACCTTATAAATTATAAGAATTTAGAACCTGGAGATAAGTTACCTTCAGAGAGAATGCTTTCAGAAAAGTTTGAAGTAAGTAGAAATAATGTAAGAGAAGCTATTCAGAAATTAGAATTCTATGGTTTATTAAAATCGAGACCTCAAAGCGGTACGTTTGTAGCAAATATTGGCGTTACAGCGATGAATGGTATGATAGAAGACATAATTCGTTTAGATGAGCCAGATTTTAAATCTTTAGTAGAAACTAGAATTTTATTAGAATTAAAAACTGTAAAGTTAGCAGCATTAAGAAGAACTGAAGAAGACCTTCAAAAAATGGAAGAAGCTTTATTAGCATATAAGCAAAAAGTGTTAAATGGAGAAGATGCAGTTCAAGAAGATCTACTTTTTCATTTAGCGATTGCTAAAGCAAGTGGTAATAGTACCATGAATACTTTTATGTTAATTATTACACCAGAAATTATTACAAAATTCGAAAAATATCATGTTTGTGATTCAGATTTATCTCAAAAAGGTATAGCAGATCACCAAGCAATATTTGATGCTATTAAAAATGAAGATCCGCAATTAGCAAAACAAAAAATGAAGGATCATTTTAAAGAACTCTATGTGTATTGTTACAATATAGAATAACCAAATTATAATACAATGAAAATAAAAGGCTTACGATGGTGGATTATTACACTTATTTTTATAGCAACTGTTATTAATTATATAGATAGAACTGCGTTTGCTCTTTTATGGCCAGAAATGGGTGAAGACCTAGGCATGGATAAAGAGGATTATGCAATAATGTTAAATATCTTTATGGCGTGTTATGCAGTAGGTAAATTTGCTTCTGGTAAGTTATACGATAAAATAGGTACACGTCTTGGTTTTACAGTCTCTATTATAGTTTGGTCTGTAGCTTCTGCTTTTCATGCCTTTGCTAGAGGTGTAATTACATTATCAATTTTTAGAGGTCTTTTAGGTCTAGGTGAAGCTGGTAATTGGCCAGGTGCCGTTAAAAGTAACGGAGAATGGTTTCCTATAAAAGAAAGAGCAACTGCACAAGGAATTTTTAATGCAGGTGCATCTATAGGTAATGTTATTGCACCTTTTGTAATTGTTTTTCTTTACACAAGATTTGGCTGGAAAACTACTTATATAATTTTAGGAGCAGTAGGTATGTTGTGGGTAATTCCGTGGTTGTTTTTAAATAAATCAACTCCAGAAAAACATCCTTGGGTTACACAAGAAGAAAGAGATTTAATTGTTTCTGATAGAATAGATAACGTAAAAGATGTTAATACAAAAACAGAAAAAAGTTTATCCGTTGGAAAAATTCTAAGTTTCAAACAATCTTGGGGAGTATTACTTTGTAGATTTTTTATAGAACCAATTTGGTGGTTTTTTGCAGGTTGGATGCCAATTTATTTAAACGATAAATTCGATTTAAGTATAGAACAAATTGCAAATACCATGTGGATATCTTATTTAATGGCAGCAGCAGGTAGTATTATCGGCGGACTTTTTACAGGAGAATTAATAAAAAAATACACGGTTGATACAGCTAGAAAAATAACAATTTCTTTAGGAGGATTATTAATTTTAATAGCATTTGTAAGTATTATTACTTTGGTTAAAGAAGGTGATTTTATGATGTTCATTTATTTTGCAGGCTTAGCATTATTTGGATTTCAATTTGCAATAGGTAATATTCAAACAATTTCTAGTGATTTATTAAGAGGATCATCTGTAGGTACATTAGCTGGTTTAGCAGGTACAGTTGCAGCAGTATCACCAATGATTATGAACTGGTTTGTTGGTCAAATTACAACCAACTCATATACGCCAGCATTTATAGCAATTTGTGTTTCCGTAATTCTAGGTGTATTATCAATTTTCTTCTTTATAAAAAAGATAGAACCTGTAGAGAAGAATGTTTCTAAAATTTAAATAAACAATAACAAAAATTAAACAATTATAAAATGAGTAAAATAGAAGGAAAAGTAGCGGTAATCACAGGTGCTACAGGAGGAATTGGTTTCGAAGTAGCAAAAAGATTAGGGCAAGATGGCTTTACTGTTATTTTAAACGGAATTGATGATGAAGCTGGTGCGCAAAGATTAAAAGAATTATCTGATGCAGGTATAAATGCAGAATATTATGGTTTTGATGTAACTGATGAAAACGCAGTAACATCTAATATTGTAGCAATAGGAGAAAAGTATGGTAAAATTGATGTACTTGTAAATAATGCAGGTGGTTTAGGTGGTAGATCTCGTTTCGAAGAAATGACTACAGAGTTTTATAAGTTTGTAATGGCTTTAAACCTAGATTCTACTTTTTATGCTTCTAGAGCCGCTATACCTTTCTTAAAGAAAAGTGAATATGCATCTATAATTAACTATACTTCTAATGCAGGTTGGAATGCTGGCGGACCAGGAGCAGGTATTTATGGTACTTCTAAAGCTGGTGTGCACGCAATTACAAGAGCTTTAGCAAAAGATTTAGCAGAATATGGTATTAGAGTAAATGCAGTTTCTCCAGGAACTATAGATACTCCTTTTCATGCACAAATTAAATCAACCAAACCAGAAGTTTTTGCTTCTTGGGCAAATAATATTATGTTAGGTAGATTAGGACAACCAGAAGATGTTGCTGGAGTCGTATCATTCTTAGCAGGTAAAGATTCAGCTTTCTTAACAGCAGAAACTATTCAAGTTGGTGGTGGACAAGCTTTAGGAATTTAAGATTTTATTTTTTTTGAATTTGAGTTTAAACCTCTCTAAAATTTATTTTAGGGAGGTTTATACTTTATTAGAAGATTTTCTTACAATTAACTCTGCATCAAGTATTTGTTTTCTTAATTCTTGTTTAATTGATTTTTTATTAGTGTAGTTTAGAAAAGTTTCCGCAGCTAATTTACCAATTTGTTCACTGTGTTGATTAACACTAGTTATGCTAGGTGTAACCATATCTGTAAAAGGTTCATTTCCAAAACCAACCAAGGCAATTTCTTCAGGCATTTTAATGCCTTTCTCATTTAATACTTGTAATGCACCCAAAGCGGCATAATCACCAGCAACATAAACTGCATCTGGTTTATTTTTTAATTTTAATAATTCTTGCATTTTCTCTCTTCCATTTTCTATAGAAAGATTCGTTTCAATCAATAACTCATCATCTAAAGGTAAATTGTGCTTTTTTAATGCATCAATATAACCTCTAATTCTGTTGTTATAAATTCTTGTTCGTTTATAACCTCCTATGTGCGCAATTCTTTTGCAACCTTGTGCTAACAAGTGTTCTACTATTACGTGGCTGCTGTTATAATCATCAATACCAATATAGTCTACATTTAAATCGTTTTCTCCTCTATCAAACAAAATTAGCGGAATCCCTTTAGATTTAATTTTTTCATAATACTGTAAATCTACAGTTTCATTGGCCATAGAAGCAATAATACCATCTACTTGAGTAAAAAGAAGTGTGTCTATACTATCACATTCTTTTTTATAAGATTCGTTAGATTGAGTTATTATTATATTGTAACCTTTACTGTTTAAAACATGTTCTATATTTTGAATAACAGAAGAGAAAAAATTACTATTTGTTCTAGGCACAATAACGCCAACCAAATTAGATTTACCGCTTCTTAATGCACTTGCCAAATGATTTGGCTGATAATTTAGATTTTCGGCAACTTGTCTTACTGCTTTTTTAGTTTTTTCGCTAATTCTAGAATCGTTATGTAGTGCTTTAGAAACAGCTGCTGCAGATATATTAAGCACATTAGCAATATCTTTTATAGTAGTTTTCTTTTTTTTATTCAAATTTTATTTATATTTGCTTAAACGTTTAAGCAAATATAGAACGATAATATCAATAATCAAAATAGACTAATAGCAGTCTCTATTTTGATTTTATTTTGAAACATTGGTTAAACGTTTAAGCAATTAACAATTAAATAAAAATTACAGTAAAAATGGGTAAAGTAGTAACTTTCGGAGAAATTATGTTAAGATTAGCTCCACAAGGGTTTTTAAGATTTTCACAAGCAAATAATTTTGATGTTGTATATGGTGGTGGTGAGTCTAACGTAGCAGTTTCTTTAGCAAACTACGGTGTAGATGTAGATTTTGTAACTCGTTTACCAAAGAATGATATTGGTGAATGTGCAATGATGGAGATGAGAAAACGTGGTGTAAACGTTGATAAAATTGTTTGGGGTGGAGACCGTTTAGGAATCTACTTTTTAGAAACAGGTGCAGTATCAAGAGGATCTAAAGTTGTTTATGATAGAGCACATTCTGCTATTGCAGAAATAGAATCTGGTATGATCGATTGGGATGCTGTTTTTGATGGCGTAGAGTGGTTTCATTGGACAGGTATTACACCTGCAATTTCGCAAGGTTCTGCAGATGTTTGTTTAGAAGCAGTAAAAGCTGCAAGCGCAAAAGGAATAACTATTTCTACAGATTTAAATTATAGAGCAAAACTTTGGAAGTTTTGTGACGATGCACATAGAGAAAAAATAATGACAGAATTAACTTCTTACTGTGATATTGTTTTAGGAAATGAAGAAGATGCAGAAATGCATTTTGGTATTAAGCCAGAAGGAATCTCTGTACAAACAGAAGGGCATAATGTAAAAGCAGAAGCTTTTTTATCTGTATGTGAGCAAATGATGGAAAAGTTTCCAAGAGCTAAAAAAGTAATTACAACTTTAAGAGGGTCAATTTCTGCATCTCACAATACTTGGGCAGGAGTTTTATATGATGGTAAAACATTATACCAAACACGTCAATACCAAATTACAGATATTGTAGATAGAGTTGGAGGTGGAGATTCATTTATGGGAGGTTTAATCTACGGATTATTAAAGTACCCAGAAGATGATCAAAACGCATTAGACTTTGCCGTTGCAGCTTCTTGTTTAAAGCATACAATTAAAGGAGATGCTAACTTAGCAACTGTTGCTGAAGTAGAAAAATTAATGGGTGGTGATGCATCTGGTAGAGTAGCTAGATAAAAATTAGTATTATTATTTGAATTTAATTGAGTTCTTAAAATAGTAGTTTTAAGAACTCAATTTTAATTAAAAAAAAGAAATAAAAATGGCACAATATACAAGATTAGAAGTGGCACAAGTAATGAAAGATACAGGTATGGTTCCTTTATTTTTTCATAATGATATAGAAGTAAGTAAAAAAGTTTTAAAAGCTTGTTATAATGGTGGTGCTCGTTTGATGGAGTTTACCGCAAGAGGAGATTTCGCACATGAAGTTTTTGGAGAACTTACAAAATATGCAATTAAAGAATTACCAGGAATGATAATGGGAGTAGGTTCTGTTACCGATGGTGCAGCAGCATCTCTATATATGTCTTTAGGTGCAAACTTTATTGTAACACCGGTTTTAAGAGAAGATATTGCAATAGCTTGTAATAGAAAGAAAGTATTATGGTCACCTGGTTGTGGTACATTGTCAGAAATTGCTAAAGCAGAAGAATTAGGTTGCGAAATAGTAAAATTATTTCCTGGTGATATCTACGGACCTCAATTTGTAAAAGGTATTAAAGGTCCGCAACCTTGGACGAGTATTATGCCAACAGGTGGTGTATCACCAACAAAAGAAAATTTAGAAGGATGGTTTAATGCAGGTGTAACTTGTGTTGGTATGGGGTCTAAATTAATGGCAAAAGACGCAGATGGGAATTTTGACTATGAAAAAATAGAAAGTAAAACAAAAGGAGCTTTAGATATTATTAAAGAACTAAGAAAATAATAGTATTTTTAATCTTTTAAATATAAACCCTTCAATATTTAAAATTGAAGGGTTCTCTTTTTTTATGAAGAACAACTCTGCAATTTTTTATATGATATTTAGTGTAATAGCGTTTGCAATAATGAATGCTATTATAAAATATTTAACAATATTTAACGTTTATCAAGTTGTGTTTTTTAGATCTATAGGAACACTATGTTTTACAATACCATTAATTTTAAAACAAAAAATTCCGATGCTTGGTACTAAAAGAAAACTTCTTTTTTTTAGAGCTTTTTTTGGAGTTATCTCTATAACCTGTTTTTTTCAATCATTAAATTATTTAGCCGTTGGTACTGCAGTTTCTTTAAGATATACATCGCCAATTTTTGCTGCAATTTTTGCTGCAATATTTTTAAAAGAAAAAGTAAAAAAAATACAATGGTTACTATTTTTTATTGCGTTTTTAGGAGTGTTAATTATAAAAGGATTTGGTGTAGGCGTTAATACAATTGGGTTATTATTAATAATAACATCAGCTATATTTTTAGGTTTAATTTTTGTAATAATTCGTAAAATAGGTGATTCAGAAAACCCTTTGGTAATTATAAATTATTTTATGATTTTGGCCTTTGTATTTGGAGGTGTAATGTCTATTGATAATTGGATTATGCCAAATAATTTACAGTGGCTTTTATTACTTAGTTCAGGTGTTTTTGGATATATTGGTCAGTTATATATGACAAAAGCCTTCCAGTCTAACGAAACAAACCTTATAGCACCTTTAAAATACTTAGAAGTAATAGCAATGATAATTATTGGAAGTATATGGTTTGGTGAAATCTACAATTTATGGTCTTTACTTGGAGTCTTTTTAATATTAGTAGGACTCATTTATAATATTTATTTAAAGAGAAAAATTTCATAAAAAAAACCTCAACTTTAAAAGTTGAGGTTTTTTTATGCTTAAAATTTGTTTAAAAGTGAATCACTAATTTATCTTAAAAAAAATAATAAAAACTTCTTGTTTTTAGTTTATAAGTTTGGTTTGTAGTTATTTATTTGGTTTGCGTTCTTATAGATATTTCTTTTAAAAATAATTAAAATAAGATAAAAGATCTAATACAAGATAGTACAGGATATAATAATTATGTTACTTAATTAACTTTACTTAATTAAAATAATTCATTAAAAGATTTACTTAAAAATGAGCAAGATAATTGTATTAACCGGAGCAGGAGGAGTTCTTTGTAGCACAATGGCAAAAGCACTTGCAAAGCAAGGAAATAAAATAGCTGTATTAGATTTAAGAGAAGAAGCAGCAAACAAAGTTGCTAAAGAAATTGAAGAAGCTGGTGGAGAGGCAATAGGTGTTTCAGCAAACGTGTTAGAAAAAGATTCTCTACAAAAAGCTAAAGAATTAATAAACAACACCTTTGGTAAGGTAGATATTTTAGTAAATGGGGCCGGAGGTAATCATCCTTTAGGAACTACATCTAATCCGTTTTTTGCAATGGAAGATTTAGAAAATACTGTTGAAGGTTTTAAATCTTTTTTTGATTTAGATCCAAAAGGTATTGAATTTACATTCAATTTAAACTTTTTAGGTACATTAATTCCAACCCAGGTTTTTGCTGTAGATATGGTTGGTAGAACAGGTTGCTCTGTATTAAATATTTCTTCGATGAATGCATATACACCTTTAACAAAAATACCTGCATATAGTGGTGCAAAAGCGGCTATTTCTAATTTTACACAATGGTTGGCGGTACATTTTTCTAAAGTAGGTGTTCGTGTAAATGCTTTAGCTCCAGGGTTTTTCTTAACAGATCAAAATCGTGCTTTATTAACAAATGAAGATGGTAGCTTAACCAAAAGAGGGCAACAAATTATAGATCAAACTCCAATGGAACGTTATGGAAAACCAGAAGATTTAATAAGTACAACTTTATATTTATGTGACGATGCTTCTTCTTTTGTCACAGGGATTGTAATTCCTATTGATGGAGGTTTTTCTGCATATAGTGGAGTTTAATAAACTATAATTTAACTTTTATAAATAACAAATGATTCATAATTTAGAACAAACTTGGCGATGGTATGGGCCCAACGATCCGGTTTCTTTATCAGACATAAAACAATCAGGAGCAACAGGGGTTGTTTCTGCACTGCATCACATTCCTAACGGAGAAGTTTGGACAGTTGATGAAATTATTAAAAGAAAACAAGCAATAGAAAATGTTGGTTTGACTTGGTCTGTGGTAGAATCTGTACCAATTCATGAAAATATTAAAACTAAATCAGGAGATTATCAATTATATATCGATAATTATAAGCAAACGCTCTTGAATTTAGGTAAGTGTGGTATTGATATTGTTTGTTATAACTTTATGCCAGTATTAGACTGGACACGTACCAATTTAGATTACGAAGTATCTGACCAATCTACTGCATTACGTTTTGAAGCTGCTGCTTTTGCTGCTTTCGAATTGTATTTATTAAAAAGGCCAGGGGCAGAAAATGAATATTCTGATGTTCAAAAGCAAAAAGCGGCTGAGTTTATCAAAAATTCATCAGAAGAAGAACAAACAAAGCTAATCAGAAATATTATTGCCGGCTTACCAGGTGCTGAAGAAGGATATTCTTTAGAAGAGTTCAATCAAATTTTATCAACCTATAAAAACATTGGGCCGAAAGAATTAAAAGCAAATTTATTCTCGTTTTTATCAGAAATTATTCCAGCAGCAGAACAAGCAGGCGTGTTAATGTGTATTCATCCAGATGATCCACCATTTCCAATTTTAGGTTTACCAAGAGTCGTGTCAACAGAACAAGATATTAAAGATATATACAATGCAGTACAATCACCAAATAACGGATTGACATTTTGTACGGGTTCTTTTGGTGTTAGAGATGATAATGATTTAGCAGGTATGGTAGAGCGTTTAGGAGATCGAATTCACTTTATTCATTTACGTGCTACAAAACGAGATACGGAAGGTAATTTCCATGAAGCAGACCATTTAGATGGAGATGTAGATATGTATGCTGTTATGAAAGCGTTGATTTTAGAGCAACAAAAAAGAATAGCATCCGGAAGACAAGACTTAAGAATGCCTTTTAGACCAGATCATGGTCATAAAATGTTAGATGATTTAAAAAAGAAAACTAATCCTGGGTATTCAGGTATTGGGCGTTTACGAGGTTTGGCTGAATTAAGAGGCTTAGAACTAGGTATTAGACGTTCGTTATAAAATTATAAGTACAATTTTTAAAAAAAAATAAAATGGCAACAACTTTCGAAACAAGATATGCTTCGAGTCCGCAAGCAGTAAAAAAATACGATACACAAGAATTAAGAGACGAGTTTTTAGTACCAGATTTAATGCAAACAGGTAAGGTTAAATGGGTTTATACCCATTACGATCGATATATGGCAGGCGGTGCTGTGCCTACAGAGACTAATTTAAAGTTGAAAACTATCGATCCATTAAAATCAGAGTTTTTTTTAGAACGTCGAGAAATAGGTATAATTAATGTAGGAGGAGACGGAATTATTTATGTAGATGGCGAAACATATAAACTTAGTCATAAAGATGCATTATATATTGGTTCTAAAGTAAGAGATGTAGTTTTTAAAAGTGTAGATGCTAAAAACCCTGCTAAATTTTACATGAACTCAGCACCAGCACACACATCTTTCCCTACTGTACAAGTAAGTAAAAAGGATGCCAATAAAATTGAATTGGGTAGTTTAGAAACTGCAAATCATAGAACAGTTAACCAAATGATTATTGGTGGAATTGTACAAACGTGTCAACTTCAAATGGGAATGACAGAATTAAAAAAAGGTTCTGTTTGGAATACAATGCCAGCTCACGTGCACGATAGAAGAATGGAAATCTATTATTATATGGATATAATGGAAGAGCAAGCGGTTTGTCATTTTATGGGAGAACCTCAAGAAACGCGTCACATTTGGATGCAAAATCATGAAGCAGTAATTTCTCCGCCTTGGTCTATTCACTCAGGTTCAGGTACTTCTAATTATACTTTTATTTGGGGTATGGCAGGAGAAAATCTTGATTACAATGATATGGATGTTGCAAAAATAACAGATTTAAGATAATAATATGTCTCAAACATTATTTGATATAACAGGAAAAGTAGCTTTAGTTACAGGGTCTACACATGGTTTAGGAATGTCTATGGCTATGGGGTTAGGAAAAGCAGGTGCTACAATTGTTGTGAACGGAAATTCATCACAAGAAAAAATAGATACAGCAATTGCCTTGTATAGAGAAGCTGGTATTAATGCTGTAGGTTACAAATTTAACGTAACTGATGAAGCTCAAGTAATTGAAGCTATCAATAAAATTGAAAATGAAGTAGGAAACATCGATATTTTAGTAAATAATGCAGGTATTATTAAAAGAACTCCACTTGCAGAGATGGAGGTAGAAGATTTTAAACAGGTAATTGATGTTGATTTGGTAAGCCCTTTTATTGTTTCTAAACACGTTATTAAAGGAATGATGAAGCGTAAAGCAGGTAAAATTATCAATATTTGTTCTATGATGAGCGAATTGGGTAGAAATACTGTAGGTGCTTATGCCGCTGCAAAAGGTGGTTTGGTAATGTTAACCAAAAACATGGCTACAGAATGGGCACGTTTTGGCATTCAAGTAAACGGAATTGGACCTGGATATTTTGCAACTTCTCAAACAGCACCTATACGTGTTGATGGTCATCCTTTTAACGATTTTATAGTAAACAGAACACCTGCAAAAAAATGGGGAGATCCTAATGATTTAGCAGGAGCAGCAGTGTTCTTGTCTTCAAAAGCAAGTGATTTTGTAAATGGTCATATTTTGTATGTTGATGGTGGAATTTTAGCAACAATTGGTAAACCATCAAACGAAGAATAACTTTATTCCACAAGGCTTTTAAAGCCCTGTGGATCTTTTAATATATAGTATGAAACGAATAATTATCTGCTGTCTTCTAGCGAGCATTTTTAGCAATTGTAATAAAAAAATAGAATTAATTTCTACAATCGAAGTAAAAAATACTTTAAATATTGATAGAGAATTTGAAACTGTAGAAATTGATATTTCTACAATTGCACAAGAAAAAGTTACCGATTTGATTGTTTTAGATGAAGAAAACACACAATTAACAACGCAAATAGTAGACACAGATTTAGATGGTATAAATGATATAATCTTATTTCAACCTAAGGTAAAGGCTAATGCATCTAATACATATTCTTTGGTAATCTCAAAAGCACATAAAGTTACCGATAGTGCTTATTGTTACTCTCGTTTTGTACCAGAGAGAACAGATGATTATACTTGGGAAAATAATAGAGTTGCTTTTAGAACTTTTGGGCCAGTTGCACAAAAAATGGTAGAAGATGGTGTAAAAGGAGGCACATTATCTAGTGGAGTTGACGCTTGGTTAAAACGTGTAGAATATCCAATTATTAATACTTGGTATAAAAGGAATGATTTTAAAAAAGGGGCATATCATAAAGATCACGGAGAAGGTTTAGATAATTTTCATGTGGGTGTAAGTAGAGGTATTGGTGGTACTGCAGTAAAGGTAGATACATCTTACTATTTTTCTAAAAACTTTACTTCATATAAAACAATTACAACGGGTCCTTTAAGAACAAGTTTTGTGTTAACCTATGCAACCTGGAATGCTAACGGGAAGCAAGTTGATGAAACCAAACACATTTCTTTAGATTATGGTCAAAACTTAACACGTTTTGAAATAGATGTGAAAGGAACTGAAACTATTTCTTCTGGAATAACATTACACGATAAAAAAGGAGTTACAAATCAAAATGATGCAAACTTTTGGGTTAGCCATTGGGAAGCTTTAGATGATTCTGAAGTAGGAACAGGAATTGTAACAACAAAAACATATTTCTTAGGTTCAGAGAAATATGTTACTTCAAAGAAAGATGAAAGTAATCATTTTTTACATTTAAATGTTGTTGATGGAAAAGTAATTTTTTACAGTGGTTTTGGATGGAAAAAAAGCAAACAATTTTCTACGAAAAAAGATTGGGAAAATTATTTGACTGATTATTCAAAAAAAATAAACACTCCGCTAGTAATAACTACTAAATTATTTTAAATATTCACCATGAGGAAACAACACTTCTTTCAATTCATATTTTTTTTTACTTTAACGATACTTTTTTTAGGTTGTAAATCAGAAAAATCTTCAAAAACATTAAGATTAGGGCATACTTTAGATGTGCAACATCCAGTGCATAAAGCTATGATAATTTTTGGCAAAGAATTAGATAAACTATCTAACGGAAAAATTAAGGTAAATATCTATCCAAGTGGGCAATTAGGAGGGGAAAGAGAGTGTTTAGAACTGTTACAAATAGGTAGTTTAGATATAACTAAAGTATCTGCCGCTGTTCTAGAAAACTTTATTCCAGAGTATAAAGTATTTAGTATACCTTATATGTTTAGAGATAAAGCTCATACGTTTAGTGTTTTTGATAGTGAAATTGGTGAAAATTTATTGCTTAAAGGAGAAAGATTTAGATTACGTGGTTTAACCTTTTATGATGCCGGAAGTAGAAGTTTCTACATGAAAGAAGCACCTGTAAAAATGCCTAAAGACTTAAATGGTAAAAAAATTAGAGTTCAAAAAAGTAATATGGCAGTTGCTATGATAAATGATTTAGGAGGTTCGCCTACACCTATTTCATGGGGAGAATTATACACTGCCTTACAGCAAGGAGTTGTTGATGGCGCTGAAAATAACCCACCTAGTTTTTATACTTCTAAACATTACGAGGTTTGTAAGTTTTATTCTTTAGATGAGCATACATCTGTACCTGATGTATTATTAATTGGTACAGATACTTGGAAACGCTTAAGCAATCAAGAGAAAGAGTGGGTAAGTAAGGCAATTAAGGTTAGCACTATTGCTCAAAGAAAATTATGGGCAGCGTCAGAAAAAGAATCTTTAGCAGCTGTTAAAGCTGCTGGGGTTCAGATTTTTTACCCAGAAAAAAAGCCTTTCGAAGAGCAAACAAAGGGAATTTTGAGCTTATTTGATGATAATAAAGAAATGAAAACACTAATAAGTTCAATAAAAAATAAACAATAATGAGAGCAAAAATAGATAACGTTTTAGAGAAAGTAGTTCTTTTTATATTATTACTAATGTTAGTTAGTGTTGTTTGGCAAGTTTTTTCTAGATTCGTTTTAAGAGCACCCAGCACAATTACAGATGAAATATCAAGTTTTTCATTAATTTGGTTAGGTTTACTAGGTGCTGCTTATGCTGCTGGAAAAAACCTTCATTTAGCAATTGATTTAATATCAGAAGACTTAATAAAAAGAAAACAAAGTTTTTTTAACGGAGTTGTATTTATATCTATAGCTCTTTTTGCTTTTACAGTGATGATAATTGGTGGAATTAGGCTTGTACAGTTAAGTTTTCAATTTGGGCAAACTTCTGCCACTTTAGAAATTCCTCTTGGAATAATTTACATGATAGTACCTATTTCTGGTCTGTTAATATGTTACTACAGTATTGACACACTTTTAAATTTACGAAAATTAAACAAAGTATAAATTATGAATTTAGTTGAAGTCCTTATTTTAGTTGTTAGCTTTTTAATTTTTTTATCTTTAAGAGTTCCTATTGCTTTTGCAATAGGTTTAGCAGCTTTGTTTACATTATTAAGCGCTATGCCTTTTTTACCATCTGTAACAACATTAGCGCAAAGAATGGCTACTTCATTAGATAGTTTTACATTATCTGCAATTCCGTTTTTTATATTAGCAGGTCAAATTATGAATAGAGGAGGTATTGCTGTACGACTCATAAATTTTGCCAAAGCAATTGTTGGTCCACTTCCGGGTGGTTTAGCATTTGTAAACATTATTTCTTGTATGCTGTTTGGTGCAATATCTGGTTCTGCTGTTGCAGCAGCTTCTGCTATTGGTGGTTTTATGAACCCAATGATGGAAAAAGATGGTTATGACAAATCTTTTAGTGCCGCGGTTAATATTACAAGTGCTACAACCGGTTTAATTATTCCACCAAGTAATGTACTTATTGTTTATTCTTTAGCAAGCGGAGGTGTGTCTATAGCCGCATTATTTATTGCAGGTTATATACCGGGTTTATTAATAGGTTTAGCTCTAATGATTGTTGCCTTAGTATACTCTATCATAAAAAAGTATCCTACAGATAAATTAGTCGGTTTTAAGGAGTTTTTTAAAAGGTTTGTAGACGCTTTTCCAAGTTTAATGTTATTAGTTGTTGTTATTGGTGGTATAGTCGCAGGTATTTTTACAGCAACAGAAGCATCTGCCATTGCTGTAATCTATACATTAGTTTTAGGTTTTGTTTATAAAGAAATAACATTTAAAGATATTTCTCCAATTTTATTAGAAACAGTAAAAACATCTGCAATTGTTTTATTGTTAGTATCAACTTCTATTGCCATGTCTTGGGTAATGAGTTATGAAAATATACCACAAGAAATTAGTAATTCATTATTATCAATAAGTGATAACCCGATTGTGATATTAATTATTATTAATTTGATTTTACTATTTGTTGGAATATTTATGGATATGACACCAGCAGTTTTAATTTTTACTCCAATTTTTTTACCAATAGTAACAGGTTTAGGTATGGATCCTATTCACTTTGGAATAATAATGATTATGAATTTATGTATCGGATTATGTACTCCGCCAGTAGGTTCTGTACTCTTTGTAGGTTGTAGTGTTGCCGATTTAAAAATACAACAAGTAATACGACCTTTACTACCTTTATTTTTAGTAATGATTGGCGTATTGTTGTTGATTACCTATTTTCCTGATTTGACACTTTGGTTGCCAAGAGCTTTTGATTTGATATAATATTTGTTGCTTAACCAAGAAAAATTTTTAATCAATTAGAGTATCATAGATAGTTTTATAAATTGTAAGTAAGAACATTTTTAGTTTATTCTTGAGTAGTAAATTTATCTAAGATTTTCATAACATCAGCACCATCTTTTACTGTACAAGGGTTTTTAGCTTTTCCTAGAAAGTATTTTACCGTTTGTTCAATTAAAGGTTGTTGCACATGTGCAGGATTTTCAAAAGAAAAAACTTCTATTTTATCGGTAGTATTTAAAAACACTTTTTTGCCGTAAAAAGAGAAAGTGATAGTACCGTTTTCACCATAAATTACACATTGATCGTTTACATCTTTTTCTGATGCAATAAAATTCCAAATTCCTCTAAATTGTACACCGTTTTCAAAGTTTATAATTCCGTTTACGATATCTGCAACTTTATTGTTTTTCGTTGCGATAGCAAAACCTTGTGCATCTTTAATTTTTCCGAAGTAATGAAGCATTAAATCAATTTGATGAGGTGCAATATCATGAAAGTATCCACCACCAGAAGTTTCTGGCTTTAGGCGCCAGTTATCTTCTGTTTTTGCAATTATATTGTTTGTTGTAGATTGTAAAATAGTAATATCAGCAAAATGTATTTTACCAATGCTATTCTTGTTTAAAAGCTCTTTAACTTTTTGAAAAGCTGGTAGGTTTCTTCTATAGTGTGCAATTACTATTTTATTGTTACCCGTAATTATCTTTTCTAACTCTACAGCTTCATCAGCATTTATAGTCATTGGTTTTTCTAGGTAAACAAATTTGCCTGCATTTAAACACTGTTTTGCAATTTCTAGATGACTAGAAGGAGGTGTCGCAATGTAAATTGCATTGATATCAGGGTGGTTAATAATATCGTCTATAGTATCATAAAAAAAGGGGACATTATGTCTTTTTGCGAAATCTTCAGATTTAGCTTTATTTCTTCTCATTACTGCAACCAATTTAGAATTTGCTACCTTTTGAAAAGCAGGACCACTTTTTATTTCTGCAACATCACCACAACCAATAATTCCCCATTTTATAGTATACATTTTATTTAAAATTAAAATAGTTTTTTGCATTATGATAACAAATATCATTTATAATTTTACCAAGAAATTCTTCATCTGCGGGTAATTCACCATTTTCGACATCAGTAGCAATGATATTACATAAAATTCTTCTAAAATATTCGTGTCTTGGAAATGATAAAAAACTTCTAGAATCTGTTAACATACCTACAAAACAAGATAGTAAACCTAAATTAGATAATGCATTAATTTGTTTTTCCATACCATCTTTTTGGTCTAAGAACCACCAAGCAGCACCATATTGCATTTTACCCTTTATGGTTCCGTCATTAAAATTTCCAACCATTGTCGCAAAAACTTCACTATCTGCTGGATTTAAATTATATACAATTGTCTTTGCTAATTGATTTGTACTATCTAGTTTATTTAATACACCACTTAAAGCACGAGCCTGAGAAAAATCACCAATAGAATCAAAGCCAGTATCTGGACCTAGCTCATCTAGTAACCTTTTATTATTATTTCTGATTGCACCTATGTGGAACTGTTGTGTCCAACCAATTTTATGATACATTTTACAAAGCTCAATTACTGTTTTAAATTTAAAGAAGGCAACTTCATCATCTGTTAGAGATTCATTATTTTTTACTTTATCAAATAAGGAATGTACATCATAAATTTCTTTTTCAAAAAAGTACAACTGCTCAAAACCGTGATCTGATAATCTACCTCCATTATCATTAAAGAAGTTAATCCTACTTTCTAAAGCCTTTAATAAATCATTATAACTATTTATGCTAATACTTGATACTTTTTCAAGTTTAGATAAATATTGATTATAGGTTTTGGTATTTTCAACGGCAAAAGAATTATCAGGTCTAAAAGTAGGAAATGTCTGAACTTTTGAAGTGTCTTTTTGAATGGCAATATGATATTCTAAAGAGTCTGCAGGATCATCTGTTGTACATAAACTTTCTACATTTTGCATTTTTAACAAACCGTTTGTCGAGTGAGATTTTTGCTGTAAAATTTTAGAAGTTTTTTCATAAATTTCTTCAGCGTTTTCAGGACACAGAATTTCATCAATATCAAAGTATGCTTTCAACTCTAACGCTGTCCAATGAAAAAGTGGATTTTTAATGGTGTAAGGAACAACTTCTGCCCATTTTAAGAATTTTTCTTTGTCTGAAGCATTACCAGTAATATATTTTTCATTTATACCAAAAGCACGCATTGCACGCCATTTATAATGATCACCATATAACCAAACTTGTGTGATATTTTCGAATTGTTTGTCGTTTGCAATTTGATCTGGAGGTAAATGATTGTGGTAATCTATTATAGGGTTTGTTTTAGCAAAATTGTGATATAATTTTTCTGCAAAATCGTTTTTAAGTAAAAAGTTCTTGGTTAGAAATGTGTTCATAGTTATTTTTATTAATCAGTAATCTTTATGTTTAGCAAAGATAATGTCAAAAAATCTTTTAGCTAATTATGTTAAGAAATTAATATTGAATATAAATAAGTTAAAATAATATATATTTCAGTATAGTACAGGATACTGATTTAGTCCATAGTTTGTAAAATTGTGTTAATTAACATTATGGTATAGTTATTATTTACAATTTATTAAAAACCAATTTTAAACATGAAACAAACTTTTAAAAAGCGAAATCCATCATTGAGGATAATTTTAGTATTTTTTCTCTTGTTTTCGGGTTTTACAACTTTAAACCTAGAGGCCCAAGAAAGAATTACAGGTTCAGTGTCAGATAATAGTGGAAATATTTTGCCAGGTGTAAATATTTTGCAAAAAGGAACAAGAAATGGTGCAAGTACAGATTTTGATGGTAATTATTCTATTACGCTTCAAAAAGGGCAAAAAACACTAGTTTTTTCTTATTTAGGATACAAACAAAAAGAGGTTTCTGTAGGGGCTAACACAACTATTAATGTGGTTTTAGAAGACTCGTCAGAATCTTTAGAAGAAATTGTTGTAATTGGTTTTAGAGAAGTAAAAAGAGATAAGATATTAGGAGGGGTTTCTACTGTAAAAGCAGAGTCTATTCAGCAAGCAGCGCCGGTAGATCCTTTGCAAGGTATACAAGGTAAGATGTCTGGTGTTCAAATTGTTTCTAACAATGGTCCTGGTGAAGGTTTTGATATTAGAATTAGAGGTGTCTCTACTTTTACTTCGGGTAACACAGGGCCGTTATATGTTGTAGATGGTCAACAGACTTTTAATATTGATAATATAGATCCAAATGATATAGAATCTTTAGAAGTTTTAAAAGACGGTGCAACTACGGCAATTTATGGTGCTCAAGGTGCGAATGGTGTTGTAATTGTAAAAACAAAAACAGGTAAATCTGGTAAGATTCAGTTAAGCATTACAAATGTTACAGGAGTAAATAAACTTATTGGTAATTTACCAGCGCCTAATGCAGCTCAAAGAATAGAGCAAGAAAGAAGAATGAATTTAGGTGGTAGTTTTATTGGTGCAGGTAGAGATTCTTTAAGTTTAGTAGGTAGAAATTCTCCAGACATACAGAAGCTAGTTACAAGGCCTGCATTAAGAAATCAGGTAAACGTTGCATTAAGTGGTGGTTCTGATAAAGTGAAGTTTTATTGGAATACAGGGTTTTTTAACGAATCTGGTATCATAATAAATAGTGGTCATAAAAGAGTAAATACTCGTTTAAAATTAGATTTAACGCCAAATGAAAAATTTAAAACAGGTACTTTAATTAATTTATCTTATGAATTTACAAATAGTACTTCTTCAGGTCCTGTTTTAGGTCACCTTTTAAATAGAGTTGCATATTTACCATTGTTTGAACCAGATGGAAGTTTTACTCCAGGTTCTCCTCGTAAATTTAGTTTAAACCCTATACAAAATGCTATTTTAAGAAAAAATGACAGAAAAAGATATAGAGCTAACCTATATACTTATGCTCAATACAAAGTATTACCTTCTTTATCTATAAGGTCAACAGTTGGTGCTGATTTCTTTTACGATAAAAGGGAAGGTTTTGTTCCTTCTATATTAGATCCTAGAAATTTTGCAGACGGTAATCCTACAGGTAGCGAAAGACATCAATTAACAACAAGAATACAACAAGATAATACCTTAAACTTTAACCACCAATGGGGTGATCATGATTTAGGTGTTTTTGCAGGTATGCAAATACAAAAAATAGTTTCTGACAATTTAAAAATTGATTCTAGATTTTCTAATGATTTAATAGAAACTTTTAATAACGCAGATCCAGAGTTTCTTTTAGTTGATACAGCTGGAGGAGATGCAACTCAAAAAGAATCTACAGGTTTATTTTCTTTATATGCAGGATTTGATTATGACTATAAAAACAAATACTTATTAGGGGGTACTATTCGTAGAGATGGTTCTTCAAAATTTGGAGCAAACAATAAATATGGTATTTTTCCATCTGTAACAGCAGGATGGAGAATTAGTAAAGAAAATTTCTTAAGAGGGAATTCTATAATTAAAAATTTATTAGTTAAAGCCAGTTATGGTATTGTAGGTAATGATAGAATACCAAATTATAACTTTACTAGTTCTCTTGTACCTGGTGCAGATTATAATGGTGAAACAGGTTTTGCTCCTAGTAGGTTAGGTAATGCAGACTTAAGATGGGAAGAAACAGAATCTACAAACCTTCAGTTAGACATGAGTATGTTTAAAGGTAGAAGATTAAACCTTTCTTTAGCATTTTGGAGAAAAGTTACAGATGGTTTGTTGGTAAATACAGAAATACCAGAAGAATCTGGATTTAATAACATTAGAGAAAATAGAGGTATTGTTAGAAATCAAGGTATAGATTTTGAAATTAGTGGAACTATACTTAAAACAAAAGATTTCTCATGGAGATCTGGATTTAATATTGGTTTATTAGAAAACACAGTGCAAGAGCTTGATGTTCCAATTCGTACAGGCCGTTTTATAACAGAAGAAGGGTCTCCAATAGGAAATATATGGGGTTATAAAAATTATGGTGTTTTTCAATATGATGAGTCGAATGCATTTACTCCATCAGGAGACAGATTATTTCCAAACTTTGACTCTAATGGGTTTTTCTTAGGGACTTATAATATGGCTAACGGTGAGCAATATCCTTTAGATGGTGAGATAAAACAATTAGTTCACGGTTCTACTAGAAATATTTTGAAAGGTGGTGATTATATTTGGGATGATGCTAATGGAGATTTTGTAATTAATAGTGATGATGAGCAAGTTTTAGGTAATGGTTTACCAACAACTTACGGAGGGTTTAGCCATGATTTAACTTATAAAAATTGGACTTTAGGTACTTTGTTTGATTATAGTTACGGTAACGAAATTTACAGAAGGTATGACCATGATAGAAACAGTTTAAGAGCAACAGTATTAACCGTATCTCCAGATAGATTAGATAATGCTTGGCAAAATCAAGGTGATATTGCTCAATATCCAATATTACAAGCTGGTAGAGCTAGAAACCAAAATAGATTTGATTTTACAAGTAGTACAGCGAATAGTACATACGTTTCAGATGGAAGTTTTATTAGATGGAGGTATGTACGTTTAGGATATAAATTCCCTAAAGATGTATTGGAACAGATAGATATAGGTATTACTGGTTTAAGTTTCAATTTTGCAGTAAACAATCTTTTAACTTGGACCAATTATGAAGGTTATAATCCAGAGTTTGGTAGTAGAGGTAATCCTTTAACACCTAGTGAAGATGCCTTAAGATATCCTAATGACAGAGAGTTTTTACTTACTTTAAAAGCACAATTTTAATCAAATAAAAGTTATGAATATAAATAATATATCAAATAAAATAAAACAAGCACTAATGCTTTGTGCTGCTATAGGGTTACTTTATTCTTGTGACGATTTCGTTCAAGAACTTCCTGTAAGTGAAATATCTCCTGATGGGTTTTATTCTAATAACGCAGAATTAGAATCAGGTATAATAGGAGCCTATGATGGTTTACAAGTTGCATATAGTCAATTTTACCTTAATGTTGGTGAATTTAGATCAGACAACTTTCAACCAAATGGAAACAATACTTCTAGAAATTCATTACATAATAGTACAATAGATCCAGGAGAAGGTTTATTAAGGTGGGCTAATCTTTATACTGTAATAGATAGAGTAAATAGAGTTATTAATGCAGGACCTAATATTGATGGTGTAGATAAAGATTTATTAGGTGAAGCTTATGCAATGAGAGCTAAAATATATTTTGATTTGGCAAGAGTTTGGGGAGATGTACCTGTGTTTTTACAATCAATTACAGCTATAAGTGAAACGCAAAAACCACAAACTTCTTATGAAGATGTTATGAATACTGTTGTGATTCCTGATATGAAAAAGGCAGAAGAATTAATAACAACACCTTCAAGAGAATTTAGATTTTCTCAAGCTAGTGTATTTGCATTACAAGCAGAAGTTTACATGTGGGTAAAAGAAGAAGGTTTGGCAAAAGATGCCATAGAGAACTTAATAGCTTTAGGATCTCATAGTTTGGTGCAAACTCCAGAGGCTTGGCAAGATTTGTTTATAAATCAACCAAGTACAGCAGAATTCCCTCAAGGTCCTGGTAAAGTTCAAGCGGGTCCAGAATTAATATTTTCTATACACTACGCTTTAGAAGAAACAACATCTGGTGTTGCAAGAGCATATATGGCAGGTGCAGCAATTAGTGTAATGTCTGAAGAGGCAGAGACAAAATGGGCAGAAAGATTTCCAATAGACTCACTTGGTTGGGCAGAGAAGTATACAGCAACAAACAGAAGATTGCCAGTATTTACAAGAGAAATAGTTTTGGATGATGGTTCTACAATAATTGAACCGATTTATGGAGATTGGAGACAGTTTGCAACTAGATTTGGTGGAGATTTTGAAGATGGTTTAGGAAGTGATGAATTTGGTGAGGCAAGATGTGCTAAATGGGTGAAAAATAGATCTCACATAGACCCTAATGATGATGACACTAATTTACCTGTATATCGTTACGCTGATATGATTTTATTATTAGCAGAAGCAGAATTGAAATTACAAAATGCTCCTAAATGTTTAGAGTTAATAAATCAAGTTAGAACAGCAAGACAATTGCCTATAGCTACTGAGGAAGAATTTGGAGACAATTTTGATGCACAGTTAGACTTTTTATTGGTAGAAAGACAATTAGAGTTATTTGGTGAAGGTAAAAGATGGTGGGATTTAGTAAGAAATGATAGAGCTATCGATGTTATGAACCCAATACTAGAAGAAAGAGAAGTAACTCCTCTTACTAGCGATAGAATAATATGGCCAATTTTTATTGATCATTTAAGAGAAAATCCTTTGTTAAACCAAAATCCGGGGTGGTTAAATTAATTTTAAAAATTTAAGACAATATGAAAACATATTTAAAAATTATAGGAGTTGCTTTAATAGCAGTTATATTTAACTCATGTACTTTAGAATTACAAGAACCTTTCGATTTTCAACCAGAAAACACGTTTGCAGATCCTTTTCAAAATATGACAGCTTGGGAGCATATTCAAACAAGAACTTCTGGAGGTTTAGTTGATGATCAAGGTAGAAAACGATTAGATGGAGAAGAATTAGATTACATGATTGCAGCAATAAAGCGTGTAGGTTATGAAGATTTATATAATCAAACATCAACAGAAAGAACTTATCTTTTATTAAACAATAATGCCTTTACTGGTGGTAACAGAGATAGAGATATATTAAGAGTTATTACAGGAAGAACACAAAGTCCTG
Source organism: Polaribacter sp. OB-PA-B3 (assembly GCF_054589375.1). Classification (NCBI taxonomy): domain Bacteria; kingdom Pseudomonadati; phylum Bacteroidota; class Flavobacteriia; order Flavobacteriales; family Flavobacteriaceae; genus Polaribacter; species Polaribacter sp. OB-PA-B3. Next base: position 428,726 of record NZ_BAAIIX010000001.1, read on the forward strand.
CTGCTAGAGTAGACGCAGATGAAGTAATGGCTGCTATTACATCAGAAGAACAACTTAATATGTTAAAGGCAGTATTAAGATATCATATTGTTAGCGAAAAAGTTGCGCAAGTGCCTAAGCTTACAATTTTTGATAAAAACTTTGTTTTTAAAACAATATTACCAGCGTTAACATTAGATGTAAATGGTTTACCAACAGGTTTATCAAACGGTAATGCAGAAATAGTTTTTAGAAGAGATATAGAATGGAAAATGGAAGTAAATCCAATTTCGTCACCATTAATATCAACAGCAATTGGCCCTGGTTTTAACGAAAAAGTAAGGTCACATAACTATGTTTTCAATAATGGTATAGGTCACTATTTAAACGATCCAGTTAGATATCACCCGATTCCTTTTTACGAAAATTTCAACGTAGATTAATAATTATAAAGTATTTAATTAATCTAGCTTAAAAAATATAAAAAATGAAAAATAATAAAATCATAAAATTTCTTTTTACAGGTTTGCTAGCTTCTATATTGCTTGTTTCTTGTAACTTGCCAGAAGACGATGCTGTATACATACCGTTTGAGCCAGTGTTGGTAGAGAACCCAGAAACAGTAACACAGTTTATAATTTTTAGAGATGATTTAAGTATTCTAGAATCTGCAATGCGAATTATGGAAGAAGAAGGAGATGTTAAACTGTTATCAGAATTAAATATTCCAGGTGGTACAACAGTTTTTGCTCCTACAAACGATGCTTTTCAACAATTTTTTACTAAAAACGGAATTGATGAAATTGAAGATTTACCTTATGAAGATTTAGAAAGTGTAGTTTTAAATCATATCGTTACTGGTAAATTTTTATCTAGTAGCTTATCTTCTGGATATGTTTCTACTAGAGCTTTTAGAGAAGATACAGACCAAAATCTAAGTATGTATGTAGAGGTTTCTAATGGTGTTGTTTTAAACGGAGAATCTAAAGTTACTACTGCAGATGTAGAAGCAAATAATGGTGTATTGCATATTGTAGATACTGTAATTGGTCTTCCTAGTAACGTAACTTTAATAGAACAAAATCCAAATTTCTCTAGTTTTTTAGAAGCCTTAACTAGAGCTGATACTTTTGTAAATGAAGAAGGAAACTCTCCAGAATTAGAAAATCTATTAAGAAACTTAGATAGAAAACTAACTTTATTTATACCTAACAATGCTGCTTTTGCAAGCTTATTATCAGAATTAGGAGTAGCTTCTATACAAGAAATAGAACCAGAAACATTAGTTGCTGTATTGGCTATGCATATTGTAAATGGTAAATTTATAAATTCTGAAGATTTAAAGTTAGAAACTGTAGAAACTTTAAGGGGAAATACTATTGATATCGATCCAGATAATTTAACATTAAAAGACTCTAGAGGTAGAGTTGCTAATTTTGATGTAGATTTTTTAGATATACAATCTGCTGGTGGTGTTATACATGCTATTGATAAAGTATTGTTAAATCCAGAAATGTAAATACAGGTTAAAATAAATAATAAAACCTTCTATTTTATAGAGGGTTTTTTTATGTTCGTTTTAGAATAAAAACTTCATTTATATCAAAAAGAAAGTACTAAATAAATATTTATATTTAAATAAGTTAATTACTATTATACTTGATTTTTTTCAGGACAGGGCAGGATGCAATTTAAAAGTACTAGATATATTTTTATCCATAAACAATATACAGAAATTAACAAGATTTAATTAAGAAAAGACCATATGTTAAAGCGCAGTTTTTTATTACTTTTTTTAAGTTTCTATAGCTTAATAAATGCACAAAACAATTCTACCTTAGAAAAACCTAATATTATTTTTATTTTAACTGATGATCAACGTTTTGATGCAATTGGTTATGCTGGTAATAAATTTGTTGAAACTCCAGAGATGGACGATTTAGCAAAATCTGGTACTTATTTTAATTCGGCTATTGTTACTACACCAATATGTGCAGCAAGTAGAACAAGTATTTTAACTGGTTTGCATGAAAGAGCACATAATTTTAATTTTCAAACAGGTAATGTAAGAGATGAGTATATGGATAACTCTTACCCAAGATTACTTAAAGATAGTGGATATTACACAGGTTTTTATGGTAAATACGGAACAAGATATAATCATTTAGACAAACAATTTGATGAATATGAATCTTACGACAGAAATAATCGTTTTAAAGATAGAAGGGGTTATTATTATAAAACTATAGATAAAGATACCGTTCATTTAACTAGATATACAGGTCAAAAAGCAATAGATTTTATAGATAAAAATGCAAGTAACAAGAAACCGTTTTGTTTATCTATAAGCTTTAGTGCGCCTCATGCGCATGATGGTGCGCCTAAGCAATATTTTTGGCAAGAACCATTAGATGCGATGTTAAGTGGCACTACGATACCCGAACCTGAATTATCAGAGGATAAATATTTTTTAGCACAACCTAAGATTGTAAGAGATGGATTTAATAGATTACGTTGGACTTGGAGATATGATACACCGGATAAATATCAGCATAGTTTGAAAGGGTATTACAGAATGATTTCTGGTATCGATTTAGAAATTAAAAAAATACGTGCTAAACTTAAAGAAAAAGGTCAAGATAAAAACACAGTCATTATTTTAATGGGTGATAACGGGTACTTTTTAGGAGAACGTCAGTTAGCAGGAAAATGGTTGATGTATGACAATTCAATTAGAGTTCCTTTAATTGTTTTTGATCCTAGAGAAAATAAGCATCAAGATATAGATGATATGGTTTTAAATATAGATGTTACCAAAACCATTGCAGATCTAGCAGGTATCAAAGCACCGAAAACATGGCAAGGTAAAAGTCTTATGCCAATTGTTAGACAAGAAAAAAAATCAATAGAAAGAGATACAATTTTAATAGAACATATTTGGGATTTTGATAACATTCCGCCAAGTGAAGGTGTTCGTACTAAAAAATGGAAATACTTTAGATATGTTAATGATAAGACTATCGAAGAACTTTATAATTTAGAAAAAGATCCACAAGAGATTAAAAATTTAGTAGGAAAAAGAAAATATAGAAAGGTTTTAGCAAATTTAAGAGCTAAAGCAGATGAATTAATCAAAAAAAATAGCAACCATTTTAGAGCAGCACCTATTGATTTAACAGTAGAGTTGATAAGAGCTCCTGAAACGGATGTAGAAATTTTTGATTTAAAACCAGAATTTGGTTGGACAGTTCCTCTTGGTGCAAAATACCAAGGTGCATATCAAATTTTAGTGGCTTCTAGCAAAGAAATTATCGACGCTAATAACGGAGATGTTTGGGATAGTAAAAGAGTAGTCTCATCAAAATCTACAGACGTAGAATATCAAGGTAAAGACTTAGAAATAGGAAAAACGTATTTTTGGAAAGTAAGAATTTGGGATGAAGCAAACAGATTGGTAGACTATGCAGAGGCACAAAAATTTACCACAGGTAAAAGTAGTAGTTATATTACATCAACAGAAAATAAATTTATAACTGCTAAAATAAAACCTAAAAAATTTAAAAAATTAGGGAATTTATATGTTATGGATTTTGGAAAAGCAGCTTTTGCTACCCTTAATTTTAACTACAATGCAAAAATACCCCACACACTTACTGTAAGGGTTGGAGAAATGGTTAATGCTGATGGAAGTGTAAACAGAACACCTCCAAAAGTTAGTAATATACGTTACCAAGAATTAAAGGTAGATGTAAAGCCAGGTAAAACGCAATATCAGATTCAAGTACAAACGGATGAAAGAAATACAAGGCCTAACAAGGCAATCCCTTTACCTAAAGGTTTCCCTCCTTTAGTTCCATACAGATATGCAGAAATAGAGGGTTTTCAGGGAGATTTAAAAGCAGAAGATTTTACACAATTAGCCTTTCATACCTATTGGGATGAAGAAGCAAGTAGCTTTAAGAGTAATAATACTATTTTAGACCAAGTTTGGGATTTGTGTAAATACTCAATTAAAGCAACAACATTTAATGGGTTGTATGTAGATGGAGACAGAGAACGTATTCCTTATGAAGCAGATGCATACTTAAATCAGTTAAGTCATTACACAACAGATAGAGAATTTGCTATGGCAAGAAGAACTATCGAATACTTTATGCAACATCCAACATGGCCAACAGAATGGCAACAACATGTTCCTTTATTAATCTATGCAGATTACATGTACACCGGAAATACGGAGTTGGTAGAGCGTTATTATGATGCACTAAAACATAAATCTTTGTATGAATTATCTAATGAAGACGGTTTAATTACTTCTACTAAAGTTGATAAGGCATTTATGAAAAAGTTAGGTTTTCCTGATGGATATAAAAAACCTTTAACAGATATTGTAGATTGGCCAGGGAAAAACTTTAACAGAAGTAAAACAAAAGGAGAGCGTGATGGGTTTGTATTTAAGCCTTACAGTACAGTAATCAACTCATTTTTCTATGAAAACATGAAGATTATGGCTGAATTTGCCAAAATCTTGGGAAAAACTCAAGAAGCTTTAGATTTTGAATACAGAGCAATCAAAGCAAAAAAGGCAGTGAACGAACAAATGTTTGATAAAAAACGAGGAATTTATGTTGATGGGATAGGTACAGATCATGCTTCTTTGCATGCAAACATGATGCCTTTAGCATTTGGTTTAGTGCCAGAAGAACATTACGAATCTGTAGTAAATTTTGTAAAATCTAGAGGTATGGCTTGTAGTGTTTACGGAGCTCAATTTTTAATGGACGGTTTATATAACGCTGGTGAAGAAGATTATGCTTTAGATTTATTAACAGATACTTCATCTAGAAGTTGGTATAATATGATTAAAATTGGCTCTACAATTACTTTAGAAGCTTGGGACAATCAATATAAAAATAACTTAGATTGGAACCATGCTTGGGGTGCAGTGCCTGCAAATGTAATTCCTAGAGGTTTATGGGGTATTAAACCAAAAACACCAGGTTTTGGTGTTGCTACTATCAAACCTCAAATGAGTAAGTTAAAAAAGAGTTCTATCGAAGTTCCTACAGTTAGAGGAGCAATTAAAGCAACTTATACTTATAATGGTAAGAGGTTGCAAACCTACGAAATTGAAATTCCAGGTAATATGGTTGCAGAATTTTCTCTAAATGGTTCAGAAGGAAAAGAATTTATTCATAACGGAAAAAGTGTTCCTTCTGCATTTAAAGTAGTAAGGTTAACTCCAGGTAAACATACAATTCAGTTAAAGATTAATTCGTTTTAAATAAATTAAAATATATAGTTTTAAAAAGCAACCTTTAAGTTATACACTATAAGGTTGTTTTTTTATATATGATAATTTTACCTTCTCAAATATATTAATAACTAATATATTTATATATTTTCTGGGTTTTTAAATATGTAATATTTTAACCTAAATATTTACTAAATTATCCCTAAGCCATAATAGTACAGGACACTACTATGTTTCTAAATTGTTAAAATTGTGTTAATTAACAATACTAATCTTACCTAATAATTCATTTCCCTCCAATGTTATTAGGTTTAATAAACACAATTATGAGAAAAATTTTACACAAATTATTTTTTGCTGTACTTGTTATAAATTGTTCTGCATTTTATAGCCAAACGACATTACCTGGAATCATTGAGGTCGAGAATGGTGATCTTTCACAAAATAATAATCATTTCGAGCGAAATATTGTGGGGTCTGGAAATGGATCAACAAATAATATAGTATTAGGATTTAGAAAAACCCGAACCGAAGCGGTTGATGGAGATGGTGAAAGTGGTGCTGGTGTAAACGGTACAATAATTAATAATGTAACTGTTACAGCAGATGGAAATTATGATTTTACGTTTACGTATTTTAAAAATTCAAACGACAATACAATAACAATAAATTCTACAGATGCTAGTGGAGGTAACTCTACCACATTGGCTTCATTTACATTAATTAGAAACGATGCTTCTGGAAACAATACAGCTACAACTAGTAGTTATGGTACGCAAACAGTTACTGGTGTTGCTTTAACTACAGGTATAAATTATATTACAATTACAAATGCTGCATCAGCAATTCTTAATTTAGATAATGTTATAGTAACTGCTTCATCTGCTGCTACTCCTCCAACAATGACATCAAATGGAACAGGAAACTGGAATGAAGCTTCGACATGGACTGTGTCTGGAACAGTTGCAACTACACCAAGCACAACACCAACCGCAGAGTATGACGTTGTAATAGGTGCTCATATAATAACAATACCTTCTAGTATGGGAGCCGCAGAAGCGAAATCAATCACATGTGCAGCAGATCAAGGTGGACAATTAATTTTAAGACAAAATAATACTTTAACAGTTACTGATAATATTTCTTTTGCTAAGTCTAACGATGGAATGATATTGTACGCCCAAAACGGTAACTTTTCTACGGTAACTTTTGGAGGTTCTTATCTCTCTGGTAAGAAAACGACTATTATCAAAAGGTTATCAGAAGATAAATGGACTTTAATCTCATCGGGTTTAAATAATTCAAAACAATTTAAAACATTAGATGATAGCAGAAATTACACAGTTAAAGTAGGTACTAAATATGCTTTTGGTTCTTATGATGATTCTAGACCTGCATTTGATGCGTCGGCACCAACAGGAACAACTGGTAAATATGTATACGTTAATGATGGTTATGGTACAGTGCCTATTTGGGGTAGCGGAATAGGATGGGCTACAAAATCAGATGAAGACCCTGCTAATACTTCAGATAAAAAGCATGATGTGGTTTTTCAAGGTGAATTACACTCAACAGATGTTCCTGTTTCTCTAGCTAATGCAGGATTCAATTTGATAGGAAACCCTTACCCCACTTATTTATATGGAAATGATGATACCATAGAAGCAACTAATAATATATTAACTGTAAATGCAGATATATTAACAGAACCTACTTTATGGTTTTGGGATTCTGATAATGAAACGTGGATTACAAAGAATCAGTCTAGTGGCGCTTATCATATTAGTCCTCTTCAAGGTTTCTTTGTTAAAACAAATGCAGCATCTACATCGTTTAGTTTCACAGAGGCAATGCAGACACACACATCTAATAGTGATGCATTTTTGAAATCTTCTAACAGCAATTTTACTATCGATTTATCTATAGAAAATCAAGGAAGAACTACCAGTACTTTAGTTAATTATTTAGAAAATACAACTACTTCTTTTGATAATGGTTTTGATAGCTCAATATTTGGTGGTTATTCTTCTACTTTAGAAGTTTATACACATCTTTTAGATGATAACACAATAAAAAAATTAGCAATACAATCTTTACCTAACAATAATTTAGAAAATATGATTGTGCCTGTAGGAATTTCTGCAGCAGTAAATTCAGAAGTTTCTTTTTCTGCAGAAACTTTAAATGTACCAACTGGTTACAAAGTGTTTTTAGAAGATAGATTAAAAAATACGTTTACAAGATTAGATGAAGCGAATGCTAAATATACCACTAGAGTAACAGAAAAGACTACAGATGGACGTTTTTACATACATACTTCTGCTAAAACTGTTTTAAGTACAGAATCAGAATTATTAAATAGCATTAGTTTGTATAAATCTAGTAATACAACTTTAAAAATTGTTGGTTTAACTCAAGGAAAAACCAATTTAAAATTATACAATGTTTTAGGAAAACAAGTACTAAGTTACTCTTTTAGTGCTAATGATGTTAAAGAAATTTCTTTACCAAAATTATCTAAAGGTGTTTATGTTGTTCAATTAGAAACAGAAAAGGGAAAACTGAACAAGAAGATAGTTTTAGAATAATCGATTATTAATTAACGTTAAAAACAAAACATCATGAATCAAAACATAAAAAACACTCAAAATAAAGAGCAAGACATCACACGTAAACAAGCTATAAAAAAAATAGGTAATTATGGTAAATATGCAGCATTAACTGCTTTAGGAACCTATATGATATTAAATCCTCAAAAATCTCAAGCTCAAAGCCCAGAAGCGCCTGGAATTGGGTTTTAGTGTTAAAACTAATTTAAAGAACAAACACCAACTAATTTATAAGTTGGTGTTTTTTTTGGACCAAACACAACAGGATAAAGTTTTGTTTTACTATTTCTAAATTTACTTTTGATAAGTAATAATAGATGAAAATAAATAAACTAATCGCAATATTTTTATTGACAATTTTTACATTTTTAGGATGTAAAACCAATCAATTCTTAAAAAATAATATTAGTACCAAAGACTATGTTTTTATAGAGGGAGAAAAAACAGCATCAGATTTACAAAAATGGCAATTGGTTAAAAAAGGTGACAAAAATTATGTAAAGAGAGCCTCTGGAGCTGCTTATTTAGAATTTATGGGTAATAAGCCTATTACCGGAAAACCCAATTCACCTTTAATTTATCAGTTTACAGCACCCAAAACTGGAGATTTTCAATTAATGCTAATGTCTAGTAAACGATTAGAAGGTGTAAAAAGCGATTGGTGTAATGATGCCTTTATTCGACTCTCTGGAAAATATGAATCCGGATCAAAACTATCAAAGAAAGCATTGCAAAAAAATATCAAAATTTTACAAGATGGTAATGATGAAACTCCAGAATTACAATGGCATTGGGCATCTACAGCAGAAAAAGACAGACACGTTTATAATAAATTTATTTACAAACTGATAAAAGGAGAAAAATATAAAATAACGCTATCAGGAAGATCAAAACGTTTTAGTGTTGATTATATAATTCTTTATAATACAGCAAAATTTAGCAATCAAGAAGCTAAAGAACTCTTTAAATTTTAATAGAAATGATTAAGAAAACCATATTTACCATTACTTTACTATGTTTTGCATTTCAAATATATGCACAGCAAAATAGAGACAAGTATAACTTTAATGCTGCTTGGAAATTTATAAAAGCAAATCCTACAAATGCACAAGCTATAGATTATGATGATACAAGTTGGTCTACAATAAGCACGCCTCATACTTTTAATGATACAGATACTTTTGATGATTTAAGTATTGGTAAACATATAGGAGAAAAAAATCAATTTAGAGGAACAGTTTGGTATCGAAAACATTTTAAACTGCCAAAAACAGATTCAGGTAAAAAGGTTTACATAGAATTTGAATCTGTTCGTCAAATAGCAGATGTGTACATCAATGGAAAATATTTAGGAACCAATAAAACAGGTTTTATTCCTTTTGGATATGATATATCTCAACACCTACATTTTGGTGATAAAGAGAATATCATAGCAGTAAAAGTAAACAATGATAGAGGAGAACATTTTAGAGAAAATTTTCCTTTAGTTTGGCATCATGAACACTGGCATCCAAATCATGGAGGAATCTATAGAAATGTTTTTTTACATGTTATGAATCCTGTTCATATTACCTTGCCTTTATATGATAATTTAAAAACAGTAGGTACTTATGTTCACGCAGAAAACATATCAAAAAAGAAAGCAGACGTTTATATTTCTGCAGAAACAATTAATGAATTATCAATAGAAAAAGCAATCACTTTTGAAGCTAAAATTATTGATATTAATGGAAAAATAGTAAGTACATCAAAGAAGAAAAAAGTATTACAACCAGGAGAAACTTTTACCTTTTCAACAAAAAATAGAGTAAAAAAACCTAATTTATGGTACACTCGTAAACCCTACATGTATCAAGTAATTACTACATTAAAAGAAGGCGAAACAGAATTAGACTCTTTTACAACACCTTTAGGAATTAGAACTTTTAAGTTTGATAAAGACACTGGTTTTCATAATAACGGTGAACATGCAAAACTACATGGTTGGGGACAGAAACCTACTGCAGGTTGGGCAGGTTTAGGGGCAGCACAACCAGATTGGTTAAAAGAATTTACTTATCGTTTAATGGATGAGGCTGGAGGTAACTTTATAAGATGGGGTCATTGTGCAGGTTCTCCGGCAGAAATTGCAATGGGAGACAAATATGGTTTTGTAACCTTAATGCCTGGTGTAAGCGGAGAATCTGAAGATGATGGAGAAACTTGGGATATTAGAATTGCTGCTTTTAGAGATATGATTGTGTATTATAGAAATCACCCCTCAATATTTATTTGGGAAGGTGGTAATTGGGCGGAAACTTCTGAGCATTATGAAGCCATTCTAAAAATTATCAAGACCTATGATCCTCACGGAAAACGTTTAATGGGAAATAGAAGAGCAGATGTAAAAGAAGATTCAGAACCTTATATTTCTATTGAAATTGGTACAGAAGGTTGGCAAAGAGAATATGCACATTTACCGCTAATTGAAAGTGAATACTTAAGAGATGAAGGTGCAAGACGCGTTTGGGATAAATATACGCCAGATGATAATTTTTGGACACATCCTAATATATCAAGAAACGTTTATAAAATTGGCTCAGAAATTTTTGCCATTCGTCAAGTAGAAGATTGGTGGAATAAAATGGGTAAGAAATCGTATCATAGCGGAGGCGCCAATTGGGTGTTTTCAGATGGTACTCACGGAGGTAGAAACCCTACAGAAGTTACTAGAGCAAGCGGAGAAGTAGATGCTGTAAGATTAAAAAAAGAAGCTTTTTATACTACAAAAGCAATGTGGAGACCAGAAGCTCAAATTCATGTAGTTGGCCATTGGAATTATAAAGTTGGTACAAAAAAAACAATGTATGTAGTTTCTAACTGTACAAAAGTAAAATTATACATCAACAATAAATTAATAGCTATAGATGACAAAGCCGAAAACGGATATTTATATAAGTTTCCTAATGTTCAATTTGAAGAAGGAGAAATTAAAGTAGAGGGCTATTTAGATGATAAACTATTAGTTTCTCAAACTAAAAAAACGGTTGGAGAGCCAGTTGCAATTAAGTTAACACCAATTGTTGGTCCAAAAGGTTGGTTAGCTGATGGTTCTGATATTGCTTTAGTTGATTTTGAGATTGTAGATAAAGAGGGGCATAGAAATCCTTTGGGTAGAAACAGGGTTGATTTTACTATTTCTGGTCCTGGAATTTGGAGAGGTGGTTACAATAGTGGAAAAGCTAACACTACAAACAATTTATTTTTAGATGCAGAAGCAGGTATTAATCGAGTATCAATTCGTTCTATGTTACAAGCGGGAGATGTAACAATTACTGCTAGCGCAGAAGGCTTAAAATCAGATTCTATTACTATTACATCTAAATCTGTCTCAATTAACAACGGATTGTCAAAATTATTACCTCAAGAATTTGAGGTTGATACCAATTTTGAAGAAACTTTACCAATTTATTCACCAAAAACTGAACCTTACAATCCGAGAAGAGTTAACAAAAGCGATTTGTTTACTAAGTTTAGTTATACAGGAAACGGAAAAGCAGCACTCAGAAAAAATGTTCATTGGGGTAAAAAAGCCTATACAGATATGGAACACAACTATACTGTAATTCCTAGATATTTGGTAGGTTCAGAATATATTAGAGTTCCTAATTCTGATGGTAAATATTGGGCAAGAGATCAATTACAATTTATTGCTGGTAAAGATATGGTTATTTATGTAGGTCATGATGATCGTGTAGAAAGACCCGTATTTTTAACCAAAGATTATAAAGATACAGGAGATGATGTTAATTTAGGAGGTGTTAAAATGTCACTTTTTAAAAGAATAGCTAAAAAAGGAGAAAGTATAATTATGGCAGGTAATAGTGATGGTGATGTTCCTGATAATACAAGAATGTATTTTGTAATTGGTAAAAAAGTAAAAGAATAACGAATCTATTATCTTAAAATTTTTTGGAAAGAAAAAGTTAAGGTTTCTTGTACTTTAAATACCATTATAGTACAGGATACCTTTTTTTAGTATAAAAATTATTTTTATTTTTCTTTAGAGGGGTTAACAAAAAATCAATTCAATTTCAAAATAAAATAATACATGAAGAAATTACTAATTTTATTTTTAATCGCAGTTCTCTTTTATGCATGTGGAGATTCATCATCAAAAGAAAAAGATTACAAAGATAAATCTTTATCAATAGATGAAAGAGTTGACGCATTACTTCCGTTAATGTCTACAGAAGAAAAAGTAGCACAAATGCGAATTTTTCATGCCAATATTGGTGCAAAACCAGACGAAAATGGAAATTTAAAATTATCTAAAAGAGTAATTAAAAAGCTAAAATTAGGTATTGCTGGAATTAAAAATCCGGGAGAACATATAGATCCTGTGGCTGCAGCCAAAATGAATAACGAGTTGCAAAAGTATATAATAGAGAATAACAGATGGGGCATACCTGCTTTATTTGTTACAGAATCTTACAATGGTGTAGATGCTGATGGTTGTACTTTGTTTGGTCGTCCAATGACGTCTGCAGCATCTTTTAATCCAGAATTGGTACAAAGACAGTGGGATATTGTTGGTAGAGAAGCTCGTTTAAGAGGTATGCACATGTGCCATTCACCAGAAGCCGATATTGTTAGAGACCCACGTTTTGGTAGAATGAGTGAAGCCTTTGGAGAAGATACTTATTTAACAACTCAAATGGTTAAAAATGCCATTATTGGTGTGCAAGGAAATTACGAGGGTTTAGGCGCAGGAACTCATATTGGTGCTGTAGCAAAACACTTTGCAGGTTATGGCCAAGTTTTAGGAGGCTCTAACTTTGCTGCCATAGAGATTTCTGAAAGAACTTTAATAGATGAAATTTATCCGCCTTTTGAAGCTGCTGTAAAAGAAGCAAAAACTCTAGGTATTATGGCTTCTCATGGAGATTTAAATGGGGTTGCTTCTCATGGTAATAAAGAATTGTTAACAGGTGTTTTACGAGATGATTGGGGTTTTGAAGGTTATGTAGTTTCAGATTCTAATGATATTGCACGTTTATTTTATTTTATGGGTGTTGCAGAGTCACCAGAAGCTGCTGCCCAAATGGGGTTAGAGGCAGGTATAGATATCGACTTATATGCAGAAGATTCGTATTCTTATTTGCCAAAAATGGTAGAAAAAAATCCTGAATTAATGAAGTTGATTGACAGGTCTGTAAGACGAGTTCTAAGAACAAAGTTTATCTTGGGTTTGTTTGATAATCCATACATAGATTTAGAAGAAACTAAAAAAGGAGTTCGCGCTGAATCTTCTCTAGAATTGGCAAAAGAATCTGATTTAGAATCTATTATTTTATTAAAGAATGAAGAAAAAACTTTGCCTTTAAGTAAAAACAAATCTACAAGAGTTGCCCTTTTAGGACCTTTATTAAAAAAGAATACCAAAGAAATGTTTGAATCTGCTGTTGGGAATAGCAATGTGAAATTCACCGCAGAAAAAGGATTCAATTTAACTAACGAAAAAGGAGGCGCTCCAGAATTATTAGAGAGAGACCCAAAATCAATTGCAAAATTAGTAAATATTGCAAAAAAATCAGATGTTGTTGTATTGTTCTTAGGAGGCGATAAATTTACCGCGAAAGAAGCATATTTTAGTAATAGTACTTTAGGAGATAGAGCAACAATAGATCCTGTTGGTCCGCAAGATGAATTGGTAGAAAAAATTACAGCTTTAGGTAAAAAGGTAATTGTTGTTTTAAAACACAGAAGAACATTGTCTATAAATACTATTGCAAAAAATGCAGACGCTATTTTAGATACTTGGGATTTAAGTGAATTTGGAGACCATTCGACTGCTAAAATTATTTTTGGTGATGTTTCTCCTTCAGGTAAATCTCCTGTAACTATACCAAGATCAATAGGTCAATTACCTTATCATTATAGCATGAAAGAAATTAACTATAAGAAAGAATATTTATTTTTAGAGAAAGGACCGATTTACCCTTTTGGTCATGGTTTAAGTTATGGTAATTTTGAGTATTCAGAAATAAAATTATCTAGTGCAGTAATTACACCAGATACAGAAATTATAGCGAGTGTAACTGTTACCAATACAGGAAAAATGAAAGCGAAGGAAGTTATACAAATGTATCTTAAGGATGAAATAGGGTCTGTAACAAGACCAGATAAAGAATTAAAAGGATTTCAGAAAGTTGAATTTGCTGCAGGGGAAAGTAAAACAATATCTTTTAAAATTACTCCTAAAATGTTAGAGTTTACAGGTATTTCTATGCAAAAAGTATTAGAAGCTGGAGATTATACTGTTAAAATTGGTACTTCTTCAAATGAATATTTAGAGGCAAAATTCAAATTAAAAAAATAGTCGATAATGAAAAAATCAATAGTAGTTTTATTAAGTTTTTTAACTCTTATTAGTTGCTCTAAATCGCAAACAGTAGATGCTGAAAAAAGTGCTAATTTAGATCATATAGCAATAAAAAAATCGATGATAAAAGCCTTAGAATGGCAAGAGGCACATCCTATTTTTGCAATTGCACCTACAGATTGGACGGCAGGAGCCTACTACACAGGTGTTGCAAGAGCTCACAAAACTACCAAAAACATGATGTATATGGCTGCACTTAAAAACCAAGCATATTGGAATAAGTGGCAAACTTACGATCGCTTACATCATGCAGATGATGTAGCCATTTCGTATAGCTATTTGTATGTTGCTAGAAACGAAAAAAGAAGAAATTTTGTAGATTTAGAACCTACAAAAAAGTTTTTAGACACGCATTTATTTGAAGATAATAACTGGAAAGCAGGTACAAACAAAAGTAAAGAAGACAAAACCATTTTATGGTGGTGGTGTGATGCTTTATTTATGGCTCCTCCAGTAGTTAATTTATATGCAAAACATACAAAGCAACCTAAATACTTAGAAGCAATGCATAAGTATTACATGGAAGCATATAATAGATTGTATGATAAAGAAGAAAACTTATTTGCAAGAGATATGCGTTTTGTTTGGAAAGGAACAAAAGAGGATAGAAAAGAACCAAATGGTAAAAAAGTATTTTGGTCTAGAGGAAATGGATGGGTAATTGGTGGTTTGGCTTTACTTTTAGATGATATGCCAAAAGACTATAAACACAGAGATTTCTATGTAAGCCTTTATAAAGAAATGGCCACTAAAATTTTAGAAATCCAACCAGAAGATGGTTTATGGAGAACAAGTTTGTTAAGTCCAGAATCTTACAATCATGGAGAAGTAAGTGGAAGTGGTTTTTATACTTTTGCTTTAGCTTGGGGTATTAACAATGGTTTATTAGACAAAAAACATACTTCTGCAGTAAAAAAAGCATGGAGTAGTTTAGCTGCTTGCCAACACGAAGATGGTAGAGTAGGTTGGGTACAAAATATTGGTGCTTTTCCAGAACCTGCTTCAGCAAATAGCTGGCAAAATTTTGGTACTGGTGCATATTTATTGGCCGGTAGTGAAATATTAAAATTAAAGTAAATAATTTCAGCAGAAAAAATATTAAAATCGAGGGTGAAATCCTCGATTTTTTGTGTTAAATAAACTGTGTTAAGTATTTAATATTGTTAGTTGCAAAAGTAAATCAGGACTACACAGGATAGATATTAATTTGTATAAAAGTAAATTTATAAACTATAATAACTTATTATATAATTTTGAACTTTATAATCAATCAACAAAAAAGATGATGAAAAATATAACTGCCATCAAATTAGTTCTTTTAGTGTTTTTATTAAATCTATTTAGTGCATGTACATCTACTGAATCTAATAGTTCTGCAAGCAAAGAAGATGATGAAATTGCTACCAAGGTAAACGACTTATTAAGTCAAATGACTTTAGAAGAAAAAATTGCAGAAATGACCCAAGATGCTCCTGCAAACGAAAGATTGGGAATTCCGTATATGAAATATGCAGAAGCTTTACATGGTGTATGGCTTGTTTTAGATTATTATGGTAATACAACTGTATATCCACAAGCAATTGCCGCTGCTTCTACTTGGCAACCAGATTTGGTTAAAGAAATGGCTTCACAAACCGCTTTAGAAGCTAGAACTTTAGGAGTTACACACACCTATTCGCCTAACTTAGATGTAATTTCTGGTGATCCAAGATACGGTCGTGTAGAAGAATCTTACGGAGAAGACCCATATTTAGTGTCTAGAATGGGTGTTGCATTTATACAAGGTTTGCAAGGAATTGGTGAGGAGCGATTTGATAAAAATCATGTAATTGCAACTGCAAAGCATTTTATTGGCTATCCAGAAAACAGACGAGGAATTAACGGTGGTTTTAGTGATATGTCTGAGCGTAGATTAAGAGAAGTTTATTTACCACCTTTTGAGGCTGCTATAAAAGAAGCAAAAGTTGGTGCAGTTATGCCTGGGCATCAAGATTATAATGGCGTTCCAAACCACATGAATACTTGGTTGCTAAAGGATATTTTACGTGATGAATTAGGTTTTGATGGTTTTATTGTTTCTGATAATAATGATGTTGCTCGATTAGGAACAATGCATTTTATTGCAGAAACTAGAACAGAATCGGCTATTTTAGGTTTAAAAGCTGGTGTTGATATGGACTTAGTTATTGGAAAGAATGAGAAGTTGGCAGCATATAATACTAAAGTTTTAAAAGATACGATAACTAAGAATCCTGAATTAGAAAATTATATAGATAAAGCAACATCTCGCATTTTAAAAGCAAAATATCAATTAGGTTTATTTGATTCTGAATCAAAAGAAATTGACACAAAAACTATTAACGCAGGTAGAAAAGAACATCAAGAATTTTCTTATGAAATGGCTAAAAAAGCAATTATTTTATTAAAAAATGATAATAATACATTGCCTCTAGACATATCCAAAATAAAATCGTTAGCTGTAATTGGGCCAAATGCTCATGAAGAAAAACCTAAAAAAGGAACGTATTCTTTATTAGGTGGTTATTCTGGCTTGCCACCATTTTATATTTCTGCTTTAGACGGAATAAGAGCCAAAGTTGGCGATAAAGTAAAAATTAATTATGCAAAAGGTTGCGATTTATTAAGCAATTCTAAAGAAGGTTTTCCAAAAGCAATTGCAGCTGCAAAAAAATCTGACGCAGTTATTTTAGTTATTGGTGGCTCAAGAAAAACAGGTGGTGAAGGTGTAGATAGAGCTAATTTAGATTTGTATGGTGTGCAAAAAGAATTGGTAAAAGCAATTCATAAAACAGGTAAGCCAGTTGTAGCTGTTTTGATTAATGGAAGACCATTGTCAATTAATTATGTTGCAGAAAATATTCCATCAATTTTAGAAACATGGTATTTAGGTATGCGTTCTGGAGATGCTATTGCAGATGCTATTTTTGGTGATGTCAATCCAGGTGGAAAATTAACAGTTTCTTTTCCAAGATCGGTAGGTCAAGTTCCTGTAACTTATTTACAAAGACCAGATTTTATTGGATCAGGTAAAGGATTATTTAAAGATGCAGACAAATCTCCATTGTTTCCTTTCGGATACGGATTAAGTTACACTACGTTTAAATACAGTAAACCAAAATTTAAAAATGCTTCAATTTCTAAAGATGGCAGCACGACAGTTTCTGTAGATGTAACCAATACAGGAAAAAGAGCAGGAGATGAAGTTGTACAAATGTATGTTAGAGACGATTACGCTTCTGTTGGACGTTATAATAAAATGCTAAAAGGTTTTGAGCGTATTTCGCTTGAACCAGGAGAAACTAAAACGGTAACTTTTACCTTAGGTTTTAATGAGTTAAATATTTTAAATCAACAAATGAAAAAAGTGGTTGAACCAGGAACTTTTACAATTTCGGTTGGGGCATCATCCTTAGAAAAAGATTTACATAAAGCGATATTAACAGTAAAATAGAAACTCTATTTAATTTAAAAAAAAGCCTTTTATAATTTTATTTATAAGAGGTTTTTTTATGTTTAAGTCTTAAGAATCATTAGGATAAATTTATTGTTTAGAAAGGTTAATTTTAGGTATTAAATAAATATATTTTAAAATGATTAAAAAGCTCATTTTTTCGTTTATAATTTTATGCTTCTCAAGTGTTGTGTTAGCTAAAGATTTTAATAAAGGTTCTAAAACTTCTAGTATAAATTTAGTTATGATTGCTCATTCAACAGAAAGAGAAGTACTATTAGACACTTTAAAACATCCTCGTATCTGGGTTTCGAAAAAAGATAGAAAAGGTATTTTGGATAATATTTCAAAATATTCTTGGGCTAGTAGTTTGTTTGGTCAATTAAAACAAAATCAATCCTCTAGATATTTAAATCATGCGAAAAATCCATCAGAAGAAATAAATTTAATACCTAGTTTACCAGGAGATAGAAAAATACATAGAACAATTTTAAATGATGGCGTAGAATGTGCAATACTTTATTATTTAACAGAAGATGAAAAATATGCCCAAATAGCATCAGATATAGTATATCAATATGTAAAAATGATAAGTGTTAAAGATCCTTTAAAATTAAAGTTTTACCATAAAAAGTTTAATCATTTAATACAAACAAGAGAACATTTTCCGAGAGTAGCAATGATATACGATTTTGTACAGCCCTATTTAATTAAGCCAAGTACAAAAGTTTATGATATAAGTACTAAAAATAAAGTGCGTTTTAATTTTAAAATAGCCCAAAAAGCTTTTGAAGTGATGGCTAATAATGTAATAAACTTGGGTGGTAATAATTCCAATCATCCTGTTTTAGAACTACCGGGTGCTTTGTACGCTATAATTTGCATGGATAGTAAAATAGCACGAGACCGTTTTTTTGATAAAATTTTAAATGGATTGGCTAGGTCTAGACAACCAGGAGTTTATTGGATGTTAAACAGATTTAGTAAAGAAGATCGCTTATGGCCAGAATCTGCAGGTTATGGTAAGTTTACACATGCTTTATTTATTCAGTTAATGAATATTATAGATAGATATCAACCAAATTTAAAGATTATAGATAATCATAAAGACATTTTAAAAAGTGTTTTTATTTATGAAAACTTTTTATATCCAAACGGCGCAACTATGGCTTACGGAGACATTGGTAGAAGTTTTACAAATCATGCCCATATTTATAGAAATGTCTTAAAAATTGCAGACAGAAAAGGATATACAGCTTTAAAAAAAAGAGCAGCTACTGTTTTACAAAAAATTTATAAAGAAGAAGGTGGTTATAAACCAATGATAGAAAATCAAAGATTAGAATGGAACAATCCATTACAGTTATTGTGGGGTGTAAATATTGATACTTTAGTATCTGGTGCTGGCGAGCCTAAATATAGAACTGTAAAAGCAACGCACGCAGGTATTGTAATGCAACGTAATTATTCTGGTAAAGATGATAAACAGAATGGTTTAATGTATTACACTGGTGGCGGTACTTATGTTCATGCGCATGCATCAGGCTTAGATATGGAATTGTACGGATCAGGATATGTTATTGGACCAGATTACGGAGGGTCTGCTAGTGGTTACGGATCAGAACTTCATGAACAATACGCTGTTTCTTATGCAGCACATAATACAATTATTGTAAATGGTACTTCTGGTAGAGGCTCTAAAACAAAAGGGAATAGTACATGGCAAAATATTGTAAATCCTGTGGTTTTAAAAGCTTCAGAGCCAAAACCGTATGAAAATGCTATTGCACAAAATTTTAGTTTTTCTACGCAGTTTTTAGATGATGTTATAAATAATGTAAATCAGCAACGTACTAATAGTATTATAAGAACTAGTGCAACTTCTGGTTATTATGTTGATATATTTAGATCAGTTTCAACGACTAAAAATAATTTTCATGATTATTTATTTCATGGTTTAGGAGATAAAATGCAAATAAAATCGAAAAATAATAATTTGTTTATGGTAGATACTCCAAACAGGTTTCAAAATGATACAGGAGATGCAAGAAAACAACCAGGATGGAGATGTTTTTCTGATGCTAAAACATCTTTATTAACCAGCGATCCTGTTACTGCAAGATTTGATTTACAGGTTACAAAAGATTATTTACACATGAGTATTCCCGGAGGTGTTACTAAAGAGTATAGTTCTGTGCTTGCACCACCAACACAAGAAGTAAGTAACGGATATGATAAAAAAGACACTCAGGTTTTTATAATGCGTAAATACGGTGAAGCTTGGAATAAACCTTTTATAGCGATTTACGAACCTTCTAAAAGTAATAAACCAACAGTAAAAAAAACAGAAAATATTATTATTGATAACAAAATTATTGGAGTAAAAGTTATTTCTAAAGTTGGTAAACAAGAAATTCAAGATATTATTTTGTCAAATGATAACGATACAACAACTTTAAAATTATCGAAATTGAATATTGTTTTTAAAGGTAGATTTGCAATTGTTAGAACTTTAATTAACGTAAACAAAACTAATATTTATATGTATTTGGGTGATGGTAAAGAGCTTCAGTTTTTAGATAAAAAAATTAAGGGAGATATAGATGGTAAAGCATATTCTGAGTATATTTTGAATTATGACATATCAAAAAAAGTAAATTAAATTATATAAGAGTAATAAGTAGTTTAAATATTCTACTTTTCAATCTAATAAATACTTTTAGGTCAGGATAGGTCAGGATGGTAAATTAAAATTATTTACCAAACTTTACCATACTAATAAAGATTTATAAAGCTTATGTTAATAAAAGGAATTCAAAATAATACTTTTAAATCAATACTATTTTTTGTCATTGTATTATTTACGTTTTGTGCTTTTGCACAAGATGCGCCACCTTCTGATGGTGTTTTTAGATTACAAAATGTAGCAACAGGAAAATATTTAACAGATGCAGGTTCAAGTGCATCTGCAGTAACGATGTCAGATTCCGGAGAAAATGTAAGTACACATTTTAAATTTGTACAAACTGGCTCTTTTTATAATATAGATAGTGAAGTAATAGGAATACTACGTGCACCAGGTGCCGGTGGTCCTGGAGGCGCTTATGTGGTTGTTAGTACAACTAAAAGCTCACCAGCTTCAGATACAGATAAAACATGGACTATATTTCATAATCAAACAGATGATACTTATAGATTTGGTTCTAGAACATCTGGTAGATTTTTGTATCATGAAGAAAATGGTACTGTAACTCATGCTATTGCAGCAGATACAGATGACAGAAGTAACTGGAAGCTTCTACCTTACGAGCAAACACCTATCGTTGTAGCTTCAGATGAAGATACAAATACAGATCTTAATTGTCCAGCCTCTGGAGAATTTCAAAATAATAGCACTAGAAATGTAGATATATCTAATCCTGTAAATGTAGGAACTGCAGATGATAGAAGCTGTTATTCTGATTATTCAGAAAGTACTGTAAATAATAAAACGTGGGGTGTTTATAATATTACTGCTGGTTCTAACCATTGGGATAGCTCTACATTACAACCAAGAATAGAGCGATCTATGCCAAGATCTGGAGAAACTGGTGTGGGTAGTTTTGCAAGATTTAATGGAACTTTTAGAATTCTAGAAGTAGGTGAATTGTCTGGTAATGGAAGTGGTAGTCAAGATGGAAGTTATTTAGCACAAGCAAAAGGAAAACACTCTGGTGGTGGTGGTTCTAATGACCCAGCAATTTGCTTGTATTTAGCAAAAGCTGTTTATGGCACTGGTATTAATGCAGACAAACAAGTAGCTTTTAATATATATGCAGAACGTATTTTAGAAAGAGGAGGAGAAGGCAGTGGAAGAGAAATTGTTTTTCTAAAAAGAGTAAATAAAAATGAAGAAGTTGATTTTCAATTAGAAGTTGGTTTTAGATCAGATCCAAATGACCCAACAAAAAAAATACATTATTGTGATGCTATAATTGGAGGAGAAGCTTTTAACTATAACATTCCAGAACCTGAAAGAGGTTTAGAATCGGGGATAAGATATGGTGCCTATCGAGTTAAAGGAGGTAGAGCTCAATTTAGATGGGCAAACACTACATATCAAAAAGTAGAAAAAGAAGATAGTAATGTAGCAGAGCCTTCTGATGATATTTTTAGATTAAGAAATGTAGCAACAGGCAAATTTTTAACAGACGCAGGTTCTAGTGCAACACCAGTTACAATGACAGATTCTGGAGATGCAACTAATACACACTGGACTTTTGTAAAATCTGGAAATTATTTTAATATAGATAGTGAAAGTTTTGGAATAATACGAGCTTTAGGAACTGGAGGGGTAGTGAGTACATCAAAAGCTGCACCTGCTTCTGATAGTGATAAAGTATGGACTATTCGTGACACTGGTACTGAAAATATATTTAGATTTGAAGCTAGAAATAATGGAAGATTTTTATACCATGAAGAGGATGGTAGCGTTTCTAATATTGCTGCTTCTGATAGTGACCAAAGAAGTTTTTGGGAAGCGATTCCAACAAGTCAATCATTAAGTATTAGTAAAGAAGAGTTGTTGTCTAATTCAATAAAAGTATATCCAAATCCGGCTAAAGAAAATTTTACCATAGAAATTAACAATTTAAACAGTTCAAAAGTTGAAATTTTTAACCTGATAGGAAAACTTATCTTTACTAAAGAAATAAATGAAAAGAAAATTCAAATAAACAACCACAATAGGTTTAAGCAAGGAGTTTATTTTGTAAAAGTTACTACAAAAGAAAACAATAAAGTATATCGCAAAAAACTTATAATTAAGTAAATTATAATTTTATCGTAATAAAAAAGCCAGAAGAATATTCTTCTGGCTTTTTTATTTTAATTTAATCAGGATAAAACAGGATACAGATTAAACTTAATCTTTATAATTTCATAATTCATAAAATATATTTAGAATGAAAAGACGTAACTTTCTACAACTCTCTGCATTTGCAGGTGTAGGTTTGTCATTACCAATGTCAGGAATATTAAATGGCTGTTCTAATCAACTAGAACATTCTTTAGAATTTAAGAACTTAATAAAAGGTTTATTAAAAGACTGGAGTGACGGTATGTTGAAAGTGCAAATCAATAATCCATCAAATTTAGAAGTTCACGGTGCATTAGGTTGCCCATCATGTTCTCATATTCATGGACGCTGTATGGATGCTGTGTATCCGTTTTTATATATGGCAGATAAAACTGGTGATCAAAAATATGTAGAAGGTGCAAAATTAGTAATGACTTGGGCAGAGAATAATGTGTCTCAAGAAAGTGGAGCTTGGACCGTAATTAAAAACCCAAAATCATGGAAAGGAATTACCGTTTTTGGAGCAATAGCTTTAGCTGAAGCATTGCATTATCACGGGCATGTTTTAGATGTAAATACTCGCAAAGCATGGACAACTCGTTTAGAAAAAGCAGGACAATATATCTACAATACATTTACAATAGATTTTACCAATATCAATTATCCGGGAACAGCAGTTTATGGACTAGATTTAATAGGAAACGTTTTAAATAGAGAAGATTTTAAATCGAAGAGTAAAATTTTAGCGACTCAAGTAAAAGCTTATTTTACAGAAAATGAAGGTTTATTATTTGGAGAATGTAAAAAAAGCTCAAGTAAGCTAAGTGAAAAAGGTTTGCATGGGGTTGATTTAGGTTATAATGTAGAAGAAACGCTGAATAGTTTAGTAATGTATGCAATAAAAGAGAAAGATGATGAATTACTACAAATCTTAACTAAATCATTAAACAATCATTTAGAGTTTATGTTGCCAGATGGTGCTTGGGATAATAGTTGGGGTAACAGAATGTATAAATGGAGTTATTGGGGAAGTAGAACATGTGATGGTAGTCAACCAGCATTCGCAATGATGGCAAATATCAATCCAGCATTTGGTACAGCAGCCGTAAAAAATACAGAACTATTACAAAGATGTACTGCAGATGGATTAATTCATGGAGGTCCTGGTTTTATTCAAGCTGGTATTCCACCTTGTGTGCATCATACATTTACACATGCCAAACCTCTAGCAGCTTTATTAGATCATTGGGCTCATTTACCAAAAATCAATGATAAAACAGCATTACCAAGAGCCACTGCAGATGGCGTAAAACATTTTAAAGATTTAGATGTTTATCTTTTTGCAAGAGGAGATTGGAGAGGGACTGTAAGTGCTTACGATGCAGAATATCATTACAAATACGATTTTAGACAAGCATCTGGGGGTGCTTTAGGAGTCTTATATCATAACAAAGTAGGGCTTTTATGTGCTGCAAGTATGGCAAAATATCATTTAGTAGAAAAAAACAATCAGCAACCACAACCAGGTAAAGATATTTGTTTAACACCAAGAGTTGAAACTTTTAAAGATGAGGTTTGGTACACAAATTTATACGATTTACCTGCAAGAGTAGCAACTAAAGATACAAACGGAACGATTGAATTAATAGCAGACGTAAAATTAAAAAATGTAGATAGAAAAGAAGTTGAAAGTACTGCTTCAGCATTCGATATTAGGTACAATTGTTCTGCTAATAAAACAGAAATTACAGTAACTACACAACAAGATATCAAAGCACAAACTGCTTTTGTATTGCCAATAATTTCTCCAAACAATGAAGTTGTTACAAAAGTAAGTGATACAGAAATTACGATTCAAAAATCAGAGGGATTAGTAACTCTAAAAGCAAATGCACCAATTAAAACTAAAGAAATTTTAGGGAAAAGAACTTTTAATATGGTTCCTGGTGTAGAAGCAATTCCTTTCGAAATATTTTTTGATAGAGACATCAAAGAAATAAATATTTCGATAATTATTACCTCTTAAAACTAATTTAGAAATGATAGTTACCTTCAAAATCAATACAAAACTATTATTTCTTTTGTTTTTTTTGGAATTTTTAAGTTGTACACCAAAAACAGTAACTAAAGTAAATAATTTAAAAATAGAATATAAAACTAATCCTTTAGGAATAGACAATACAAGTCCAAGATTTAGTTGGAAATTGATTGAAGAAAACCAAGTCAGAGGCCAAAAACAAACCGCGTTTCAAATTTTAGTGGCTAGTAGTTTAGACAATTTAAATAATGATAATGGAGATATGTGGAATTCTGAAAAGTTACAAACAAATCAGTCCGTAAACAATACCTATCAAGGAAAACCATTACAATCTACAAAGCAATATTTTTGGAAAGTAAAAGTTTGGGATAAAGATGGGAATGCTTCAAAATGGAGTGAAACTGCTAATTTCTCAATGGGATTATTACAACAATCAGATTGGAAAGGCGATTGGATTTTAAAATTAGATCAGAAAAAAACCGATTATAATTGGTACAGAAAAAATTTTAAACTTGATGAAAATCCAACTTCTGCATTTGTGTTTGTGGGTTCTTTTGGCTATCACGAATTGTATGTGAATGGAGAGAAAATTACGCAAAATGTAATGAATCCAGTATCCTCTTACATGAAAAAAAGAATTCCGTATTTAACTTATAATGTAGCTGATAAATTAAAAAAAGGAGATAATGTAATTGCTATTTGGCACGCAGCAGGCTGGTCTCGTTGGCGAAGAATTAGAGAATATAGAAACATCCCTTTTGTATTTAAAGCACAAGCTGAAATTATAGTTGGCGGAAAAAATGTCTCTTTAAAAACAGATACAACTTGGAAAACCAAAAAAAGCCATAGTGAGTATTATGGAGATTGGGATATTTTACGTTTTGGAGGAGAAACTATAGACGATAGAAAACGAGAAGACAACTGGAATACTACAGATTATGATGATAGCAGTTGGATGAATGCCAGTATTTACAATCCTAACATTCTAAATGCAGAAATTCCAGAAGGGAACAACATCAGTTTTGCATTGAATAGCATAAAAGATAGAGAAGTTAGAGCATTATATCAGCCAATAAAAGCAAAATTAAGTGCACAAATGGTTGAACCTCAAGTGAAGTTTAAAAAGATAAATCCTATTGCTATTGATAAAAATGATAATGGAACTTTTCGTGTAGATATGGGAGAAAATTACACAGGTTTTTTTGAAATGGATTTGTACAAAGGTGTAGCTGGCGACTCTATTTTGTTTGAAATAAGTGATAGATTGGAAGTAGAATCTAACTGGAAACAAAAGAGTAAATATATCTATGGAAAGTCTGGTAAAGGAAAATTTAAAAACCGTTTTAATGTTGGAGCAGGAAGATGGATTACCATTTATGGACTAAAATACAAACCAAAATTAGAAGACATTAAAGGGTATGTTGTAACAAATAATCGTAAACAAATAAGCAGTTTTACTTCCTCTAATAATCAATTAAATAAAATTTATCAAACAAATCTAAACACTTATTTAGCCAATACTTTAGATGGTATTTTGGTAGATTGTCCACATAGAGAAAGACGTGGATGGGGAGAAGTTACTGTAGCTGCTATGTATGGTGATGCTTTGCCAAATTTTGAAAGTGGTGCGTACATGGATCAATACTTACAATATACAAGAGATGCCCAATTTCCTGATGGAAGAATAAGAGCGGTAATTAATGAAGAAGATCGTCCATTTTTAATGTGGAAAGCCAATAATCCATTAACAGTTTGGGAAACCTATAGAATGTTGGGCGATAAAAAAGTATTGGAAGACAATTACAAATCGATGCAAAAATGGATGACTTGGTTATATGAGAATTCAAATTTTGAAACAGGTGGCGCATTAAAAGCTGGTAAGCAAGGTTTAAGAGAATTTCCAGGTTTAGGAGATTGGTGCACGCCTCGTGGTAATTTTTGGACAAGCAGTAATTCTCCAGAAGCTTTGCATTTTAACAATTGTTTGTATGCTTTTATGTTAGACAATGCTGTAAAAATATCGAAAACTTTAGGTAAAAATGAAGATGTGAAGCTATTTGAAAATCGATTAGAAGTACAAAGAGCGGCCACTCATAAATTATTTTACAATCAAGAAACTAGTAAATATGTAAATGGGCAACAAGTAGATCAAGCATTTGCTCTAATCGCAGGAATTATGCCAGTATCTGAAAAACAAAAAGTAGAAGATATTTTGGTTGATAATGTGTTGTATAAATTTCCGTATTATGATACAGGTAGTTCTGGTCAGGCATTATACACACGTTATTTTACAGAAGTTGGAGAGCGTATGGATTTGATTTATGAATTACTACAAGACAAACATCACCCAAGTTATGGTTACTTTTTAGAACAAGGAAAAACAGTATGGCCAGAACGTTGGTCTGCTACTGGAAACAGTCAAATTCATACCTGTTATACCGGAATTGGTGGCTATTTTATAAAAGGTTTTGGAGGTATTCGTCCAAATCCAGAAAAGTTGGGAATGCAAAATATGCTTATAAAACCAGCTCTTGTTGGCAATTTAACTTTTGCCAATACAAGTTATACTTCTATGTATGGAGATGTAGTTGTTAATTGGAAAAAAGAGGATAAGGGAGCTACTTTTTATATAGAAATTCCAATAAATACAACTGCAAAAATATACCTACCTGCAACACAAAAAGAGGATATTACAGAACATGGAATCGCTATAAAAAACACAAAAGGAATTCAATATATAGGATCAGAAAAAAATGCAGCTGTTGGCAATTATATCATCTTAAATGTAGCATCAGGTGTTTATAATTTTAAGGTTGATGAACTGCCAGTAATTCAATTGCCAAAACCATTAAATAATATTAAAAATTTAGCAAAATTAGGAAGAGTAAATGCATCATCTATGTTCATTCAAACTGAAAAATTACCAGTCTTTGAAGCGTTTCGAGTAAATGATGAAGATGAAGAAACTCGTTGGCTAGCTATTGAAACAAAAAATCAATATGTAGAAATAGAATGGGTAAAACCTCAAACTTTTAATCAAATTATTGTTGATGAGTTTGGAGATGTAATTACGTCTTACAAAATCCAATATTGGGATAATAATGAGTGGATAGATGTAGCAAAAGGCACAGATTGTGGTTCAAACAAAAGCCACACTTTTAAATCTGTTTCAACAATAAAATGCAGATTATTTATTATTGACGCAAAAGATCTTCCTTCCATAAAAGAAATAAAAATTTTTAATAAAAACTAAATATTATAAAAAGTTAAAACTAATGACAAAAAAGAATAGTAATTTCTTTCTAGTATTTACTTTAATAGCATCAATTTGTTTTGCACAAAATCCAAATTGGGATAATGCCAAATGGATTTGGCAACAAGAAGATGGCCCTTCAAATACTTGGATGAGTTTTAGAAAAACGGTAAATATTAATCAGATTCCAGAGATTGTTGAAGCAAACATAGCAGTAGATAGTAAATTTTGGTTGTGGATTAATGGAAAAATGGTTTTGTTTGAAGGAGGTTTATCACGTGGACCAAGTCAGGCAGGAGATTGGAAAAGAAAACAAAAAATCACACCTGCAAATTCATGGTTTACTACTGTAAATATTCAACCTTATTTGAAAAAAGGAGAAAATACAATAGCAATATTAGTTTGGTTTTGGGGACGTGAAACACACAAAGGCACACACGTTGATAGTGGAAAAGGTGGATTATTATTATCATCAGAAATAGGAAATAAACACATTGTTTCAGATAAAACTTGGAAAGCAATTTCACATCCTGCATATAATAATACAATCGCACCGGCAAGTAAAGCCATTGTACAATATAGTGTGCTTTATGATGCACAAAAAGCGATGCAGGATTGGTCAAAAAACGCTTGGTATTCAGAAAATTTTAACGATTCTAGCTGGAATTTTGCAGTTGAAAAAGGAAAATTAGGTGTTGCACCTTGGTATAAAGTAGAAAAAAATATTGTTCCTCAATTGGTAAATCATGGTTTGCAAAACTATGAAAACGATAATGATTTAAAATTTCCATTTATAAGTAATGGAAAAACGATAAAAGCAAAATTGCCTTTCAACAAACAAATTACACCCTATTTAGAGATTGAGGCTAAAGCTGGAGATACTATTTTTATTACAACAGACAATAGACTAAATAGAATTAATGCAACATATATAACAAAAGAAGGTAAACAATCTTTTGAAAGTTTTTCTTGGATGAATGGTCACGAAATTAAATATGACATTCCCAAAGGTGTAAAAGTAAATGCCTTAAAATATAGGTGGATGAGTGTTGGAGAAATGGCAGGTAAATTTAAAGTTGATGACCCATTTTACAATCGTTTATGGTGGATGGGAAACAATACTTTATTTGTTTGCGCTCGTGATAATTTTATGGATTGTCCAGATAGAGAGCGTGCATTATGGATTGGTGATGTAGCAGACCAAGTTGGATATTTGTTTTATGCTATGGACAATGCAGGTCGTCAATTATTAAAAAAAGCTATTTTACAAACCACCGCTTTTAGTGAAGATGGAGTAATGGGAGCTCTAGGCCCCTTAAGAGTGCGTGAGTTGGTTGCACAAACTTTAAAATTTATAGCACAAGGTATTTGGCCTTATTATTTGAATACAGGAGATAAAGAAACTCTTGAAAAAGCCTATCCTTACGTTTATGATTATTTAGCATTATTTCCAATGAAAGAAAACGGACTGCCAGAATATCGTAAACGAAAAAGTCCAGACTCTTGGGATTGGGTAGATTGGGGTGTTAAAAATACTGCTGATAAACAAGCGATTCAAATGGCATTTTATTATTTGGCATTGTCAGAAGCTAAAAAAATGGCAGAAGTTTTAGGAAACACAAAACACATAAACTGGTATGATGATAGAATGAAAAAAATGAAACCTGCTTTTAACAAATTGTATTGGAAAGATGGTTTTTATAGCTCTAATGCAGAAAAATTTAAAGATGATAGAGCCAATGCAATAGCTATTGTTTCAGGTATTTCAAAAGCTGAATATCATAATCAAATTGTAGAAAATGTATTAATTCCAAATCGATTTTCTAGTCCTCATTTTGAGTGGATTGTAGAAGAAGCAATGTGTATTGCTGGCAATTATAAAGCTTCTTTAGAGAGAATGAAAGCACAATATCAAAGTCAGGTAGATAAAAAATCAATGTCAACCCTGTTTGAAATGTTTCCTAAAGGAGGTAGTTACAATCACGCTTGGAATGCACCAAATACCATTTTATCTAAATATATTGCAGGTGTAAGACCTACCAAAAAAGGGTGGAGCGAATTTGAAATTATGCCAGAATTAGTGCATTTTAAAAACATAAAAAAAACAGTTCCTTCTGTAAAAGGAAATATTGACATAGAGATTACTAAAAGTGATGCTGAATATCAACTAAAATTAAAATCGCCAAAAGAAACTGAAGCAATTATTGGTATTCCTAAAGCAGATAAAATAATCGAAAAAGTGCTTATCAATGATAAGCTTTTTTGGAGTAAAAGAAAGATAAAAAAGAAAGTAAAGCATATTCAATTTGTAGAAGAGGATAGTTATTATGTGAAGTTTAGAATTTCTTCTGGGGATTGGGAAATAAAAGCAATCTATAAAAAACAATAATGATGAAAATAGAATTATGGATTTTACACATGTCATCCATTATTCTAACATCAAATCTTTGGTGTGTTTATCGAAAAGAATGGTTTGGCGTAGTTAAAAAAAAACAAGCTTACAATAACATCTGGAATTTTTGTGATTTTACTTTATGTAGTTTTGGTAGGTATAAGAAATTCTCTTTAATAAAAGAATTACCTTATAGAACAGGACGATTTAAAAAATCAATTAAAATACATTTAAAAATTATTTATATTTTATACAATGATCAAAAAACAAATTTTAATTTTTACGGCTTTAGTTGCACTAATTTTTATTTCTTGTGGTAAAGAAAATTTTTCCAAATCATCAATTTCTTTCGATAAATTATTAGTTAACACAAAAGAAAATCCAATAACTATAGAAAGTAAGAAACCCAATTTTTCTTGGACTGTATCTGTTGATGGTTATAACAAATCTCAATCTGCATATCAAATTTTGGTAGCATCATCAATAGAAAAGTTAATTGAAGGTGATGCTGATCTATGGAATTCTAACAAAGTAGAAAGTAATAAATCAACTTTTGTAAAATATAAAGGGAATGCTTTAGAGGCGATGCAAACCTATTTTTGGAAGGTGAAGATTTGGGATGAAAAAGGACTTGCATCAAATTGGTCTGCTGTTCAGGAATTTGAAATGGGCTTAATGGAAGATAAAAACTGGGGAGCTTCTAAATGGATTACATTAAAAAAAGATACAAGAACTTCTGATTATCAATTTAGAAATTTCAAAACAGGTAGAATGAAAAATCAACCTGCAAAAAAAGTAAATGGTTTTTCAGCAGGTTATTTTAGAAACGTAATCGACATCAATAAAAAAATAGAAAATGCTCAAGCATACATTTGTGGTTTAGGTTATTATGAGTTGTACTTAAATGGAATAAAAGTTGGAGATCATGTTTTAGATCCTGCGCCATCTAACTATGATAAACAAGCTTACTATGTTAAATACGATATCTCTAAACAAGTTGAAGAAGGTAAAAATGCATTCGGAATTATTTTAGGAAATGGTTTTTACGGACAAAATATTTCTTGGAGTAGAGATCCAGAATCTAATAAAAAAGGGGTTTCTTATGGACCACCAACTGTAAAGATGTTGGTTAAAGTAAATTATACGGATGGTTCATCAACAGATTTTTATACCGATGAAAATTGGAAAGAAGCTACTGGGCCAATTGTATTTAACAATATTTATGGAGGTGATACTTATGACGCAAATTTCGAGTTAGGTAATTGGAATACAGTTGATTTTAATGATGATAAATGGGGAAACACAAAAGTAGCATCACCAAAAGTTAAAAAAATAAGTGCAAGTCAAATTCCTGCAATTAAAAAACTAAAAGAATTTGAACCTCAAAAAGTTTTTAAAGCACCAGATGGAAACTGGATTGTAGATTTTGGACAAAACATTGCTGGTTGGGTAAAAATCAATGTAAAAGAAAAGAAAAATCAGTTAATTGAAATCATTACAACAGAGGCTTTATTAACCAATGGAAAAGATATATTTCAAGGTTCAACTGGTGGTGGTGCAAATGGAATGGCACAAGTTTATAAATACATTTGTAAAGGAAATGATTTAGAATCTTGGGAACCAAAATTTAGTTATCACGGATTTAGATATGCTAAAATTAAAGGAATTTCTAGAAAGCCAAATGCAGATATGATTAAAGCAGTTTTAGTAGCTACAGATATTCAAGAAACAGGAAGCTTTACTTCATCTGATGCGTTATTAAATAAAATGCACAGTATTAGTAAATGGACAATTGTTGATAATGTGCACGGAATTCCGGAGGATTGTCCTCACAGAGAAAAATGTGGTTGGTTAGGAGATGCACATGCTTTTTGTGAATATGCTTTGTACAATTATGACATGTATGATTTTTATAAAAAATACATGGAAGATATTAAAACACAAATGCGACCAACAAAAGGACATAACAATCCTGAATTAAAGTTTCAAGTGCCTACAATGATTGCGCCAGGTAAAAGAACTTCTACGTATGCAAAGATAGATTGGGGTGTTGCCACAATGTATTTACCATGGTATAATTATAAGTTTTATGGAGATGATGAAATCGTAAAAGATTATTACGAACCAATGAAAGGATTGACCAATTTTTACTTGAATTTTAAAGCAGAAAACGGAATTATGCAAGATGGAATGGGAGATTGGTGTCCACCACTTTGGGATAGAAGAAAAAATCCTAGTGCAATGGAATGTGACCCTATCATTTCTGCAAATGCCTACTTTTATGATGTTTTAGGAATTATGGAGAAATTTGCAAAAATGAATAATGATACTACTTATGAAGCTAAAATGAAACAAGAAAAAGAAGCGTTGTTAAAAGCCTTCAATCAACAGTTTTTAGTTGATATTCCAAATACAAAACACAAATGGTATCAAAGTCAGACAGCAACTGTACAGGCTTTACAATTTAATATGGTGCCAAAAGAAGAAATAGAAACTGTTGTAAATGGTTTAGTGCACAATATTGTTAATGTAAAAGGCGGCCATCACTCTACAGGTATCCATGGTAACAGATACATTTATACCGTGTTATCTAAATACGGGAAAGCAGATTTAGCGTATCAAATTTTAACAACACCAGATTTTCCAAGTCAAACTTATGTCATGAATTCTGGTTTTACAACATGGCCAGAACGTCAATTTATTTGGGAAGAAATGGAAGGGCCAACTAACTCTTTAAACCACCCAATGCACAGTGGTTTTGCTGCGTATTTTTACGAGTCTTTAGGAGGTGTTCAATCATCAACAGAAAAAGCAGGATTTAAACAGTTTATCGTAAATCCAAAATTTCCAAGTCAAATTTTAAATACGCATGTATCTGTGCCAACTCCTTTTGGAACAATAAAAAATAGTTGGACTTCTGAAGATGGTTTTTTAACAATGAATTTGGTAGTGCCTTTTAATACTGAGGCTAAAATTATTTTAAATAAAAATGAGTTTGAATCTTTAAAAATAAATGATACATCTTTAGATGTTTTTAAAGATAAAAATAAAGTTATCATTGCAGATGCAACAAATATACTTTTAGGTTCTGGAATCTATAAAATAAAATATCAAAAATCATCAAAATAAAGCATTATACAACAGGATGCTTTTAAAATATGTAAAACTTATTTTTGAGTTTATAAAGAAGAATTATGAATAAATTTTTTTTACTTTTTACCTTATCGTTCGCTTCAATTCAATTATTTGCACAAACAGCTACTTGCGATGGCACATTACCCTTTGAAGAAAAAGATGGTTTGTTAACAATAGAAATGGAATCTGGAGTATTAAATGACGACAGATGGAAAATAGCAACTGAAACATTTGAAGGAGAAGAAGTAACCTATTTACATTGGACAGGTAATGAGTCTTTTAATACACTTTCTGGTGCGCAAATTGTATATAAAATAAAAATAAATAATCCTGGTACGTACAGATTTGCTTGGAGAATGAGAGTTGGTAAAGGAACTAGCAAAGGAGAGCATAATGACGCTTGGCTAAAGATAGATGGAGAAGATTTTTATGGAATAAAAAACGGTGCCAAAGTATATCCAAAACCATTTTGTAACTCTAATGCAGATTTGCACTGTGCAGAAGGAAGTTCTACAGAAAA
Organism: Polaribacter sp. OB-PA-B3; assembly: GCF_054589375.1. Lineage (NCBI taxonomy): Bacteria > Pseudomonadati > Bacteroidota > Flavobacteriia > Flavobacteriales > Flavobacteriaceae > Polaribacter > Polaribacter sp. OB-PA-B3. The sequence continues at coordinate 462,639 of NZ_BAAIIX010000001.1, forward strand.
TTTTATTAAAGCATTTGGTAATCGTTTAGATTACGGGTTTGTAACTAATACTAATGATGGAGATTCTCATCGAGTTTTTGTAACGTTTAATGAGGCTAAAGAGTATACAATTACTATAGATGCCAGATCTTCATATTTGTTTATTGATAAAATGGTATTACATAGAAATAGTGTTTCTAGTACAACAGCGTTTAATTTAAGTAATCAAGAATCATCATGTTATAATGTATCATTATCTACGAATGATGTTAAAAAAAAAGAACTAAAAATTTACCCAAATCCAACTAAAGGAAAAGTAGAGATAAAAAATATTCCAAATAATTCAAAACTTAAAATTTCTAATATTTTTGGAGCTATCATAAAAAAAATAGAAACAAAAAAATCTTCTGAAATTATTGATATGACTGATTTAAATAGTGGTGTTTATTTTATTTCCAACGATGATAAAAATAATAGTTTTACAAAGAAAATTATTAAAATTTAAGTTGATAAAAGCTCAGTTTTACGTTTTCACATTAAGCTTAGCTCTTCTTTTTAGCTGTAATAAAGAAGAAGAACAAACACATAAAAAGCCTAATATTTTATTTATTCTTGTTGATGATTTAGGATATCATGATTTAAGCGTTACAGGAAGTCAATTTTACGAGACACCAAATTTAGATCAACTTGCAAGTGAAAGTGTAACTTTTACACAAGGTTATGCAGCAAGTAGAGTTTGTAGCCCATCAAGAGCTAGTATTATGACTGGTAAATTTACTGCACGTCATGGAGTTACAGATTGGATTGGCGCAAAAACTGGCACAAACTGGCGTACTAGAAAAAGGTATGATAAATTAATACCTGCTAATTATGTTCAGAATTTACCAAAAGACGATATTACTATTGCAGAAACTTTAAAAAGTAATGGTTACAAAACTTTTTTTGCAGGGAAATGGCACTTAGGTAACGAAGGTTCGTATCCCGAAGACCATGGTTTTGAAATTAATAAAGGAGGTTTTCATAGAGGAGGTCCTGCAGGTGGTTTTTTTAGTCCTTGGCATAACCCAAAACTAGAAAATAAACAGAAAGGAGAAAATCTTACGATACGTTTAGCAAAAGAAACTTCTAAGTTTATAGAAGAAAATAAAGACGCAACTTTTTTTGCTTTTTTGTCTTTTTATGCAGTTCATGCACCTATTCAAACTACAGAAGCAAAATGGGAAAAATACAGAGATAAAGCAGATAGTTTAGGCATTGCTAAATTTGGTTATAAAATGGAACGTGTTTTACCAATTCGTCAAGTGCAAGACAATCCAATTTATGGAGGTTTAGTAGAAACAATGGACGATGCTGTGGGTATCGTTCTAAAAACTTTAAAAGATAATGGTTTAGATAAAAATACGATTGTTGTTTATACTTCTGATAATGGTGGTGTGGCTTCTGGAGATAATTTTTCTACAAGTAATTTACCTTTAAGAGGCGGAAAAGGCTACCAATGGGAAGGTGGAATTAGAGAACCTTTTTTCATAAAAGTTCCTTGGTTAAAAAGTAAAGTAACAGAAACAAATTTCCCAGTAATTCATACCGATTTTTATCCGACGTTTTTAGATTTAGCAGGTATTGCTCTAAAACCAAAACAGCATATAGATGGTATTAGCTTAAAACCTATTTTAGAAGGAAAAGAAATCAATACCGATAGACCATTATTTTGGCATTATCCACATTATGGTAATCAAGGAGGAGAGCCATCTTCTATAATTCAACAGAATGGTTGGAAATTAATTCATTATTGGGAAGATAATCGTTTGGAATTATTCAAGTTGCCATCAACTGAAAAAGACGAACTGAACGTAGTTGCAAAACATCCCAAATTGGCAAAACAACTTCATAATAAATTGATGAATTGGTTGCACGAAGTCGACGCTAAATTTCCTAAAAAAGACACAGAATACGATAGTATTAAGGACGCAAAAAGAGATTTTAATATAATCAACCAAAAATTAAAATCTTTAGAAGAAAACCGACTAGAAATACTTTCTAAAGATTTTAAACCCAATGCTAATTGGTGGAAAAGTAAAATTACAAAAGATTAATTTTTCTTTTTAGGACCTCTTTTAGGTTCAGGATTTTTTGCAATAAAATCTAATAATATTTTTTTTACATCATCAACAGTTCCTTGTTTTAGACCATTGTTTTTGTTGGCTCCAGTAATCCAATATAAAATCATTCCAGCATCAGAGCAATCCCATTTTCCTTTTTGAAATCGAACAACATCATCTACTTCTGCCAATTTACCAAGTGTCCAAATTAATTGAATACGCGAATCAGAATGGTTTTTAGCCCAATTCCATTGTGCAATAGGTACTTTTAATTTTATATTTTGATCAGGAATTCTTACTTCTTCTATTCCAAAATCTAAAATTTGTTGCCATGTATAAAAATCACCAGCATTATCATTTGCAGGATGATGCGTAATTACTTTTACAAATTTGTGTTTTTCTTTAGGTGTTTTTTGCAAAGCAAGTCCTATAATATCTGGTTCGCCAGCTTCAATAATCCATAAAGGATCATTTTTTGTAGACGCATTTATTGCCCATGCTAAATCGTTAATAGTTTCTTGTTTTTGCCAAATAGCATCAAAAAAGGTTAAGTGTTCAAAACCTGTCCAACGTCTTGCTGTCATATCACAAGCTATTTGCATCAAATGATGACGTTCTTTTTCTGCTTTTTCAGAAATACGATCATCCCTAACCAAATCACAGCTATGAGAATAATGTACCAATCTATCTTCTAAACCAGCAGATTTTAACAAAGCAATAGTTATGGCGGTTCCACCTAAATCATCAGGATCAGGAGAGTTTCCATCAGCAACTATAGCAATTCTTCCTTTTGGAGGATTGATGGTTTGTGCTGTAATTTGATAGAAAGAAAATAATATTGAAAATGCAAGTAAAACATTTTTTTTCATCGTATTGTTTATTTAGATGTTTAAAAATAATATCATCTTATCATATAAATACCCTGTAGTATCCTGTCATAGAAGATGTTTCTATAAATAATAACTTAACAATCGGTACACTACAAGATACATAAGAATTACTTAATAACTAATTTGCAAAAGAACATAATACAATAAACCTATAGAATATGAAACAAGATATTTTTTTAATTCTAATTATAGTTTTCTTTATTACTAGTTGTAAACAAGAAAAAAATGCAAATAAACCACCCAATATTCTTTGGTTAGTAACAGAAGATATGGGGCATTATATACCATCTTTTGGAGACTCTACAATAGTTACTCCGCACTTAAGTAAATTAGCTAAAGAGGGTGTAGTTTATCCGAATTTATATTCAACTTCTGGTGTTTGTGCACCTAGTAGAGCAGCAATTGCAACAGGTATGTACCCTTCTAGTATTGGCGCAAATCATATGCGAACAACTTCTTATAATGATGTTATTGGCATTCCTAAATACGGTGCTGTTCCGCCAGCAGAAGTAAAAATGATAAGCGAATTACTGCGTAAACAAGGTTATTATTGTTCTAATAATTACAAAACAGATTACCAATTTAAACCACCAGTTACAGCTTGGGATGAGAGTAGTCCTTACGCACATTGGAGAAATAGAGGTAAAGATCAACCGTTTTTTGCTGTGTTTAATTTTACTGAAACTCACGAATCTGGTTTGTTTGAACCTTATGGTTTTAGAGAAATAGAAACTAGACATTATTATGCTGGTGATAGAGCTTATAAATGGAAAGGTTTTGGAAAGTCGCATGCTAAAAACAGAATGACAGAGGCTGAAACTCCTGTCCATGTTTCAAAAGATGCTAAATTTAAAATACCACCTTATTTACAAGATAATGAAGTTTCTCAAAGAGATTTATGGAAATTATACAACAATATTGCAGAAATGGACAAACAAGTTGGTGCTGTTTTAAAACAATTAGAAGAAGATGGATTATTAGAAAATACGATTATATTCTTTTATGGAGATCATGGCGGACCAATGCCAAGAGAAAAAAGACTGATCTACGATTCGGGTTTAAAAACACCTATGATTATTCGTTTTCCTGATAAAAAAAATGCAGGAATCAAAGACGGACAATTGTTAAGTTTTGTAGATTTTGCACCTACTTTACTTTCTTTAATAAACCAAGAGCCAAAAGAATACATGCAAGGACAAGCATTTTTGGGAAATTTTAAAGAAAAAGAACGAAACTATATTCATGCTGCTGCAGATCGTTTTGATGGTTTTACTGATGTAATTAGAGCGGTAAAAGACAAACAATTTAAATATATAAGAAATTATAGACCAGAGCAAGCGTATTACCTTCCTATTTCCTACAGAGAAAAAATACCAACAATGGAAAACCTGTTAATCTTAAAAAATGAAGGTAAATTAAATGAATTTCAAATGCAATGGTTTAGAGAATCTAAACCCAAAGAAGAGTTATTTGATTGTTTAAATGACCCTTTTGAGCTGAACAATTTAGCAGAGAATCCAAAATACAAAGAAAAACTGATAGAGCTATCTAATGAAATGGACAGATGGTTATCAGAAATTAAAGACACTCCAAACTTACCGGAAAAAGAATTGGTAACTAAACTATGGAATGGTAAAAAAACAAAACCAATTACTGAGGATCCAGTTGTTTATTTTGAAAATAATAAAGTAAAAATTAGTTGTAATACAGAAGGAGCATCAATAGGTTATAAAACAAACCCAAAAGCGAAGAGTTGGAGTGTGTATTCTAAGCCTTTTAGTATAGAATCTAAAGAAAATTTATTAGTGAAAGCCCATAGAATTGGTTATGTGCCTAGTAAATCTATTCAAGTTAACATTGCAGATTTAAAATAAATAAAGAGCAATTAAAAATAACTGTTGTGCATTTATAGAATTGCTTAAATGCACAATAGTTGTTTTATTTCTTCCAAATACTTTCCATTTCTTCTAACGTTTTTCCTTTAGTTTCTGGGATATATTTCCAAACAAACCACATGGCTATTAAAGACATAACGCCATATACCCAATATGCAAAACCATGATTAAATTGTTCTGTAAGTGCAGTATTATCATTCATCATAGGAAATGTAAGTGAAACTAAATAATTAGAAACCCATTGTGCTGCTACAGCAATTGCCATAGCTTTTCCTCTAATTTTATTTGGAAATATTTCTGATAGAAGTACCCAAGTAACTGGCCCCCAACTTAGGGCAAAACTAGCAACATATAACATCATGCACCCAAGCGCCAAATAACCTGTTGCTCCAGAGAAAAATACAAATCCTAATGTTAACATAGCAACTGCCATACCTAAAGCACCAATTAACATTAGTGGTTTACGACCTTTTTTATCTACAGTTTTTACAGCGATAATTGTAAATAAAAAGTTTACAATTCCTACAATAATCGTAAGCAATAAGGCCCCATCTGTATCTGGATCTATAGATTTAAAAATTTCGGGGGCATAATATAACACTACATTAATTCCTACAAATTGTTGAAAAACAGAAAGAAGAACACCTATTATTATTACAGCCCAACCATAGGATAATAGTTTTCCAGAAGTTTCTGCGACAGAGTTTTCTATCTCAGATAGTACTCTTTTACCCTCTTGCTCTCCATTAACTTTAATTAAAACATCTAAAGCTTCTTCTGGTTTGTTTTTTAACATTAAAGAACGAGGTGTGTCTGGTACAAAGAATAATAACCCTAAGAATAAACCAGCAGGAATCACTTCTGATGCAAACATCCACCTCCAGCCAACTTCATTTAACCAAGCATCAGAACCACCACCTCTAGAAATAAAGTAGTTTACAAAATAAACTACCATAAAGCCACCAACAATTGCAAGTTGATTAAAAGACACCAATTTTCCTCTACTATTTGCAGGTGCAATTTCTGCAATATATAAAGGAGACAACATAGATGCTAAACCAACACCAATACCACCAATAATTCTGTAAATAATAAATATGGTAGAAAATGTATGGTCTAACTCACCAATAGGTGCTATTAACATTTCTGGCATTGCAGATCCCAAAGCAGAAATTAAGAAAAGAACTGCAGCAAGAATTAACCCTTTTTTACGGCCTAATTTCTTGCTAATAAGTCCACCAAATAGTCCGCCAATTATACAACCTATTAATGCACTAGCTACTAAAAAACCTTTAAAAGCATTTGCAGCAGCTTCAGACAATCCTTTAGGAGTTACAAAAAAGGTTTCTAAAGAACCCACGGTTCCAGAAATTACACCAGTGTCGTATCCAAATAAAAGACCTCCTAAGGTTGCGACTAAAGTTAATTTTAATAAGTATTTAGAATTATTTGATGAACTCATAGTTTAAATTTTAGATATATTGATTAATAATGTTCTCAAAAAGTTCTTGTTTACCACTAGTTAATGGAAGTTCTCCATTTTCTTGGGCAATTTTATACAAGTCTTTTAATTCTAATTGCCCAGCTTCAAAAGCAGCCCCATTGCCAGAGTCAAAAGAACTGTATCTTTTTTCTCTTAGTGCATTATAAGGTGAGGAAGTTATAATTTTATCTGCAGTAATTAAGGCTCTAGCAAACGTGTCTGCTCCACCAATATGTGCTAAGAAAACATCTTCTAAGTCTGTAGAGTTTCTTCTGATTTTTGCATCAAAATTAACACCACCACCTTGTAAACCACCGGCTTCTAAAAAGACTAACATAGCTTCTGTAGTTTCTTGTATGTTGTTTGGAAATTGATCTGTATCCCAACCATTTTGGTAATCTCCTCTATTGGCATCTATACTACCTAACATACCTGCTTTAGCAGCCACTGCTATCTCATGTTGCATTGTATGTTGGGCTAAAGTTGCATGATTAACCTCTATATTCATTTTAAAATCTTTGTCTAAGCCATATTCTTTTAAGAAACCAATAGCTGTAGCAGAATCAAAATCGTATTGATGCTTCATTGGTTCCATAGGTTTTGGTTCTATAAAGAAAGTACCTTTAAAACCTTGTGCTCTTGCATAATCTTTAGCCATTGTTAAAAACTGCGCCATGTGATCTAATTCACGACCCATATTTGTGTTTAATAAAGACATGTATCCTTCTCTTCCTCCCCAAAAAACGTAGTTCTCACCACCTAATTTAATAGTTGCATCTAAAGCCAATTTTACTTGCCCACCAGCTCTTGCAACAACATTAAAATCAGGATTTGTAGAAGCACCATTCATGTATCTTGGATTTGAGAAACAATTTGCTGTTCCCCATAATAATTTTACACCACTTGCTGCTTGCTTTTCTTTGATGTAATCTGTTATTGTACTTAATCTAGCTTCAGATTCGGCAAACGTTGCACCTTCTTGTACTAAATCATAATCATGAAAACAGAAATAATCAAAGCCCATTTTATTGATGAATTCAAAAGCGGCATCTGCTTTGTCTTTTGCTGCTTGTATTGGGTCTGAAGATTGATCCCAAGCAAAATTTTGTGTTCCTGGACCAAATGGATCTGAACCTTGACCACAGAAAGTATGCCAATAGGCAATTGAAAATTTAAACCAATCTTTCATTTTTTTACCAGCAACCACTTGCTCTGGGTTGTAGTATTTAAATGCTAATGGATTGTCTGATTCTTTACCTTCGAATTGAATTTTATCAATTCCTTTAAAATATTCTTTATTTGCCATTTTGATAAATTTTTTAATTTTGTTGTTGTTATCTGTACTACTTTTGCCTTAAGTATTGTAGTGGAAATCCTTTATTAGGAACGAATAAAAAGGTTGAAGCGTAAAGCCCGACCTTTTAGGAACGTCCAAATGTTATTTATTTAAAATTAATTCTAGTTCTTTTTTCCAGTTTTTATAAGCCTCTTTAAAAGCTTGTTTTTCTTTATTGGGTGTAAATGTCATTACATAATCATTATTTAGAATAGTTTTGCTAAAAGAAGCAAAATCACCAGTATGTAAATTGGCTGCTCTTGCAGCACCAATAGCACCTGTTGTGTTATAAATTTCTATTTCTTGATCAATTAACGTAGCAACCGTATTTGCAAAAATTTCTGAACGAAAAAGGTTATCATTTCCTGCCCTAATTACTTTTGGTTTGATACCGTCTGAAGTTAAAATTTCCATGCCATATACAAATGAAAACGCAATTCCTTCTAAGGCAGCCCTAGATAAATGTCCTTTATGATGATTATTAAGATTTAAATTTAGTACGCGAGTGCCAATTTCTTTGTTGTTTAACATACGTTCTGCTCCGTTACCAAAAGGAATTACGCAAACTCCATCTGAGCCAATAGCAATTTCTGAGGCCAACTTGTTCATGTCTTCATAAGAAGAAACATCTAAATTATTTAACAACCATCTGTATTGAATTCCTGCTCCGTTTATACAAAGTAATTTTCCTATTCTGGCTATAGTTCCTTTTTTATAATTAACATGCGCAAAATTATTTACTCGATTACTTTCTTTGGCAGACAAACTATCTGTAACAGCATAAAAAACACCAGAAGTGCCACCCGTAGCTGCTACTTCTCCGGGGTGAAACACGTTTAAAGATAAAGCATTGTTAGGTTGATCTCCTGCTCTGTATAAAATAGGAGTTCCTTTAGCTAAACCACTTTCTTCCGCTCCTTTTTGATCAACCACAGATTGTATGCCAAAAGTTTCTACAATATCTGGTACTAAAGAAGCATCTAAATTATAATGCTCTAGAAGAAAATCGGCAATTTTATCGTTTTTAAAATCCCAAAAAATACCTTCTGATAATCCAGAGATCGTTGTGTTTATTTCGTTAGAAAATTTATAAGCCACATAATCTCCTGGTAACATAAATTTATAAATCTGATTGTATATATCAGGTTCATTTTCTTTTACCCATTTAAGTTTAGAAGCTGTAAAATTTGCGGGAGAGTTTAATAATTGCGTAGCACATTTTTCTTCTCCAATTTGTTTGAAAGCATTTTCACCAGTTTCTACAGCTCTACTATCACACCAAATAATACTTTTACGTAAAGGTTCTCCTTGTTTATCTACCAAAACCAAACCATGCATTTGGTAAGAAATACCTATACCTTTTATTTGAGTTTTATTGATGTTGTATTGTTTTTTTAATGATTGTATTGCGTTGCAAATATGCAACCACCAATCTTTTGGTTCTTGTTCTGCCCAACCATTTTTTTGAGCAAAAATGCTCATTTCTTGCTTAGGTTCATGAACTACCCCAATACTTTTACCTGAGTTAATTTCTACTAAAGCTGCTTTTATCGAAGAACTTCCGATGTCTAATCCTAAATGGTAATTCATTTTTTTTTTTTATGTAAAAGCAATTTTAATTTTTTTTAAGACAACTTTTATCCTGCACTGTCATGATGATTTTAACTGATTGAAACAATTTTTACATATAGTTATTAATTATTCTAAAAGTCGGTAGTGTACAGGATGCAATAATTATCTAGATGCTTTATTTTTAAAAAAAATAGTATTTCAAATGAAAACAAGTCTTTTTGTAATAATCTTATTTATTTTTAGTACAACGAGTTTTTCTCAAATTAAACATGGCATAAGAGATAAACAAGGAAAACATATTATCCCAAGAGGTTTTGTAATAAATACAAATGATCATAAGGGAGAAGTTTTCTTTAATAGCGATGATTATGCAAGAGCCGTAAGAATGGGGGCAAATACGCAAGTGGTTCGCTTAGAATTAGGAAAATTAAGCAGTTTTCCTGGAGGTAAATTAGAACCAAACTACTTAAAGAAATTAGATACATTAGTCAATTTAGGTAAAAATCATGGTATAAAAACGGTTTTTAAAATGACAGTTTATGGCGTAGAAAAATTAAAATGGGAAGATATTTGGGAGAATAAGAATGATAAAATGCACAAAACTTATATAGATGCTTGGAAAGTAATTTGGAAAAGGTATGCAGATCAATCGTATGTTTTAGGTTATGATATTGTGAATGAACCTAGAAAATTAAAAATGAACATTTCTTACAAAGATTTAACAGATAAATACTTGATTCCTTTATACCAAAGAATTATTGATGAAAGTCAAAAAATAAATGCAGATAAATTAATTCTTATCCAATCTATTTTTATGAATAAAGGCGAAAAAATAGACAACAATCAATATGCAGAAATTACATCACCAATAAATAGAAAAAACGTCATTTTTGCCCCACATATTTATCAAAGTAAAATCGAATTTATTAAAAAAAATATGGATCGTTTTGATAAAGAATCAGATATGTTAAAAGCACCAATTTTAATAGGTGAGTGGGGTTTTCCAACATTTGCAGTTACAGATACTACTTTGGTAGGAAAATTAGGGCAGTTAGAATATAGAAAATTATACATAAAAACGGCAGAAGTTTTTGATAAAATGGGTGTAGGTTCTATAAAAGCGTGGTTTTTAGGAAACAGAACTATGCAAAATTTTTTAGCAGGCGGCCCATCAACTTGGTCTATTTTTAGTGATAAAACAGATGCAGGAACAGTAGAACGTAAATATATTACAGATGTAATTTCTAGACCATTTCCGCAAGAAATTGCTGGAGATATTCAATCGTTTCTGTTCAATTTTGCCAAAAGAGAATTGAATTTGAACATTATTTCTGATAACAAAAAAGGAGCTTCAAAAATATTTATTAGTCAAAACAGACATTATCCAGATGGATTTTCTATCATAATTAATAACGATTTTGTAATGTATTATAATCCGCTAAAAAATGTTGGATTAGAGGTTTACAAAACAACAGAAGATTCCAATCCTTCAGATTTTATTTGGGATGAAAAAACGCAAAAACTCATTGTTTTAAAATGGCCAAAAAATAACACCAATTACAACATAAAAATAGTTCCAGGAATTCGTAATTTTTAAAAGTTATAAACTCAAATAAAATATCAAAAATGAAATCTAATTTTGGTTAAAAAGATAAGGATGAATATAAAAATAACCATTTTTCGAGTTGTAATGTTTTGCCTTTACTTTACAGTTGGTTTACAGGCTCAAATTGTATTAAAAGCAGATTATACAGATAATGCTAATGCAAAAAAAGTAATGCCCTATCACTTAAATGTGTACAATAGAATTACACCTATTAATGGTGTAAATCCAGCAGGAGAGAATAAAAATGCTAAGTTTTGTATTGTAAGACCTTTAGGAGGGATAGCTAAAAAAGGTATAGCAGATCTAACCAAAGATTCTTATAAATGGGATGCCAAATCTAAAAAATTCTATACAGATTTTACTTTGCTTAAAAAACAGATAGATGGCGTATTTGATAAAGGATTAGAAATTCATCAAATAGTATTAGATAATCCTTCTTGGGCTTTTCAAAGAAATTCAAATGGAATGTTAGTTGGAGATTCTTTAAAAGTAGCAACTTATGGAAATGCAGAACCACCTAGAGATTATAAGGCTTGGGCTAACTATTTAAAAGAAGTAATGCATTTTCTTATAACTACTTACGGCTCTGAAAAAATAGTAGACATTCAATTTAATATTGGTAGAGAAATTGGTACACCTTCTCATTGGTCTGGAACAAGAGAACAATTTTTTGAGTTTTATAAAATTTCTACTAATGCCATTCGTACTGTGCTTCCAAAAGCAAAAGTGGGAACACATTTTCTTTGGGGTTCGTCTAAAAATGCTTGGGGTACTGATTTTGTAAAATGGGCATATGCGAACAAGGTACATTATGATTTTGTTGGAGTTTCCTATTATCCTTTTTATCAAAGGTCAGAACGTACCAATTTTGATAAAGTATATGCCAAGGATTTTGCCGTAATTAAAGATCTTCCAGAATGGAATACAAATGCAAAACTAGAAATGCACGAGTATTCTTTAATAAAAAGTTTAAGTAAGGCAGGTAATTCTTTTAAGAAAGCATCAGATGCACATCAAAACAGCTTTATGGTTGGGTTAATGAAAATGTTTTACCAAAATAACATGCAAAACATTTTTCAATGGGGAGATGGTTCTTCTTATTTATCAGCAAGTAATTTGTTGTTGGCAATGCAAGGCAATACCTATTTTAAAAGTAAGAAAGAAGGTAAACAACAACAAGAAAATAATTATATCGACGCAATTTTTACAAGGGATGCTGCTAAAAATAAATATAATGTATTGGCTTACAACTATAGTGCAAATCCAAATGCTAATAATTTAGAAACTATAAAAATTAAAGCACTAGTAAACGTAAAAAAAGGAACAAAAGTTAAGTATAGAATTGCTAAATATAACAAAACAGAAAATAGTGTAGTTTGGTCTAATTGGTTAGAAACATATACTCAAGAAGAGGTTACAGGTAAATCTTCGATTGTTTTAAGTGATAAACTGCCAGTATTTTCTTTCTTAAAATACGAACTAGTTATACCTACTAAATAGTAATTAAATACTTTAGGATGAAAAAAATTATTCAAATTTTGTTTTTGTTGAGCATCACTTTAAATTTTGCACAACAAGTAAGACACATAGAAACTATAAATGAGAACTGGAAATTTTTTAAAGGAAGTATAGAAAATCCTCATACAGAAAACATCAATGCTTGGGAAAAAGTAACATTACCTCATTCTTGGAACACACAAGATATTTTAGATGATGAAGATGGTTATTACAGAGGAGAAGGTTGGTATAAAAAAACTATGAAAATTCCACAGATTTATAATAATCAACAAGTGTTTTTATTGTTTGAGGCCGCAAATCAAGTTACGTCTTTGTTTGTAAACGGAAAAGTAGTGGAAAAAGATCATATTGGTGGTTACACTACTTTTGCAAGAGATATTACAAGATTACTAAAAAAAGGAACAAATGAGATAGTTGTAAAAGTAGATAATTCTCATAACGATGAAATTATTCCGCAATCTGCAGATTTTTCTTTTTACGGAGGTATTTACAGAGATGTTCATTTAATTATAACCAAACAAGTTCATTTTGAAGTAGCTAATTTAGGTGCAAATGCTGTATTTATTTCTACACCAAAAGTTTCAGAATCATCAGGAGAAATTTCTGTTAAATCTAAAATAGTAAGGCCCAAAAAAGGAACATATTATATAAAGCAATCTTTATTTGATGCTAATAATAATTTGGTTAAAACTATTAAAACAAAATCTAAATTCGGTAAAGAGGTTATTAGTGATTTCTCTGTAGAAAATCCAAATTTATGGTCGCCAGAAAATCCGTATTTGTATAAACTAATTACAGAAATTATAGATAGAAAAGGAGGTATTTACGATAGAGTAGAGAATGCTTTAGGGTTTAGATGGTTTAGTTTCGATGCCAATAAAGGTTTTTTTATAAATGGTAATCAAACCAAATTAATAGGAACTAATAGACATCAAGATTTCTACAAAAAAGCAAATGCAGTAAGTGATGAAATTCATAGATATGATATGAAGTTATTAAAGGAAATGGGAATTAACTTTTTAAGAATAGCACACTATCCTCAAGATCCCGCAATTTTAGAAATGTGTAACAAAATGGGATTTGTTACCACTGTAGAAATTCCTTTTGTTAATAAGGCTGCTGCTAATGAAACAGGAAAACAAAATAGCATTAATATGTTAAAAGAAACCATTCGTTACAATTATAACAATCCATCTATTGTAGCTTGGAATTTAGGAAACGAAACGACAATGAAAGCGCCTGATAAACTTGGAGTACAATATACTAAGCACTTTATAGAAACACATAAAGTTTTGGCAGAAACTATTAAAAACGAGGATAATACTCGTTATACTTATTCTGTGTTTTTCAGAGAACCAGCTTATCAAGATAAATTAGGTATCAGAAATACGCAGTTGGTAGGCTACAACAAATATTATGGTTGGTATATAGAAGAATTAGAAGATGTTGATAAAAATTTACGAAGTTTAGTAAAAAGAACTTTAGCTTTAAATCCGGATAAACCTTTAATTTTGAGTGAATATGGAGGAGGAGCAGACCCAAGATTAAGAACTTATAAACCAACTCGGTTTGATTTTAGTATAGAATATCAATTTTTATTGCACAAAGCATACATGAAAGCCATTATAGAAATTCCAGAAATTGTTGGTGCAAATGTTTGGAATTATGCAGATTTTCAGGTAGAACATAGAAAAGATGCAGTACCACATATTAATAATAAAGGTTTAGTGTCTGCATCAAGAGAAAAAAAAGATGCATACTATTTGTATCAAGCATTATTGAAAAAAACACCATTTTTAGCAATTGCTTCTAAAGGATGGAAAAAAAGAGCAGGAATAGAAGATAGCGAAAACTCTAAAACAGCAACTCAACCTATCACAGTAGTAGGAAATACTGATGAAGTAGAATTGATTATTAATGGGAAATCACTTGGAAAGCAAAAATTTGACTTTGCTACCACCACATATAATGTGCCTTTTAAACAAGGACGAAATTTAATTGAAGTAGTATCAGAAAAAGAAGGTAAAGTTTTTAAAGATTTTGCTAATATCGAGTTTACACTTCAGCCTAAGAACTTAAAAAGTGTAACTAATCCTTTTAAAGAAATTGCCATAAATGTAGGGTCTTACTGTTATTTTATAGAAACTCATAATGTAGATTATTTATGGATGCCAGATCAAGCGTATACAAAAGGAAGTTTTGGATATGTTGGTGGAGAGGTTTTAAGAACCAAAACAAAACGAAGAAATAATATTGGGGTAGATGTTAGTGTAAAAGGAACAGAGAATGATCCTGTTTTTCAAACACAAATGGTTGGTTTAAAGTCTTATAAATTTGATGTGCCAAAAGGTACTTATGAGTTGTCTTTGTCTATGGCAGAACTAAAATCAAGAAAAGAAAACAGTATGGATATTCTTGTAAATTATAAAAAGATTTGGGAAAATTTAAACCTTAAAAAACAATATGGTAAAGATAGAGGTGTTACCAAACGTTTTTTAATTTCTGTTGATAACAACGACGGTATAACTATTAGTTTTAAAGCACTAACAGGAAAAACCAGATTAAGCGGAATTAAACTTAGAAAAGTAAATTAGATTTTTTTTAATTAATTCTTTAAATAAAAAATTATTACCGTCTCGTATTAAAACGAATAAGATAGCCAATATACTTAAGCTTTTTAGGGTGTAAGCTTTTTTTAAGATTGAAAATAAATATGCAAAAAGAACTGTTATATGATTTAAAATTAGAAGTTTAAAAAGTATAAAGCAGTATAGAGCAGGATACTATGCATAACATTTGTTTTTATTTTTAGATAATAATTAACTAAAATATTTACATATGAAAACAAAATTACACAAATCACTATTTATTGCGGCATTAGCTCTTTTTGGGGTTCAAGCATCAAATGCACAATATAAAGGTTATCCATGGGGTGGCTCTGCACCAGTAATAAGCGGTACGTTAGGAGCTACAACAAAAATTCAAATGGAAAATTTTGATGCAACAAATGTAGATGGAACAGACGATGGAGCTAATTTTTCTGATAATGCATATCTTCCTGGAGATTTAAGTGAAGGAACTTATAGAGATAAAACACCTGATCAATTAGGGTTATTATGGGATCCAGAAGGAGGAGATGAAGGAACTGGTGGTTATGGTGCTGCAAATGAAGAATATAGGTCTGGTTCTGAGGCAGATATTTATCAACATCCTTATACAAACGGAGACTTAGGTTGGAATATAGGAAGTACTCAAGGGCAAGAATTTTTAATGTATACTATTAACTTTGAAAAATCTGGTAATTATAATGTAGGAATTAATTACGCTCATGGTGGAGATGATACTTCTAAAAGAATGCAAATTTTCTTAAAAAACACTGATGATTTATCTGGTGTCGCTACAATAATGAATTTAACTTCAGCTCAAGCATTACCAGGTACAGGAGGAGTTCCTAATTTTCAAAATTGGGAAGATCCAGATGCTGCAGCCGGAATTGATATTGAGGCTGGTACTTATGTTATGATTGTAAGATTTTTAGCAGCAGGACCAAACTACGATTATGTATACTTTACTACAAACTCTGTATTAAGCACAGAAACATTTGACAAGCAATCTTTTTCTGTTTCTAATCCTGTAAATGATCAATTAAACATTAAAGGATTAACTTCTAAGGTTAAAGAAGTTTCTGTATATTCTATTTTAGGTAACAGAGTATTAAGAAGAAAAGTAGACACCGATAATACAATTAATTTAAACGTTAGTTCTTTATCAAAAGGTGTTTATATTGTTGAAATTAAAGGAAATGAAGGCAGTAGATATACTCAAAAAATAATAAAGCAATAAAACTTTTATTAATAGATTAGTAACTTTTAAATCATTCTATATTTTTTAAAAAAATATAGAATGATTTTTTTTAAATATATACGTATGCAAAGATTAGCTTTTAAAATGAAGTTAAATAAAGGGCAAAAAGAAGCTTATACTAAACGTCATAATGAGATTTGGCCTGAATTAAAAGTGTTATTAAAAGAGGCAGGTGTGAGTGAATATTCTATTTTTTTCGATGAAGAAACAAGTACATTATTTGCATTTCAAAAAGTATCAGGTAATGGAGGTTCACAAGATTTAGCATCCAATGAAATTGTAAAAAAATGGTGGAATTTTATGGCAGATATTATGGAAGTAAACCCAGATAATTCTCCAATATCAATTCCTTTAGAAGAAGTCTTTTTCTTAGAATAAATTTATTATTAGAGTCGGTAGAGTTCAGGGTAGTAGTATTATGATTGTTTTTATAAAAACTTTATTATTAGTGGTTTAATTTATTTAATGTAGTATAAATGAAGAAAAAATACGTAGATAAAAATATTTTATTAATTGTTATTTTATTATGTTTTGCACAAGTTTTTCAAGCTCAAGTTGCTTTAGAAAAAGAAATAAAAATTTCTGATATAGGTTTGCACTTTAATGGTAGTAAAGTTGCTACCAATTCCGCACATACTGCAGATACTGCTCCTTATGACTTTGTGTTCGGTTCAAGTATATCAGCAAAAGGAGATTGTATAAAAACCTACGGTAAATATGTTTTTATGACTTGGTACAAAGGTGGTAAAGATCAACGTTATGTGATGTTAACACGTTACAATACAGAAACGGGTACTAGTGTAGATATTCAATTTCCTCATAGACATACAGGTTTTCAAAACCAATATTGGTTAGGAGAATCACATAATGCTATTGCAGTTGCTGTTAGTCCTAAAGATGGTACTATACATATGTTGTATGATATGCATGCTTACAGCAGAACAAAGCCTTCTAATGGTAGTTTAAGTGATGATTATTTTAGATATTCTTACTCTGTAAAAAATGCAGCTTCACTTTCTGATGCAGATTTTACATTAGATAAATTTGTAAAAAATTCTAATGGAGGTTATAAACATTTAAGTCTAAATGGTGGTGAAGATTACAAGAATTTTTCTGCCTTAACCTATCCACAATTTTTTACAAATGTTGCAGGTGATGTATTTATGTACATGCGTGAAGGTGGTAATAATAACGGAGCGTATAAATTTTCTAAATACAATGCAACTACTTCAACTTGGTCAAGTTTTACAAATTTTAACGTTTTAAATGCTAAAAGCAAAGGAGTACCTAATAACTGGGGATTGTATGGAAATATGAAATATATTAACGGGAAAGTTAGAATTGGTTTCCAACGAAGAGAAAATAAAACAGATAAGTTTGAATATCAAAATGGATTGTACTATGCATATTCAGACAATCAAGATGGTACAAATAGTTGGAAAACTCATGATGGGAAAGGGTTTAGCTTACCATTAATAGATGCTGATAAAATTAAGGTATTTGAACCTGGAGATTTAGTAGAAACAACAGATATAAATCAAGTTTACATTGTTGGTGGTTTTGATTGGACAGTTACTGATAATGGTGATGTTCATATGATAAGTAGAGTTCAAGACCGTGAAAATAATATCACAAAACACGTACATACTTATAAAAGAGCAGGGACATCAGATTTTGTTACCTCAACAGAGTTTTCTGGGGCAGAAACCATATACACTTATGGAAAAGATATTTACATAATAGGATTAAATAGTAATAACAAGGTTTATGTAGAAAAAGCTAAAGGTGGAACTAACAATTTTAGAAAAGTTTATGAAGCTACAAGTGGTAAAAGTTTTGATCATGGTAGAGTTCATATAGCTAATGGGAAGTTATATTTTTATATGATGGAAAAATTATCTGGAAGTGCACAGCCTTTATATTTACAAATTATTGATTTAGATGTAGATGCGGCTCCACAACCCTTAAGTGTAAATTTTAGAGAACTTACAGATAATATGATGCTTAATGTTGATCAGAATCTAGATATTAATGTAGATGCATATACAGACAATGGGTTTGTAAACAAAATGGAGTTTTTAATAGACGGTCAATTATACCAAACAGATAGTTCAGCTCCTTTTAAATCGCTATGGAGGCCAGCAACTGTAGGTAATCATACAATTCAAGCAATTGCTTATAGTAGTTCAGGAGAAAAAGAAAGTACATTAATAAATGTAACTGTTAATGCTAAAGATTATTCAGATTTAACCGGCACCGCTTACAGATTAAAAAATGTAGCAACAGGTAAATACATGTATTCTCAAGATTCTCGAGTTTTTACAAGTTCAGATATTTCTGGTGTCAGTACGCATTGGAAATTTGTGAAAGCAGGTGGTTATTTTAATATTGAAAGTGAAGTGAAAGGAATTTTAAGGGCGGCAGGAACTACTTCAGAAATAATAAGTACAAGTTTTTCAGCTCCAAGAGAAGATTCTGATAAACAGTGGATTGTAATTTATAATGATACTGAAAAGAATTATAGTTTCAAAGCAAGAACAGGTTCTAGGTATTTGTATAATCAATATGATGATAAAGTAGTATACTCTTCTCAGCAAGATGATAGATCTAAATGGATAGTAGAATCGATAAGTACTTTAAGTACAAATGACTTTTTGTCAAATCAAATTTCAATAAATGTATTTCCAAACCCAACTAGAAATCAGTTTACAGTTCAAATTAATGAAATAAGCAATGCAAAAATTGAAATTTTTGATGTTTTAGGGAAATTGGTCTATAAGCAAATTATAAGTTCAGAAAAAACAGAAATAAATACAAATAATAATTTTAAACCAGGGTTGTATCTTATTAAGATTGATACGTTTAGTCAAACGTATTATAATAAAGTTCTGATTAAATAATTACGTTATTAATTAAAAAGTTAAAACCAGAAAAACTACTTTTCTGGTTTTTTTTATAATATATTATATCATTATTAAAAAAAGGTATTTTTATGTGGTATACAACAGGACACTATTGTTTAATAAAAACTAGAAATTGCTTATTTAAAAATCAAGTAAAATTTTATAAAATATAGCTATTTTTATGAAGCATAAATCTCTTTTTTTAAGTTTTTGTATTGCTATTTTTTTAATAACAATAATTTCTTGTAAGCAAAAAACTATTCAACAACCTAAAGAACTTACACTTTCAGAAGGTTTTGTAAACCCGATAGGATTTTATAACCCCAATCCAACATTTTCTTGGAAATTACCTGTTTCAGAACAAATTAAATTGCAATCTGCTTACCAAATAGTTGTAGCATCTTCTAAAGAATTATTACCTAATAATCCCGATTTATGGGATTCTGAAAAACAAAAAAGTAAACAATCAACTTTTGTAAAATATCAAGGAAAAGCATTAAAATCTAGACAAAAAGTATATTGGCAAGTTAGGTATTGGAATCAAGATGAAAATGCTTCAAGTTGGAGTGAAATCAATTCTTTCGAATTAGGCTTATTAAATAATTCTGATTGGCAAGCCAAATGGACAGGTTTAGACACTGCTAAAGATAGCATTAAAGGTGTTCGTAAATTTTTAATGCACAGACCACAATATTTAAGAAAAGGTTTTGAGTTAACTTCTGATGTTGCTGCGGCAAGATTGTACATTACTGCAAGAGGTGTTTTTGATGTGCATTTAAATGGAAAAGATGTAAGTGATGATGTAATGACACCAGGCTGGACACCATACAACCATCGTATAGAAACATTAACTTATGATGTTACTGAACTTTTACAATCTGGTAAAAATGCGATTGCAGTAGAACTAGCCTCTGGATGGCATTCCGGAAGAATTAGTAGGTTAACTGCGCTTTATGATAATTTATCATCACCAAAAATTCTTTGTCAGTTAGAAGTTGTCATGAAAGATGATTCAAAACAAACCATTATTTCTGATGAATCTTGGAGAGGAACAACTAATGGGCCCATACGTTTAGCTGGTATTTATGATGGTGAGGCATATGATGCAAATTTTGAAATACCAAATTGGAATATTGCTACTTTTGATGATTCTAATTGGAAAATGGTTGAAGTTGAGGAGATTTCTAAGGATGTTAAATTAAAACCAAAAAGGCATAATACCATAAAAAATCAACTTGTTTTAAAAGATGTAGAAATTGTTTCGGTTAAAGAAAATACATCGGTTTTTAATATGAAACAAAATATGGTAGGCGTGCCAAGAGTAAAAGTACCTATGAAAAAAGGCGATACCTTAAAAATACGTTTTTCTGAAATGTTACTAAAAGATGATACTTTTTACACCAAAAATTACCGTTCTGCAAAGTCAACCGATTATTACGTAGCAGGTAAAGATGGTATGATTGAATATATGCCTAAATTTACGTTTCACGGATTTCAATTTTTAGAATTAAGTGGTTACAATAAAAATGCGAAACCAGACGCTTCTTGGGTACAAGGTATAGCTCAACATTCAGATTTTGAGAAAAACGGAACGTTTACATCATCTCACGATAAGTTAAATCAATTACAAAGTAATATTACATGGGGTTTACGAGATAATTTTTTCGATATTCCCACAGATTGTCCGCAACGTGATGAACGTTTAGGTTGGACAGGAGATGCACAGGTAATTGCACCAACATCATTGTTTAATTATGATGTACATTCATTTTGGACAGCTTGGTTGCAAAGTTTAAGAGAAAATCAGTCTGAACATAAAGACGGTATGGTGCCTTTTATTGTACCAGATGTATTGCAAACTAGAAATGGAAGTTCTGGTTGGGGTGATGCTGCCGTAATTATTCCTTGGGATATTTATAATGCAACTGGAGATATTACTGTGCTTGAAGAAAGTTATGAGTCAGCTAAAAAATGGGTTGGCTATTATCAATCGAAAGTAAGAAAACAACCATTTTTACCAAAAATGCATTCGTTTTCAGATTGGTTGCAACCTTATCCTTCTAAATCTGGTAAATTGGGTAATAGAGGTGACACTCCAAAAGATTTAATTCACGCAGCTTTTTTTGCGCACTCTGCACATTTGGTCTCTAAAATTGCTAATGTTTTAGGCAAAACAGATGATGCTAAAAAATATGCAACTTTATATAAAAATATAGCGAATGCTTTTGAAAACGCTTTTTTTGAAGAAGGAAAGTTTACAGGCGAAATACAAACCCAAACAAGTTATTTACTAGGTATTTATTTTGATTTATTTAAACCAGAAACTAAACTAAAAGCACAGCAATATTTGTTGGAAGAAATTAAAAATGCCAATTATCATTTAGGAACAGGATTTTTAGGAACACCAATTCTACCAAAGGTTTTAGATGATATGGGAGAAATAGATTTGATGTATAAAATTTTGTTTAAAGAAACCTATCCATCTTGGTTTTATTCTATCAATCAAGGAGCAACCACTATGTGGGAGCGTTGGAATAGTTTTAGTAAAGAAGGTGGTTACAATTCTCAAAGTATGAATAGTCTAAATCATTATGCCTACGGCGCTATTGGTCAATGGATGTACGAGCGTATCGCTGGTTTAGCATCGTTAGCACCAGGATACCAAAAAATTAGAATAGCACCTTTACCAAATACCGAGTTTTTAACATCAGCTTCGGCCAGTGTAAAAACATCTTATGGAAAAGCTTCATCATCTTGGAAAATTGAAAATGATTCTTTTAATCTTGATGTTGTAATACCACCTAATACTTTTGCAGAGGTACATATTCCTTATGGTAATAAAGATAATTTATTTGTAAATGGAAGTGTTTTTACAGAAAATTCAAATTTAAAATTAATTAGTTCTGATACAAAATCGTTAAAGATTTTAGCAGAACCAGGAACCTATAACTTTCAAACTAAACTTTAATCATGTTAAAAAAAATGAACTTTAAACATTTTATATATGCTTTATGTGCTAGTGTTTGTTTGAGCTTTGCGTCATGTAAACAAAAAGAAACTTTAGAGAAAGCAAACGATTTAAAAATTTCAGAAGGTTTTGAAAACCCCTTAGGGTTTTATAATGCAACACCAACATTTTCATGGAAATTACCAGTTTTAGATAACAATAAAAGTCAATCTGCATATCAAATTGTAGTAGCTAGTAGGCCAGATTTGTTACCTGAAAATGCAGATTTATGGAATTCTAAGAAACAAAATTCTGCAAAATCTACTTGGGTAAAATATCAAGGAGAAAAGTTAAAGTCACGCCAAAAGGTTTATTGGCAAGTAAAATATTGGAACCAAGACAAAGAATCTTCTTCTTGGAGCGACATCCATCATTTCGAATTAGGTTTATTAAATAATTCTGATTGGAAAGCTAAATGGATTGGATTAGATACCAAAAAAGAAAAAATTATAGGAATCCAAAAAAATATACTACACAGACCTCAATACTTGCGTAAAAACTTTAAGATATCTAATACGATAGTATCTGCAAGATTATATATTACAGCAAAAGGTGTTTTTGATGTAGCTTTAAATGGAAAAGATGTAAGTGATGATATAATGCCTCCGGGATATACCCCTTATAAAAAACGTATAGAAACCATTACATATGATGTTACAAATTTAATAGAATCTGGTCAAAATACTATTGGCGTGGAACTAGCAGCAGGTTGGCATTCTGGACGTTTAGGATGGATGAAAAAATTTTGGTTAGATACAGAAACTCCCAAAATACTTTGTCAATTAGAGCTAACTATGAAAGATGGCTCAAAAGAAATAATACTTTCTGATGATAGTTGGAAAGCAACTACAAAGGGTCCAATTCGTTTGGCTAGTATATATGATGGCGAAACTTACGATGCCAACTTAGAGATGCCAAATTGGACAACTAATAATTTTATAGATAATAATTGGAAACCTGTAAATGAATTTCCTATTTCTAATGATATTCGTTTAGAACCTAAAAGGCATACTACGGTAAAATCTAAAATTAAACTTACTACAAAGCAAATATTTCAAAAAGACGGCGCTATAATTTTTGATTTAGAACAAAATATGGTAGGTGTTCCTTTAATAAAAGTACCAATGAAAAAAGGACAAACACTTAAAATTAGATTTGCAGAAATGTTGTCTCCAGATGGAACCTTTTATACAGAAAATTATAGAGGAGCATTATCTACAAATTACTATACAGCCAAAGAAGATGGTATTATAGAATACATGCCAAAATTTACATTTCACGGGTTTAGGTACGTAGAATTAAGTGGATTTGATACTACTAAAAATCCATCAAAAAATTGGGTGACAGGTTTCGTGCAATATTCTGATTTTGAAAAAAATGGAACATTTACATCATCACATCCAAAGTTAAATCAATTACAAAGCAATATTGTTTGGGGTTTAAGAGGTAATTTTTTTGATATACCAACAGATTGTCCTCAGAGAGATGAACGCATGGGTTGGACAGGAGATGCACAAGTATTCGGGCCAACCTCTATGTTTAATGCAGATGTATATAAGTTTTGGGCTAGTTGGTTACAAAGTGTAAGAGAATCTCAATTTGATAACGGTGGTATTCCTTGGGTGGTGCCAGATGTTTTATACAACAATAAAGTAAGTGCTGGTTGGGGAGATGTTTGTACAATTATACCTTGGAAAATTTACATGAGAACTGGAGATGAAAATATTTTACAAGAAAATTTTGAAATGATGAAGGCTTGGGTTTCTTTTCATGAATCTAAAGCTAAAAATTACATTTCGACAATGGGTTTTTTTGCAGATTGGTTGCAACCGCTTCCAGAAAATGGAGATAATAGAGGTGATACTTCTAAGTCTTTAATTGGAACTGCTTTTTTTGCACACTCTGCTAACTTGACAGCAAAAACAGCCAAAGTTCTTGGTAAAACAAAAGAGTTTGAAAAATACAATAGCTTGTATAAAACTGTAGCAAAATCTTTTGAAAAGAAATTTTTTTCAAACGGAAAGGTAATTAAAGTTTCAGAAACTCAAACTTCTTACTTACTAGCTTTAGCTTTTGGTTTGTTATCAGATCAACACAAAGAAGTGGCAAAAACACATTTGTTAAGAAAAATTGCAGAGGCAGATACTCATTTAAGAACTGGGTTTTTAGGAACCCCATTATTATCAGAAGTTTTAGACGCTACAGGAGAAATAGATTTGATGTATAAACTGTTGTTTAACGAAACCTATCCGTCTTGGTTTTATTCTATCAATCAAGGTGCAACCACTATTTGGGAACGTTGGAATAGTTATAGCAAAGTAGAAGGGTTTAATCCTCAAAAAATGAATAGTTTAAATCATTATGCGTACGGAGCTATAGGAGAATGGATGTACGAACGCATTGCAGGTATAGCACCAATAGAAGCAGGTTATAAAAAAATTAGAATAGCACCACAACCAAGAAATCCATTAACTTCTGCATCTGCAAGTGTACAAGTACCTCACGGTAAAGTAGCTTCTTCTTGGGAAATAAAAGGCGATAAATTTCATTTAAATATTACTATTCCTCCAAATACATTAGCTAAAGTTTTGCTTCCAGCAAATACCAATAAAGGATTTCTCTTAAATGAAAGTGATTTTGTAGAAAATACAAATGTAAAATTAGAATACAAAAGAGAAGATGCATTTGAACTACTTGTACAACCAGGAGTTTACAAATTCACTTCAAGTTTAAATAAATAGCAATAAAATGAAGCATAAATTATTTTTGAAAGTAGTTCTTGTATTTGGAATTACTTTAATAAGTTGTCAAAAAAAAAATAATTCTAAATCTGAATCTAAAAACACAGTAATAGCTGTAAAAAAACCAAATATTGTCTATATACTTACAGATCAATGGAGAGGATCTGCTTTAGGATATGCCGGTAACCCAGATGTTAAAACTCCGAATTTAGATGCTTTTGCTAAAGAATCAGTAAATTTTACAAATACAGTTTCTGTAACACCTGTCTGTACACCTCATAGAGCTGCTTTGTTAACTGGTAAATTTCCAACCACAACAGGTATGTTTCTAAACGATATTTATTTACCTAAAGATGAGGTTACCATGGCAGAAATTTATAAAAAGGAAGGTTATAATACTGCATATTGGGGTAAATGGCATTTAGATGGTCATGGAAGATCTACTTATATTCCAAAAGAAAGACGTCAAGGATTTGATTTTTGGAGAGCTTTAGAATGTTCTCATAACTATACAAAAATGCCCTATTACGATAATGAAAATAGCACATTAAAGCATTGGAAAAAATATTCTCCTTTTGCAATTGCAGAAGATGCGAATAGTTATTTAGAAAAACACGCAAAGGATAAAAATCCATTTTTGGCTTTAATTTCTATTGCAACACCCCATTATCCTCATGGTTCTGCTCCCAAGAAATATAAAGACATGTATCTGCCGGCAAGCTTAACATTAAATCCAAATACTGCAGATAAATTTAAAGAAAGAGCACGTAAAGAATTACAAGGTTATTATGCACATGCGACAGCAACAGATGAAGCTATTGGAAATGTTATCAATAAAATAAAAGAATTAGGTTTACTTGAAAACACCATTATTGTGTTTTCTGCAGATCACGGAGAAATGATGGGTGCACATGGAGTTAAACCTTTTGTAAAACAATTGGCTTGGGACGAATCTATTAGAGTTCCTTTCTTAATTAGGTACCCTAACATAAATAATAACAAAGGTAAAGTTGTTAACGCTCCTATAACAACACCAGATATTTTACCATCATTATTAGGGTTAACAAATATTAATATTCCAAAAGAAATTGAAGGAGAAAATTTATCAGACTTAATTAAAAACCCTAATCCAAATACTGATAGAGCAGCTTTGGTAATGAATGTTGCACCTTTTGGCGCTAATTATAAAGATGAGCCTTATCGTGGGATTAGAACCAAACAATACACCTATGCTATTACGCCTAAAGGACCAAGTATGTTTTATGACAATATTAAAGATCCTTATCAGCAAAACAATTTATTAGGAAAGCCAGAATTTGAAACAACTCAAAAAGAATTGGAATTTAAATTACAGCAAGAACTTCAAAAAATTGGAGATGAAGTTAGACCAAGAGATTATTATATGAAAAAATGGAATTTTAAGTTTGACAAAAGTAGAAAAGCTATTAACTGGAGGGATTGGAAAAAAGGAATTGGTACTGTGCAATCTCCAAAAAAAATATAAATTAAGATGAAAAAAAATATAATATTACTTTGCATTACTTTTTGTTTATCAAATGTTTTTTCTCAGCAAGAGAAGCCAAATGTATTGATATTTTATGTTGACGACTTAAGAGCAGAGATAGGTTCTTATGGAAGTAAAACAGCGATAACACCAAATATAGATGACTTGGCAAAAGACGGTGTACAATTTAATAAGGCGTACGTACAACAAGCTATTTGTGCACCTTCTAGAATGAGTACATTAACAGGTTTAAGACCAGAGACTTTAGGTATTTACAGTATTTTTACCCCACTTCGTAAAGTTCATAAAGAAATTGTTTCCATTCCTCAATTTTTTCAAAAAAATGGATATAAGACAGTAAGTATTGGTAAGGTATACCATCATAGTATAGATGATGAACAATATTGGACACATCATTTTAAAAAAGAAAACAATAGCTACGTAAAACCAGAGAATATTGCTTTAATGAAGCGCTTAAAAGCTTCTGGTAAGAAATCTATAAAAGGGCCTGCTTATGAGGATGCAGATGTTGCAGATGAAGCATACAAAGATGGTAGAGTTTCTAAATATGCCATAGAAACATTAAAAAAAATAAAAGATGATAAATTTTTAATGTTTGTGGGTCTAAGTAAGCCCCATTTACCATTTAACGCGCCAAAAAAATATTGGGATTTATATAACAAAAACGACTTTACAATTCCGTCTAGAGAAAAGCCAGAAGGCATGTATCGTTTGGCCTTGAGTAAATGGGGGGAATTGAAAGGATATTACGGAATTCCTCAAAAAGGTGATTTAGAAGATGATTTAACAAGAACCTTAATACATGGTTACCACGCTTCGATTAGTTATGTTGATGCACAAATAGGTAAAGTTATGAAAACGCTTAATGAGTTAAACCTTCGTAAAAATACGGTAGTTATTTTTATGAGTGATCATGGTTATAAAATAGGTGAATATGGTGCATGGTGTAAACATTCTAATGTAGAAATAGACGTACGAGTACCATTAATTATTAGTAGAGAAACCAATTATAAGAAAAGGAAGAAAAATAAAATTTCTAATGCTTTGGTAGAAAATGTAGATATTTTTTCAACTTTAGTAGATATATGTGGTTTAGAAAATGCACCTATTACAGACGGAAAAAGTATAGTACCTGTATTAAATAATCCTAATAAGAGCTGGGACAAGGCTGCATATAGTGTTTATGCACGAGGAAAAAAAATAATGGGTGTAACAACTACAGATGGAAATTGGAGGTATACAGAGTGGAGAAATTCTATAACAAATGCAATTTTAGAATCAGAATTATATGAACATAAAAGTAGTTTATTATCTTTTGTAAACCTCTCTGGAAATAAGAAATATAAAAAAGTAGAACAACGAATGAAAAAACTTTTAGAAATTCAATTTCCTAGAGATAAGCCCTTTTTACAAAATGATATACCAAGAAAAAGATAAAATTATTTCATTTAAAACGGAACTACTTATTATCAACAAAAAATAGTGTTAAAAAATTTTTGGTTACCCTAATTCAGATTTTTAGTTTATTATAGCATCATATATTTAAGGCATATTAACTAAAGATATTATGATTGAATTTATTAAACTAGATGCCCATTCAATGCAGCCTAAGTATATGCAGATTATAGATTCTATAATCCATAATATATCTATAGGAAACGTAAAGATAGGAGATAAAATTCCTTCTATTAATACGTTAAGTAAAGAGTACTATTTATCTAGAAATACTGTAGAGAGAGCATATAGTATTTTAAAAAAACGAAAAGTTGTTGTTTCGGTGCATGGTAAAGGAACTTATATTTCTCAAAACCAAATGCTATTAAAACCAAATGTTTTATTTCTGGTTAACAAGTTAAGTAAGTTTAAAATGAAAGTATATAACTCATTTGTAGAGCAAATGGGTAACGATTATCAAGTAGATTTACATAGTTATCACTGTGATGAAACTTTGTTTTTAGAACTTTTAAACAAACATAAATTTGCTTATAATTATTATGTGGTAATGCCTCATTTTAGAAGTAAGAATTTATTACATAGAAGTTTTACAAATAAGGTTTGTGCGGCAATTAACGAATTGCCAAAAGAAAACCTTGTATTATTAGATAATGATGAACATAATGTAAAAGGAGATTTTATAGAGGTTTACCAAGATTTTGAAAAAGATATTTTATATGCATTAGAAAAAGGTAAAGAAAAGATTTTAAAATATAAAAAGTTAATTTTGGTATATCCTAAATCAACTTTTTACCCATACCCTCTAAAAATCTTGTCTGGTTTTCAGAAATATTGCATCAAAAATAATTTTGATTTTGAAGTTGTAGAAGAAATCTCTAATGAAACCGAAATTGAAAAAAAGAGTTTGTTTATTACTATTGAAGAAAACGATTTGGTACAAATAGTAAATAAAGTTAGAAGTAATAACTATAAGTTTGGTGAAGATATAGGTGTAATTTCTTATAATGATACACCTTTAAAACAACTTTTAGGAATTACCGTAATAACAACAGATTTTGTAGAAATGGGTAAATTGGCTGCAGAAATGATTTTAGAAAAGAAAACAGAAAAGATAAAAACAACTTTTAATTTTATAGATAGAGATTCACTATAAAATATTTACCTTAACATTAAATAATAAATAGAAAGAAGTCTTAGTTTAAGACTTCTTTTTCCTTTTTTAAAAATAACTGAAAAATTAAATTCTATTTTCTACCTTCGAAAAATCAGTAATAAAAATTAAGCTTTTAATGAAAAACAAATTTCTTTTATTATTCTTAATGTTTAGCTCTGTTGCTATTTTACAAGGGCAACAAAACAAATTTAATTTCAGAAATATTAATATTTCTGATGGATTGTCTAATAATACAGTATCATCAATTGCAGAAGATCAATTTGGTCAAATATGGTTTGGTACAAGTAATGGCTTAAATAAGTATAACGGTAAAGATTTTACTGTTTATAGAAATATTCCTAAAGATAAATACAGCATAAGCAATAGCGAAATCTTAGACATTCTTGTAGACAAAGAAGGGTATATTTGGGTAGGTACTTTTAATGGTTTAAATAGATATAACCCTAAAGAAAATACTTTTAAGAGATTTTACAAAAGAGAAGGTAATAAGTACTCTTTAACAAATAGCTTAATTATAAGTAGCTTAGAGATGAGTAATGGTGATATTTGGTTTGGTACTGCAAATGGTATTTCTATTTATAAAAAAAACAAAAAAAGATTTGTAAGATTTTTGCAAGGTAACTCTAAAATAGGACCAAGATCTATTCATGATATTTATAATGATAATAAAGATAATATTTGGTTGGCAACTAATAATGGTATTATAAAAGTTTATAGAAGTAGTAGTAATAAATTAAAATATAAAGAATATAAAATAGGTACTCAAAGAAAAGATTTTAATATCAATACAATTATAGAAGTGTTACCCGGTATTATGGGTTTGGGTTCTAAATATGATGGATATTTATATTTTAATACAATTTCAGAAAAATTTACAAGACCAAAAGAAATAGAGATTCCTTATGATTTAGATGTTAGAGATCTTAAGGTAGACAATGATAAAAATTTATGGATAGCAACAACAAGTGGTCTTTTTGTTCTTAATAGAGAGAATAAATTAATTTCTAAAAAAGAAAATAATATCGATAACTCTAGTACAATTCAGAGTTTTATAAGAAAAATTTATAAAAGTAAAAATGGTTTTATTTGGTTGGGTACTCAAAACGGAGGAGTCATGACTTGGGATAAATCTTATCAAAACTTTCTACATTTTAAAAATCAAAATTTACTCAATAATATCACAAATAGTATTGTAGCAGATAAAAAAGGTGCTATTTATTTTGCTACAGAAGGCGGTGTTGTAAATGTTTTAAACAAAAAAGGTCAAGTTTTTGAGGTTTTTAGAATAACAAATTCTAATAAAGTAATAAATTATCCTATTAAATCCTTATATGTTTATAATGATGAATTTTTATTTATTGGAACCTTAAACAGAGGTATAATAGCTTATAATTTATCAGAAAAAAAAGTAGAAAAGAGTTATTTTTCTCAAGAATTGAGAGAATTATTAGAAAATATACTCATATATGATATTAAAAAAGATTCTAAAGAAAACTTATATATAGCAACCTTTGGTAAGGGCCTTGTTCGTTATAATTTAAAAACCAAAAAAATACGAAAATTTGTAAGACCTAGGCTGGTTACAAATATTGTAAAAAGTATTGCTATTGATGCTAAAGATAACTTGTTGATAGGAGGATTAGGAGGCGCTTCTACATTAGAATTTAATCAAAATCAAAAAGTAAATATTAAAAATTATTTTAAAGATAGACCTTTAGTAAAGTACAATATTAGTGCGGTATTTAAAGACTTAAATAATGTATGTTGGTTTGGTAGTAAAACAAGAGGTTTGTATCGACTTGATGGCGATAAAATGAAAAAAATTAATATATCTAATCGAAATATGTTTTTTTCTGTAAACTCCATTTTAGAAGGAGAAAAAGGTATTTTATGGTTAAGTACAGATAGAGGTATTGTAAAATACAATTCAATAAGCGACAAAAGCGTTGTTTATGATCAAAATAACATTATTGTGAATAATGATTTTAGACAAAATTCTGGATTAAAAATTAAGGATCAATTTTATTTTGGAGATCTTTATGGGGTAACAACTTTTAACCATAAAAATATTACTAAAATTACAGATGTACCAAAAGTTGTGTTGTCTAAGTTAAAAATTAAAAATGAAGTAGTTGAGATAAATAAAGGGGTTTTACAGAAAAGCTTAAATTATTCAGATGTATTAGAGTTAAATCATAATAATTCAAATTTTTCTATCAGTTATGCTCTTCCAAATTATATAAATTCTAAAGGTAACAGGTATGCATATCGTTTAAAAGGGTTAGATGATTCTTGGACTTACACGTCACAAACAGAAGCCTTTTTTACACTTCAAACAGCTGGTACATATACTTTTCAAGTAAAAGCTGTAAACCACGATAATGTTTGGAATACCAAAACAACAAATATTAAAATAATTATACGTCCAGCGCCATGGAAGACATGGTGGGCTTATACAATATATCTTCTTTTAATTTTCGGATTATTTTATGGAATCTCTTGGACAATTCAATCTAAATCAAGATTAAAAGACAAATTAGAGCTAGAATATATTGCTAACAAGAAAAATGAAGAATTAAATAAGGCAAAAATTCAATTTTTTACAAATATTTCTCATGAATTTAGAACTCCTTTAACTTTAATTATAGGGCCATTACAAAATATAATTCAAAACTACACAGGTACAAACGCTACTTATAAGAAATTAAGAATTATAGAAAGCAGTACAAATCATCTATTAAGATTAATTAATAGATTAATGGATTTTAGAAAGTTAGAAAATAATCATTTTCAATTAGAAGCAGCAGAAGGTAATATTGTAAAGTTTTTAAAAGAAATATTTTTATCATTTTCTGAGTATGCAAAAAACGGAAACTATGATTATAAGTTTTTTACGCAAGAAGACGAAATAAATGTTTATTATGACAGATATAAACTAGAAAGAGTTTTTTATAATTTAATATCTAATGCTTTTAGATATACCAAAGAAGGAGGATCAATTTCAATTCACATAAAAAAAGAAGTTGAAGAGATAATTATTAGTGTAAAAGATTCTGGAGTAGGTGTTTCTTCGAAGTATATTGATAAAATATTTGATCGCTTTTTTGAGGTAGCAGCACATAAACAATTAGAAGGTGATTTTATTAAAGGTACTGGTATAGGACTTTCTATTGCAAAAAATATTGTAAAACTTCATCATGGTGAGATTTCTGTAAGTAATGAGAAACCTAGAGGAGCAATATTTTCTGTTAAGTTAAAATTAGGTAAAACTCATTTATCTGAAGAAGAAATTGTTAAGGATTTTAAAATGAGTGATGATGTTTCTCAGTATGTTACACAAATAGAGGTTCCTCAAGAAAAAGAAAAGGATAATATAGAAGATTTGATTGCTTCAGAAAAGAAATTTACCATTCTTATAGTAGAAGATAATACTGTATTAAGATCGTTTATAAAAGAAATTTTAAAACCGAATTATAATATTCTAGAAGCAGAAAACGGAGAAATAGCATTTAACAAAGCGATAAAAAACTTACCAGATTTAATTATAAGTGATGTTGTAATGCCTCAAATGGTTGGTACAGAGTTGTGTTCTAAAATTAAAACGACCCTTGCAACTAGTCATATACCAGTTATTTTACTAACCTCTAGAACTTCTTTGGTTTATAAATTTGAGGGCTTAGAAAGTGGTGCAGATGATTATATTAGTAAACCTTTTGATTTAAAAGAGTTTAACTTAAAGGTTAGAAACCTATTAGAATCTAAACAAAGATTAAAAGAAAAATTTACATCTAACCAAAACATAGAATTTTCAGATGTTTCTTTAACCTCTTTAGATCAAAAATTGTTAAAAAGAGCATTTGAAATAGTTAAAGATAATTTGGCAAATGTAGATTTTAATATAACTCAATTTGGTGAAGAATTAGGTGTAAGTCGTTCCATGCTTTTTACCAAAATTAAAGCATGGACCAACTCAACTCCTAAAGATTTTATACAAGAGATTAGATTAAATCATGCTAAAAAATTATTAGAGTTAGATAAATTTACCGTTAGTGAAGTAAGTTATAAGGTTGGTTTTAAGAGACCAAAGTATTTTAGTCAATGTTTTAAGAAAAAGTACAATCTAACTCCTTCAGAGTATTTAAAGAAATTTAGTAATACTTAAAAAGTTGTCATGACACCACAGGATTAAATATCATTAAGTAAAAGTTATGTTTGTTAATTAGTATCCAAATAGTTAACAACATGAAAAACTTTTTTTTCTTTTTAGTACTCTTGTTTGATGTTTTTTCAATGCAAAGTCAAAGAATAGAAACTAATTTCAATAACAATTGGAACTTTATACTAGCAGATCACACTTCATTTTCAAAAGAGAATGTCGATGATTCTTCTTGGAAAAGTTTAAATGTTCCTCATGATTGGTCTTTCGAAAAGGGTGTAAGAAAAGGTGGAGATCAAGGACAAGGAGGTGGTTATCACGATGGAGGCATTGGTTGGTACAGAAAATATTTTGATATAACAAAAGAAAGTCTTTCTAAAGTTACCTACATCAATTTTGATGGCGTGTACATGAATAGCGAAGTTTGGGTAAATGGTAATTATTTAGGAAAACGACCTTATGGATACATTAGTTTTAGATATGATATTTCTAAATACTTAAAAGAAGGAAAAAATACAATTGCTGTAAGAGTTGATAATAGTTTAGAGCCTTCTGCACGTTGGTATCATCCATGTGGAATTTATGCTCAAGTAAAATTAATTGAAGTCAATCCAATTCACTTTAAATCCAATTCAATTTTTATAAAAACACCTTCAATTTCAGATAAGAAAGCTTTAGTGTCTATTGATGTTGAAGTTACAAGCATCAAAAAAGGACTCAGATATCATGTGCAATTATTCTCTCCTTCAAGAAAACAAATCAATAAAAGTTCTAAAAAATTAAAAATAACAACTCCAGTTGTCAAATTAGATGTTGAAAATCCACAATTATGGAGTCCAGAAACACCAAACTTGTATAAAGCAGTAACTCAAATTCTTGATGGTGAAAAGGTTATTGATGAAATTGAAACCACTTTCGGATTCAAAACCGTAAAATGGGAAACCGAAACCGGTTTTTGGCTAAATGGTGAAAACGTAAAATTAAAAGGCGTTTGCGAACATTGGGAAGGCGGACCAGTTGGTGGAGCTTGGACAAAACCTTTGTTACGCTGGAAATTACAGAGTTTAAAAGATATGGGCATCAATGCCATTCGTCCTTCTCACAATCCAACTCCACCAATGTTTTACGATATCTGTGATGAAATTGGTTTGTTGGTTATGGATGAGATTTTTGACGGTTGGCACAAAAAAGCACCTCAAGATTATGGAAAACAAGCTTTTGATGAATGGTGGAAACGCGATGTAAAAGAATGGATTACAAGAGACAGAAACCATGCAAGTATTTTTGTTTGGAGTTTAGGAAATGAAACACACAGTGATGTTGCCCCAGAAATGGTGGAATTTGGAAGAAATTTAGACCCAACCAGATTGTTTACGTCTGGAGCAGGAAATCCAGAAGATATGTATATTGAAGGTGTAAATGGCGGTTCTGAAACCAAATCTTTTATAGATAGTAAAATTCAAAAAGGACTAGAAAAACCATTCATTTCTACAGAAGCACCTCACACTTGGCAAACTAGAGGGTATTACAGAACTCAAACTTGGTGGAGAGATAACGAATTACCAGGAACATATGAATTGCCAGATTTAACTGAAAAAGAAATTTTCTTTTATGAGGGCATCAACCCTAAAAATTGGAGAAACAGAAAGCAAAGTTTCAATTCTTCTTATGACAATGCAACTGTAAGAGTTTCTGCTAGAAAATATTGGGAAGTTGTTCGTGACAATCCTTGGCATAGTGGAAATTTTAGATGGACAGGTTTCGATTATTATGGAGAAGCTGGTTTAGTTCACGGAGGTTTGCCTTTCAATTTATTTATGGGTGGAGCTTTAGATGTGGCAGGTTTTAAAAAGGATTTGTTTTACTTCTATCAAAGCCAATGGACAAAAGAAACAATGATTCATATGTTGCCTCATTGGTCGCATCCAAGAATGAAAAAAGGAACTCTAATTCCTGTTTGGGTATATTCAAATGCAGATGAAGTAGAGTTGTTTTTAAATGGGAAATCCTTAGGAATAGACAAACCAGGAACCATTTGGAACGAAATGCAATGCGAATGGATGGTGCCTTACCAAGAAGGGAAGCTAGAAGCAGTAGCATATATTGATGGAAAGGAAGTAAAAAGAACCTCGTTTACAACAAGTAAGCAACCATCAAAACTAAAAACTTCTATTGAAAAATTAGCGGCTGAAGATAGTTTTACCACAAGTTATATCATCACTTCAGAAAGTTTAGATACAGATGATAATTTATATCCTTATGGAGAAAACAAAGTTTATTATGCTATTCAGGGTGATGTAAAGAAAGTTTCTATGGAAAATGGAAATCCTATAGACCAAACAAGTAGAACAAAATCAGATTTTAGAGCTTTATTTTTCGGAAAAACGAGACTGTTTTTAAGAGCGTTACCAAACGCTAAAAATGCATCAATTATTACTGCATCAATTTTAGGCGATAAAGCATTATATACTTCAAATAAAATTACTATTGATGCAAAACAGATTTCAGTTTTTGGAGCAGATTCATCTTCGAATTTAGAAATATTGTATACCATTAATGGCGATAATCCTGAAACAAAAGGTATACTTTACAAAAGTGCATTTACGATTGATGATAACACAACAGTTAAGGCAATCATTAAACAAAATGGAAAAACAGTACTTACTTTATCTGAAACTTTTGGTAAAAATGAAGGCTTATTTTGGGGAGATGAACATTCTAAAGATATGTGGATTGGTAGAGGTGTAAATATTTCTGCAGAAGAAGGAATTTTAAAAGGAAATGCAAAAGCAAGTTCAAAAGCTAGAAGATTTAAAGGAACTGGTTTTGTAACTTTTGAAAATAAAGAAGGTTCCGTAGAATTTTATCAAGAGAATGATGGAGAAGCAGGAGATTATAGCATTCGTTTTAGATATATGCACAACAATGTTGGAAAAATATATCCAATGAAATTGTTTGTAAATGATGAATACATCAGAACTTTAAAATTTAAACCCACAGGTGGTTGGGAAAAAGAATGGAAGTTTGTACCTACAATCATCACGTTAAAAGCTGGAGCAAATAGTATTCGATTAGAAACTGCAGGAGAAAGTGGCCCTTATATTGATGAACTATTTATAGATTAAAATGGTAAACCCTAAGTTGTTTTTTAATGCTACCAAAACCTTTGGTCTTATGAAAAAGATAGTATTCTTAATGTTGTTTTTAGGATCACAACTATATGCTAAGGAGGTGAAAGATTTACAATGCGAATCAAAAACAACTCCAACAGATATTAGGATTAATAAACCTCATTTTAGTTGGACTTTTATTGGTGATTCCAAAAGTCCGAAACAAGGAGGATATAGAATTATGATGGCAACTTCGCCAGAAAAATTAAAATATCCAGATCTTTGGGATTCTGGGCCAACAAGCTCATCACAATCTAGTGGCATACAATATTCAGGAGCACCTTTAAAAAACGGACAGCGTGTGTACTGGAAAGTTATTATTTGGGGAAATAACAGAGGTGCAGTGCATAGTAAAGTAACTTGGTTTGAAATGGGGAAAATTAAAAATCCCAAAAAAGCATTTCAACCTAATGTATTTTCTAAATCTAAAAAAGGTGTTACAAAAATCAGTATAAATTGTAAAGATAAAGGCAGAACTTTTGAAGGAATTGGAGCTGTAAGTGCAGGTGCTTCCACAGATTTATTATATGATTATGTAGATCCTGTCAGAAGTCAAATTTTAGACCTTTTATTCAAACCAAAATTTGGTGCAGGGTTTCAACATTTAAAAGTCGAAATGGGTGGAGGAGAAAATTCCACTTGTGGATCAGAACCTTCACACGCATTTACCAAAGAAGAATTGAAAAATCCGGTTTCTAGAGGTTATGAATTTTGGTTGATGAAAGAAGCCAAAAATAGAAATTCAGATATGATTCTTGAATATCTTCCTTGGAGTTTTCCTGGGTGGTTAAAACCAAATATTTATACGCAAGCATCTGCAGATTATTTTGTTGCTTTTTTAGATGTTGCTAAAAAACAATGGGATTTAGACATAGATTGGGTAGCTGCAGCAGAAAATGAAAATGATACAGATCGCAATTGGTTGGTAAACCATATGAGACCTACCTTAGATGCTCGAGGTTATCAAAATGTAAAAATTCAAGGACCAGATGATAATAGTGGTGATTGGAAAATATTTAATGATTTAGAAAAAGACAAGGCTTTTGATAAGGTGATTGAAGCTGTAGGTTATCATTATGTTACTGGAAGAGAATTTACGGATAATATGGTTGATGGTCGAGGAAGACCAACAACAGCAAAAGCAAAACAATCAGGAAAACCACTTTGGGCAAGTGAAGATTGGAGTTGGACAGGTAAAGATTGGGGTGGTGCAGGAGCATTAAATTTAGCACGATTGTACAACAAGTTTTACATCAGAGATCAAATAACAAAAACATTGATTTGGGCACCAATTGGTTCTATTTATAAGTCTGTAACTTGGGATAAAGCAGGTGCAATGAAAGCCAATGAACCTTGGAGTGGTTATTATGAAGTTTGGCCAACAATTTGGGCAACTGCACATACAACACAATTTGCAACTCCAGAAAATTGGCAGTATTTAGACGAAGGGTGTGGATTGTTTGATGCATCCACTTATAAAGGAAGTGTTGTGACTCTTAAAGATAAAAACAGTGCCAATTGGAGTATGATTATTTGTACAGAAAAAACAGAAACCTTAGAAGTAAATATCCAAAAAGGCTTAGCAAATGATAAGGTGTATGTGTGGAAATCTGATGCAGAAAATCAATTTGTAGAGTTAAAAAGTATCATCCCTAAAAAAAAATCATTTACAATTCAACTCGATCCTAAAAGTATTTATTCATTAACCACAACAACAGGCCAACAAAAAGGAACTTATGAAATTCCTAAATCTAGAGCATTTCCATTTCCATATAAAGAAGATTATGAAGACAGAAAAGTTGGCGATTTACCAAAATATCACTCAGATCAAAAAGGAAGTTTTGAAATTGCTTTAAAAGAAGATGGAACCCATTGCTTAAAACAAGTTGCTCCAGAAGCTGGTTATGATTGGATGCGAATTTATAGAAGACCCAACATAAAACCTCATACGTTAATAGGTGATGTTAATTGGAGAAATTTTACGTGCAGTGCAGATGTGTTTATTGAAGGAGGAAATGTAGAATTAGGAGGAAGAGTAAAAGGTAGCTTTTTGAACGGTTATCGATTTATGATAGCAAAAAACGGTAGTTGGAAGTTAATCTTCAACAAGAAAACTTTATCCAAAGGAAATATTGACGGTTTTGATGGTTCCATATGGCATCAATTAAAAATAAAATTCCAAGACAAAAAAGTTGAAGTTTTTGTTGATAACAAATCTGTAACTAAAGCAAATCACATTGTTAGTAGTGGTTATGTTTCTTTTGCGAGTTCTTATCATTCTAATCTTTTCGACAATTTAGAAGTGACTCCCAACAAATAAAAGCTAAAAAAGTAAAAAAAAACAGTAATGAATAATCGATTAAAAATTTTAAAAAATGTCATTTTCCTATGCTTGATCTGTTTTTATGGCTTTATTGATGCTCAAGAAATCACAGAAAAAATCACGGTTATAGAATATCAGGAATTAGAGCATCAAAAGAATTTGATTAAAAAAGCCGATAAAAAAGTAGTTGATAATTTTAATAAGCTGATCAAAAAAGCTGATAAATTATTAGAAATTAAACCTTTTTCTGTGGTAAATAAAATAGGAGTTCCTCCTAGTAAAAATAAGCACGATTATATGAGTATTGGTCCTTATTGGTGGCCAAATCCAAATACATCAGATGGCTTACCTTATATTAGGAAAGATGGACAAATTAATCCTGAAACACGTAATGATTTTACAGATTTCGTTGAGAAAAAGAATTTTATTTCAGC
Organism: Polaribacter sp. OB-PA-B3; assembly: GCF_054589375.1. Lineage (NCBI taxonomy): Bacteria > Pseudomonadati > Bacteroidota > Flavobacteriia > Flavobacteriales > Flavobacteriaceae > Polaribacter > Polaribacter sp. OB-PA-B3. The sequence continues at coordinate 501,769 of NZ_BAAIIX010000001.1, forward strand.
TATAAAAACGTTAAAAGATGCATTCTTTCTTAGTGATAATAATAAATACGCTAAGAAAAATATTGCGTTCATAAATGCTTGGTTTTTAGATGAAAACACTAAAATGAATCCTAATGTGAATTATGGGCAATCTGTTCCTGGTAAATCAGAAGGTAGGTGTTTTGGTATTATTGAATTTGATGGTCTTATAGAGGTTCTAGGATTTCTTGAGTTAGCTAAATATAAAGGTGTACTTGATAAGAAAACAGAAGAAGGTATGGTCAACTGGTTTACAGATTATAGCAATTGGCTAAAAAACAGTAAATTAGGAATAGAGGAGTCTACAAGAAAAAATAATCATGGGACTTATTATGATGTACAATTGTTAAGCATTTTAATGTACTTAAATAAAACTGTAGAAGTAAAAGAATATTTATCAACAATAACAAAAGCAAGAATTTTTAGTCAAATAAAAACCGATGGAAGACAACCTTTAGAGTTGAAAAGAACAAAATCTTTTTCTTATTCTGTAATGAATTTACACGGATTTTTACAATTAGCACAAATAGGACAAAAAGTAGGTCTAGATCTTTGGAACTTATCTTCCGAAGATGGCAGAAGCATAAAAAAAGGTTATGAATTTATGTTACCTTTTTTAATAAACGAAAAAAAGTGGCCATACAAGCAAATTAAAGACAAAACATCTTCTGAAGAAAAATTAATAGCAGATTTAAAAAGGGCTCGTAAACTATTTAAGGAAGACGCTTTTGATGATATTCTAAAAAAATTGAATCAAAAATAATGAAGAATTTAGTTTACATCTTTTTTTTAGTTATAATATTTAGCTTTATTGATTGTGATAAAAAAAAGGAGGAGAAGATCTCTTTAGAAGAAGGATTTAAAAATCCACCAAAAGAAGCCAAAGCAAGAACTTGGTGGCATTGGATAAGTGGTAACGTCTCTAAATCTGGTATTACAAAAGATTTAGAAGCTATGAAAGCAGTTGGTATTCAAGAAGCACAATTATTTAATGTGCATTTAGGGTTTCCAAAAGGTCCAGTAAAATATTTAAGCGAAGAATGGCTCAGTTTATTTAAATTTTCGGCAGAAGAAGCCAAACGTTTGGGCTTAGAATTAGCGTTTCATAACAGTGCAGGTTGGTCCTCTAGTGGTGGGCCTTGGGTAACCGAGGAAAATGCAATGCAAACGCTTGTTTATAGTGAAGTTGAGGTGAACGGAAATCAAAATTACAAAGCGCAATTACCACAACCAAAAACAAAATTTACATATTATAAAGACATTGCAATATTAGCTTTTCCAAAACCTAAACAAGTTATAAAAATCGATGGTTTAGACTATAAAATTTTATCTGAACGTATTCGAAATCATTTGTTGCCAGACACGAAAAAAATTTCAAAAACGAGAATTATTCAAAAGAAAACTATTCTTAATTTAACAGATAAAGTTTCTATAGATGGGTTTTTAGAGTGGAATGTTCCTGAAGGAGAATGGATTGTTTTGAGATTAGGGCATACACCTATAGGTACAACCAATAGACCAGCATCACCAGAAGCGAAAGGCTTAGAGGTAGATAAAATGAGTAAAACAGCAGTTGATGCCTATTGGAAAAGTGGTGTACAACCCATAATAGATCAATTAGGAGATTTAGTAGGAACAACTGTAAATAATTGTTTAATTGATAGTTATGAGGTGGAAACTACAAATTGGACGGCAGGATTTGATAAGCAATTTGAGAATTTGAGGGGTTATGATTTAACTTCCTATTTACCCACTTTAGCCGGTTATTATGTAGAAAGTGGCGAAATTTCAGAACGTTTTTTGTGGGATTTTAGAAGAACTATTGGTGATTTAATTGCAGAAAATTATTATGCACATTTCGCAGAATTATGCCACAAAAACAACTTAAAATTCTCTGTAGAACCTTATTGGGGGCCATTTGATAATATGCAAGTGGGCGCTACAGGAGATATTGTTATGTGTGAGTTTTGGAGTGGTGGTTACCCATTTTTTGATTCGGCAAAATTTGTGTCTTCTATTGCGCATTTAAACGGAAGTGCTATTGTTGGTGCAGAAGCTTTTACTGGAATTGGTGGATGGGATAAACACCCTTCAGATATAAAATCAATTGGAGACAAAGCTTGGGCAGAAGGTATTACCCGATTCATTTTTCATACTTATGTGCATCAACCTTGGGATGTGGCTCCTGGTTTGGCACTAAGTTATCACGGTTTTGATTTTAATCGATTGAATACTTGGTGGAAACAAAGTAAGGCATATATGGATTATTTGTCACGTTCTCAGTATTTATTACAACAAGGCAAAAATGTAGCTGATGTTTTAGTTTTTACCGGAGAATCATCACCAAATACCGCTTTTCTAAAACCAGAAATTAAAAATATGGGTTTCGATTATGATTTGATTGGCGCCAATAAATTTAAAGACTTAACTGTTAAAAACGGAAAAATTTACTCTTCTGTTGGAAATGCGTACAAGATTTTGGTATTACCGGAATCTGATTTTACAAAACCTGAAACCTTAAAAAAAGTAAAAGAATTGGTTGAAGGTGGTGCAATTGTTATTGGAAAAAAACCATCGCAATCGCCTAGTTTGACTGATTATCCTAATAATGATGAAGTAGTTAAAACTTATGCTAATGAATTATGGGGAAAAAATTTGGTAAAAGACATTTCTATTAGCGCAGTTTTAAGAGAAAAAATTCCTGATTTTAAAATAGAAAGTACCGATCAGACAGATTTGAGTTTCATCCACAGAAAAACAGCAGATGCTGATATTTATTTTATCGCCAATGCCAGAAAAGAAGCAAGAGATATTGTAGTGAGTTTTAGAGTTTCTGGAAAACAACCAGAACTGTGGAACTCAGAAAAAGGTACGATAAAAGATTTGGTTGTTTTTAAAGAAAATGCTGATGGAACAACAACAATTCCTTTGCAATTAGGTGTTGAAGAATCTGTTTTTATAGTATTTAAGAAGCCTTCAGGTTCTAATCATATTGTTTCAGCTTCAGCAGAATTAGAGTCTTTAGAATCAGAACCACTTTCTAACTTAGAAATCGTAAAAGCAGAATACGGAACGTTTCTACAAGAAGGTTTAATTGATATTACGGTTAAGGTAAATAATGCTATAAAAGACAGTAAATTAGACTTTAAAATGTCGAGAGCATTTTGCGATTGTGATCCAGCAATGGGATACAAAAAAGAGTTAAGAATGGAATACCAAATAGGTAATACCAAACATCAAATTTATGCAGAAGAACGAGAACATATTAAGATTGATGCAGGTAATCAACCATTGAAGGTTTTAAAAGCGGTATTTGGAAAATTTAAAGCAGAAACCAAAGGCATTCCTGAAAATTATGAAACTTTTGAGGTTACAAATAAAATTAAGGAATTAGTTTCTAACAATACTTTCGATATTTTGATTTCTAATCAATTGATAAAAAATCAAATTCCAGAGGGAAATAAAATAGTATTAAAAATTACCTACAAAACAGATGGAAAAGAACGCACGATGTTTATTCCTAAAAGTCAAATTTTAAAACTATCAAAAGATACACCAAAGCCAAAATTTGATTATATCGATGGTGTCACTCATTGGGTAACTCCAAATAGAGGTAAAATTACCTACACAAATGTAGTTGGAGAAACGAAAACAATAGCAGTAAACTCAATTCTAGATCCTATTGATTTATCAAATTCTTGGCAAGTTGATTTCCCATTGAACTCAGGGAATAGTATAAATAAAACCTTACCTTATTTAAATTCATGGTCAAATCATAAAGATAAACGTATTCAACACTTTTCAGGAACAGCAACTTATTCTAAAGAATTTGAACTTCAAGAAGACTTATTAAAAGTGGATAAAAGTTTAGAATTAGATTTAGGAAGTGTGGCAGTTATTGTAGAAGTTATCATCAATCAAAAAAAAGTAGGTACTTTATGGAAACCGCCTTTTAGAACTAATATTGATAGCTTTGTAAAGAAAGGTACAAATTTTATAGAATTAAAAGTGACCAATTTATGGCCAAATAAATTAATTGGAGATGAAAGTTTGCCTTTAGACTATGAACGAAGAGGAAATAAACTAAAAAAAATACCAGATTGGTTATTAAATAATACAGAGCGTACATCAAAACGAAGTACGTTTTCATCTTGGAAACATTGGCGTAAAGATGATGAATTATTAACATCAGGTCTTTTAGGTCCTGTTAAACTTAGAGTTTTTAAAAAAACATCGATAAACTAATGATAAAAAAAGAATCAATTTTAAAAATCTGCTTTTGCTTTTTTTTAGTAGGATGTAATGTTAATAAAAAAGTAAGTTTAAAAGAAGAAAATAAAGAAGGAATGGTAGATTATTTTGCCAATAACGGTTTTGGTAATGCAGTGGCTATTGTACAGCATCCTTCAGGAGTTTATCATAAAGGAGTTACATATGTAGCGTATCAAGGAACATTTGAAGATCCTTATGTAGCATCATACAATCACAAAACCAAAGAATGGAAAGGCCCTTTTAAAGCAGGAGTTAGTGAAATGGGGAAAGACCCGAAGCGCAAAAAGAAAATAGACAATCATGGTAAACCAGCACTTGTTATTGATGACGCGGGTTATATTCATATTGCATTTGGTGGGCATGGAGGAAGGCCTTCAGATGGCAAAAACCCACTAGGAAACCATCATTATGGCAAAAACCTGCATGCTGTTTCTAAAAAACCTTTAGATATTTCTGCTTGGGAAACATTAAATAATGTTTCATTATTTGGTACTTACAGTCAGTTTGTGAAAATGGACAATGGAGAAATCTTTTTGTTTTATAGACATGGAGCACATAGAAGTGATTGGGTGTATCAAAAATCGACAGATAATGGTAAAACATTTGGTAAGCCAGTTTCGTTTTTAAAGCATAAGAGAAGAACTGATATCGAAGCTGAAGATTCTTGGTATCCTTGGGTAAGTAAAGGAAATGGAGATGATATTATTGTAGCATTTGATTATCATATTTGTAGAGATAGTAAAAACGCTCAAGATAAAAGAGGTCATATTCCAGAAAGACATAATCTGTATTATATGCTTTTTGACACAAATACAGGGGAATGGAAAAATGTTAAAAATGAACATTTAGAAATGCCTTTAACTAAAGAAATGGCAGATGAAAAAACTTTAGTAAAAAAAATTTCTACAGACTGGACTTTTCAAGGAATTGCAGATGTTGATCCTGATGGAAAACCACAAGTTTGTGTCTTGGTTGGTCCAGATATTGGGGCCAAAAGAAGTGGCCCCAAGCGTTTGCAACATTTTAGATGGGATGGACAAAAGTGGTTACAAAGCAAGAATACAAATCTTCCAAGAGGAAATGGAGATTTAGAAGTAACGTCTACAACAGAATTAAGTATTTATCTAGAGAGTGAAACCAATAATGATGTTGGAGAAATATCTAAATGGGATAGTTTTGATGGTGGTGATACTTTTAAAAAGAACAAGATTTTTTTACAAAGAAAGAATTCTGGTTTTGTGATTTCATCTCTTATAGAAAATGCACACCCCGATGCTAGAATTATAGTTGGAGAAAAAGAAAAAGGAACAGATTATAGAAAAATGTATTTGTTAGGAGACAATGGACCTATAAAACGAAATAAGAAAGAAACTATGCTTGAAAAACCACTAATAGAACAATCTAACAAATAATAAATCTAATCTAAAATGATAACGATTAAAAAAATAGCTATAGGTATATTTGCCGTAAGCATTTTAATTTCTTGCGGAAAAGGAACTAAAAAAGAAATAGAAAGTGTTTCTAATAAAGTTCAAAATCAACCAAATATTGTATTTATTCTTTCAGACGATCAATCTTGGACAGATTATAGTTTTATGGGCGATAAAAATATAGAAACCCCAAGAATAGATAAATTCGCTTCCGAAAGTCTAACCTTTACAAAAGGTTATGTACCTACACCTTTATGCTCTCCGTCATTGGCTTCAATAATTACAGGTCTGTATCCTAAAAAACATGGAATTTTAGGAAATGATAAAGTTTACGAACGTGTAAAAGGAGATCGTAAAACAAGTCAAAAAAATAGAGCAGAAGCTTACAAACCTATTATTTCAGCTTTTGAAAAGCAATCGACACTTCCAGATATGCTTAAAGAAAAAGGCTATTTATCATTTCAAACAGGAAAATGGTGGCACGGTGGTTATAAAATAGGTGGTTTTGATTACGGTATGACTCATGGAAACCCTAAAAGAGGAGGAAGACATGGAGATTATGGTCTTAAAATAGGAAGAGAAGGTTTAGACACCATCAACAATTATGTAGATTTAGCATTAAAAGAAAAGAAACCTTTCTTTTTATGGTATGCACCTTTTTTACCTCACAGACCTCATAACCCACCACAACATTTGTTCGAAAAATATAAAAAGAAAACAGACTCTGAGCATTTGGCAAAATATTGGGCAATGATAGAGTGGTTTGATGAAACTTGCGGGCAGTTATTCGATTTAATAGAAGATAAAGGGTTGACAGAAAACACGCTTTTTGTTTACGTGTGTGATAATGGCTGGAAACAAAATCCTGATAAAAGTGGGTATATGTCAGATTCTAAGCGAGCTCCTTATGATTTGGGAATACGTACACCAATTATGTATAAATGGGCAGGTAAAATAAAACCTAAAATGGATACAGAAACCATTGTTAGTAGTATAGATATGGTACCTACTGTTTTAGATATTTTAAATATAAAAAAACCTGATAATTTACCAGGAATAAGTGTTTTAGACACAAAAGCACTAAATAAGCGTAAAGGTATTTTTGGAGAAGTGTATGCACACGATTTTGATACCATTGAAAATAGTATGTTTTACAATATGGCAATTTTTCCACCTTACAAAATTATCGTTCCAGATCCAGTTAGAAAGAAAGGTGAAGTTGTTCAATTGTTTCATATTGATGAAGACCCTTATGAGAAAAAAAATATTGCAGCAAGAAATCCAGAAATTGTGAAAGATTTAAAAGAAAAAATAGCTGGATTTAGAGCTAATTAAAGAGCATCAAACTATGAAAAAAAGTATTTTATTATTGGTTTTATTGGTTAGCATATTTTCCTGTAAACAAGAAAAAACCAATCAAAAGAAAAATTTAATCTCAAAACCAAATGTACTTTTTATTGCTGTTGATGATTTAAACAATTGGATTAGTCCAATTCAAAATTTTTCAAATGTAAAAACGCCTAATTTTGACAGACTTGCAAAAATGGGCGTTACATTTACGAACGCTCATGTGCAAGCCCCATTATGTGGACCTTCAAGAGCTTCTTTAATGACGGGTTTAAGGCCATCAACCACTGGTATTTATGGAATGACACCAGACAATCAAATCCGAAGAAAAGATAACTCAGCAACTAAAGATATTACGTTTTTGCCAGAATATTTTGAGCAAAATGGATATCATACAATGGGAATTGGAAAGTTATTTCATATTCACGCTCCAGATAGTGTTTTTAATGAGTCTGGAGGTCGTATTAGAGGTTTTGGTCCTTATCCTAATAAGCGTTTTGTTTGGGATGGTTTTGGAACATCAAAATCTAAAAAAGAAAAATATGGAAGAACAAGTACAGATTGGGGTGCTTTTCCAGAAAATGATACCTTAATGCCAGATCATCAATCTGTAAATTGGGTTGCAGAACGTTTACAAAGAAATTATGACAAGCCCTTTTTTATGGGACTTGGTTTTTTACGTGTACACGTTCCTTTATATGTTCCTCAAAAATGGTTCGATTTGTATCCTTTAGATAAAATTGAAACACCACCTTATAAAGCAGATGATTTAAATGATATTCCACCTGTAGGAATGCAAATTAACGATTTACCAATGATGCCATCTACAGAATGGGCAAAAGAAAGTGGAGAATGGAAAAAAATAGTACAAGCTTATTTAGCGTGTATTAGTTATGTTGATTATGAATTGGGTAGAGTTTTAGAGGCTTTAGAAAGTACCAAATATGCAGACAATACCATTATTGTTTTGTGGTCGGATCACGGATACAGATTAGGAGAAAAAGGAACATTTGCAAAACACGCACTTTGGGAAACTGCAACAAAAGCGCCTTTGCTATTTGCTGCTCCAAATTTGCCAAAAGGAAAGAAAATTAATGCGCCAGTTGAAATGTTGTCTATTTATCCAACTTTGTTAGAATTGAGTGGCTTGCCAACTTACAATAGAAATGAAGGGAATAGTTTAGTGGCTATGATGCAAAATAATTCAGGAATTGACAACTCTTACGCTTTGACAACTTTTGGTATGAATAATCATGCTATAAAAAAAGATGGTTTTAGATACATTCAATACGAAGATGGAACTCAAGAATTTTACGATCATAACATAGACCCTAATGAATGGACTAATGAAGCTAAAAACCCGAAATACAAAACTCAAATTGAAAAAATGAAAAAGCTTCTGCCTAAAATAAATGTAAAATGGGATGCAAAATCCAACTATACATTTCAACCTTATTTTGTGGAGCAAAAAGCTAAAATTGGCAGTAATTAGATTTTAAATTCTTTTTAAACCTAATAAATTATAAATGTTTTTGTTAAAGAATGATTTATTCAGTACACAACAGGATAATAAATATTTCATCTTAAACTACTTTGCATATTATATAGGTTTAAATAGCAACCTTTAAAATTCAATTTTAATATGAAAAAAAATCTTGTTTTAGTACTGTTAACTTTTTTCTATTGCAGCATAAATGCTCAAGTTCAAGTGTCTACAGATTTTACAGATGAAATCAATAAAAAAGAGCCATTGCATAATATTTGGTCTATTGCCAACAGAATTAGCCCCAAAAATGGTTCTAATATCCGTCCAGGACTAAAAATGAATATTGTTAGAATGATTGGTGGAATCAAAAAAACTGTTAACGGAAAAAATGTAAAAGATTTAGATTTTGATACCTGTTTATATGATTCTATCAATAATGTGTATGTATATAAATTTGAACGATTAACGGATAGAATAGATAAAATTCTTAACTCTCAGACAGAAATTCATCAAATTGTATTAGATCAACCTTCTTGGGCTTTTCAACACGGTTACACATTTATCCCAACAGGAACTAGAGATAATATCAATTTTAGAGAAGATGAGCAAATTTCTATTTACGGAAACTCTTTACCACCAGCTGATAAACAAGCATACCACAATTATATAAAGGCGTTAATAACGCATTTAGTAGCTATTTATGGTGAAGAAAAAGTATTGTCTTGGCGCTTTAGAGTAGGCTCAGAAATTGAAACACCAGATCATTGGTTTGGTACTAAACAGGACTTTATCGAACATTATGAAAACACTGAAAAAGCAGTAAGAGCAGTTTTGCCAAATGCTGTTATTGGTTTGCACACTAGAGCTCCTGATTTCTTATACAAAAACGGATCTGTTTTAAATTACAAAGGAGAACCTTTTGCTTCTTTTGCTAAAGATTTAATAGAATATTGTGCAGATAATAATGTGAGATATGATTTTTGGGGAGTCTCTGACTACGTAGTTTTAGGCAGTGGAACATTGCGCAATATGAGCATTAAATATGACCATTTATTTGCTGATTTAATAAATCACCCAAAGTGGAATGCCAATGCTATTATTGATTTAATGGAGTATGCCACAGTTACAACGATGAATGGAGCAGATGATAAAGGTTTTATTAATGCTGCAACTTCACATGCAGAAATTGTAGAATTGTATTTTTCTGATATATTTTATAAAAATAAAGACAAAAATTTAGATTTTATATATAGATGGGGAAACAGAACAGGGTCAGAAGATCCAGTAGCAATAAAAACATTAAAAACAATGAACGGAAAAGTGCATTACAACACAAATATTTCTGGCTCACCTAATATTTCAAATAATGATATTCAAGCAATTTTTGCAAAAACCGATTCGGAAACAGAATATGATGTGTTGTTGTATAATTATAATAACAGTTCTTTAACATATAGAAATAATGAAGATGTAAATGTTACATTAATCTCAGAATTGCCAGAAGGTACAACATTGTATTATAGGAATTTAGCATATACTAAAGCTAATAACAAATTACAGAACTTCTTAATAAACAATTCAGGTTTTGTAAAAAGCGGATTTGACAGTAGAGGTGAACCAGAAAGAATTTTAACTGATGAAGGTCTTGCTGCTTATGAGGCTTATCAAAACCCTAATCCTCATCAATACTCTGAATGGAAAAGTATTGTAACTACAGCAAGAAATGACGGGAAATCAGGTTCTGTCATCAGTATAGATACAGAAATTCCTTCTTTTGCATTCGAAAAATTTGAATTTAGAACGGAAGATTATTTTCAATCAACTATTGCACCAGCAACTGTGGTTTGGACAACTACAGAAGATTTCTCACCTTGGACAGCAGTAAGTTCCGGAATGGTTGTTAATTCTGAAGATGACAAATTAGCCTTAAATTATTCAAGCGGATTTGCATTTCCTATGGCTGCAATTAAAGGTTTAAACATTAATTCTGATTTGTATGGTACTTTAAAGCTAGTTGTTAAAAACACTACAGAAGGTTCTAGTTTGCAAATGGCTGCTAATGTTCCAGGTACACAATTTGCTTCAGGTAGAAAGAAAATTACAATACCCAATGATAATCAATGGCATACCATTAATGTTGATTTAACAAACTGGTCTCATTGGACAGGGATTATTAATGAGTTTAAAGTTTATGAAAAAGTAAATACAGGTAGTATTGTTTTTGATAGGATAGAATTTATACCTAAAAATGATGTAGAAGTTTTTGATGTAATCATTAGTAAAGAAGGAAAAGGTTTATTAAACTATAAAAGCGGAACCTCTTTTAGAGGGCAAGAATTTAATTTGAATGCAATTCCAGATCAAGGTTGGAAATTTCAAGGTTGGACAGGAGACATTCAAAGTACAGAAAACCCATTAACAATTACAATATCATCAGATTTAAATATAAAAGCTACTTTTATTCAAGAAAGTCTTTCTATTGATGATAATACGTTAAAAAACAACTTAGTTGTTTATCCAAACCCAAGTTCAAATGGACTATTTACAATTAAAAATCAGATTCTAGAAAATTGGGAAATTTATAATTTAAATGGTGTTAAAATTCTTTCAGGAAAAGGAGAAATAATTGATGTTTCAAATTTTTCAAAAGGATTATATATGGTTAAACTAAATAATACCTTTAAAAAATTAATATATAATTAAAAATATTAAAAAAATAAAGTAACATTTAAATGAAAAGAATACCTCAAATCTTAATTGCCTGTTTTTTAACAGTGATATTTTTTAATTGTAGCTCATCAAAACAACAGAAAAAGGAGAATAATCTTAAAAAACCAAACATTGTATTCATTTTTGCAGATGATTTAGGTTGGGTTGATATAAGTACAGGAAATACAAATAAGAATAATGGTTCTAAAATTTATGAAACGCCCGTAATCGATAGATTGGCAACACAAGGAATGTCTTTTACAAATGCATATGCCAATCAAAATTGTGCGCCATCAAGAGCGGCTTTAATTAGCGGACAATATGCAACAGGTGTAGATAATCAGGTGTATAATGTAGGTTCTTTAAAAAGACAAGACAAAAGAACTAAAGGATTTCCAAATGTACTTATTGAGCCTCACAAGCAAAAAAAAGTAATCGCAGAAGAGGGTATCAATATGTTTGATGTCCTAAAAACAAAAGGTTATCAAACTGCTTTAGTGGGTAAAAGTCACGGAACTCCACATCCTTTAAAGGGTGATTATGGTATTGATTTACCAGCAGATATTCATCATATTATAGCAGCTCCTATTAACGGAAAAAGAACTAAAAAGTTTTATTTAGCCTTAAATTCCGATAAAAAAGGATGGACGTTTAATTCTGAATTTGTAGATAAATATGCAAATCCTTATGATGAAACATATATTAATACAATTCTAAAACCATATCAATCTCAAGGAAACTTAGAGCTTTTAAAAGGAACACCAAAACATCTTACAGATGCTATTGGCGATTTTTCTGTAGATTATATCAAAGAAAAAGCAAATGATGAAAATCCATTCTTTTTGTATGTGCCTTTTCACGCAGTTCATTCTGATGTAACAGGAAGAAAAGATTTAACAGAAAAATATGTAAAAAGAGGATTAAATCCTAGAATTGCCGAATATGCATCTATGATTGAGTTGTTAGATCAAAATGTTGGGAAAATAAATAATGCCTTAAAAGATCCAAATGGAGATGGCGATTTTTCTGATGATATTACCAACAATACAATTTTCATTTTTTATTCTGATAATGGAGGATTAAGAGAAAACAATCCACTGAAAGGGAAAAAAGGAAATTTAACAGAAGGTGGGCTTAGAGTTCCATTAATTTTTAGATATCCAAATGTGATTAAAGAAAATTCGATAACAAATCAAGCAGTGCATTGTATCGATTTTTTACCAACTTTAGCAGATTTGAGTGGAGTAGATGTTACTACATTAAAAAAGAAAGATGGAAGCAAACCTAAATATGATGGAGCTTCTTTTGCAAAAGTTTTAAGAGGGGAGGCAAAAAGAATTTCAAGAGAAAATTTATTTTGGCATCTTCCAGGATATATGGATGAGCGCTTTTCGCCTTCAACTTTAATTCAAACAAGAGTAGGAGAAGAATATTTTAAGTTGTTTTATTTTTATGAAACTGAAGAATTTGAAATGTACAACATCACCAAAGACATTTCAGAAAAAAGAAATATTTTAAACAATCCTACATCCAAAGAAATGGAAATTGCATTGCAAATGAATGCAGATATGTTAGCTTGGTTAAAAGCCAATAATGCACCAACAGGAACTTGGGTAAAAAACAAAGAAAAAGTGCCTTATCCTAAAGTAGAAGGTGTAAAAAAGTATCAATAATAGAATTTAAGAAATGAGTAAAAAGTCCTTTATTTTAACTTTTTCGATGTTGATAAGTTTAGCATTTATAGGATGTATTAGTAATAATAAATCTAAGAATGTTGCTAAGGTTGATGCAAATCAGAATCAAAAACCAAACATCATATTTTATTTAGCAGACGATCAAGATGTGTACGATTATAGTTGTTATGGTAATGAAAAGGTTAATACGGCAGCAGTAGATAGGTTGGCAAAAGAAGGAATGTTATTTACCAATGCATTTACAGCACAAGCGATTTGTGCACCAAGTAGATCTCAAATTTTTACAGGAAATTATCCAGTTAAAAATGGTTGTTTTGCCAATCATACAGCAACCAGACCCAATATTGAAAGTGTTACTTCCAGAATGAAAAAATTGGGTTATGAAGTTGTTTTAGCAGGAAAAAGTCACGTAAAACCAGCCAGTGTTTATCAATGGGATAAAGAATGGGAACCTGTTCCTAAAAAAGATGTGCCAAGAGATTACATTCCTTTAGACAGTATTGAAAATTATATGAAAACTGCAAAAAAGCCTTTTTGTATGTTCATCACGTCAAAATATCCACACGGAAAATATTTTGAGGTTAAAAATCCAGATGCTAACAACCTTAAATTTTATCCTTTTAATGAACATAAAAAAAATGATAAATCGTATATTAAAAGTAGGGCAGGTTACTACAGAAGTATAGCAGAAGACAATACACAGATTGAAAAAGTTTTAGATTTCGTTGATGCTCATTTAGATGAAAACACTTTGTTTATTTATAGTGCAGATCACGGAGTTTCTGGAAAGTTTACAGTAAAAGACATTGGTTTAAAAGTACCTTTTGTAGTGCGATGGCCTAAAGTGATTAAAGCTGGATCAACATCAAATCAATTAATACATTATACAGATGTGTTACCAACTTTTATGGAAGTTGCAGGAGGTAAGCCAACAGAAGATATTGATGGTAAGAGTTTCTTGCCAATCTTAAAAGGAAAAGATGAGGCAATTAACAAATATGTGTATGGAGTTAGAACCAATCAGAATATTCTAAATTCAGAGATTTTTCCGTCAAGAATGATTCGTGATAAACGTTATAAATACATCAGAAATTTTAATTCTTTAGAAGTTGTTGAACAAAATTTAACAGGAAAACCAAATGTAGATTACTTTATAAAAAGAGGAGCAAACAAATTTAAAAATGAACCTTTTGAAGAATTATACGATTTAGAAAAAGATCCTTTTGAAAAAAATAATTTGGCACAAAACCCTGAATTTAAATTGATGAAAGAAAAGTTGGCAAAAGATATGTTTTCTTGGATGAAATCTCAAGGGGATATTTTAGATGAAAGGATTGGTAATATGCCAATTATTACTCCAAAAGGTAAAAAAGGATTCAAGTTAGACCAAGATACACCAAGAAGAAAAATTCCTTATGCTATAAAAAACTCACTTACAAAAGAAGATTGTATCGTTATAAAACACTGGTAATATGATTATTAAAAAACTTTTTACTTATGTATCTGCTCTATTTTTTCTATTAGTTTCCTGTAAATCCTCAAAGGAGAGAACAGAAGCTACTATAAATCAATATAAAAATCAAAAACCAATGAACGTGCTGTTTATTGCTATTGATGATTTACGTCCAGAGTTAAATATTTATGGAGCAAAACATGTGAAATCTCCAAATATAGACAGACTAGCTAATGAAAGTTTGGTTTTTAATAAAGCCTATTGTAATGTGCCTGTTTGCGGAGCATCTAGAGCCAGTTTACTAACAAGTATTTTACCAACAAAAACACGTTTTATAGATTATAGAGCAAAAGCACAAGAAGATGTTCCAAATGCAAAAACGTTACCAGCAATTTTTAAAGAAGCTGGTTATACAAGCATCTCTAACGGAAAAATTTTTCATTATAATAAAGATGTTCAAGAAGCAAGTTGGAGCGAAAACCCTTGGATGCCAGAAGGAGGTCATAGAGTAAGTTATGATCCTACAACTAACGATCTGATTATGAAATCTGGAAATGGTCGTGTATATGAAGCTCCAGAAGTTGAGGATAGTGCTTATCCAGATTACAAAATCGCACAAAAAACAATTAAAGATTTGCGTCGTTTTAAAGAATCAGGAGAGTCATTTTTTATGGCTTGCGGATTTTTTAGACCTCATATGCCTTTTTATGCGCCAAAAAAATATTGGGATTTATATGATAGAGATTCCATAGAAATTGCAGACAATCGTCATTTACCAGAAAATGCTCCTAAATATTTGAGAGGAAGTGGAGAGTTTAAAAGCTATAGCTTTGGAGATTATAAACCCAATACAGAAGCATTTCATAAAATGATGCGTCATGGATATTATGCTTGTGTTAGTTATGTAGATCAGTTAGTTGGAGAAGTATTAAATGAGCTAGAAACGCTTGGTTTGGCAGAAAATACCATTGTTGTGGTTTGGGGTGATCATGGATGGCATTTAGGAGAACACGAGTTTTGGGGTAAACACAATACGTTACACAACGCTTTACAGGTACCTTTAGTAGTTAAAGTTCCTGGAAAATCAATAGGAAAAAAAACTGACGCTTTGGTAGAAAGTGTAGATATTTATCCTACTCTTTGTGATTTAGCAAACATACCTGTACCAGATTATATTATGGGAAAAAGTTTTAAAGCTACTTTAGACAATCCTAAAAAATCTTTTAGAGATTATGCATATGCTCGTTTTAAAAAGGCGGATGCTATTGTAACAGATAATTTTACCTATTCATTATTTGAAAATGGAGAAGAGATGTTATACAACCGTAAAATAGACCCATCAGAAAACAAGAATATCGTTGCAGATATTAACTATAAAGAGGTTCTTAAAGAAATGCGAAATGCTTTAAAAAGAAAACAAGAAAAAGCTGCGAGTTATCAATAATACAGCGTAAAAGAAATAAATATTTTTTGAATTGGCCTAATATGAAAAACAAAACTATCTGCTTGCAATTATTATTAGTGCTATGTTCATTAAATTTCTTTGCTCAAAGATTTGAACGCCCGTTTATTTTAGTAAAAAACTCTGAGAGATCAGAAATTTTAGAGAAAATAGATTCTAAACCTTGGGCAAAACAGATTTATTTAGGTTTAAAAAAAAGTACAGACAAGCAGGTTTATAAGTTTTACCAGAACCCAAAATCTTATCTTAAAAATTTACCTTTTAATTGGTCTAAAGCTGAAGTAAATCAATTTCCTCCTTTTTTAAAAACCGATCACATAGAAAATGGGAAACATAGAAATTTAGACAATGCCACTGAAAAAGAATGGAAACCTGCAGCACTTTTAATACAATATTTGCAAATTGCTTTAGATTGTGGATACCTATATTATATCACTCAAGAAGAAAAATACGCCTATTTAGCAAGTAGTATTTTATATTCTTTCACAAAATCTGTTCAGAAATCAAAAATGTCTACCTGGAAAGGAAGAGGTGGTTTACTATTTCCTTATGATGGATTTAGAGAAGTTCGTGTAATTGGATATAGGTTGCCATTAATTTATGATTTTGTTGCTTCCTACTTAAAAAACGGAGGAATGGTGTTTGATATCATCAAAAGTAAAAAAATAAATTTTCCGTTAAAAGAAGCTCAAAATGTTTTTAAAACCTATGCGAACATCACTGTGAATTATGGGCAAACAGGGTCAAATCATTCTGTATTAGAATCGCCAAGTTTGGTGTATAACGCACTGGCTTTGGATGATGCTAAAGAACGTGAAAAATGGTTGTCCTATTTTTTAACTGAAAGTACACAAAACCAAGATGCTTTGCCAATAATGGCGAAAAATTATAAAAATCAAGGTGATATTTGGCCAGAAACTTCACAGTATTTGAATCATTCTACAGAAATTTTAACCAAGTTGTTATTGGTAATTAATAAATATAATCCTTCATTAAAATTAGGAGCTAAATATCCAAATATATTATTTGCATTACCAAGGTTGGATGACTTGGTATATCCAAATAATGAAATTATACGTTGGGGAGATGGTCATAGAAGACAACATGGTTCTTATCAAGCTTACGAAAATGCGTATGTTTTAGCGAAGATGGATAGCTTAAAGTATTTACAAGATAAATTTGCTCCACTGTTAAAGAATGCACTAGATAAAGGAAAATATTCAAGAAAAAATATAGAGGCTCTATTTTGGTATGATGATGCCATTTACGGAGAATCCGGTAAAATTAAGCTACCAAGAACAGATAGGGTTTATCATGCAGGTATTGTATTGCAAAGAAACTTAAGTACAACTAATAACCCAAAAGATGGTTTAATGGGTTTTGTTGGCGGAGCTCATATGGTGCATGGTCATGCAGAAGGTATGAATATTGAGTTATATGGAGAAGGACAAGTATTGGGTGTAGATCATGGTAGAAAAAAATATGGTAAAGATTTGCACGAAAATTATTCAAGAATTTTTGCTGCACACAATACAGTAATTGTTAATGGAAGTTCTCAAGGAGAAGGAGGTTGGGTGAATTTAGGGATCAATTCTGTTCAGCTAATTGCAATGGAACCTAAAGTTAGAACTGAGGCAATATCCCCAAATCATTCATTTAGTCAAACGAGTTTTGTAGATGATAAAGGTGATAAGGCGGAAGCAACTCAAGAACGTACTTTGGGATTAATCAGAACTTCGCCAACAACAGGATATTATGTTGATGTATTTCGTTCTAAATCTAAACTTCCAAATGAGTTTCACGACTACTTATATCATAATATAGGCGATAAATTGGTGTTTGAGAATAAGGATTTAAATCTTACAAAAACTCCAAATCGATATATGGCAAATGCCAATGAAAAATGGATACACAATAAAAGATATAGAAATCCTGGATGGCATTTTTTTAAGGATGTACAAACTTCTAAGACGTATAAAAAAGATGTTGTTGTAACTTTTCATACAAAAAAATTAAAAGGAGGAGCTGTTTTTATGCAGTTACATATTCCAGGCTTTGAAGATAGAGTATATACAAAAGTTAAAGCACCAATAACTTTTGAATCTCCAAAACCGTATCATAAATTACCAACACCAACTTTGGTAATTCGAAAAAAAGGAGAAGCTTGGCAAAATCCTTTTGTTGTAGTTTATGAACCTTATCATAAAAAGGAAAAATCATCTATTCAGTCTGTTCAAAAATTAGAAATAGATGGCATTTATAAAGGTTTAAAAATAGTTAGTAAAACTCCAAAAGAACAATTAATTCAATATGTAATTACACAATCTAAAGATGAAGTTTTTAAAAATGAAAATATTTATTTTAAAGGTTCTTATGCTGTTATAACTTTAAATAAAATGAATATTCTTCAAAGTATTTATATTGGAGAAGGAGAAAAGTTGATTTTTAAAAACGAAGAAATAATAACAAATTCAAAAAAATCTTTTTTTAAGCTATATGTCAAAAAATAGCACTTTGTTTATAATTATTACTCTTTTTTTCTACGGATGTAATACAGACTTAAAAGAAAAAAAAACTTTACTTTTTGTTGGTAGCTTTACCGATAAAAAACCAGGTGAAGGTATACATGTGTATGAGTTTAATAAAGAAACAGCAGAAACCAAATTAACATTTACGCTTAATAATATTACAAACACTTCTTTTTTAAAAATTTCTAAAGATGGTAATTATTTATATTCTGTTGTAGATAGCCAAATGAAATACAATGGTAAAGTTGCTGCTTTTAAAATTGATGTATCAAATTCTAAAATAAACTTGTTAAATATGCAAGATTGTGGAGGGTTAAATCCTGCGCATTTAGAAATTGATAAAACAGGTGGTTTTCTTATAAATTCAAATTATTCTGATGGAAGTTTAAGTCTTTTTAAAATAAAAAGTGATGGTAGTATAAGTTTAGCTAAACAAATTTTACAATTTAAAGATAGCAGCGTTATAAAAAGCAGGCAAGAAGCATCTCATATACATTCGTCTAATTTTTCTCCTGACAATAGATATGTATTTGCCCATGATTTAGGAGCAGATAAAATTAGAAAATTTGGTTTTGATAAGAAAAATAATAGCTTAATAAATAAAAGTGAAATTAAAACAAAATTAGGTTCCGGACCAAGACATTTTACATTTCATCCAAATAAGTTATATGGTTATGGTATTAATGAATTAAGTGGTAAAATAAATTTATATTCATACGATGAAGGAAGTTTAAATTTTATTGAAGATTATCAATCTTATCAACAAAAGCAAGAAATTTATACTGCTGCTGATATTCATATTTCTGATGATGGTAAATTCTTATATGCTTCTAATCGTGGTTCAGAAGAAAATAGTATTGTTGTGTTTTCTATCAACAAAAATAACGGGAAATTACAACTTATAGAACATGTAGATACTGCAGGAAATCACCCTAGAAATTTTGCAATTTCTAAAGAAGGTAATTTTTTATTAGTAGCTAATCAGTTTACAAATAATATTACAATTTTTAAAAGAAATACAAAAACAGGAAGTTTAACTAAATTACCAAATCAGATTATAGTTAATAGCCCTTCTAGTATTCAATTAAAAAGTTATTAAAGAGATTCTCTATCAATAAAATTAAAAGGAACTTTAACTTTACCTTTAGTTTTATTTAAAATCATTTCTGCAGCAGTTTCTCCCATAACTTTAAAATCGGTAGATATAACAGTAATTCCTAAAAGTTCTTTTAACGGAGTATCATTATAAGAAATAACACCAATGTCTTTACCTAGTTTAAATTCGTCTTCTCTAACTTGTTTTACTAAGTTTACTAAGTCAGATTCTTCAATGGTAATAAATAAATCTCCTTTTATTAAAATCATGTCATCGTAGATTTTGTCAAGTATTTCAAAATCTAAATTATGCTCAACACAAAATTTTCTAAAACCATGCAGTATTCTTCTAGGGTAAGGGTAAATAGCTTTTTCTGGATATACTAAAATTATTTTCTTATAATTTTTAATTTTGTTTACGCCTTCATTAAGTGCGCTGTAAATATCATTTTCAAAATCTTGATAAATTTGAATTAAGCTATCGTGTATATTTTCTTTTATGTTGTCTAAAATGATTAATTTTTCATTAGGAATTTTTTCTATTGTTTTTAAAACCTTTTCTGGTAGACTAATATGTTTAGAATCTTCCGTTTTAAAATGAGGCATAATTATAAAATAATCGTATGCTCTTTTGTTTTTTTCTATTAAGTTTAAAAATAATGTTTCGTCGCAGTGATAAATATGCAAATCTGTATGAGAGTTAGCGCCAATACTATCTATAAAGTGGTTGTAAGTTCTTAGTTTGTATGAGCTTAGTTTATTTACTAAAAACAAAATATTAACTTTAGATATTAATTTAGTTCTAGATATATAAAAACCTTTACCTCTTATAGAAGTAATAATTTTACGTTCTTTTAATATGCTATATGCTTTTTCTACGGTGTCTCTAGATAAATTAAATTCTTCACTAAGCATATTAATTGAAGGGATTTTTTGATCCATAACTAGTTTGTCGCGAGAAATATTATGAATAATAGAATCTATAATCTGTTGATATTTTGGTACCCTAGAGTTTTCTTCAATTGTTATAAGTTTTAACATATCCATAATGTAGAAAAATATTGTTTTAAACGTTTTAATAAACCAAAAGTAAGAAAAGCGTTATAATAATAATCAGAATACTATAAAGAACTTCCTAAAAACTATAAACTTACAAACAATTTAAGGTTAAAAATTTAAAACTAAATATATATTTAAAGGTTAATTTAAGAATTTATATAATTTTTTATTTATTGCGGTATAGTACAGGATACAAAAGTTTATATTGAAATCTATATTTGAACTATAACTTATCACTTACAGAACAATGAAACAAACAAAACAAAGTTTTAAATACGTTGATTATTTATGGGACGAAGAAAAAGCCTTATCTCTTGCAGATAATCAAGTAGAATTATTTTTATATCGCTCAAACATCTTAGGGTCTGATTTAAGAATTACAAATTATGGAGGAGGAAACACAAGTTGTAAAACTATAGAGAAAGATCCATTAACTAATGAAGATGTAGAAGTTATGTGGGTTAAAGGTTCTGGCGGAGACATTGGTACTTTAACGCGTTCTGGAATTGCAGGTTTGTATACAGAACGATTGCGTGATTTGAAAAATGTATACCAAGGCTTACATGATGAAGATAGAATGGTTGGCTTATTCAATCATTGTATTTACGATTTAAATAGTAAAGCACCTTCTATAGATACTCCTTTACATGGTTTATTACCATTTGCACATATAGATCACCTACACCCAGATGCTTTAATAGCAGTTGCTGCAGCAAAAGACAGCGAAAAAGTTACAAAAGAAATTTGGGGAGACACAATGGGTTGGGTGCCTTGGCAAAAGCCAGGTTTCGATTTAGGATTACAGTTAGAAAAGTGTTTAGCAGACAATCCCGGAATTAGAGGTATTGTTTTAGGTAGTCATGGTTTATTTACTTGGGGAGATACGTCTTATGAGTGTTACATAAACAGTTTAGAGGTTATTGAAATGGCTTCTGAGTATATCGAACAAAAATTAAAAGAACAAGGTGAGGTTTTTGGTGGTCAAAAAGTAGAAAGTTTACCTAAAGAAGAGCGTTTAGAAAAAGCAGCTCAAATTATGCCTTTATTAAGAGGTTTGTGTTCTTCTGAAAATAGAATGATTGGTCACTTTTCTGATACTGATGTTGTAATGCAATACATTAATAGTCATGATTTAGAAAGATTGGCTCCAATGGGTACTTCATGTCCAGATCATTTCTTAAGAACAAAAATTCAACCTTTAGTTTTAAGTTTAGATAAAAATGAAGATTTATCTAATTCTGAAGCTATCTTAGCAAAATTAGAGCCTGCATTTGCAGCGTATCGTCAAGAATATGTAGATTATTACAACACTTGTAAAAAAGATAATAGTCCAGCAATTAGAGATGCGAATCCTGTTATAATTATATATCCAGGGGTTGGTATGTTTAGCTTTGCAAAGAATAAACAAACAACAAGGGTTGCAAGTGAATTCTACATCAACGCAATTAATGTAATGCGCGGTGCAGAAGCTATTACAGAGTATACTTCTTTACCAAGACAAGAAGCTTTTGATATTGAGTACTGGTTATTAGAAGAGGCAAAATTACAACGAATGCCAAAAGAAAAGCCATTGTCTAGAAAAGTAGCAGTTGTTACAGGTGCTGGTGGTGGTATTGGTAAAGCTATTGCAGATAAATTAGCAGCCGAAGGTGCGAATGTAGTATTAACAGATATTAATGAAGAAGCTTTAGTTGAAGCAAATGCAACGTATGCAAGAGATGTGTCTTCTTATGCTGTTTGTGATGTTACTAATACAGATTCTATTGCAAGCGCTTATAAAAAAGCAATTATAGAATTTGGTGGTGTAGATATGATTGTTCATAGTGCAGGTTTAGCTATTTCTAAACCATTAACAGATACTACAGATAAAGATTGGAATATATTACAAAGTATTTTAGTTAAAGGACAATTCGATTTAGCTAAGCAATTTGCATTAATTGTTCGTAAACAAGGTTTAGGAGGAGATTATATCGCAATTGCAAGTAAAAACGGGTTAGTAGCAGGGCCAAATAATGTGGCTTACGGAACGGCAAAAGCAGCGCAACAACACATGGTGCGTTTATTAGCAGCAGAGTTAGCTAAAGATAAAGTTAGAGTTAATACTGTAAACCCAGATGGAGTAATTGTTGGAAGTAAAATTTGGGAAGGTGCTTGGGCCGAAGGTAGAGCAAAAGCAAACGGAATTACTGTAGAAGAATTACCAGCTTTCTATGCAAAAAGAAACTTGCTAAATGAAATTATTACACCAAATGATATTGCTAATGGAGTATTCTCTTTAGTGGGAATATTAGATAAGTCTACCGGAAACATTATAAATGTAGACGGTGGAATGGCAAATGCTTTTGTGAGATAATATTTTAATTTGAATTAAGAATGAGACTTCTGTAAATCTTAAGCAAGTTTATAGAAGTCTTACTTAATTAAGAACATAATTTAAAAATGAAGATCAATCAACCTCAAATATCTGATTACAATCAGAAATCGTTAAAAGATCATAATGAAAATTTTGATTTTTTATCAAATAAATTAACAAAACAAGGTAAAGATGTTAATAGCATTGTAGCTAAACTATCAGAGTTTCAAGTAGCGATACCAAGTTGGGCATTAGGCGCAGGAGGAACTCGTTTTGGACGTTTTTCTTTTTATGGTGAACCGTCAAATTTAGAACAAAAAATAGAAGATATTGGTATCTTACATAGTTTAACACAAACTGCAGGTGCTGTTTCATTACACATTCCATGGGATATTCCTTCAGATTATGCTGCAATTAAAGAAAAAGCAGATGCTTTAAATATAAAATTTGATGCTGTAAATTCTAATACATTTCAAGATCAAAATGGTGCTAAAGAGAGCTACAAATACGGTTCATTAAGTAACGTAAACAAAGCTGTTAGAGACCAAGCAATTCAACATAATTTAGATGTAATTAATATAGGAGACAAACTAGGTTCTAAAGCTTTAACAGTTTGGTTGGCAGATGGGTCTTCGTTTCCAGGACAAAATAATTTTCAGACAGCTTTTCAAAATACACAAGACAGTTTAATAGATATTTACAAGGGTTTGCCAGATGATTGGAAAATGTTAGTAGAGTATAAGCCATATGAGCCAAATTTCTACAGTACAGTTATTCAAGATTGGGGAGCTTCTTTAATGTTAGCTAACGGATGTGGAGATAAAGCTTATACATTAGTAGATTTAGGGCATCATTTACCAAATTCTAATATAGAACAAATAGTATCTATATTACAATTAAAAGGTAAACTGGGTGGTTTTCATTTTAATGATAGTAAGTACGGAGATGACGATTTAACAGTAGGTAGTATTAAACCATATGCTTTATTTTTAATTTTTAACGAATTAGTATATGGAATGCAAAATAATCCACAAAACCCTGATTTAGCGTGGATGATTGATGCAAGTCATAATATAAAAGATCCTTTAGAAGATTTAATTCAATCATTAGAAGCAATTCAAGAAGCATATGCAAAAGCTATGCTAATAGATCAAGATGTTTTAAGAGCAGCGCAGTTAAATAATGATGTTGTAAAATGTCAAGAAATATTGCAAGAAGCATATAGAACAGATGTTCGTCCTTTATTAGAAAAGGCAAGATTAAATTCAGGAGGAGTAATTAATCCTATAGATGCTTATAGAACTTTACAAGTTAGAGATCAATTAATAAGAGAAAGAGGGAAAAATACGATAGCTACGGGTCTATAAAAAATTCTTATGAAACAAAAAGTAACTGCAGTTTTCGATATTGGAAAAACAAACAAGAAGTTTTTCTTGTTTGATAAAGATTTTAAAGAAATTCATAAAGAGTACACTTCTTTTGATGAAATTAAAGATGAAGATGGTCATCCAACAGAAGATATTCATGCATTACAAAACTGGTTAAAAGAAGTTTTTTACAAAATATTGAAGTCAGAAAAGTTTAATGTGAAAGCAATAAACTTTTCTACTTATGGTGCAAGTTTTGTTCACCTAGACGAGGAAGGAGAAATTCTTACACCTTTGTACAATTATACAAAGGAAATTGATAGTGAAATTGTAGATCAATTTTACAATAAATATGGTAACGATCAAGAGTTAATTAGAACAAGTGGTGCATCTAGGTCACCGGGCTTATTAAACTCTGGGTTGCAATTGTATTGGTTAAAGTACAAAAAGCCAGAAATTTTTAAAAAGATTAAGTATTCTTTACATTTACCACAATATTTAAGTTATATTTTTTCTGGAGTTCCTCTTAACGAGTATACAAGTATTGGTTGTCATACAATTTTATGGAACTATGAAACCAAAGATTACCAAGATTGGGTGTATCAAGAAGAAATTCACAAAATCTTACCACCAATAGTTTCTACAGAAACAAGTTTAAATATGAACTATAATGGTAAAAGAATTAAGATAGGAGTTGGAATTCATGATAGTTCTTCTGCTCTTTTACCATATGTAAGAAGTATAAAAAAACCGTTTGTTTTAGTTTCTACAGGAACATGGAGTATCGCCTTGAATCCATTTGTAGATAAACCCTTAACAAAAGAAGATGTAGAAGCAGATTGTATTAATTACATGAGAATTAATGGTAAACCTGTAAAGTCGTCAAGATTGTTTTTAGGAAATGAATATAAAATTCAAGTAAATAAGTTGTCAGAAAAATTTAATGTTGATAAAGATTATCATAAAACAGTTGAGTTTAACTATGACGTTTATTTTGAAGTTTTACAAGATTTTAAGCATTCTTTTAAATGGGAGTCTTTTCAGGATAAAAATATGCCTGAGAAAACAAAATATCTGTATAATAATTTTGAACATGCTTATCATCATTTAATGATAGAGCTAGTAAAATTGCAAGTAGATAGTATTAAAACAATTGCAGATACACAAAAAATTGACAGATTATATGTAGATGGTGGTTTTACAGACAATGATATCTATATAAAATTATTGTCACATTACTTAAGAGGCATGAAGTTAAGAACCACAAAAGCATCGTTAGGTTCTGCTTTAGGAGCTGCAATAGCAATTTCGGATACAAAATTAAATTCTAAATTTTTGAGAAAAAACTATGCTTTAAAGAAACATGTTCCTTTTATAGTTAACGATTAAAAAAAGCATTCTTTAAAATTTAAAAATCTCAAAAAAAAAGTTAATTATATAATTTTAAATTTTAAAAAAATCTTGCAAATAGATTTTACTTATAATTTTTAATATTTATTTTACAATACAAAACCATGGCTATAAAAATAGATACGCGCTATCCGTCAATTGACGATCTAAGAAATAAAGCAAGAAAGAAAATACCAAAATTTGCATTTGAGTATTTAGATGGTGGCTGCAATGAAGATGTAAACCTTATAAGAAATACTTCAGAAATTAGAGAAGTACAATTAAAGCCAAATTATTTGCGTAATCATGGTGGATCATCAACAAAAACTAAACTTTTTGGTATAGAATACGATGCTCCTTTTGGTATAGCACCAGTTGGACTGCAAGGTTTAATGTGGCCGAATTCTCCAGAGATTTTAGCTAAATCAGCTTTTGAGCACAATATTCCGTTTATCTTAAGTACTGTTACTACAACTAGTATTGAAAGAGCTGCAGAGCTAACAGAAGGTAAGGCTTGGTTTCAACTATATCATCCAACAGAAGATAGTTTAAGAGATGATATTTTAAAAAGAGCAGAAGCAGCAGAATGCCCTGTTTTGGTAATTCTATGCGATGTGCCAAGTTTTGGTTTTAGACCAAGAGATATTAGAAACGGCCTAGCAATGCCGCCCAAAATGAATCTAACTAATATCTTACAAGCATTTGGAAGACCTCATTGGAGTTTACAAACTTTAAAACACGGAATTCCTAATTTTGCCAATTTATTGCCTTACATGCCAAAAAACTTAGACTTAAAACAGTTAGGTAAGTTTATGGACCAAACCTTTTCTGGTCGATTAAACGAAGATAAAATAAAACCAATTCGAGATATGTGGAAAGGTAAAATAGTTTTAAAAGGTGTTGCCTCGCATTATGATGCAGAACAAGCAATACGACTGGGTTTAGATGGTATTATTGTGTCTAACCACGGTGGTAGACAATTAGATGCTGGTGAATCTACAATAAAACCCTTGAAATCTATTGCAGAAAAATACGGAGATCAAATAGAGGTAATGATGGATAGTGGAATTAGATCTGGTGTTGATGTTGCAAGATCTTTAGCCTCGGGTGCAAAATTTACTTTTATGGGACGCTCTTTTATGTACGGAGTATCTGCTCTTGGTAATAAAGGTGGTAACCATACGATCTCTCTTTTAAAAACAGAGTTGCAACAAGTAATGGAGCAAATATGTTGTGAGCGAGTAGAAGATTTTCCTAATCACTTAATCTAATCATTAAAGAAATAAAATAAATGAGCCAAATAAATATAAAGTCAAATCAAGTAGAAGAAGTAGTAAGTGGAGAGTTCGAAAGAGAACCGATACCAAATTCTAAGTTAAAAGGGTGGAAAAGCTTTATAGGTATGTATGCAGGAGAACATGCTGCAGGAACCGAATTTATGATAGGTCCACTTTTTTTAACAGCAGGAGTAAGTGCTTTTGATCTGATTGTTGGCTTACTTTTTGGTAATTTATTAGCAGTACTTAGTTGGCGTTTTTTAACAGCAGAAATAGCTGTTAAAAACAGGTTAACATTGTATTTTCAGTTAGAAAAAATATGTGGTAAAAAATTAGTTACAGGTTACAATTTAGCTAATGGTATTTTATTTTGTTTTTTGGCAGGCTCTATGATAACTGTATCTGCTACAGCGGTAGGTATTCCTTTTGATATGCCTATGCCAAAACTAGATGATACTTTACCAAATGGAATGACTTGGATTATAATTGTAATTGCTATTGGTGCAGTTATTTCTATAATCGCTGCAAAAGGATATGATACGGTTACAAAAGCAGCAAATTGGATGTCTCCTTTTATTGTTTTGGCTTTTGTGGCTGCAGGTATTGTAGCTCTTAGTCAATTAGGAGTTGATAGTTTTTCAAAATTTTGGGCAATTTGGGGTGATGGAGGAGAACCTTTTCCTGGACAAACAAAATTTACCTTTTGGCATGTTGTTATTTGGTCTTGGTTTGCTAATGGTGCAATGCATATTGGTATGTCTGACTTATCCGTTTTTAGATTTGCAAAAGAAGCAAAAGCTGGTTGGACAACTGCTGCAGGAATGTATGTTGGACATTATATGGCATGGATAGCCGCAGCTTTACTTTACGCTGTTTATTTAAAATCTCC
Organism: Polaribacter sp. OB-PA-B3; assembly: GCF_054589375.1. Classification (NCBI taxonomy): domain Bacteria; kingdom Pseudomonadati; phylum Bacteroidota; class Flavobacteriia; order Flavobacteriales; family Flavobacteriaceae; genus Polaribacter; species Polaribacter sp. OB-PA-B3. The sequence continues at coordinate 529,597 of NZ_BAAIIX010000001.1, forward strand.
AGAAGCTCTTTCTTATTTAAGTGAAGGTAATGCACCTCCAGTAGCTCCTGGTCCTATGGCATACAATGCAATTGGAGTATTCGGAATTATAGCAGTTGTTTTAGCAGGATGGACGACTGCAAACCCAACAATATACAGAGCTGGTTTAGCTTTTCAAGCTATTTTACCTAAGTTATCGACAGCTAAAGTCACTATAATTGCAGGTGCTATTGCTACAGTAGCAGGATTGTTTCCAGCATTTGCTATGAAATTATTAGGTTTTGTAGCTCTTTATGGTTTTATTTTGGCTCCGTTTGGTGCAATTATTGTATTCGAGCATTTCTTTGCAAAAAAGTTTGGAATTCAAAAGAATTATGCAGAATTAGCTGGAATCAAAATTAATAATGCAGTACTATTTGCGTGGGCTATTAGTTTTGGTCTTTTCTATTTTATTTCTGTTCAATTCGATGTTTTTTTATCTTTTGTAACATTGCCGGCATGGTTACTTTGCGGAGTTTTGTTTATAATTTTTAGTAAAAAAATTCAAAAAAGGAAATAATTATATTATAATGGAAAAATTAAAAAGCCCATTTATTTTAATATATTTAATTTTAATACTTCCTTTTGAAATTACAAAAGGAAAAAAAAGAAGAATAAAAAAAAGAATTAAATTTTTACTTAAGAATTTTTTTTAAGATTCATAAAGTAATAAAAAACCTCAACTTTAAAAGTTGAGGTTTTTTTATTTTGTACTCAAGGTGGGAATCGAACCCACACTCTCGAAAGAACTGGATTTTGAATCCAGCGCGTCTACCAATTCCGCCACTTGAGCATTTAGAATTAAGATTGCAAATGTATTAAATTATTTTATTTTAAAGTATATAAATTAATTTCAAACTAAATAAATAATTTCTACTTTTGTGCCCTTACAACAACACAATCTAAATAACAACTAAATGCCTACAAATCAATTAGCACCAAAACTTTTTGCCTGCAGACAAAGCACAGTTTTGGCAGAAAAAATTGCAAAAGAATACAATACCACTTTAGGAAAAGTTAAAACAACATACTTTAGTGACGGAGAATTTCAGCCAGCATTCGAAGAATCTGTTAGAGGAAGAAGAGTTTTTATAATAGGGTCTACTTTTCCTAATGCAGATAATTTAATGGAAATGTTGTTAATGTTAGATGCGGCTAAAAGAGCTTCTGCAAGACATATTACAGCAGTAATGCCATATTTTGGATGGGCAAGACAAGATAGAAAAGATCAGCCAAGAGTTGCAATAGGTGCAAAATTAGTAGCAAATTTATTACAATCTGCAGGAGCTACTAGAATAATGACAATGGATTTACATGCAGATCAAATTCAAGGATTTTTCGAAAAACCAGTAGATCATCTTTTCGCTTCAACTATTTTTATGCCTTATATTAAGAGTTTAAATTTAGAAAATTTAACAATAGCGTCACCAGATATGGGTGGTTCTAAAAGAGCATACGCATATTCTAAACATTTACATTCTGACGTTGTAATATGCTATAAGCAAAGAAAAAAAGCGAATGTAATCTCTCATATGGAGCTAATTGGTGATGTAGAAGGTAAAAATGTAATTCTAGTAGATGATATGATAGATACTGGAGGTACATTGGCACATGCAGCAGATTTAATGATGGCTAGAGGAGCAAAAAGTGTAAGAGCTATATGCACACATCCTATACTTTCTGGAGGTGCATACGAGAAAATAGAGAACTCTGGTTTAACAGAATTAATAGTTTCAGATACAATTCCTCTAAAAAAGGAGACTTCAAAAATAAAAGTTGTATCTTGCGCGCCCTTATTCGCTGATGTTATGCACAAAGTTCAAGATAACACATCGATTAGTGGACAATTTTTAATGTAAATAATTAATAAAAAAAGTAATGAAATCAATTACAATTAAAGGATCAAAAAGAGAAAGCGTAGGTAAAGTGTCAACAAAAGCCTTACGTAATGCTGGTATGGTTCCTTGCGTTATATACGGAGGAGATAAGCCAGTGCATTTTTCTGCAGAAGAAAAAGCGTTTAAAAACTTGGTGTATACTCCAAACGTATACACTGCAACTATTGATGTTGATGGACAAAAGATTGCAACTATTTTGCAAGATATCCAATTTCACCCAGTAACAGATAAAATCTTACATGTAGATTTTTATCAGTTATTCGATGATAAAGAAATTACAATGAATATTCCTGTAAAATTAACAGGTACTTCACCTGGTGTATTAAATGGTGGTTCTTTACGTTTTACAAACCGTAAATTAAGAGTAAAAGCTTTACCAGCAAACTTGCCAGATTTTATTTCAGCAGATATTTCTAAGTTAAAGATTGGTAATAAATTATTTGTTACTTCTTTATTTAACGATGATTATACTTTTATGCACCCAGATAATACGGTTGTAGTACAAGTAAGAACTTCTCGTAATGCTACTGTTTCTGTAGATGAAGATGAAGATGAAACTGCAGCAGAATAAGTTGCTATTATTCATATTATAAATAAAAGCGTTACAAAATTGTAACGCTTTTTTTATACCTTTTAATTTCTTCTTATTTTTGAAATATGAATATTTTAAGGTTTTTAAAAATCTATTTGGTTTAAATATTGAAACGAAAGAACAACTAATGAAAAAATTTTTAATTGTAGGTTTAGGAAATGTTGGTACTAAGTATGACAATACACGTCATAATATCGGTTTTAAGATTTTAGACGAACTTGCAGAAGAACATAAAGTTACTTTCGAAACAGAAAAGTTAGGAGAAGTTGCTAACTTTAGATTTAAAGGAAGAACTTTTATTCTTTTAAAGCCAAGTACTTTTATGAATTTAAGTGGTAAAGCCGTTAAATACTGGATGGATAAAGAGAAAATTGATGTAGAAAATACTTTAATAGTTACAGATGATGTAAATATTGATTTTGGAACGATCCGTGTAAAAGCCAAAGGTTCTGCTGGTGGCCATAACGGATTAAAAGATATTCAAGAAAAATTAAACACCCAAAAATATCCAAGATTTAGATTTGGTGTTGGTGCAAATTATCCTAAAGGAAGACAAGTAGATTTTGTTTTAGGAGAATGGAACAAAGAAGAAACCAGCCAATTAATAGAACGTTTGCCTATATCGGCTAAAGTAATAACTTCTTTTGGTACAGCTGGCTTATCAAATACTATGAACTCTTATAACGGTAAATAGTTTAATTTTCGTTTGCATACCATTCAGCAAAACTAGAATCTGTTTCTTGAAGTTTTATAGAATGTAATTTTATATTATTAGGTAGTCTACTTTTTATTTTTTTAGCAAAATCGATAACCATCATTTCGCTTGTAGGTTGGTAATCTACTAATAAAACGTGATGTCCTCTGTCTATCAATTCTTTAGCTAAATCTACATGTGGCGTGTTTTTATTAAAAACTGTTGCATGGTCAAAAATGTCTACAATTTCTTCATTAACAATCTTTTTTAAATCGCCAAAATCGATTACCATTCCAAATTTTACATTTGTATTGTCAGAAATTGGTTGTCCAGAAACGGTAACAGATAATTTATATGAATGACCGTGTACGTTTTTGCACTTGCCATCATAACCATATAATGCATGGCCCGTTTCAAAATTGAATTTCTTTGTAATTCTAATTGTACTCATTTGTATTTTATTGCTGTTTTTAGTATTAAACTAAAAAGTAAATCTAACCAAATTTTAAAATTGGTAGTTATTTTAAGGTTAACGGCGTTTGTTTCTGAATTTGTTGTAAAAGTAAACAATTACTAGTACTACAGCTAAAACTAAAAATAAATAATCTCCTCCCATTTTGTATATATGTTGTTATTTTTTAATTATAAAATTATCTAAAACATCTGCAATTTTTCTGTTATCAGAAAGTTGAGGTATTTTATTTTGTCCTCCAAATTTACCAATAGATTTCATATATTCATGAAAACCACCTTTTTTAACTTTTCTAATAATTAACGGACGTAATATTTTACCTTCTATTAAATCGAAATAATAGATGTTTTGAGATTGCATAGAAGCATCTACTATTGCTGCAAACTCTTCTATATCTTCTGGTTCATTTTCAAACTCTATAAACCACTCGTGATAAGGTAAACCAGTTTTTGGGTTTACTTGTGGCGCAACCGTAAATTCGCTAATATTTATAGATGTACCTTTTATAGAATCATTTAAAGCTTTTTCAACTTCTTTGCCAATAACGTGCTCGCCAAAAGCAGAAATAAAGTGTTTAATTCTACCAGTAACTTTAATTCTATAAGGTTTTGTTGATGTAAACTCTACTGTATCGCCAATATTATAACCCCAAAGTCCTGCAGTAGTATTTAGTATAATTACATAATTTACACCAATTTTAACGTCTTTTAAAGAGATTCTTGTTGGGTTTTTATCAAAGAATTCATTAGCCGGAATAAACTCGTAAAAAATACCAGAATCTAGCTGTAAAAGCATTCCTTTTTCTGTTTGAGAGTCTTGATAAGCAATAAAACCTTCTGATGCAGGGTATAATTCTATATAATCTATCTTTTTACCAATTAAGCTCTCAAATTTATTCTTGTAGGGCTCAAAATTAACACCTCCGTAAATAAAGAAATTAAAATTAGGAAATAGTTCTGAAACCGATTTTCCTGTTTTTTCGATTAGTTTTTCGAAATACATTTGTACCCAAGACGGAATTCCGCTAATTACAGACATGTTTTCGTTAACCGTTTCTTCAACTACTGCATTTACTTTCGTGTCCCAATCTTCTATACAATTGGTTTCCCAACTTGGCAATCTGTTTTTAAGTAGATAGTTTGGTACATAATGTGCTGCAATACCACTAAGTCTGCCAAGTTTTACGCCATTTTTATCTTCTAAAACTGGGCTTCCTTGTAAAAAGATCATTTTACCATCAACAAAACTTGCATCATTTTTCTCTACAATATAAAACAGCATTGCATTTCTTGCCGCTGTAATATGTGTAGGCATCGATTCTTTAGTAATTGGTATGTATTTAGCGCCAGAAGTTGTACCAGAAGTTTTTGCAAAATACAATGGTTTACCTGGCCAAAGTACATTTTCTTCACCAGCCACAATTCTATCTACATAATTTCTTAAGCCTTCGTAATCTTGAACTTTAACATGATTTTTAAAATCGTCATAATTTGAAATGTTAGCAAAGTTATGATCTTTACCGAAAGCAGTTGTTTTACCTTTAGAAATTAGATTTTTAAAAACTTTATCTTGAGTTTTATGTGGTTTATTAGCCCATTTATAAACTTTTTTAGTTGCAATTTTAGCAAAAGGAATGGCAAAAAAAGATTTAATACTCATTATTTAAAATCTATAAAATTTGTTGGGTTTATGGCGTAACCACCTTTCCAAAGTTCAAAGTGTAAGTGTGGTCCTGTAGAAAGTTCTCCTGTAGATCCAACACTAGCAATTACTTCACCAGATCTTACAAAATCGCCTTGTTGTTTTAGTAAGTTACCATTGTGTTTGTAAACAGATATAAAATCTTTATTGTGTTTTATAATAATAACATAACCGGTTTCGGCACTCCAACCAGAAAAAATTACGGTGCCCTCTGCGGCAGCTTTAACAGGTGTACCTGTTTTAGCGATAATATCTAGTGCAAAATGTTTAGAATTGGCATCAAAATTTTGAGAAATATTACCCTTTAATGGTGCAAAAAAAACAATTTTAACGCTACTGTTAGAGTTGTTTAAAATGTCAAAACGAGTTTCTCTATCTATTTTTTCTCTGTATAAAGAATCTTCTTTGGTTGCATCGAGTTTACTTTCGTTTATTGTAGTTTGTCTTGCTTCTATTTGTATAGAATCTATTTCTTCTGAGGTTATTTCACCAGTTAAAACTGGTTTTAAAGCTTTTGTATAATTTTCTAGAATAGCCAATTTTTGCTTTAAAGAATCTGCTTCGAAAGTAAGCTTTAATGCATCTGATTTTAATTTTGAAGACGAATAACCTGGTATGTATTCTTTAATTGGTGTAAATGCTATTAATACAGTGGTTAAAGAAATAAGTAGGATAGAGAAAAACCCGCCTAAAACAAATACATTTAGACGAGACAGTTTTAAAGAAAAGCGCTCTTCAAAAGTATTTTCGTTTAAAACAACCAATCTGTATTTATCGGTTAGTTTTTGTTTTAATTTTCCTTTTTTTTTATCCTTTTTAGCCAAAGTATTTATTTTGAATATTTACAAATATACAACGAATTTAAAGTGAAATTATTTTCTATAAAAATTCATTTCATCAATGTATTGCCAAACTTCTTTGGTTAAAAGTGGTTTTATGTTTTTATCGTCTTTAATTCCGTTTCTAATCATTGTAGAAGAAATTTGAACAATTGGTGCCTCTACTTTTGTGATTCTTGGGTGATTATCGAATTGAGAATCTATTTTGCCTTCTGCAATTCTTGGGTATACATAAATATTATGATGTTCTAAAATGGTTTCGTAATTCTTCCATTTATGCAAACTTTTTAAATTGTCTTCTCCCATAATCAAACAAAATTCTTTGTTTTTATAAAGATCAGAAATATGTGCTAAAGTATAAACTGTGTAGTTTGGTTGTGGTAATTTAAATTCAATATCAGAAGGTTTAATTTTGTCATATGCTTCTGTTGCTTTATATACCAATTCTAAACGATGATGGTTGTCTAATAAAGAGCTTTTCTTTTTAAAGGGATTGTGTGGTGTTACCACCATCCATATCTCATCTAAGTCTGAATTTTCTACCATATGATTGGCAATTATTAAATGCCCTATATGTATAGGATTAAAAGTACCAAAGTATAAACCGATTTTCATTTTAATTGTAATAGAAGTTTTATTCTTTTAAATCTAAAAAATCAGCAACCAACATTTCAGCTTCTTTTAAAGCGACATCCAATTCGTAATTTTTGATAATTTTATCAAATTGTGGTGCAGTTGCTAATTCTACAGAAGCTTTTGCAACACGCATGTTTATTTTGTCTTCGCTTTCTGTAGATCGTTTTTTTAATCTAATTTTTAGTTCGTCTACACTTGGTGGTTTTACAAAAACAGATAGCGTTTCATCTGGAAATTTCTTTTTAATTCTTAAGCCTCCTACAACATCAATATCAAAAATTACATGTTTTTTAAGCGCCCAAATGCGTTCTACTTCAGATTTTAAAGTTCCGTAGAAATTGTCTCTATAAACTTCTTCCCATTCTAAAAATTCATCGCCTTTAATTTTATTTTTAAAATCTTTTAAAGAAATAAAATAATAATCTTCACCATCTTTTTCTGCTCCTCTAGGATCTCTAGAAGTTGCAGAAATAGAAAATTCTAAATTAAATTTTTCTTGTTTTAGTAAATGACGAACAATTGTTGTTTTTCCTGAACCAGAAGGTGCTGAAAAGACGAATAATTTTCCTTTAAATTCTGACATAAATATTTAATTTTTGTCATTCTGAATAGATTTCAGAATTATAAGTTATTAGTTGTAAACCATTTTTTGGGGCTTACTATTGATGTTTAAAGTACGTTTAAAATTTGTTCTTTAATTTGTTCTAATTCGTTTTTCATTTGAATTACAGCTTTTTGCATAGGTGCAAAATTTGCTTTAGAACCTGTGGTGTTAATTTCTCTACCCATTTCTTGTATTACAAACCCTAATTTTTTACCATTAGAATCTGGTGTTGCCAATGTTTCTAAAAAGTAATCTAAATGGTTTGCTAAACGAACCTTTTCTTCGTTAATATCTAATTTTTCTAGATAATAAATTAACTCTTGCTCAAAACGATTTTCATCTGTATCTACTTTTAAATCGTCTATCGCCTTTTTTAAACGTGCTTTTACGTTTGCTATTCTATCGCCATCTAAAGCTTTTACTTCTTCTAAATACATTTTAATATTTGCAATTCTTTGCTTAAAATCTATTTCTAAAGATGCGGCTTCGTCTGTTCTATATTGTACAATTTCTTCTATGGCAACATCTATGTTCTTATCAATTAGATTCCATTCATTTTCATCTAATTCTTCTCTTTCTGTTTTTAATGCATCTGGCATTTTAACTGCCATTTTTAACAGTTCTACATCGTCTGTAGCACCTGTTTGTACTACATTTCTTAGTTGTTGTATGTATTCTTTTACAACACCATGATTAACAGTTGTAGAAGTTTCATCTGCAGTCATTTCTACAAATATCGAAAAATCTACTTTTCCACGAACTAAGGCAGCTGCTAATTTTTTACGTACAGGTAATTCTTTTTCTTTGTAGTAAGAAGGAATTCTAACGTTTAAATCTAAATTTTTACTGTTTAGAGATTTAATTTCTATAGTAACTTTTTTGGTAGGCAATTGTAATACTGCTTTCCCATAACCCGTCATAGATTGAATCATAAAATCATCATTTTAAATAAGTTGCAAATATAGTTTTATTTGGTAGATTTTTCTACTTGTTTGGTTACTAAATACACACCAATAAATATTAAGATTGTTGCACTTATTTTAACGGTATTTAAAGAGTCGCTACCAACTATTAATGCATAAATTGTGGCAATTACAGGTTGTAAATAAATAAAAACACTAACCGTTGTTGGTTTTAATTTTGATAAACCATACAGATTAAAAAGATAGGTTACACAAGAAGTGAAAATTACAACAAAACCTATATTCCAATAAATGTTTGTAGGTATTTCTTGCCATGATACTTCTAATAATTCGCTGTAACCAAAAGGAATTACAAAAATAGAACCAAATAAATATAGCCATTTTACAAACACAATTGGGTTGTATTTTACAATTAAATCTTTAGCTAAAACTAAGTACAAACCATAAGATGCAGCATTTACAAAAACTAAAAAGTTGCCAAAGTTATTATTGGTTCCTTCGGATGAAGTATTGCTATATGTAATTAATAAAATAGTACCAATTAAACCAATAAAAACCCCTAAAATGCGTTGTTTTCCTATTCTTTTTCTTATTAAAATGCTAGAGAAAATTAGCACCATAATTGGTGATGTTACCATCATTACAGATGCGCTAATTGGTGTTGTTATACTTAAACCTTTAAAAAAAGTTAGCATGTTTAAACCAATACCAAAAAAAGAAGCTAAAAGAATTTTTTTATAATCTTCCTTTTCTATTTTTTGCTGTTTTATAAACAAACCTAATGTCCAGAAAATAGTTGTTGCACCAATTACTCTAACTAAAATAAAAGCATAAGGTTTTAAATAGTTTGGCATAACATCTTTAGCAATAGTAAATGTTAAGCCATAAATTAGAGTTGCAATAGAAACTGCAAAAAGAGCTAATATTCTTTTATTCATTTTAAAAAATGTAAACTATATTAGTTTGCAAAGTTGCTAATAAAATTTAGATTTTAAGCATAAAAAAAGAGTTTCAAAAATTTATTTTTGAAACTCTCTTGGTTTGGTTGATTAACTTTTAGCTAGTCTACTAATGGTGGTATTCTTAATACCTGACCCGGATAAATTTTATCTGGATGTGTTAACATAGGTTTGTTTGCTTCGAAAATAACAGGGTATTTCATTGCATTGCCGTAATATTCTTTTGCTATTTTACCTAAAGTATCTCCTTTTTCTACTGTATGGAATTGTGCCATTGCTTCTTCTTCAATTTCTTCTACTTCTGCAACAGTAATATTATCTTCTACAGAAGAAATTCCGTTTGTATTCCCTACCACTAAAACTACTTTTTCTTTTGTAGCTAAATCGGCAGTTTCTCCCCATAACTTTACAATATCATCATCTACTTCTATAGATAAATCTGTAACTTGTAAATCTAATGCAGTAATAGCATTTCTTAATTGTTCAGACTTTTCTGCATTTTCTTCTTCTGTAGTTTTTCCAATACCAAAAACTTTGGCTCCGGCATTTTTAATGAATGAAAAAATTCCCATTTTTTTAATTTTTTAGTGATTAATTAAACTAAATTCTTAGAGCAAGATACAAATTTTACTTAATTATGCTACATTTGTTTATCTAATTTCTATAAAATGCATATTCATAATATATCTTCTAGTAATACAATTTTAAACAAATTTATCTCAGAAATTAGAGATGTAAACGTTCAAAAAGACTCTTTACGATTTCGCAGAAATATAGAAAGAATAGGTGAGGTTTTAAGTTATGAATTAAGTAAAGAACTTAATTATTCTGTTAATAAAGTAGAAACACCATTAGGTATTAAAGAAATAGATCAGCTTACCAATAAAATTGTTTTATGTTCTATATTAAGAGCGGGTTTGCCTTTGCATCAAGGGTTGTTAAATTATTTTGATGATGCAGAAAATGCTTTTATTTCTGCTTATAGAAATCATCCAGAAAATGGCGTTCCATCAGAAATTATTGTAGAGTATTTTGCATCACCATCTATAGAAGGAAAAACATTATTACTTGCAGATCCGATGTTGGCAACAGGGCAAAGTTTGGTTGCGGTTTATGAAGCAATAAAAAAATATGGTACGCCTAAAGAGTTACACATTATAGTAGTAATTGCATCTAAAGAAGGTGTAGATTATATTTCTAAACATTTTCCAGAAAACACACATTTATGGATTGCAGCGTTGGATGATACTTTAAACGAAAAAGGATATATAATTCCGGGTTTAGGTGATGCTGGAGATTTGGCTTTTGGTAAAAAGTTATAATATAAACAAAAAGACTACCAAGCATATAATTAATAGTGATAATACAACATCTTTTATAATGTTGTTTTTTATCATTTCTATACCATTTGCACTAATTACACTTGCAGGAAAAAGTAGAAACAACATTTCAGAACCGTTTTTATTAGGTATTAAAAGAGTAAAAAACAATGCAATTGTAAAATTTACTAAAAGTAATAACCAACTTTTCTTAAAAGAATTATTTACCGATAAAGTTTTTGGCGACTTCATAATAATTGACACTAAAGAGAGGGTAATTATCAAAATGATAATCCAATAAAAGTTGTTTTCAGAATAAAAAACTAAACTTTTAAAGGTATTAAAGTAAAAAAGGTTTGTAAAAGCATATAATTTATCGAACCAAAAACAATATGTAGCGTATACAATTAATGGGCAAGCAAAACCTACTAAAGGAGCAATTAAACTATTGATAACTGGTTTTTGATGTAATATTATTGCAGCGTAAATTAGTATACCAAACATTGCAGTAAAAGGTTCTAGAATAAACAATATACTTAACCAAAAACCGCCGTCGAAAAGCTTTTGTAAAATCTTTTTCGAAGATTTTAAACTGTAAATTTTTCTTAGAAATAATATATATAACAGTGTTATTATAAGTGTATTATAGTTTTTTATGGTGGGTAAAAAAAAGGCAAGAAGAACAGTAAAAATAAAGAAGCTATAAGAATTATCGAACGTTAAATTATTTTTAGAAATAACAAAATTGTAAAAGAAAAAAAGCAATAAAAAGAGCGCAACCAAACCGGTAATTTCAAACACTAATTTAAGTTGAAAGTTTTGCGCTAAATGTAACGGTAGAATTTCTAATAAAAACAGGCAAATAAAGACACTTAAAAGAATAATGAAATTGATTGGCTTAGATTTCCCTAAAAAATTGGCTAGCATTGTTTCTTTTGTTATTTTTGCAGTGTAAAGATAATTAAGTTATGATAGCAAGCAATATTTTTAGATGGATTGGTAGTTTATTTACAGATATATTATTCTTACCATTCGATTGGTTAAGATTAACTGTAGCAAATGCAGATCTTGGTTGGTGGGTTTCTAATGCCTTAAATTGGGGGTTTTTAGTAGTTCTTTTAGTTTTATTTGCATATTGGATGGGAGAATCTCGTCGTTTCGTAAAAGAAGGTACAGAAGATAGAGCTTAATTTAATATTTTGGGAAGCAAAAACAAACTAAAACGTTTTAAAGAAAACGAAACGTTCGAAAATGTCATTCAGCCAACAAGAGAAGAAGTTATAACCAACTTTTCTCATAAAGGTAAATGGCATTCTTTTTTTGGAAACAACAACCCTATAGTTGTAGAACTTGGTTGTGGTAAAGGAGAATATACAATTGCATTAGCAAGAAAAAATCCTAATAAAAATTATATAGGTATAGATATTAAAGGAGCTCGTTTTTGGAGAGGTGCAAAAACTGCAATAGAAGAAAATTTACCCAATGTTGCTTTTGTTAGAACGCAAATAGAGTTGGTAGATTATATTTTTGCAGAAAATGAAGTTTCAGAAATTTGGATAACTTTTCCGGATCCGCAAATAAAATATCAACGTACTAAACACCGAATGACAAATTCTAAATTTCTTAAAAAATATAGTGTTATTTTAAGTGAAGACGGAATAATGAATCTAAAAACCGATAGCGAATTTATGCACGGTTATACCTTAGGTTTGTTGCATGGTGAAGGGCATGAGGTTTTATATGCAAACCATACAGTTTATAAAAACGAAGGTGCACCCGAAGAGGTTACAGAAACACAAACTTTTTATGAGAACCAATATTTAGAAATAGGAAAACCTATTACTTATATAAAGTTTAAACTAAAATATTAAAACTTATTAAAAACATCAATTTTATTAAATTGATGTTTTTTTTTGAAGTTAAAATTAATCTATACGCTCAAATTTACCAGACCAAGAAAGACCTTGTAGGTTAGACTCATAATAAAAAGTATTTCCTTTTTTTCTTACAATTTTTGTTTTCATAATGGTACCAATACCAAATGGCAAATCACGTTTTTTAATTTCGGTAATAACTAATTTATACTCTTTTCTATTTATCCATTTTATGTTGGCTTTAATAAACTCGTTATTTGGATAAAATTCAGTGTAAACATTATTCTTTATTTCAACAATAACATCACAAGTGTCATTGCAGTATTTATATGTACCATCTTGCATATAATCATTTGTAATAGATTTTTGCTGATAATTTACATCTTGAGAATAAAGAGTTTGATTGGTGTTAATAATAAAAATTAAGGCGAAAAATAATGTTAAGGTTTTCATGATATTGAGGGATTTAAAAATTACAACTCAATGTACTTAAAATCAATAATTTAAAACATGATAAATGTCATGTTTGGTTTTATTTTGAATTTTTATTATTTCATTTTGTAAATTCACGCCATGAAAGAAACTGATAATTTTTTCGAAAAAGTTTATGCCGTAACTCGTCTTGTACCTTTTGGTCGTGTAACAACTTATGGTGCAATTGCAACGTATTTAGGTGCAGCAAGATCTGCAAGAATGGTTGGTTGGGCAATGAATAAAGCCCATAATTTAGAAGATGTACCTGCGCATAGAGTTGTAAATAGAAAAGGTTTACTTACTGGTAAACATCATTTTGATGGTACTAATTTAATGCAGCAGTTGTTAGAAAACGAAGGTATAGTTGTAAAAGAGAATCAAATTATAGATTTTGACAAAGTTCTTTGGAATCCTTCCGCTGAACTATAAATTAATTTTAACACATAAAAAAACCTATCAAATTAATGATAGGTATTTTAACTAATTTAAACATTTCTATTTTTCTAGCAAGTCGATTTAAATTTTTCTAAATTTTCCAGACCAAGTTAGTCCTTCTAAATTAGATTCATAGTATATTCTAGTTCCTTTAATTTTTACAATTTCAGTATCCATTTTAGTACCAACTTCAAAAGGAAGATTATCTTTATTGATGTCTATAATCTCTAAAGTGTATTTATTTTCTGCAGACCATTCTATCTTTGCTTTTATATATTCATTATTAACGTGGTACTCTGTGTAGTAACCGTCTTTTATTTCTACGATTACTTCATTTCCTTTACTTGAATCAACATATTTACCTTCTTCTAGAAGTGTTTCTTTAATTTCTAAGGAATTAGAGTTTGAATTTGGTAATTCAGTTTGGTAGTAGTTACTTGTTTCGTTAGAAGCAACGTCAGATTGTTGCGCTTGTAATGTTTGGAAGCCAAAAAAAAGTATGAAGGCTGTACAGGTTAATTTTAATATTTTAGATTTCATAATAAATGGGGGATTTTAAATGTTTCTTTCTTTAAAAATACACCACAAAGTTAATTACCCGTTAGAGTTTATTTGTTACATAATTTTCTTGTTTTATTATATTATTTTAAGATTACTAAATAGCACAACAAAAACAAGGGTATCTTTTTTATCTTATGTATTTGAATAATATAAAAAAAGGTCTATCATGAAAATGATAGACCTTTATTAACAAATTAGAACATTTCTATTTAAACAATTTATTAATCAATTTTTAAGAATTTTCCAGACCAAGTTAATCCTTCTAAATTAGATTCGTAATAAAATTTGTTTCCTTTAACTTTAATAATTTCTGTTTCCATAACAGTACCTTCTTTAAAAGGTAAGTTTTCTTTATGAATTTCTGTAACTACCAGTTTGTAATTGTTTTCTGAAGACCAACTTATGCTTGCTTTAATAAATTCGTCTTTACCATGGTATTCTGTATAGTAACCATCTTTAATTTCTACAACAACCTCTTTACCTTTGTTGTTATACGTATATCTTCCTTCTTCTAAAACTGTTTCTTTAATTACCTTTTTGTCTTCCGGATCTATACTAATGGTAGTTTTAGTAAAAGTTAAATTATTGTTTGCGTCATTAGAATTCATTGCAATATCTTGAGCATTTGAAATATTTATTCCTAAAAATAATAATGCAATGAAAGTTGTCGTTTTAATTGTTGTGTTTTTCATAATGTAGGGGGTTTGGTGTTAAATGAATTAACACTCAAGGGTTAATTTGAGTTTAGGGTTATTTATTAAGTTGTTTTTAAAGGTTGTCTTTTTTTAAGTACTTTGTGGTCCAAGAGGTCCAAGAAGTTAAAGCTAAAATACTTAATTTTAATAAGGGGCTTTTCATAATTTGGGGGTTTTGTTGTTCTCAAAACTAAAGATAAACAAATTTTTATTATTGTAAAAAATCGTAATAAAATTTTTTTTTGATAAAAAAAATAAAAATGCTTTATTTTAGAATAGATATTGAGTATCCCCAAGCTTTAATTTCTAAACAGTAAGCTGTATCTTTGCAATCAAGATTAAATAAAGATAAGACGTGAGTTTTAAGAAGCAAGATATATATAAGGCACTAGAAACTATTACTGCGCCAGGAGAAGGTAAAAGTTTAATAGAAAACAATAATGTTACCAATGTTGTTACTTTTGGTAATGAAGTAGAAGTAGATGTAACCATTAGCAACCCAACATTACAAGCAAAAAAGAAAATTGAGTCAGAAATTTCTAAAGCTATAAAAACAATTGTTTCAGAAGAAATAACTGTAAAGGTTAATGTTAAGGTAGAAAAAATTGCAGTTAAAGAAAACCCGAATCAAATTAGAGGTAAAGAAATTCCTAACATAAAAAACATAATTGCTATTGCCTCTGGTAAAGGTGGTGTAGGTAAATCTACAATTACAGCAAATACCGCTATTTCTTTGGCTAAAATGGGCTTTAATGTAGGTGTTTTAGATGCAGACGTTTACGGTCCGTCGCAACATATTATGTTCGATGTAGAAAAGCAAAAACCACTTTCTGTTAATGTAGATGGTCGTTCTAAAATGAAACCAATCGAAAATTACGGAGTAAAATTATTATCGTTAGGTTTTTTTACAAATCCAGATCAAGCAGTTATTTGGCGTGGGCCAATGGCTTCTAAAGCATTAAACCAATTAATTTTTGATGCAGATTGGGGTGAATTAGATTTTCTATTGATAGATTTACCACCAGGAACAGGAGATGTGCATTTATCTATAGTACAAGCACTACCAATTAATGGTGCTATAGTTGTTAGTACGCCACAAAATATTGCTTTAGCAGATGCTAAAAAAGGAGTTGCAATGTTTCAGCAAGAAAATATAAATGTGCCAGTTTTAGGAATTATAGAAAACATGGCATATTTTACACCAGAAGAGTTACCAAACAATAAATATTATATATTTGGGCAAGATGGTGCAAAAAATTTAGCAGAAGATATAAATACCAAGTTTTTAGGAGAAATTCCTTTAGTACAAAGTATTAGAGAATCTGGTGATGTTGGTCATCCGGTAGCATTACAAAACGGAACAATTTTAGAAGAATCTTTTAACGAGATTACTAAAGAAATGGTTTCAGAATTATTAAAAAGAAACGAAAACTTACCGCCAACAGAAGTTGTTAGAATAACAACAATGAGTGGTTGTAGTACAAAATAAATTCATTTTATATGACAGCACAAGAAACATTAGATAATGTAGAAAAAGCGTTAGAAGAAATTCGCCCTTTTTTAATGAGTGATGGCGGTAATATTAAACTTTTATCTATAGAAGATGCCATAGTTAAAGTGCAATTAGAAGGTGCTTGCACGGGTTGTTCTGTAAACCAGATGACCTTAAAAAATGGTGTAGAAGCAACAATAAAAAAGTATGCGCCGCAAATAGAAGAAGTTATAAATGTAGCGTAAACTGATAAAAATCAGTTTTTAAATTAATGCAATAAAATAATTTTGGGCGTTACCTAAAAAGGTCGGGCTTTTGCACTCGCTTTTTTTACAGAAAAAGTAAAAAAGAGCTCAAACAAATGCTGCAATCCCTAACGCAAACACAAAAAATAAAAGCCTCACAAGAATAAAACTTTGTGAGGTTTTAAAACATAAAAAAAGAATGATTACTACAGATATCTTAATAATAGGAGCAGGACCAACAGGTTTGTTTACCGTTTTTGAAGCAGGTTTGTTAAAGCTGCGTTGTCATTTAATTGATGCTTTGCCACAACCTGGTGGGCAATGTTCAGAAATTTATCCGAAGAAACCTATTTATGATATACCTGCTTATCCAGAAATTTTAGCAGGAGATTTAACCGAAAAATTAATGGAGCAAATAAAACAATTTGAGCCAGGTTTTACGTTAGGGGAAAGAGCAGATACTGTAGAAAAACAAGAAGATGGTACTTTTGTTGTTACCACTAATAAAGGTACAAAACACCATGCAAAAGTAGTGGCGATTGCGGGTGGTTTAGGTTCTTTTGAGCCAAGAAAACCGCCTATTCCTAATATTGTAGATTTTGAAGATAAAGGTGTCGAATATATTATTAGAGACCCAGAATTTTATAGAGATAAAAAAGTAGTAATTTCTGGTGGTGGAGACTCTGCTTTAGATTGGTCTATTTTTTTAACAGATGTAGCGTCTTCTGTAACTTTAATTCATAGAAGAAACGAATTTAGAGGTGCTTTAGATTCTGTAGATAAAGTACAAGAGTTAAAAGATGCCGGTAAAATTAAATTAATAACACCAGCAGAAGTTAAAGGTATTATTGGTAAAGATAAAGTAGAAGGTGTTTCTGTAGTTAGAAAAGGCGAAGAACCTTTTATAATAGAAACAGATCACTTTATTCCTTTATTCGGATTGTCTCCAAAATTAGGGCCAATTGCAGATTGGGGTTTAGAAATTGAAAAAAACGCCATTAGAGTTAACAACGCATTAGATTACCAAACAAATATACCGGGTATTTATGCCATTGGAGATGTAAACACATATCCAGGTAAATTAAAGCTAATTCTTTGTGGTTTTCACGAGGCAACTTTAATGTGTCAAAGCGCTTATAAAAGAATATTTCCTGATAAAAAGTATGTGATGAAATATACAACAGTTGGCGGAATTGATGGTTTTGATGGTACAAGAAAAGAAGCGCCAAAGGCAGTTGTTAAAAAGATTGACTAAGAAATAATCGTTTATTTAAATTTAATAAAGGAGACTTTAAGTAATATTATTCGTAGATTTTTAGTCTATTGTAATATTCCTTAAAATCTCCTTTCCTTTTTGTATATTTGTGTAGTTCACTAAATCGATTGAGATGTATTCAGATTTACTTTCGCACCTAAAATTTCTTATCAAACGCAATCCAGAATAGTTATTCTTAAACCTTTATTTTAATCAATTTTATTAAATTAAATTTAAGAAAAACATGCCTTTTTACCATAAATTAGGAGAAATTCCTCCAAAAAGACACACACAGTTCCGTAAAGAAGACGGTAGTTTGTATTACGAACAATTGTTTGGTACTATTGGTTTCGACGGAATGTCTACCAATAGCTATCATGAACATAGACCAACAATGGTCAAAGAAATACGCAAGCAATATTCTGTAAAACCAAAAATTGCAAAAGCAAATAATATTCAATCTTATAGATTTAGAGGATTTCAAGTTCCTCCAGAGAACGACTATTTAGAAAGTAGAAAAGTAGTTTTAACAAACTCTGATTGTAATATTATTTTATCTGCACCAAAACAATCTACTAAAGAATATTTTTACAAAAATACAGATGCAGATGAGGTAATTTTTATTCATAAAGGAACCGGAAAATTAAGAACGCATTTAGGAAACTTAGATTTTAAATACGGTGATTATTTAGTGATTCCGCGTGGCGTTATTTATAAATTAGATTTCGATGATGAAAACAACAGACTATTTATTGTAGAATCATATTCGCCGGTTTACACACCAAAACGTTATAGAAATTGGTTTGGCCAGTTGTTAGAACATTCACCGTTTTGTGAACGAGATTTAAGAAGACCTTACGAATTAGAAACAAATAATGAACTTGGCGATTTTTTAATCAAAGTAAAAAAACAAGGTGAAATTATAGAAATGGTATACGCTTCGCATCCTTTTGATGTAGTTGGCTACGACGGATATAATTTTCCGTATGCATTTTCTATTCACGATTTTGAGCCAATAACAGGTCGTATTCATCAACCGCCACCAGTACACCAAACTTTCGAAACAAATGCATTTGTAATTTGCAGTTTCGTGCCACGTTTGTACGATTATCATCCAAATTCAATTCCTGCACCTTACAACCATAGTAATATAGATTCCGACGAAGTTTTGTATTACGTAGATGGCGATTTTATGAGTAGAAATGACATCGATCAAGGTCATATTTCCTTGCATCCAGCCGGAATTCCTCATGGTCCACACCCAGGAACTACGGAAAAAAGTATAGGTAAAACAAAAACCGAAGAATTGGCGGTTATGGTAGACACTTTTAAACCTTTAATGGTTACAGAAGAAGCCATGAAAATTGCCGATGAAGATTATTATAAATCTTGGTTAGAATAAAATAAACATTAGAAGCTATTTCCTGCTTTCCGTTATATCTTTTTTAAGAAAAATAAAAAAGGATGTCACTTCAATCAGGGCTAAACATATTTGCTAACAATTAGCACAAACAAAACATTAAAATCATCTCAAGATGGCAAAAGAAATAAAATCAGTAAACTACGGTTTAGAAAAAATATTTGAAGGAGCACAAGATTTCCTTCCACTTTTAGGAACAGATTACGTAGAGTTTTACGTAGGTAACGCAAAACAAGCAGCGCATTTTTATAAAACAGCATTCGGATTTCAATCACACGCATATCGCGGATTAGAAACTGGAGCTAAAGATTCTGTGTCTTATGTTTTAACACAAGACAAAATCAAACTGATGCTTACAACTCCATTAAATAGTAAATCACCAATAAACGATCATATTGTAAAACATGGTGACGGTGTTAAAATTGTAGCGCTTTGGGTAGAAGATGCAAGACAAGCTTATAAAGAAACAACTTCTAGAGGTGCAAAATCTTATATGGAACCAACAGTAGAAACCGATGAACATGGTGAAGTTGTAAGAGCCGGAATTTATACTTACGGAGAAACAGTACACATGTTTGTAGAACGTAAAAATTACAACGGTGCCTTTTTACCAGGTTTTCAAAAATGGGAATCAGACTACAATCCGCCAAGTGCTGGTTTAAAGTATATAGATCACATGGTTGGTAATGTTGGTTGGAATCAAATGGACGTTTGGGTGAAATGGTACGAAGATGTAATGGGCTTCGAAAACTTTTTATCTTTTGATGACAAGCAAATTCATACAGAATATTCTGCATTAATGAGTAAAGTTATGTCTAACGGAAATGGGCGAATTAAGTTTCCAATAAACGAGCCAGCAGAAGGTAAAAAACGTTCGCAAATAGAAGAGTATTTAGATTTTTATGAAGGTGCAGGTGTACAACACATTGCCGTGGCAACAGACGATATTTTAAAAACAGTTTCACAATTAAGAGCAAACGGAGTAGAGTTTTTATCTACGCCACCAGATGAATATTATAAATCTGTTCCTGGTCGTTTAGAAGAATTTAGCCACGAGTTAAAAGAAGATATCGAAAAACTTAAAAGTTTAGGTATTATGATTGACGCTGATGAAGAAGGTTACTTACTTCAAATTTTTACAAAACCAGTAGAAGATAGACCAACCTTGTTTTTTGAAATTATTCAAAGAATGGGAGCAAAAGGTTTTGGAGCAGGAAACTTTAAGGCGTTGTTTGAGTCTATAGAAAGAGAACAAGCAAAAAGAGGAACATTATAAAAGACTTTAGAAGTAAAAATCTTTTTATAAAAAATTATTACAACCAAGAGTAAGATGATTATCATTTTACTCTTGGTTTTTTATTTGGCAAATAAATTAGATTTTCAAAAAAAAGTCTTGTTTCTTTGTTCTTATATCTTGATTCTTAAATTATGAACAGAGAAGAAATACTTAAAGCAATAGAAGAAAAGTACGATAAATTAGGTGTTCCTGTAGATGCAATGTTAGAAGGTTTGTTGCATAGTACACCAATTACGTATTGGGATTATATACAGACAGATGCACTTTTAGGTTTGCAAACGCCAAGAACAACACAGCCAGATGAAATGGTTTTTATCATGTATCATCAAGTAAACGAGTTGCTATTTAAAATGATTCTTTGGGAGATTGAGCAAGTATCAAAAGCTATTGAAGTAAGTGCAGATAAGTTTTCTATGCATTTAAATAGAATTAGTAGGTATTTTGATATGCTTTGCAATTCTTTTTCTGTAATGGCAGAAGGTATGGAGAAAGAACAATATTTAAAATTTAGAAACACATTAACACCTGCAAGTGGTTTCCAATCGGCACAATACCGAAAAATAGAATTTGCTTCTACAGATTTAATAAACTTAATAGACGCTAGATATAGAGATTCTATTGATCAAAATAGTTCTTTTAAAAATGCATACAATCATTTATATTGGCAGGCAGCAGGTAAAAACTACACAACAGGTCAGAAATCTACATTACTAAATCTATTCGAAAAGAAATATTTAGGTGAGTTTATAGATTTTATGGAAGATTATAACGATATAAATTTATCTCGAAAATTTAAAGAATTACCTAAGGATGTTCAGCAGAACCCAAGTTTAATTAAAGCCATGAGGCATTACGATTATACTGTTAATGTAAAATGGGTAATGGCACATTATAATGCTGCCGGCAAATATTTAGGCGGTAAAGAAAAAGATTTAGAAGCAACTGGCGGAAGTAGTTGGCGTAAATACATGCATCCGAAGTATCAAAGAAGAATCTTTTATCCGTATTTATGGAGTGAAGAAGAATTAAAGAACTGGGGTACATTTTAGATAAAAATTCTACAATTCTCTTAAAAATTAGTACTTAAAGAAAACGTTAAAAAGTGATTTACAAATTATTAGTAAATCACTTTTTTCTTTTTTGGAACAGTAATTGTCATAAGTTTTTTATAAGTTTGAGAACTATGAAAAAATATATCTTACTAATACTTACTGTAATAATAACAACAACTACTTTTTCTCAAGAAGAAATAGAAGCATTTAAAAGCGGAGAATGGTTACGTTATAAAATGAGCTATAGTGGTTTTTTAAGAGCAGGAACCGCAATTTTAGAGGTAGATGAAAAAGATTTAAACGGTAAAAAAGTATATCATACAAAAGGGTCTGGTTGGACTTCAGGGATGATAAAATGGTTTTTTAAAGTAGATGATGTTTACGAAAGTTATTTTGATATAAACGAAGTAAAACCTTACGTTTTTAAAAGAAAGATTAATGAAGGTGGTTATAAAAAGCATCGAATTACCAATTTTGATTACAATACCAATAAAGCCTACATTCAAGATTTTGAAAATCAAAAAGATACAACAGTAGCATTTTCTAACGTACAAGACATGCTTTCATCTTTTTATTATTTAAGAAATCAAGATGTAGAACACATGGAAAAAGGAGATGAAATAGCAATAGATATGTTTATGGATTCTCAAATTTACCCATTTAAACTCCGTTTTTTGGGAAGAGAAGTCTTAAAAACCAAGTTTGGAAAAGTAAATTCGTTAATATTTAGACCATTAGTGCAATCTGGTAGAGTTTTTAAAGCACAAGAAAGTGTAACAATTTGGATTACAGATGACTTGAATAAAATACCTATTAAAATGAAAGCAGATTTATCAGTAGGCTCTTTAAGGGCAGAGCTAGAATCTTATAAAGGTTTGGCTAATGATTTTAAAAAGAGTTAAATAAATGCCTTTTATAAAAACTTTAACGAAACCGTTATAGGAACTTAAGAGTTAAGATTTAAAATAAATCAATTTTATTTGTACTTTTGGGTGTTAAATTTAATAGCTCCCAATTTTTTGAAAAAAGTACTCTACATCCTTCTAACTTCTATTATTTTGTTTGCTTGTAAAAGTGAAGAAAAAATTGAAAAACCTATAATAAAGCCAACACCAAAACCTATTTATAAATTTGGTTTTAAAGTTGATGATTATAAGGTTGTTTTTGATACTATTAAATCCGGAGAAAGTTTTGGCGCAATTTTAGATAGGCATCATGTGAGCTATCCTAAAATAAATAGTATTGCAAGTGCTATTAAAGACGTTTTTGACGTTCGAAAAGTAAGAGCAGGTAAACCTTATATGATTCTATCGAGTAAAGATTCTTTAGAACAAGCAAAAGTATTTATATATAAAAATGATAAAATTAGAGCAACAGTTGTAGATTTTAAAGATTCTATAACAGAAGCATATACTTATTTGCAACCAATTAAAACCGTAGAAAAAGTAGTTGAAGGAAAAATTTATTCGAATCTTTCTAATGCTATGGATAGTTTGCATTTATCACCAAACTTAACATATGCTGTTGCAGATATTTATGCTTGGACACTAGATTTCTACAAACTACAGAAAGGAGACTCTTTTAAACTTGTTTTTGAAGAAAAATTTATAAACGATAGTTTGTTTGCAGGTTATGGTAAGATTAAATCGGCAGTTTTTAAACACAAAGACCAAGATTTATATGCATTTCGATTCTTAGCAGATTCTATAAAAGGAATAGAAGAATATTATGATGAAAAAGGTAATATGTTAAGAAGTCAGTTCTTAAAAAGTCCCATTAAATTTCAATATAGAATTTCTTCTAGATATAATTTAAATAGAAGAATTGCATATTACGGTAATAAAGTGAAACCACATAAAGGTACAGATTTTGCTGCAAGAATTGGTACGCCAATAATTGCTACTGCAAGCGGAACTGTTGTTGAATCTACTAGAAGAGGTGGTAATGGTAAGTTTGTGAAAATTAAACACAATAGCATTTATTCTACACAATATTTACATATGAAAACTCGAAAAGTTAAAAAGGGAGATTATGTAAAACAAGGGGATGTAATTGGTTTGGTTGGTATGACAGGTAATTCTGGCGGACCACATGTTTGTTATCGCTTCTGGAAAAACGGTAAACAAGTAGATCCATTAAGTCCAAAAACAAAATTACCAGAGGCAGAACCCTTAAAAGAAAGTCTAAAACCTAGATTTTTTAAGCATATGTATCTTTTAAAAAATCAATTAGATAATAATATACCAGTAATAGAAGAACCTACAATAACAAAAGAAATAGTAGCGCAAAATTAATAGAATGGCTTTAAAAAACATCAATCCAACCAAAACTCAAGCTTGGGAAAAACTAACGAATCACTTTAATAATAATAAAGATATTAGTATTAAAGATTTGTGCAAAGACTCAAATAGAAAAGATAATTTTTCACTTGAATTAGAAGACTTAACAGTAGATTTTTCTAAAAATAGAATTACAGAAGAGACACTTTCTTTATTAGTTGAATTAGCAAAAGAAGTAGATTTAAAAGACGCTATAGAAAAACAATTTTCGGGTGAAGTTATTAACGCCACAGAAGGTAGAGAGGTTTTACATACTGCTTTAAGAAGTAATTCTGATGAACCTGTTCTTGTAAATGGTAAAAATATTAAGCCACAAATACAAACTGCATTACGTAAAATTAGAAGTTTTAGTAATAAAGTAATTTCTGGTAAATGGAAAGGTTATACAGGCAAATCTATTACAGATGTAGTAAATATTGGTATTGGTGGTTCAGATCTTGGGCCAGACATGGTTGTAGAATCTTTGCAGTATTATAAAAATCAATTAACTACACATTTTGTTTCTAATGTAGATGGTGATCATGTATCAGAAATTATTAAAAAATTAAATCCAGAAACTACTTTGTTTGTAATTGTTTCTAAAACATTTACAACACAAGAAACCATAACAAATGCAGAAACACTTAAAAATTGGTTTTTAAAGTCGGCAACAATTTTCGATATTCCAAAGCACTTTGTTGCAGTATCTACAAATTTAGAAGCGGTAGATAGTTTTGGTATAGATAAAGCAAATGTTTTTCCTATGTGGAACTGGGTTGGTGGACGTTTCTCTCTTTGGTCTGCTGTTGGTTTATCAATTAGTTTATCTGTAGGTTTCGATAATTATAGAGCCTTATTAGATGGTGCAGAAGAAATGGACTTGCACTTTAGAAATACAGAATTCGAAAATAATATACCTGTAATTTTAGCATTGTTAAGTATTTGGTATAATAATTTTTACAATGCAGAAACAGAAGCTGTTTTACCTTATACACAGTATCTAAAAAAATTGCCAGATTATTTACAGCAAGCTATTATGGAGAGTAATGGTAAAGGTGTAGATAGAAACGGAGACAAAATAGACTACCAAACAGGTACCATTGTTTGGGGTAGTACAGGTACAAATATGCAGCATGCATTTATGCAATTGGTGCATCAAGGTACTAAGTTAATTCCGGCAGATTTTATAGGTTATAAAGAATCTTTGCACGGTTTAACAGATCATCATAAAAAGTTAATGGCAAATTTTTATGGACAAATAGAAGCCTTGGCATTTGGTAAAACAAAAGAAGAAGTTCATTTAGAATTAAAGTTTTCTGGTGATGAAGATAAAATTGCACAATTACTACCTTTTAAAGTGTTTGAAGGCAATAGGCCAAGTAATGCTATCCTTTTTGATAAACTAACGCCAAAGTCTTTAGGGAAATTAATAGCATTATATGAACATAAAATTTACACACAAGGTATAATCTGGAACATTTATAGTTACGATCAATTTGGTGTAGAGCTAGGAAAAGAGCTCGCTAAAAAATTATTGAATAAGCACTAAATTAAGACTAATAATACCAATTTATTATACTATTAATTAATTATTTATAATTAGTTAATAGTATTTTTTTTGCTTAAATGTTTGATTTTTATGTTATAACAGTTTTTTTTCTTACATTTAAAAATCTTAATTCTTTGTTAAACTTAACATTAAGTTAACTTTAGAACTCTGTAAAAGCAAGAGTTTTGCAAAACATTTAATAACATAAAATTATACAATGAAAAATTTTAAAAACTTATTATTTGTAGCACTGTTTTTTATAACAGCTACAGTTTTAGGGCAAACTAAAATTACTGGTACAATTGTCGATGAAACAAATCAACCATTACCAGGAGCAAGTGTTCTTGTAAAAGGAACAACAAACGGAACATCAACAGATTTTAATGGTAAATTTACTTTACAATCTAAATCTAATTCTGGTGTTTTAGTAGTGTCTTTTATTGGATACAAATCTAAAGAAGCTGCTTACTCTTCTTCAAACAACAATTTAACAGTAATGTTAATGGAAGATGCTGGTTCGTTAGATGAAATAGTTGTAGTATCTAACTCATTTGCAATTGATAGAAAAACACCTGTTGCTGTTTCTACAATTAAAGCAAGTGAAATTGAATTAAAATTAGGAACTCAAGAATTTCCAGAGATTTTAAAATCTACTCCTGGTGTTTACGCTACTAAAGCTGGTGGTGGATACGGAGATGGTAGAATTAACTTACGTGGTTTTAATTCTGAAAACGTTGCTGTAATGATTAACGGTGTACCTGTTAATGATATGGAAAACGGTAGAGTATATTGGTCTAACTGGGCTGGTTTAGGAGACGTTACTTCTGCTATGCAAGTTCAAAGAGGTTTAGGAGCTTCTAAAGTTGCTGTACCTGCAATTGGAGGTACAATTAACATTATCTCTAAAACTACAGATATCGAAGAAGGTGGTAACTTTGGTTACACTTTAGGTAACGATGGTTACACTAAATATGGTCTTACTTATTCTACAGGTTTAATGGATAACGATGTGGCTGTAACAGTTTCTGCTGCACAAACTTCTGGTAGAGGTTATGTAGACGGAACTCCTTTTACAGGTTTTAACTACTTTTTAAATGTTTCTAAAGAGTTAAACGACGAGCACAAATTATCTTTTACTGCATTTGGTGCATTACAAAGACATGGTCAAAGACAAAACAGACACTTAATCAAAACTTTTAGAGATAGTGAAAGAGGTAGAAAATATAACTCAGATTGGGGTTATAAAAACGGTCAGTTAACTAACTCAGAAGATAACTTTTATCACAAGCCACAGATTTCTTTAAATCACTACTGGACACTTTCTGATAAAACTTTTATTTCTACTGCAGCTTATGTATCTTTTGGTACAGGTGGTGGTGGTGGAACTGCTGGAGCTAACAAGTTTGGTTTCGACAATTCTGAATATAGAGATGGACCATTAGGAACTATCAACTTCGATAAAATTGTTGACGAAAACATAGCAAATGGTGTAAACGGTTCTATCTCTGCTTTAAGAGCTTCTAGAAACGACCATAACTGGTACGGTGTTTTATCTACTTTAAAAACAGATATAACAGATGAGTTTACTTTATTAGCTGGTTTAGATTACAGAAACTATACAGGTATTCACTATACAGAAGTAACAGATTTATTAGGAGGACAGTTTTTAGCTGATAATTCTAATGTAAATAACCCAAACAACCAAGCACAAGTAGGAGACGTAATTTTCTATGACAACGACGGTAAAGTTGGTTGGTTAGGTGGTTTTGCTCAATTAGAGTATTCTAAAGATGCTATTTCTGCATTTGTTTCTGCAAACGTTTCTAATACAACTTATCAAAGAGTAGATCGTTTCTTATATTTAGATTCAGATCCAAATCAAACTTCAGATAAATACGATTTCTTAGGATATGGTATTAAAGGTGGTGTTAACTATAACTTAGATGAAAACCACGGTGTTTTTGTAAACTTAGGTTATTTTGAAAAAGCACCTTTCTTTAACTCTGTTTTTGCTAACCGTAACAACGTAGATGTTAATGAAAATGCTGAAAACCAAAAAATTACAAGTTACGAGTTAGGTTATACTTATAGAAGTGCTAAGTTTTCTGCTAACTTAAACTTATACCACACTGCTTGGAAAGATAGAACAGAAGTAGCTCGTTTCCAATTACAAGATGGTACAATTGCATTTGCTAACATTTTAGGCGTAAATGCATTACATAAAGGTGTTGAGTTTGATTTCACTTATAGACCATCAGACAAACTTACTTTTACAGGTATGGCTTCTTTAGGAGATTGGAAATGGGATAGTAACGTAGAAAATGTAGAAATTTTTGATGAAACTAACACAAAAGTTGCAGAGGTTGATGTAATTATCAAAGGTTTACACGTTGGTGATGCAGCACAAACTACTTTTGCTTTAGGTTCAAACTATAAATTAACTCCAGAAACTACGTTTACAGTAGATTATAACTACTACGGAGATTTATATGCAGAGTTTGACCCAAGTTCTAGAGGAGAAGTTGGTCCTGATGCATGGAAAGTACCTAACTATAGCTTATTTGATACTTCAATAAGACATAAATTTAAGTTTGGTAACTTCGATACATCAATTACTGCAAGAGTTAACAACGTATTCGACACAGTATATATTTCAGATGCACAAGATGGTTCTGGTTCTAACGCTCAAACAGCAAGTGTATATTACGGAGCAGGAAGAACTTTTAGCGTAGGTGCAAAAATTAATTTCTAAAAAATACAAGATGAAAAAAATAATTTATTTATTCGCAGTTGCGCTTACAGTTTTAAGTAGCTGTACGCCATTAGAAGATGTAAACGAGGTTATTGATGCATTACCAAATGTAGATGCTTTCGATTACACATTACAAGATGATGACTATGAAACTTTAGGTTTAAATTTTGGTAACTTTAGCTCAGAAGATGATGCTAAAGCAGAAATTCCAGGATTTTTAAGTACAAAATTCCCATCTTTAGGAGAAGGTTCAGCTTTAAACATAACTTACAAGTTATACGCACCTAAAAGAGATGAAAAAAGTTTAACTATTTATACTGTAACTGCTGCAGATTATACTGCACAAGGTTTAAGATTTCCAAACTTTTCAAGTTTTGATCAAATTACAGATTTCTTAGATGCTAAATATCCAGACGCAGCAAATAGACTTTTAGTAGATTTAACTTATGATTATTATGATGGATCAGTTTCTACACTTAACAATGGTTTTATCAATAACGATGGAACTTGGGAAATGTCTATAGGAATCTCTGATGATGAATATACAGCAATGGGAGAAGGTAGAGCTCAATTTTCTAATGAAGATGAAGCTTTAACTAAAATACCTGTTTATTTAAGTGAAAAATTAAAGTTTGAAGGTAAAGAAGCTGGTGATATCGAAGGTGTTATGTATAAATTATACGTAACAGATACTCAAGATATCGACGAAGATGGTTCTGTAACAGATAGAACTGTTTATAGCTTTGTTGCATTCTTTATCTATGACGGCGCAGCTTGGTCTCAGTACACAAATGTTATCGAGAACACTACTCAGTTTGCTTACGAAGGTTCTAACTGGGTTCCAGATAACACAATTAGATATACTTTAACTTCTGCAGATTACGCATTAGTTGGTAATGATAGATATAATAACTTTGATGTAAGATCTGGTGCAGATGAAGAAACTGAAGAAGTACGTTTAGAAAAGATTAACACAATCTTAAAAAACAACTTTCCAGATATAGAAGTTGATCAGAATGTAATTGTTACTTACGCTTTTTATGATGGTACTAATGGTAATGCCACTATAGAAGTAACTTTTGACGGTACAGATTTTATTAAATTTGTAGAGTAATCAATTTTATCTTTTAAATTAAGAAAACCACCTCAACCGAGGTGGTTTTTTTATGCATAAAAATTAGTAACTTTGTATCTATAAAAAACTAACTACTTATATTATGATAAAGGATATACATTCTTATTGGGCTTACCTTGTATTGGCTCTTTTAATTTTTGCTGTAGCAAATGCAATTATTGGTTTAACTCAGAAAAAGCAATTTACAGATAAAGATTTACGTATCGGTTTATTTACCTTAATCTTAACCCATATTCAATTATTAATAGGTTTAGCTTGGTATTTTATGTCACCTTGGTTTCAAGCCTTAAAAGCAGATGCAGGTGCGGTAATGAAAGAACCTGCAACACGTTTATTAGCAGTAGAACATCCTATTACCATGATTTTAGCAATTGTATTTATAACAATTGGTTGGTCTAAACATAAAAAGAAAACAGAAGACGCTGCAAAGTTTAAAACATTTGTAATCTTTTACGGAATTGGTTTATTATTGATATTGTCTAGAATTCCTTGGAGCAATTGGTTCTAATAGTAATCTTGTAAGTCTATTTACAAGTAAAATTTTTTTTAATTTTTAAACTTAAATCACATCTCGTGAAGATTCTTAGCTATATATTATCTCCAATTTTTATATTGGTATTCTTTTTGTTTTTAATAATATTTCATCCTTTGCAATGGTTAAGTTTGCATCTTTTAGGACAAAGTGCACATGGTAAAGTAGTAGATGCTTTAAATTTCTTTTTGGTAAAATCTATGCTAATACTTGGTGTTAGTGTCAAGTTAAAAAACGAATATAAATTACCAGAAGATACTACAATAATTTTTGTGTCAAATCATCAATCTACTTTTGATATTCCGCCAATAGGTTGGTTTTTTAGAAAGCATTATCCAAAATTTGTAGCTAAAATAGAATTAGGAAAAGGCATACCAAGTGTTTCTTATAATTTAAGAAATGGTGGTGCGGCATTAATCAACAGAAAAGATCCAAAACAAGCAATAAGCGAGTTGATAAACTTTTCTAAGAGAATTAAAGAAAACAATTGGGGCGCAATAATTTTTCCGGAAGGCACAAGAAGTAGAAATGGTAAGCCTAAGAAATTTGCATCTAACGGATTAAAAGTAATAACAAAAGTAAATAAAGAAGGTTATGTTGTACCTTTAACTATTAATAATTCTTGGAAAGTGTTTAAATACGGTAAATTTCCTTTAGGTTTAGGAAGTCCAATAACTATTACAACTCACGAGCCAATAAAAATAGATTCTTTACCGTTTGAAGAACTACTAGAGAAAACAGAAAAAGTAATTAAAGAACATATAAAATAGAAATTTATGTCTATATACAATATTAGAAAAGAAGTAATGCTAACGCTAGAAAAAAGTATGGACCGCTTTATGGAGAAATACTTAATTCCGGCAGAAAAAATTTGGCAGCCTACAGATTTTCTTCCTAACTCACAAAAAGATTCTTTTATTACAGAAGTAGAAGAAATAAGAGAATTGTCTAAAGAATTACATGACGATTTTTGGGTGGTTTTAGTAGGAGATACTATTACAGAAGAAGCTTTACCAACCTACGAATCTTGGTTGTTAGACTTAGATGGTGTTAGTCAAGATCCAGATAATAGTTGGGCAAAATGGGTAAGAACTTGGACAGCAGAAGAAAATCGACACGGAGACGTATTAAATAAATACTTGTATTTATCAGGTAGAGTTAACATGCGCGAAGTAGAAATATCTACACAACATTTAATTGCAGATGGTTTTGATATTGGTACATCTACAGATCCATACAAGAACTTTGTGTATACAAGTTTTCAAGAACTAGCAACTTATGTTTCACATAACAATGTAGCAAAAATTGCGCGTAAAAAAGGACACAAAGCATTGGCTAAAATGTCTAAAATTATTGCAGGAGATGAAATGCGTCATCACCAAGCTTATACAGAGTTTGTAAAAGAAATCTTTAAGATAGATCCATCAGAAATGATGTTGGCATTTCAACACATGATGAAATATAAAATTGTAATGCCTGCAATGCATTTAAGAGAATCTTTTGGTGCAAAAGGAAGTTTATTTGATGATTTTTCTTCTGTAGCGCAAAGAATTGGTGTGTACACAGGTTTCGATTATGTAGACATTATTAAGAAATTAAACACTGCTTGGGAAATAGATAAGATTACAAACCTAACACCAGAAGCAGAAAAGGCAAGAGATTATTTAATGAAGTTGCCAGACAGAATGTACAGAATTACAGAAAGAATTGTTGTGCCAGACACAAAATTTAACTTTAAATGGATGTTACCAGCTTAAAATTATAAGAAGCTATTTCCTGCTTTCCGTTGTATCTTTTTGTTGAAAAAACAAAAAGGATGTCACTTCAATCAGGGCTAAGTATTTTTGCTAACAATAATACATATTACAAAAACCTTCAATGTATAATTATTGAAGGTTTTTTTATGCTTAGTAATTTATAGAAAAGGAGTCTTTATCATTTAAAAAGCCTAATTTATTTCTAACAATATCTTGCTTTTCTTTATAAATTATAGAACTTACAATACCAATTTCATTGTAGTTTAAACTAGATAATTCTTCACCTAAAAAATCAATTATTAAAGAGTTGCCAGAATACTCGTAATTATTGGCGTCTTTACCCGCTCTATTAACTCCAACAACATAACTCATGTTCTCTATTGCACGCGCTTTTAAAAGTGTTTCCCAAGCTTTTATTCTTGCTACCGGCCAATTTGCCATAAAAATTAAAAGATCGTAATTATCTGTATTTCTAGCCCAAACAGGAAAACGCAAATCGTAACAAATTAACGGGCAAATTCTCCATCCTTTGTAATTGATAATTATTCTTTCTACACCAGAAGTATACACTTTATTTTCTCCGGCCAAAGTAAAAGAATGCCTCTTATTATAAGTTTCTAATTCTTTATTTGGATGTACAAAAATAAAACGATTGTAAAATTTATCGTTTTCAGTAATAACCAAACTTCCGCAAATTGCTATTTGATGCTTTTGTGCCATTTCTTGCATCCAAGAAACCGAAAACCCATTCATTGGTTCAGCAACATTTTCTGGTTGCATTGTAAAACCAGAAGTAAACATTTCTGGCAAAACAATTAAGTCTATATCTTTATTTAAAGTATTTATTTTTTCTTCAAAAAAAGTAATATTTTCTTTCGGATTTTCCCAAGCTAAATCAGCTTGAATTCCCGCTACTTTTAATTCATTTTTCATAGAAATTAATTAGAAAGTTGTACTAGCTATAAAAGTAAGTTTTTGTAATTTAGAAAACCAATTGAATCTCAAAAAAAGCTATGCAATCTTTTATTTCTGAAACTTTAGACGCAATTCTAAAAACTACAAAATCTTTTGAAGATGTGGTGTTTATATTACCATCACAAAGAGCAAAAGTATTTTTAAAACAAACTTTAAAAGATAAAATATCTGTAGATTTTTTACCAGAAACATTAAATATAGAGCAATTTATTCAGCAAGTTTCTGGTATAGAAAAAGCAGATAGCATACAGTTGCTATTTCATTTTTATACAATTTATAAGAGTTTAGAAGAAAAACCAGATTCTTTTGATACATTCTCTTCTTGGGCATTTACGGTTTTACAAGATTTTAATGAGATAGATCAACATTTGGTAAACACAAGAGAAATTTTTGTGTACATAAGAGATATTCAACGATTAAAAAAATGGTCTGTTACTGGTACCTTTAAAGAAACAGAATTTATTAAAGATCATTACGCTTTTTTAGAAAAGTTGAATAACTTTTACAATCCTTTATATCAATTCTTATTAGAAAAAAAGATTGGTTACCAAGGTTTAATGTACCGAGAAGCCTGTAATAATATCGATGCTTATTTAGAGACGAATCAGCAAAAAAAATACTTTTTTATAGGATTTAATGCATTAAATAAAGCAGAAGAATTCTTGTTTCAAAAAGTGCTAGAAACCAGTAATTCTGATATTTATTGGGATTTAGATGAGCAACTTTTTAACTCGAATCATCAAGCAGGAAACTTTATAAGAAAGTATAAAAAGGAATGGAAGTTTTATGAGAAAAATACATTAAAAACTCTTAGTAATAAATTATCGCAACCAAAAAACATACAAGTAATTGGTGCATCAAAAAATACAACACAAATTAAATATGCAGGAGAAATTCTAGAAAATTTTTCTGATTTTAAAAATACGGCACTTATTTTGGCAGACGAAACATTGTTGCCAATTACGTTAAATTCTTTGCCTAAAAACATCAATGCTATCAATATAACAATGGGATATCCTTTAAAAGATATACCAACAACTAGCTTGTTGTTTTCAATTTTTCAATTGTTTATTTCTCAAGAAAAACTGCAAAAAACTGCAGAGAATCAATTTTACCACAAAGATGTAGTTCGGTTTTTAAAACATCAATCAATTTATAAGTTATTATCACAAAATAATGCTTCTTTAGTCGATGATTTTACTGAAGAAATTGGTAAAGAAAATCTTATTTTTATTGATATAGATAGTTTGGTTGAACTCTTAAAAAAATCTGAAGATAATATACAAAAAGTAGTCTTATCTCTGTTTAGTAGTTTTACAACGGTTGCTAATTTTTTAGATAGAATTTTAAACTTAATAGATCTTTTAAAAGAAGATGGAACAGATTTAGAAAAAGAATATTTATTTAGATTTTATACGGCTTTTACACAGTTAAAAACATTACAAAACACCTATAATTATTTTACAGATTTAAAAACATTGATGTTGTTTTTTAGGCAGTTAATAACATCAGAAACACTTTCTTTTCAAGGTGAAGCATTAAGAGGTATGCAGTTAATGGGAATGTTAGAAACACGTGTTTTAGATTTCGAAAACATCATTTTAACTTCTACAAACGAAGGTGTTTTACCAGCAAGTTCTCAACAAAACACATTTATTCCTTTTGATGTGAAAGTCAACTTCGGATTGCCAACATATCGAGAAAAAGACGCCATTTTTTCGTATCACTTTTTTAGATTGATGCAAAGAGCAAAGAATGTTTATATTCTTTACAACACAGAGCACGATGCCTTTGGAAGTGGAGAAAAAAGTAGGTTTGTTACGCAGTTAGAAATGATGCGAGACGATGTGATTTATAAAAATATTTCACCAAAAGTAATTTCTAATAAGCAGCAATTAAAAGAAGTACATAAAAACGAAGCTACTTTCGCTCGATTAAAAGAATTAGCAAAAAAAGGTATATCGCCATCTGCATTAACCAACTATTTGTACAACCCAATTTCTTTTTACAAGCAAAAGGTTTTAAAAATTAAAGAGTTTGATGATGTTGAAGAAACTGTAGCTTTTAATACATTAGGTACTGTTGTGCATGAAACTTTAGATGAATTGTATACGCCGTTTGTAAGTAAGTTTTTATCTCTGGCTAATATCAAACAAATGCAAAAAGATGCAAAAGATTTGGTAACAAAACATTTTGAACTACAATTTAAAAACGGAGATTTAACAAAAGGTAAAAACAGATTGATTTTTGAGGTTGCGAATCGATTTGTAACTAATTTTCTAAACAAAGAAAAAGAGTTGTTAGAAGATAAAAATAATCAACTTAAAATAGTTGCAACAGAAGAAAATTTAGCTGCAGAAATAGAAATAGAAGGGTTAGATTTTAAGGTTAAATTACACGGACAAGTAGATAGAGTAGATGAGTTAAATGGAGTTTTGAGAATTATAGATTATAAAACAGGTATGGTTACAGGTAGTAACCTAAAAGTGCCAGAATTTGAAAACTTAAGAGATGAGAAGCATCTAAAAGCGATACAAGTTTTACTTTACACGTATTTATTTACTAAAAACAAAAATTACGATTTTTCAAAACCTTTAGAAGCTGGTATTTATTCTTTTAAAAATCTTAATAGTGGTTTTTTACCAATAGATTTTGCATTGCCTAGAAGAAAGGCAGAAACTAAAATTACTGAAGAAAAATTAGACGAATTTATTGAAGAGATTAAAATATATATTAAAGAAATCTACAGCTCTAAAATAGATTTTTTAGAGCCTGCAGATTTAAGATATTAATTTATTTACCTATTAAAACTAATAGTGGTACGTTAGAATAAAATTCTTCTTTAAGAATTGTATTCTTTTCCCATAATTTTTTAAAGAAACCTCTTTTTCTTCTAAAAACACATAGCATATCTGGGTTGTGTGTTTTAATATTTTCTAAAACACCTTGAAAAGTAGTAGCATTTTCTGTAACTGTTAATGTGTCTTGTAACCTTTCTAAATCTTTATGAAGAACTAAATGTTCTTCTTTGTAACTAGGTGTTTTAACTAATAGTAAATTTACTTGAGCTTTATATTTCTCTACAATAAATTTTAAAGGTTTTAATGCCGTTTTACTTTTTACTACACCAGATTTAAAGGCCATTAAAATATTAGAAACTGTTTTGTATTGGTAGTTTTCTGGCACAGCCAAAATTGCTAAATTAGATTTCTTAACCAAACTACCAGCGGTTCTACCTAAAAACAACCCTTCTTTTATAGAGTTACTTTTAGTACCAACAATTACTAAGTCAATTCCTAATTCTTGGTCTATAGCTTCAACACTATCTACAACACTACCTTTAGCAGAAATTAATTTAATTTCAACGTTTTTAACATCACAAATATTAACCATTGTTCTTAAATACAAATTAGTCTCTTTCTCTATAATTGCATCTACATTTTTCATTGTTCCTGCTTTAGATTGCACACTGTATGCTCTAAAAACAAATACTTTAGCATTGATTTCTGAAGCAAAATCGATGGCATACTGTAATGTGTTTTGTGCGTTTTCTGTAGATCCAATGGGTACTAAAATGTGTTTCATAATGGTTTGTTTTATATTGTTACAAAGTTAGTTAATTTTAATAGAATCGTTTTCGATTTCATTTTTTAGTAATGTACATTTGCAAAAACATCTATCTTTTGAATGTAAATATTAGCTTTAAAAATATAAATAAATTAGCAATTCCTGCATTAATTGCTGGTATTGCAGAACCTGTTTTATCTATTACAGATACAGCAATAATTGGTAATATTGATACAAATGCTACAGAAAGTCTTGCTGCTGTTGGTATTGTTGGTGCATTTATTTCGATGTTGGTTTGGGTTTTTGGTCAAATTCGAAGTGCAATATCATCTATAATTTCTCAATATGTTGGTGCAAATAAGATTAAAGATATAAAAGAATTACCTGCACAAGCAATTGCAATAATTGTATTTGGTAGCTTAATTGTATTAGCAATATCATATCCGTTTTCTAAACAAATTTTTCAATTTTATAATGCTACAGGAGAAATTTTAGAATTTTGTATAACCTATTTTAATATTAGAATATTTGGTTTTCCGTTTGCATTATTTGTATTTGCCATATTTGGTACTTTTAGAGGC
The DNA here is from genome assembly GCF_054589375.1 of Polaribacter sp. OB-PA-B3. Taxonomy (NCBI): domain Bacteria; kingdom Pseudomonadati; phylum Bacteroidota; class Flavobacteriia; order Flavobacteriales; family Flavobacteriaceae; genus Polaribacter; species Polaribacter sp. OB-PA-B3. The sequence goes on from NZ_BAAIIX010000001.1 coordinate 566,218, forward strand.
TTGCAAAATACTTTTTACCCAATGATTATTGCTATAATGGGCGCATCAATAAATATTATTTTAGATTTAATATTGGTTTATGGTATAGAGGGTTATGTGCCTGCAATGCACATAGAAGGTGCTGCCTATGCGAGTGTAATTGCTCAAGTTTCTATGGCTATAATCTCTTTGTATTTATTAATTAAAAAAACGCCTATTTCTTTAAAAGTTAGATTGCCTTTTCATGCAGAAGTACCTAGATTGTTGGGTATGATTGGTAACCTTTTTATTAGAACGATTGCATTAAATGTAGCCTTATATTTTGCTACATCTTACGCAACAGGTTACGGTAAAGAATATATTGCCGCTTATACAATTAGTTTAAATATTTGGTTGTTGGGCGCGTTTATGATAGATGGTTATTCTAGTGCAGGTAATATTTTATCTGGTAAATTATTAGGAGCAAAAGATTATAAAAGTTTACTTGAATTAAGTAATAAATTATTTAAATATGGTTTAATTGTAGGTGTTTGTATTGGTTTATTAGGTTTTTTATTCTACAATTTTATTGGAGAAATTTTTACAAAAGAAACTGCCGTTTTAAAACAGTTTTATACCATTTTTTGGATTGTATTAATAACACAACCTTTAAACGCAATAACTTTTATTTTCGACGGAATGTTTAAAGGAATGGGAGAAATGAAATACTTAAGAAACCTTTTAATTTTGGCAACAGGTTTTGTTTTTATTCCAACATTACTTTTTTTTGATTATTTAGAATATAAATTAGTTGCCATTTGGATTGCTTTTACACTTTGGATTATTGCCCGAGGTTTGCCCTTAGTTTTTAAGTTTAGAAATAAATTTATTCCGTTGGCAGAAAATAATTCGAAAATTTAATTTTATCACAAATTAGCATTCTTTTATTAATTTATTAAAACTTATTTTTACTCAAAATTTACAATTATGGCTACAACCAGAGAAAACGGAAGTTTATATACAAATATTCAGAATAATATTGCAACAATAGAGTTTGGGCATCCTGCAAGTAATTCTTTTCCGGGAGAATTATTAGCTAGATTAACTAAAGAATTATTGTCTGTTAGTGCAAATAATGATGTTGCTGTAATCGTTTTAAAGTCTGAAGGAGAAAAAGCATTTTGTGCAGGCGCTTCTTTTGATGAATTGGTAGCTGTATCAAATTTAAACGAAGGGAAACAGTTTTTTTCTGGTTTTGCAAATGTAATTAACGCCATGAGAACTTGTGGTAAATTAATAGTTGGTAGAATTCAAGGTAAAACAGTTGGCGGCGGTGTAGGTATTGCTGCTGCTTGCGATTATGTTTTAGCAACAGAAAGTGCCTCGATAAAATTATCAGAATTTACAATTGGTATTGGTCCTTTTGTTATAGAACCTGCAGTTTCTAGAAAAATTGGTGTTTCTGGTACAGCAGAATTAACTTTAGATGCTACAAGCTGGAAAAATGCCTATTGGGCAAAAGAAAAAGGTTTGTATGCTAAAGTTTTAGAAAATCAGAAAGAATTAGATCAAGAAGTAGACTTTTTAACATCTAAATTGGCTAGTTATAATCCTGCTGCTTTAGCAGAAATGAAAAAAGCTTTATGGAAAGGAACAGAAAATTGGACTAAATTATTAGAAGAAAGAGCTGCCGTTTCTGGTGAATTGGTCTTATCAGATTTTACAAAGAAAGCACTGTCTAAATTCATAAAATAATTCTTTTCATGAAAATTGTTACTACAAATATTGGCGAAAAAAAAGATATTAACTGGAAAGGTAAAACTGTAACTACAGGTATTTTTAAATATCCTGTTGATAAACCTATTTTTTTAGATATTGAAGAAGTAAAAGAAGATGCAATTTGTGATAGAGAACACCATGGTGGCATTTTACAAGCAGTTTATGGATATTCTTTAAAACATTACGCATACTTTAAAGAGTTATATCCTGATTTAAATTTTGATATGGGGATGTTTGGTGAGAACTTAACACTAGATAATTTAGATGAAACAAAAATACATCAAGGAGACACTTTTAAAGTCGGCGAAACAGTTTTAGAGGCTACCGTTCAAAGAAATCCTTGTATGAAATTAGGAATTCGTTTTAACGATATGAAAATTGTTAAACAATTTTGGAATACAACCTACTGCGGTGTTTATTTTAAAGTACTTAAAACAGGTTTTGTAAAAGCGGGTGATGTTTTCGAACAAATAAAATCGTGTCCAGAAAATCCTACAATTGCAGATTTATATATTGCTAAAAGAGCAGCAAAAGGTATTTAAAACTTATAAAGTTTCCTCTTTTTTATGAAGAAATCTTGTTAATTTCATAGAAAGATCTAATAAAATAATTTTAGCATTTCCGTTTCTTTCTATATGATACATTGCATCATTTAGCTCTTTTTCAATTTCTAAAATGTTACCAGCATGTACAAAAGGCGCAAATTTAGAAAGGTCGAAATTTGTTTTAGTTTCCATGAAAACCAAATTGTCACTTTTGTAATTAAGTAGCAAAGCTTGTCTAAAAAACTGTAAACAATACTCTAAAAATCGTTTTTGAGTTTCTCTACCTGTTTTGGCAATTGTTTCAGACCACTCTATTAATTGCTGCACAACAGCAGCGTTTCCTTTTGCTCTAAATGCGGTACGAATCCAAGCGATAAACCATTCTTCGAAAACCATGTCAGAAGAGTCATTATGTAATAAATGTACAGCTTTATTGTAATTACCTTCTGCTTGATGCGCAATTTTAGCGGCTTCATTTTCAGAGCAATTTTCTCTTTCAATTAAAGCATTTGCAATATCACTTTCACTTAAAGCAGGAAAATGTAAAGCCTGACATCTAGATTTTATTGTATTTATTATTTGTTCCTCACTTTCTGTAATTAGTAAAAAAACAGTTTTGTTTGGTGGCTCTTCTATCAATTTTAAAAGCTTATTAGATGCCGCGATATTCATTTTTTCTGCCATCCAAATAATCATCACTTTAAAACCACCTTCGTAAGATTTTAACTGTAATTTTTTTACAACAGCTTCTGCTTCATCTACACCAATATTACCTTGTTTGTTTTCTACACCAATAAATTGCAACCAATTAAAGAGACTTCCGTAAGGATGATTTTTTGTAAAATCTCGCCAATCTTCTAGAAATAAATTACTAACCGCATGTTTTTTTACCGTGTTGTTTGTGGTTACCGGAAAAGCGAAATGTAAATCTGGGTGTTGTAGTTTTTCGCATTTAATATTACAGGCTTCTTTATTATCAGAAAAATTACATAATAAATATTGCGCATAAGCAATAGCCATTGGTAAAGTACCACTACCTTCTTTTCCTACAAATAATTGAGCATGTGGTATTCTTCCATTTTTTGCAGAAACCTGCAAATGGTTTTTTATGTGATCTTGACCTATAACTTGGTTAAAAAGCATAAGCAAATATAAGTGTTTCTTAAATTTTTAATTAGAAATTTTTGTATTTTTAATGATTACAAAAATCAAAATTAAGTATGAAAAAGTTTTTACAAATAGCAAACGGTATTGCCTTTGTAGCTATGGTGTTTATAAATTATTTATCAAATACAGGTGCTTTGAATAATACAACTATAGGTACTGTGTCTAAAAATTTAAATACTTTATTTACACCTGCTGGTTATGCTTTTTCTATTTGGGGGATTATATATTTACTTTTGTTTGGGTTTGTAATCTATCAAGGTAGAAGTTTTTTTGTAATCGTAAAAAACAACAGCTTTGTAGATAAAATAGGTTTTTGGTTTTTAATTTCTTGTTCCGCAAATATTGCTTGGATTTTTTGTTGGATGTACGAATTTACCGGTTTGTCTTGTATTTGTATTTTTATTTTACTCTTTTCTATTTTAAAAATTGTTTTGAATAATAAAATGGAAATTTGGGATGCACCTTTATCAATTATATTTTTTCTTTGGTGGCCTTTTGTAATATATGCTGGTTGGGTAACGGTAGCAAGTATTGCAAATGTATCATCATATTTAGTGAAAATAAATTGGTCTGGTTTTGGAATTTCTCCCGAAATTTGGACGATTATTCTAATAATTATTGCAACAACAATTAACTTAATAGTTACATGGTCTAGAAACTTAAGAGAGTTTGCCTTAGTTGGTGCCTGGGCTTTAATAGCAATTGGGGTTGCCAATAAAAACAATACTATAGAAACAATTGCTTTTGTAGCAGCTGCTATATTAATTTTAAGCAGCACTTTGCACGCATACCAAAATAGAGCTACCAGCCCTGTTAATAAACTTAAAAATAAGTTTAAATCTTAAATTGGTACTAGAGTAAAATTTACGCAAACGATATCTTAAATTTTAAGCAATCAATTTCTATAAACCTAAAGATTTAGGTATTTTTGTTAAAAACAAACAACAATGAAAACACTAAAAGATTTTAATTTCGAAAATAAAAAAGCAATAATTCGTGTAGATTTTAACGTGCCTTTAAATGATAAATTTGAAGTTACAGACACTACAAGAATTCAAGCAGCTAAATCTACAATTATAGATATTTTAGAACAAGGAGGAAGTTGTGTTTTAATGTCTCACTTAGGAAGACCAAAAGGATTTCAAGAAGAATTTTCTTTAAAGCATATTGTTAAGTCTGTTGTAGATATTATAGGCTGTAATGTTAAGTTTGTAGAAGATTGTGTAGGAGAAAAGGCCGAAGCAGCAGTTGCTAGCTTAGAGCCAGGAGAAATCTTATTATTAGAAAATTTACGTTTCTATTCAGAAGAAACTAAAGGTGATATTGCATTTGCAGAGAAATTATCTAAATTAGGAGATGTTTACGTAAATGATGCATTTGGAACAGCACACAGAGCACATGCATCTACAACAATAATTGCACAATTTTTTGAAGAAAATAAATGCTTTGGAAATTTATTAGCTAGAGAAATAGAAAGTATAGATAAAGTATTAAATAATTCAGAAAAACCTGTACTGGCAATTTTAGGAGGTGCAAAAGTATCATCTAAAATTACAGTAATAGAAAATATTTTAGACAAAGTAGACCATCTAATTATTGGTGGTGGTATGAGTTTTACTTTTATTAAAGCACAAGGCGGAAAAATAGGAAATTCTATTTGCGAAGATGATAAAATGGATTTGGCTTTAGATATTTTAAAGCAAGCAAAAGAAAAAGGAGTTGAGGTGCACATTCCTGTAGATGTTGTTGCTGCTGATGATTTTTCTAACGATGCGAATACACAAATCTGCGATATTGATAGTATTCCTGATGGTTGGGAAGGTGTAGATGCTGGACCAAAATCTAGAGAAATTTTTGATGTTGTTGCAAATAAGTGTAAAACTATTTTATGGAATGGACCGTTAGGTGTTTTCGAAATGGAATCATTTGCTGCAGGTACAGTTGCATTAGGGCACTCTATTGATAAAGCAACTAAAAACGGAGCTTTTTCTTTAGTAGGAGGTGGAGATTCTGTAGCTGCTGTTAAGCAATTTGGTTTTGCAGATAAAGTAAGTTATGTTTCTACAGGTGGTGGTGCTATGTTAGAAATGTTAGAAGGAAAAACATTACCAGGTATAGAAGCTATTTTAAAATAGTAACCTAATATATTTTATTGATAAGCGTATAATTTTTAAAATTATACGCTTATTGTTTTTTTATAGATTTAGCTTTAAATTCGTAAGCAATTTACTGTCGTAAATATTTAAATTAAGAGATACATTTTACATAAATGAAATACACAAAACTTGGTAATACATCGATAGAAGTTTCTAAAATCTGTTTAGGAACCATGACTTGGGGTAAACAAAACACGCAAGACGAGGCATTTGAACAAATGGATTATGCCTTAGAAAAAGGTGTAAACTTTTTTGATACTGCAGAATTGTATCCGGTACCAGCAACGCCAGAAACTTATGCAGAAACCGAAAGAATTATTGGTAATTGGTTTCAAAAAACAGGCAATAGAGAAAAAGTAGTTTTGGCAAGTAAAATTGCTGGTGGTGGCGATTATACAAAACATATTAGAACTGGTGGTTTTAATAGAAAAAATATTACAGAAGCTGTAGAAGCTAGTTTAAAAAGATTACAAACAGATTATTTAGATTTATATCAACTGCATTGGCCAGATAGAGGTGTAAACTGTTTTGGTACTAGAGATTATCCTTACAAAACATCATCTAAAGAAGCAGAAAATCATTTAGAAATTTTAGAAACTTTAAATGAATTTGTAAAAGCTGGAACTATAAAAGCTATTGGACTTTCTAATGAAACTCCTTGGGGTACAATGAAGTATTTGCAAGCTGCAGATTCAAATAATTTAGTAAGACCCGTTACAATACAGAATTCATATTCTATGATTCATAGAGCTTATGAATACGGAATGAGCGAAGTTTCTTTAAGAGAAAATATTGGTTTATTGGCCTATTCGCCATTGGCGCAGGGTGTTTTATCTGGTAAATATTTAGACGGAAATAAACCAGAAGGAGCAAGAGGAACTTTGTTTCCTAGATTTATTGCTCGTTATATGGGCGATGGTTCTTTAGAAGCTGTTAAGAGATATGAGGCTATTGCAAAAAAGAATAATTTAACTTTATCAGAATTATCGCTTGCTTTTATAAATCAGTTACCGTTTGTAACTAGTAATATTATTGGAGCAACAAAAATGAGTCAGTTAAAAGAAAATATCAATTCAATAAATATTAATTTATCTGAAGATATTTTAAAAGAAATTGAAGCAGTACATGCAGCAATACCAAATCCTGCACCTTAATTTATAGAGCTAAATATTAGCATAAAAAAAATCCGAAGTAATAGTTACTTCGGATTTTTTTATGATTAAAATGTAATTATTTCATTTCTAAAAGCTTTATTTCTGTAGCTTTAAATCTATCATTCTCTACAACACCAGTAACTTCTGCTTGTCTTATAACTTCACAAAAACCAGTGTGTTTGTCGTGTGCATCGCCAAAATCATCAATATTAAAACCATCTACAAAATAGGCTTTCTCATCAATTTTTACAGCTAAACTACAACCTTCTTCAGAATCTAAATCAAATTTGCATTGCCCACAAGAGATAGCTGCTACTTGTTTAACTTCTTTGTTATTAGAACAAGAAATTGTAAAAATTAAGATCGCTATTAAAAGTATTTTTTTCATAATTTACTTTTTAGTCCAAGAATCTCTTAAACCCACTATTTTATTAAACACTAAATTTTCTTTTGTAGAATCATCATCAACATTAAAATATCCCATTCTTTGAAACTGAAAACGCTCTCCTATTTTTGCCGTTTGTAAACTAGGCTCTAGGAAAGCTTCTATAATTTCTAAAGAATTTGGGTTGATAAACTCCATATAATCTTTGTCTTTGTGAGAATCTGGTGCTTCGTCTAAAAACAATCTATCGTAAGCTCTAACTTCTGCTTTAATAGCGTGTTTTACAGAAACCCAATGCAAAGTTCCTTTTACTTTACGCAAGCTTTCTGGTGTACCACTTCCAGATTTCGTTAACGGATCGTAAGTACACTGTATTTCTGTAATATTACCATCTGCATCTTTGGTGCAACTGTTAGCAGTAATAAAATAAGCATTTTTTAAACGAACTTCTTTTCCTAATTTAAGTCTAAAGAATTTTTTGTTTGCTTCTTCTCTAAAGTCTTCTCTTTCGATATAAATTTCTCTAGAAAAAGGAACCTTTCTACTACCAAAACCATCTTCATAATCGTTGTAATTAGCGTCTAGTAATTCTTCTTCTCCTTCAGGATAATTAGTAATTACTACTTTTACAGGATCTAAAACAGCCATTACTCTAGGTGCGGTTTTGTTTAAATCTTCACGAATTTTAAATTCTAATAAATCTACATCAATTACGTTTTCGCGTTTAGAAACACCAACGGTTTCTATAAAGCTTCTAATTGCTGCAGGTGTGTAACCACGTCTTCTTAAACCAGAAATTGTAGGCATTCTTGGGTCATCCCAACCAGATACAATTCCTTGTTCTACCAAAGTTAATAACTTACGCTTACTCATAATTGTATAGCTTAAGTTTAAACGAGAAAACTCTCTTTGTTTTGGCGGGTTTGGATATTCTGATTTGCTAAAATCATACACGTTATCACGAAACCAGTTGTACAATTCTCTATGAGGTTTAAACTCTAAAGAACATAAAGAATGTGATATTTGTTCTATGTAATCGCTTTCACCATGCGTCCAATCGTACATTGGGTAAATACACCAATCTGTACCAGTTCTATGATGCGCTTTGTACATAATTCTGTACATTAACGGGTCTCTCATTAACATGTTAGGAGAACTCATATCTATTTTTGCACGCAACGTATGTTCGCCTTCTTTAAACTTACCATCTTTCATATCTTGAAATAAGGTTAAGTTTTCTTCTACTGTTCTATCTCTAAAAGGGCTATTTGTACCTACAGAAGTTGGCGTACCTTTTTGTATTCTCATTTCTTCTGATGATTGAGAATCTACATAAGCTTTACCGTCTTTAATTAATAAAATTGCCCAATCATATAATTGCTGAAAGTAATCTGAAGAATAACATTCGTTAGCCCAAGTATAACCCAACCAAGCAATATCTTTTTTAATAGCATCTACATATTCTTGCTCTTCTTTAGCAGGGTTAGTATCATCAAAACGTAAGTTAACAGGTGCATTATAGGTTTCACCTAAACCAAAACTAATACCAATAGCTTTTGTATGACCAATGTGCAAATAACCGTTAGGTTCTGGCGGAAAACGAAAACGTAAATTCTCTTTTGGCATTCCGTTTGCTAAATCCTCTTCTATAATATGCTCTAAAAAATTGAGCGATTTCTTCTCTTCAGACATCGTTTTATATGAAAAAATTAAGAAACAAAATTACATAAAATACTTCATTGGTATTAAGAGTTTTGTAACAAAATTGTAAAAATTACATCTAATAAATAAACACAATTTACTATGAGCAATCAAATAAGAAATTACACATGCCCTAAATGCAATTGCAAAACCTATAAATTAGGACAAATGAGAGCAACCGGAGGTACACTTTCTAAAATCTTCGATATTCAAAATCAGAAATTTACAAGTGTTACTTGCGAGCGTTGTACTTACACAGAATTTTACAAAACAAAAACAAGTGCTATTAGCAATGTTTTTGACTTTTTTACAAGTTAATTTTTCTTTAAAAGCTATAAAATTGCTTCTTTTTTATCGTAATTTTGTAATATGAAGAAAGACGGAGAAAAAAAGCCCGATTTAGTTGTATTTAATGAGGAAACTCAAAAATATGATGCTGCTTTAAAACCTTATGGTACATCTTCAAGTTCACCAGTAATTAAGCCAACCAATACTGCAACTTGGACTGCTGACGGCGTAAGACGTACAAATAAAATTTTAAAAGGTAAATTTGAAGAAGTAAGAAGAGAGTACGAGTTGTTGATGGAGAAATTTCATTATAATGACATGCTTTACAATGCAAAATTTGGTTTCGAACCAATTATTGGTGAAACATATCATCTTTATTTAAATAAGAAAGAAGAATTATTTTTATCGATAATAGAACCAAGTGAATGGAGTTTAGAGTACAAAGGTTCTTTTCGATTAAATTCTGATAAAATGTGGGAAAAAGTATCAACAGAAACAAAGCCAGAAGCTTAAAATGGGAATAATACAAGTAAATAATATTAAGCTTTACGCTTATCATGGTTGTTTAGATGAAGAAGCAAAAATTGGAAGTGAATATAGAGTAGATGTAGAGGTAAAGGCTAGTTTAAGGAAATCTGCAAAAACTGATGAGTTAGCAGATACTGTAGATTATGTACACCTAAATCATATTGTAAAAGAAGAAATGGCAATTAGATCTAAATTGTTAGAAGAAGTTGCACAAAGAATTTTAGATAGATTTTTTAGAGAAATTAGAATGATTAGAAGAGCTAAGGTTTCTGTGGCTAAAATTAATCCACCAATAGGCGGAAATGTAGAAGAAGTAGCTATTATTTTAACAAAAAAGAGATAAGATAAAAAAATACTTGCAATACTTGTAAATTTGCGTAAATTTGCAATCCTTAAAACGATATACATTTTTATTGTTTTAATAAAAAGGTGTCTTGGCCGAGTGGCTAGGCAATGGTTTGCAAAACCATGTACAGCGGTTCGAATCCGCTAGACACCTCAAAAAAGCCTTAATCTTTTGATTAAGGCTTTTTTATTTTTAATAATAATCATAAAAAGTATTTCTTTAATTGCAACTTATCGAAAGATAATGGGCGCTTATCGAAAAATCAAAAATTTGCGTGACTTGCAAACGTACATTTGTATAACCAAACCAAAATACTACAAATTATGTTTTTACAAATCTTACCACCAGACGCTTACGCAACTACAGCAACAGAAACTGTAGTAGATAATCAATTATTATTTGTTGTTTTAGGATTAGCTGTAGGAGTTTTTGCAATTATTAAAGTTGCTAAAATTTTAAGTAAAATTAAAATTGTAAAACCAAGTTTTACTTCGTAAGAATTAGATTTTTATTAACAGAAAATCATACTTTTTTCTTCATATTTGTAGGCTGCAAATTATATTTTTTGTAGTTTACTATTTATAAAATCATTAAATATTAGTTTTTAATGATTTTTTTAATTTTATAAGATGAAGATATATCCTATAGAAACAGGAAATTTTAAACTAGATGGTGGTGCAATGTTTGGTGTTGTACCTAAAAGTATTTGGCAAAGAACAAATCCTGCAGATTCTAATAACTTAATAGATATGAGTATGCGTTGTATGCTTATAGAAGATGAAGATAGACTTATATTAATAGATACAGGTTTAGGCGCAAAACAATCAGATAAATTTTTTGGTTATTACTATTTGTTTGGAGATTTTTCTTTAGACAGTTCTTTGGCTAAACATGGTTTTCATAGAGATGATGTAACAGATGTTTTTCTAACACATTTACATTTTGATCATTGCGGAGGTGTAATTGAATGGAATTCTCAAAAAACGCTATTACAACCCGCTTTTAAGAATGCAAAATTTTGGTCAAATGATAATCATTGGCAATGGGCAACAGAACCAAACGCCAGGGAAAAAGCATCTTTTCTAAAAGAAAATATAAATCCGATTAAAGAAAGTGGCCAACTTAATTTTATCCATAGAAATGCAATCGACCAAATAGGCTTTAATGTTTTGTTTATGGATGGTCATACAGAAAAACAAATGTTACCAAAAATAACATATCAAGGCAAAACAATTGTTTTTATGGCAGATTTATTACCAACAATTGGGCATATTCCTTTGCCATATGTAATGGGTTATGATACAAGGCCTTTATTAACAATAAAAGAAAAAGCGGCTTTTTTAAACGAAGCTGCAGACAATAATTATTACCTTTTTTTAGAACACGATGCATATAACGAGCTTTGTACGGTTAAGCACACAGAAAAAGGAGTAAGATTAAAAAATACACATAAATTTACAGATATATTTAATTAAGAGAAGAGAGATGAGAGTATTAAAGCCAATTATTTATACAGCAGTTGCTAGTGTTGTTTTTGCAAGTTGTAAAACATCAATAAATACAATTCCGGTACCAAATGGTGCAGAAAATGTAATAAATATTCCTGCTAAAAAAGGAACGTTATCAGAAGAACAAGTACAAGTTTGGAGTCATATGGATTTGCAAACAGACTCGATTCCTGGAATGAGTATTGCAAAGGCGTATCAATTTTTAGAAGGTAAAAAAGGAGTGCCAGTAATTGTTGCTGTTGCAGATTCTGGTATAGATGTAGAGCACGAAGATTTAAAAGATGTTGCTTGGGTTAACCCTAAAGAAGTTGCAAACAATAATAAAGATGATGACAATAACGGTTATGTAGATGATGTACATGGATGGAATTTTCTTGGAAATAAAGAAGGTAAAATTGTAAATGCAGATCAACTAGAACTAACTAGAATTGTAAAAAAAGGAATGGACAAATTTGGCGATAAAAAAGCATCAGAAATAGCTGATGCAGATAAAGCTGAATTTCAAGAATTTTTAAAGTTAAAAGAGAAATATTCAAAATCGGTAGCTGCACATAAACAAGAATTATTTAATCTTGAACAAACAGAGACTAGAATTACACAAATAGAGCAAAACTTTAATGATGTAAAAGAATTTTTGGGCAAAGAGAATTTTACCATAGAAGATTTAAAAAGTGCAAAACCAGAAAGCGCACAATTAGCTGCAAAAATTGCCGATGTTTCTAATATGTTAACTAGAGGTATGAGCGAAAAAGGTTTGTTAGATTATAAAAAGCAATTATTAGATTATAAGAAAGGTAAAGACGCTTCTAAAAGTTACGATTTAGATTTTAATGCTAGACAAACTTTAGGTGATGATTTATATGATATAAATGATAAATTTTACGGAAACAATAATGTAATTGGTTCTAAAGATTTAGAAAGTCATGGTACACACGTTGCTGGTATTGTTGCTGCTTCTAGAAACAATAACAAAGGTGTAAATGGTGTTGCTAATAATGTTAAAATTATGGCAGTAAGAGTTGTGCCAGATGGCGATGAGCACGATAAAGATGTTGCTTTAGGAATTCGTTATGCAGTTGACAATGGTGCAAAAGTTATAAACACAAGTTTTGGTAAAGCATATTCACCAAATAAACAATGGGTTTATGATGCAATTAAGTATGCACAAACTAAAGATGTTTTAATTGTAAATGCTGCCGGTAACGATGGTAAAAATATCGATATTGAAAAAACATACCCAAATGATTCTAAAGATTTAGTAAATGAAATTTCAGACAATGTTTTAACAATAGGAGCAATGAGTTTGCATTATGATGAAAACTTACCAGCTACTTTTTCTAATTATGGTAAAATGAATGTTGATGTTTTTGCACCAGGTGTAGATATTTATGCAACATTTCCTAAAAATGAATACGAAGCAATTAGTGGTACATCTATGGCAGCACCTTCTGCAGCGGGCGTTGCAGCTTTAGTGCGTTCATATTATCCGCAGTTATCTGCAAGTCAAGTAAAGCATATTTTAATGAATTCTGGGTTAAAAGTTAATTTTGATGTTATTAAACCAGGCACTAAAGACGAAAAAGTTCCATTCTCAGATTTATCAGTTTCTGGTAGAGTAGTTAATGCTTATAATGCGTTAATTATGGCAGATAGAATTGTAAACGGAAAAAAATAATGATTACAAAACAGCAATCTTTTGATTGCTGTTTTTTACTTTTATATTCAAATTTAATTAACTATAACATGAAAAAAAACCTACTTTTATTTTTTACTATTGCTGTAATTGCTTCTTGTACCCAAACAAAAGAAGCAACATATCAGCAAAAAAAAGACACTAAGTTTACAACTTATTGGCAACAGCATATCGATTATACCATGGATATTGATGTAGATACAGAAAAGTATCAATATAAAGGAACACAAAAAGCTGTGTACACAAACAATTCGCCAGATCAATTAGATAAAGTTTATTATCATTTATATTTTAATGCTTTTCAACCAGGTTCTCAAATGGATGTTAGGTCTTTAAATATTAAAGACCCAGACAGAAGAGTTAGAGATAGAATTAGCAAATTAAATGCTGATGAAATTGGGTATATTAAAGTAAACTCTTTAAAGCAAAACGGTACTGCTGTAACTTACGAAACTGTAGGTACTATTTTAGAAGTAACTTTAAATACACCAATTAAATCTGGTGAAACAGTTACTTTAGATATGGATTTTGATGCACAAGTTCCTGTTCAAATTAGAAGAACTGGTAGAAACAACAAAGAAGGTGTTGCACTTTCGATGTCTCAATGGTATCCTAAAATGGCAGAATATGATTTTGAAGGTTGGCATACACCACCTTATATTGCTAGAGAATTCCACGGAATTTGGGGTGATTTTGACGTGAAGATTTCTATTGATAAAGATTACGTTGTTGGTGGTACTGGTTATTTGCAAAATCCGCAAGAAATAGGACATGGTTACGAAGACAAAACAAAACCATTAAATGTGCCAAATACAGAAAAATTAACTTGGCATTTTAAAGCACCAAACGTACATGATTTTATGTGGGCAGCAGATCCTTATTATAATCATGATGTTTTAAAAATGGCAAACGGAATAGATTTACACTTTCTATATAAGAAAGATTTAGAAGCTAAATACTTAAGCAACTGGAAAGAATTACAACCAAAAACTGCTGAATTAATGGCTTATTTTAGTAAACATGTTGGTCAATATCCATACAAACAATACTCTGTTATACAAGGAGGTGATGGAGGTATGGAATATGCAATGTCTACTTTAATTACAGGAAAAAGAAGTTTTGGTAGTCTTTTTGGTGTTACTTCTCATGAAATGGCACACACTTGGTTTCAGTTTTTATTAGCTACTAATGAAAGTAAACACCCATGGATGGATGAAGGTTTTACGTCTTACATTTCTAATAAAGCGTCTTATGAAATCTTAAAAAGAGGCGACAAAAATCCGAATGCAGGACCTTACAGAGGTTACAACTATTTAGTAAAAAATAATATAGAAGAGCCATTAACTACGCATGCAGATAGATACAATACAAATGCAGCTTACAGTACAGGTAGTTATGGTAAAGGTAGCATGTTTTTATCGCAATTAGAATATGTAATTGGTGCAGATAATGTAGCAAAAGGATTAAAAAAATACTTTACAGATTTCAGTTTTAAACATCCAACACCAAATGATGTAAAACGTTCTATGGAAAAAGTATCTGGTATTCATTTAGATTGGTATTTAAATGAGTGGACACAAACAATACATACAATAGATTATGGTGTAAAATCTGTAAACAACAAAACAATTACTTTAGAAAGAATTGGTAAAATGCCAATGCCTATTGATTTAGAAGTAACTTATGTTGATGGTTCTGTAGAAAACTTTAATATACCGTTAAGAATAATGAGAGGTAATAAGCCAACAACAGCAACTGTTATTACAGATTGGGGTTGGGCAATGCCAACATATACTTTTAACGCATCTAAAGCAGTTAAATCTGTAACAATAGATAAAAGTAAATTAATGGCAGATGTTAATGCAGAAAATAACTTTTACGAAGTAAAATAATACTTCTACAAAAAAGAAAAAAGCCTCATCATAATTTAAGATGAGGCTTTTTTGTTGTTATTTAGTTGATAAAATCTTCAATTCTATCATTAGGTATAAAGCCTTTAAGCATTAAAAATACACCGCAAATTATCAATATAATTCCCATAATTTTTTTCACTCTAAAAATTACTTGTGGTGTCATTTTAGATTTTAATTGTTTCGCTAAAAAAATCTTACCTAAATCGGTTACAAAATAACCAATTAAAACTGTGCCAAAATACCAAAATATAGCATTTTGATCCATTTTTAAAGTGGGTCCAATTACAAGAACAGTACCCAACCAAAAAGCTAAAACCCCAACGTTTATAAAGTTTAGAAAGAATCCTTTAAAAAATAATTTTAAATAATTGTTTTTAATGGGAACATCTACAATTTTAGCAGATTCTAATGCTTCTTTTTTGTTCTCTTTCTCTAAATAGGTAATTAACCCATAAATTATAAGTACCAAACCACCAAGAAAGAACAACCGCGGATCGTCTTTAATTTTTTCTAATAAAGATCTACTACCATAATAAGCAATTAAAATAAAAGATAAATCGCCTAAAATGACACCTAAATCAAAAACAATTGCAGCTCTAGCTCCTTTTAAAATACTAGTTTGTATTAACATAAAAAAAACAGGTCCTATCATGAAAGCCATGAAAAAACCTATTAAAAAAGCATTTTTAAAGTCGTAAATATCCATATTGGCAAAAATACGGAAATTTAAACATCATCAAAGTCAATTGTAATTTTTGGTGTTGTTGGATATGCTTGACAAGCTAAAACCAAACCTTCTTCAATTTCACTATCTGTAAGTATCGAGTTTTTAACCATTACGGCTTTACCTTCTGTAACTTTACACATGCAAGAACTACAAACACCACCCTGACAAGAGTAAGGTGCGTCTAAATTATTACGTAAACTTGCCGCTAAAAGATCATCTGTTTGTTGCATAGAAAAAGTAGTTTCTTCATCATCTAAAAGAACTTTAACTTCTGTAACACCTTCTTTAACTTCTGCAGCAGCTTCTTTATCAATAGAAGTTGTAAATAATTCGAAATGAATATTTTCTTTACTAATTTTATTTGCAGCTAAAGTTTTAGAAACTTCTTCTATCATTTGTTCTGGTCCGCATAAAAAAGCAGCATCAAACGTAGTTTCTTTGTACATGTTTTTAACAAAATACTTAGTTACGTTTTCGTCAATTCTACCACGCAAACCATTTTTAACGTTTTCTCTACTATAAATAAAATGCAGCTTTAAACGTTCTGAATACGTATCTTTTAGAGCATTTAATTCGTCAAAAAAGATAGTGTCTGCTATAGATTTATTACCATAAATTAAAGTGAAATTAGAAGTGTTTTCTTCTTCTAAAACCGATTTTACCATCGATAAAATTGGCGTAATACCAGAACCTGCAGCAAAACCAATGTAGTTTTTATTTGCTTCTGTGTTTAAAAGAAAACGACCTTCTGGTTCAGAAACTTCAATTTCATCACCAGCTTTTAATTCAGAAGTTGCAAATTTAGAAAAAACACCATTTTCTACTGCTTTAATTGCAACTCTAATTTCTCCGCTTTTAGGTGTAGAGCAAATAGAATATGCTCTTCTAACTTCTTCGCCATTTATTACTTTTTGTAACGTAATATATTGCCCTGCAACAAAATTAAAATTGTCTTTTAAATGTTGAGGTATCTCTAATAAAACAGAAACCGCATTAGCGGTTTCTTGTTTTACTTCTTGTATGTTTACTTTGTAAAATGTTGCCATTTAAATATGTTTTATACCAAATTATTTGCAATTAAATATTCGGCAATTTGAACTGTGTTGGTAGCAGCACCTTTTCTAAGGTTATCTGCAACAATCCACAAATTTAAGGTATTTTCTTGAGATTCGTCTCTTCTTATTCTACCAACAAAAACTTCATCTTTATTATGTGCATTAATTGGCATCGGATATACGTTGTTAGCCAAATCATCTTCTACAATAACACCAGGAGTTTCGCTTAAAATTGTTCTAACTTCTGTTAAATCGAAATCATTTTCAAACTGAACGTTTACAGCTTCAGAATGCCCACCAGCAGTAGGAATACGAACTGCAGTTGCAGTTACAGAAAAAGAATCATCACGTAAAATTTTCTTTGGCTCTTTAACCAATTTCATTTCTTCTTTAGTGTAACCGTTGTCTAAGAAAATATCGCAATGTGGTAAAGCATTTCTACCAATTTTATGCGGATACGCCATTTCTCCGTCTACACCAGCCTCTTCATTATCTAGTTGTTGCACTGCTTTTACACCAGTACCAGAAACCGATTGATACGTAGAAATTACCACACGTTTCATAGTGTATTTAGTGTGTAAAGGCGCCAAAGCCATTACCAATTGTATTGTAGAACAGTTTGGGTTTGCAATAATTTTGTCATCCGCAGTTAAAACATCACCATTAATTTCTGGAACTACTAATTTTTTTGTCGGATCCATTCTCCATGCAGAAGAATTGTCAATTACCGTTGTACCAACTTCTGCAAATTTTGGTGCCCATTCTAAAGAAGTATCTCCACCAGCAGAAAATAAAGCCACATCTGGTTTTAAACTCACAGCATCTGCTAAGGTTATAATGGTATATTCTTTTCCTTTATAAGATAATTTTTTACCAGCAGATCTTTCAGATGCTACAGGTATTAACTCAGTTATTGGTAAATTACGTTCTTCTAAAACTTGTAACATTACAGTTCCAACCATTCCAGTTGCTCCAACTACAGCTATTTTCATCGGTATTTCTATTTAATAATTTTTATGATACTACAAAGATGCTAACAAATTAGTAACCAGCCATTCTTTTAAGAAATATTTACCAATATAATTCCTGTTGTTTAAAATTAAACAAATTGATATAAAATTATATTTGTAAGTTTATTTAGAAGCTATTTCCTGCTTTCGCTACTCGCTTTTTTTGCAGAAAAAGCAAAAAAGAGCTCAAACATACCGCTCTATCAGGGCTAAACTATTTGCTAACATTTGGTTTTTTCTTTAGTGAACTCTATACTTTGAAATGACTGTTTAAAAAACTAACTTTGCAAAAAATATAGTTTAACCTAAAAAGTATAGCATGCAACTGTACAATAAGTTAAGCGCAAAAGAACGCGCTGCATTAATAGATGAGGCTGGTAAAGACCGTCTTACAATATCATTCTATCAATACTTTAAGATAGAGAATCCACAATTATTTAGAGACAAATTATTCTTAGAATGGAACGCATTAGATGTTCTGGGTAGAATATATGTTTCTTACGAAGGTATTAATGCGCAACTTTCTGTACCGTCTGAAAATTTATACGCTTTAAAAGACCAATTAGATAGCATATCTTTCCTAAAAGACATCCGTTTAAATATTGCCATTGAGCAAGACAATAAATCGTTTTTAAAGTTAAAAGTAAAAGTTAGAAACAAAATTGTTGCCGATGGTTTAAATGACGAAACTTTTGATGTAACTAACAAAGGAGTACACTTAAACGCGAAGGAGTTTAATGAAATGTTGGCAAATCCAGATACGGTTTGTGTAGACATGCGTAACCATTACGAAAGTGAAATTGGTCATTTTGATGGTGCTGTAACGCCAGATGTAGATACTTTTAGAGATTCTTTAGATATTATAGAAGAAGATTTAAAAGACAATAAAGAAGATAAAAACTTATTGATGTATTGTACTGGTGGAATTCGTTGCGAAAAAGCATCTGCGTATTACAAACACAAAGGTTTTAAAAACGTATTTCAACTAGAAGGTGGTATTATCGAATACACCCGTCAGGTAAAAGAAGAAGGAATCGAAAATAAATTTATTGGTAAAAACTTTGTATTCGATCATAGAAGAGCAGAACGTATTACAGACGATGTAATTTCTAATTGTCACCAATGTGGTAAAGCTTGCGACGAGCATACAAATTGTGCAAACGAAGCATGTCATTTATTGTTTATACAATGTGATGAATGCTCAGAAAAGATGGAAAACACCTGTTCTACAGATTGCCAAGAAATTATTCAGTTATCTTACGAAGAACAAAAAGAACTTCGAAAAGGGAAGGGAAATAGTAATAAAATCTTTAAAAAAGGAAGAAGTGAAGTGTTAAAGTTTAAGAAGTAATTCAATTCTAAAAGATATTTAAAAGCTCTCAATTTTTGAGAGCTTTTTTTTGTTCAATAATTAAAAACGATATTCCATTTTTAATAAAACAGATCTTGGTAACAAACGATATTCTGTTGTTGAAGATCCAAAATCACTTATAGAAAAATTTCTAAATTTTTTGGTGTTAAATAAGTTTTTACCCGAGATACTAAGTGTTAGTTTGTCTTTTAAAATTTCATATCTGCTTTCTGCATCTAAAAAATAATAGGTATTATCATTTTCTAAATTTCCAAAAAAGTAGCGTTCAGATTGGACTTCAATATCAAATTTATCACTGAAAACAAAAGATAAATCTAAAAAACTAGTGTTATCTGTAAATGAATTTTCTATAGTAGTTTTTATAGTGTTTGTATTCCATTTAGAACCAAAATGATAATTAAATATGCCAGAAAAACCAGAGCGCATTTCAAAACCATAATTATAGGTTTTAGATTTTATTTCTCTTAAATTAGAGTTGTTAATAATGTTTTTAAAGTTGTTTTCAGAATAACCAAGCTCTAATTTTAAGTTAGAAGAAATAAAGTTAAAGTAATAATCTAAATTGGTATTTATACTTAAAAAAGAGTTGTCTTTTATTAGTATTTTTTCTGTTTGTGCATAATTTTGAGTGATAATAGAATTTGTAGAAAAGAAATCATGATTTTTATTATAGATAAGAAAAGTATTCGCAAAAAAGCGTTCGCTCCAATTACCTAATTGGTAATTAAAGATAAAATTAGAAGCATTTAATTGATTAAAGTTACCTGTACCTTTTGTAAAAGACCTAAAACCGGTCAATACAAAATTATCATGCACCTCTAATATAGATGCGTTTCTATAATTGTAACCATAAGAAGCCATTAATTTATTTTTCTCATTAATTTTCCAGTCGAAACCAATACTTGGGTTTATATAAAAAGGAGTGTCTTCTTTTATAATGGTTTCATTGGTAAAGCGATTGTATAGTTGGTGAAAATCTAATTTACCAACTAAAGCAAAATCTTTAATTTTGTACCTGTATTTTGTTTTTAAATAACTATTATTTACCAAGTATGAAGTATTGTTTTGGTAATCAGTTGGTTTATCTAAAACAGTTTTTTCTTCTAATAAAGAAAAAACGGTCTTTAAATTATCTTTTCTAAACTCGTTACCTAATTTTAGTTCTATTAAATTGTCATTCTCTTTTCTATCCAATAAATGCACGTTTATGCCTGCATATGTCATTTTATTAGTACTTAATTGTTGCACATTGTCTGCATTTGTTGCATTTGGAAAAAGGTCTTGATACAAAAACTGATTCAGCCTATAATTCTGTGGCGTTTCTTCTTTTATAAAACGTCCACTTAGTAATAACACTTTCTTGTCTTTAAACTTATTGGTGTAATTTATTTTTTGGTCTAAAAGTGTGTTGTTGCTTTCTAAGTTTTCGATGGTAGATTTCCCATTAAAAATTAAATTAGAATTGGCGTTATAATTGCCACTATTGTATTTGGTAACACTTTCTAACATTTTGGTTTTAGAAATATTATACGTAAAATCTAATTTACCAAAACCAATTATTTTTTTGTTTCTAAGCGTAAAATTTTCTGTATTTGTAAAATTAGTATTGTTTGCATTAAAAATGTCTGTACTATTTCTAAAAAAATCGGTTTCATCCCAATTAAAAAAACCTAAGGTTTTAATTTTTACTTTTTTGTTAGGGTTGAAAATAGCGTTTAAAGAAAGTAATTCTGCATTGTTAAAATTGGTTCTACCTTTTTTAAAATTTAAACTTCCTTTAGATAAATTTAGCAAATTACCAACTTGCATATCATTGCCAATAGAACCAGCTTCATTTGCTGTAAAAGGTCTAATTAAACTTTGTATGTCGCCAGTAGCATTATAACCAATATTGTTTAGATTGGTTAAAAAATAGTATTTATTTTTTTTGCCAAAATTCATTAAATTTCCTTTCAATTCATAGAAGTTATTATTACCCAAACCAATTGTGGTGTTTCCAAACCAAATACGTTTTGCATTTTCATTCATTTTTAAATTTAGGGCAACTTTGTTACTTTCTTCTACACCTTTTAATAACCTGTTGTTAGAGTATTTTTTTAAAACCTCTACTTCTTCTATTGGATACGCAGGCATGTTTTTAGAAAGAATTTTGTAACCCTTTTCAAATAGATCATCGCCATCAATCATCAATTTTTCTATTTCTTGATTGCCCACTTTTATAGTTCCTTGGCTATCTATATTTAAACCTGGTATTTTTTTTAATAAATCCTCAACGGTTTGTTCTGTACCGTTTACAAAAAACTTTGTTTTAAAAGTAATGGAGTCCTTTTTTTGTTTAATCGCTTTTTCTGCTTCAATAATAATTTCATTAAGCTCAAAAGGTTTTTCTTCTAAAATAGCATCTAGTTTTATGTTTTTTTGATTGGTAATTACAAAAGAAATAGTTTTAGTTTTATAGCCTAAGGATGAAAAAGTGATGTTAAATTTTCCTTTTTTTATTGTAGAAAATTGATAAATGCCTTTTTCTGAGGCATACGTGTAATCTACAATATTATTTATGCTGTCTTTTAAAATTACACTTGCAGAAAATAGGTTTTTTTTTGCGTCTTTAACAATGCCAGAAATTTTGGCTTGAGAAAAACAGAGGTTTTGAAAAAATAAAAGTATTACTAGAAATTTTAATTCTTTGTTGTTTCTTTTTCCCATTCGAAAATTAGTTCTTTTCCTTGTCTATTTGGATTTTTCTTAACCTTTAAGTTTACTCCTCTAGGTAGTTTACTTGTTATCTTGTTTTCTAAACTTTTTGCGCTTATTGGGTTTACATATTTTTTATCAACAAAATCTTTTAAATTTATTTCTTTATCGTAATTTAAGTTTTTTATTTTTTGTTCGAATTCCTTATTTTCTTGTGTAATTTTTTTTACAATCCATTTATAAGTAAAAGTATCATCGTAAGCTTCGAGTATAAGACCTGGTGCTCCAAATAATTTCCATGGTCCAAAACCAATAGGAATCTTTTCAGCATACCAAATTATATAGTTTCTACCCCGAAATGAAGATGTTGCCTTGAAGCAATTGAATTTTCCTATTAATTTAGTTTCAGTATAGTTTGTATTCCATTTTATTTTTGGTAAACCTTCAATTACATTGTAGATAATTTTATCAAATATTATCGTTTCTATTGATGATATTTTTTTTTCAACAAGGTTAGTTTTAATTCTTCTAAGAGTTCCTTTGGTATTATAATTTACAGTTTTAGTGGTTTCAGAAGGTTCTTTTTGTTCACTACTTTTTAATAATTTATATTCAGGAAATTCGATATATTCAGCTTTTATATTTCCTTCAGTTTTTAAAATGGATTTTTTTATTCTTGGGCTAGACGTGTTGTATATTACTTCATATTCAACATATAAATTATTGTTTTGGGAAATTAATGGTATGCTGCAAAATAAAATAGAAATGATTAAAATAGTATTATTCATGGAAATTTTCGATTTTTTATTGTTTTAACAATTCCAGATTTTTTTTGCGAAAAGCATCGATTTTGAAAAAAATAAAAGTATAATTAGAAATTTTAGTTTTGTGTTGTTTCTTCCTCCCATTCATAAATTTTTTCTATGCCACTTCGTTCACTTTTTTCCAAAATTAACCGACTTCCTCTTGGCATATTAGATAAAGACTTTTTATTGAAATTATCCATTTTTTTATCAAATTGTTCTACAATACTTCTATAGGTTACTAAATTTTCTTTATAATTTTCTTCGTTAAAAACTAAATTAACTTTTTCATTAAAAGGGTAAATAAAATTTTTTAGTTTCCAAGAATATTTAGAACCTTTTGTATCTGTGTTATAAATTTCTAAAATAAGACCAGGTAAACCCTTAAATTTAAAAGGACCAGCATCTATTGGGATTTCTGATGTGTAATAAGCTGTTATATTAGATCCTCTAAAAATTGTTGTTGCTTTGTAACAGGTTACATTGTTAATTTGTTTTGTTTCCTTTTTATTAATTTTCCAAGTATACTCTGGTAAACTATCTACAGCAATTATTTTTTTTCCATTAGGGAAAATACTTGAAAAGTAAAGAATATTAGAGTTTTGCGTTGTAAAGTATTTTAGTTTATTAATTTTTATTTTATTCTGCTCTATTTTTATAGTATTTTCTTCATCTTTCTTGAAGTTGTTCTTTTTATTATCAAAGTTTATAAATTTTGTAGTGTAAAGTGAATTTTTACCATTAGATATTAAGTACTCTGTGCTTGGTATTCTATTCCGCATTACTCGATATTCCAAATAAATCTTATTAGATTTATTTTGGGCTAAAATATTTAAATTTGTAAAAAAGAGTATTAAAATAATAAATTTACATTTCATCCTTATAAATATTAAATCAAAGACTTGATAAAATCAAGTCTTTGATGTATAAATTATTAATTAAGTTCTTCACTTAATAACATTGCTTGAATTGATCTAGATGCTCTTGCGTAATAATTGCATTCAGCCTCAGAATCAGCCTCCACTGATCTGGTATAAGTATATGTTCTTTGTTCTCCAGTAATTGAGTTAGTTGCAATTAGTTGATAACTAAATCGACAAACACCAAAATCATCATTTTCTTTAACTTCTTCTTTTCCTTTTAAGGCTTCGTTATTAGAAAAACTAAAGCCACTCATTAGCACAAAAGCTAACATAAATATTACTTTTTTCATTTTTAATTATTTTTAAATTTATTATATAAACGTGCAGAACGTAATAATTACGTTCAAAATATCATACAAGAATATCTTCTTGTTTAAGGTCTCAAATAAAAGTTTAAAAAGGAATGTGCGCAATTTTTAAAACATTCTTTTTCTTTTTTTTCTGCTAGCAATTTTTAGAAGGTAAAATGATCAGTTTTCTATCTAAAAACATTTCAATCTAAAAAAAAATAATTGAATTATATAAGAAAATCACATATTTAGTGTAAATATCCCTGAATTCAGGGATTAAAAATATAACAAATTGTTTGAAATTTAACTATTTAATATTTTATTAAACATTTTACCTGTGTTTTGAAACTTAAAAAAAATTTATTTTTAATCGAATTCTAATTAAATTAAAACAAATTCTAAAAGAAATAGAATATGTAAAAAATGTTAATTTATATTTGATGTACTAATTAAAAATAGCCATAATAAGTTTTAAAAACCTATTTTTTCATTCTTTAAGAATGCGTATATTTACGAATTAGACAAAATTAAGTGGTGTTTTTATACTTGCTTGATAATCAAAATTATGAACTTAAAGATTCTTGATTTTTATGTAATTTAAAGAGGTTTTTTGATGTAAAACGTTTAATTACTAAGAGTTAAAAATTATAAAATATAAATCACATGGCATGTGGAAGTTGCGGTACAACAGAAAATGGTGTACCAAAAGGATGTAAGAGTAATGGTAATTGTGGTAGTGGAACCTGCGGAAGTGGTAGTAATAAATTAGCTGTTTTCGATTGGCTTTCTAACATGACGTTACCAACCGGACAAGAACGTTTTAATATTTTTGAAGTCCGTTTTAAAAACGGAAGAAAACATTTTTATAAAAATGTAGATAACTTACCCATAACAATGGGAGATATTGTTGCTGTAGAAGGAAATCCTGGGCACGATATTGGTACCGTTTCTTTAGCCGGAGAATTGGTGAAAGTGCAAATGAAAAAGCGCAAAATTACCGCAGATCATGAAGATGTTAAAAAAATCTACAGAAAAGCAAGTCAACGAGATATCGATATTTGGCAGCAAGCAAGAGGTAAAGAAGAAGAAACCCAAAAAAGAGGAAGAGAAATCTTAGGGCGCTTAGGGTTACAAATGAAATTATCTGATGTAGAATATCAAGGAGATGGTAACAAAGCTACCTTTTATTATACAGCAGATGCAAGAGTAGATTTTAGACAATTAATTAGAGATTTGGCAAGTGCATTTTCTATTCGTGTAGAAATGAAACAAGTTGGTGCAAGACAAGAAGCAGCAAGACTTGGTGGTGTTGGTTCTTGTGGTAGAGAGTTGTGTTGTTCTACTTGGTTAACAGATTTTAGAAAAGTAACAACCTCTGCAGCTCGTTATCAACAATTATCTTTAAATCCGCTAAAATTAGCAGGACAATGTGGAAAATTAAAATGCTGTTTAAACTTTGAATTAGACACGTATTTAGATGCCTTAAAAGCGTTTCCGAAACAAGATGTAGTTTTAAAGACAGAAAAAGGAGATGCCGTTTTTGTAAAGATGGATATTTTTAAAGGACATCTTTGGTACACTTATAAAGAAGAACGTTTTAAGTGGTTTCGTTTAACTCTAGATCAAGTCTTAGAAATTATAGATTTAAATAAAAATAACGAAAAATCTGCTACGTTAGAAGAATATGAATCTGATGTAGAAATTCCTGTAAAAGTAGATTTTGAAGATGCTGTTGGGCAAGATAGTTTAACAAGATTTGATGCACCAAAAACAAGCAAAAGAAGAAGAAATAACAGAAACAAGAAGAAAAAACCTGTTTCGGTTGCGGCTAATGCTACACAGCAAAAACCAAATACTAGAAAGAAACCGCAAGTAAAACCTGCAGCAAAAAAAGGAAACAGGCAACCACAAAAAAACAAGCCACAAGTACAAGGGCAGCCAAAACAAAATAAACCAAAGCAGAAACCCAAACCAAGGCCAAAGCAAGTGGCCAAAAGTACAGATGCTACAAAACCTGTTGCAAAAGCAAATACAAACAAAGCCAAGGTAGAAGGTAAAAAACCAAATAAACCTAGAAGAAATAACAGAAATCGTAAAAACAATACGCCTAAGAATGGAAACGATTCAGAAAAATAAAATGTTACTTTATGTAGGTTTTTTCTTTTTGATGATTTCTTGTCAAGATGTAACTGAGTTTAATCAATACAAAACATTAGAAGATGCTTCTTGGAAATCGAATCAAGAATTAACATTTAATTTTGAAGTTAAAGATACGATTCAACCTAAAAATTTGTTTATCAATATTAGAAATAATAACGAATACGAATACAGTAATTTGTTTATGATAACAACTCTAAAGTTTCCGAATAATACAACAGTTATAGATACGTTGCAGTATGAAATGGCTGATGAAAAAGGGATGTTTTTAGGAAGTGGATTTTCGAGTATTAAAGAGAATAAATTATTTTATAAAGAAGAAAAAGTTTTTCCAACTTCTGGAAATTACGTTTTAAGTGTAAAACAAGCAATGCGAAAAAACGGAGAAATTAACGAGATTAAAAATTTAAAAGGAATTTTAGACGTTGGTTTAACTATTGAAAAAATTAATGAATAATGGCAAAAAAAGAAACTACAAGTTTTAAAAAATATTTAAAATGGTTCTGGGGAATTGTTTTAGGGGGTTTTACATTAATCTTATTGTTGTTTTTATATACAGCCTGGGATCCTTTTGATGCTTTGCCATCTTTTGAAGAGTTAGAAAATCCGCAGACAAATTTAGCTACAGAAGTTATTTCTATTGATGGTAAAACAATAGGAAAATATGCAACAGAGAACAGAACGCCAATTACTTACAAAGAATTGCCAACAAATTTAGTAAACGCTTTAGTGGCAACAGAAGACGAGCGTTTTTATGAACATTCTGGAATCGATTTTAGAGGTACAGCAAGAGCTGTTGTAAAATTAGGTGCAGGTGGTGGTGCTAGTACAATTACACAACAATTGGCTAAAAATTTATTTACTAAAAGAGCTTCTGGTAATAAGATAAAAAGAGTAATACAGAAAGCAAAAGAATGGATTGTTGCTATAAAATTAGAAAGACAATATACTAAGCAAGAAATAATTGCAATGTATTTAAATACACAAGATTTTATTTTTAGAGCAGTAGGCATTAGATCTGCTTCTAGAATTTATTTTGGTAAAGAAGCTAAAGATTTAGATTTACAAGAAGCAGCAATAATTGTTGCGATGTTAAAAAATCCAAGACAATACAATCCGCATAGAGAAATTTCTAAAAAGAAATCTTTAAATAGAAGAAATGTGGTTTTTGCACAGATGCATAAAAACGGATATATCACTGAAGCAGAAAAAGATTCACTGCAAAAATTACCTTTAAAAATTAATTTTACTCCAGAAAGTCATAGTGATGGTTACGCTACTTATTTTAGAGGACATTTACAAAAAGTGATGCGTAAATGGGTAAAAGAACACCCAAAACCTAACGGAGAAGAATACAATATTTTTGAGGATGGTTTAAAAATCTACGTAACCTTAGATTCTAGAATGCAACAGTATGCCGAAGAAGCAGTAAATGAGCATATGGCAAATTTGCAGAATTACTTTTTTAAAGAACAAAAAAATAATAAAACGGCTCCTTTTTTAGATATAGAAAAAAGCCAAGTTGCAGGAATTTTAAACAGAGCTAAGAAAAATTCTGAAAGGTATAAGCGATTAAAAATAGCAGGAAAATCTTCTAAATACATAGATGAAGTTTTTAAGAAAAAAACCGCAATGAAAGTGTTTTCTTATAAAGGAGATATCGATACAATAATGTCGCCAAACGATTCTATTAAATATTATAAATACTTTTTACGTTCTGGTTTGTTATCAATAGAACCACAAACGGGGCATATTAAAGCTTGGGTTGGTGGTGTAAATTACAAACACTTTAAGTTTGATGCTGTAGAACAACAAAAAAGACAAGTGGGTTCTACTTTTAAGCCATTTGTATATGCAACTGCAATTAATCAGTTAAAACTATCACCATGTGACCAGTTTCCTAATATTCCTTATACGATTCCACAAGGAAAATACGGAATTCCAGAAGCTTATACACCAGAGAATTCTAACTCTAAGTATGGCGGAATGTTAACGCTTAAAGAAGGTTTAGCAGGTTCTGTAAATACAATGTCTGCAAGATTAGTAGATATGGTTTCACCAGAAAATGTTGTTCGATTGGCAAAGTCTGCGGGTATCGAAACAGATATACCGGCAAATCCTTCTATTGCTTTAGGTGCTGTAGATTTATCATTATTAGAAATGGTTAGTGCTTATTCTACTTTTGCAAATAGAGGTTTGCGTGTTAGCCCTATGATTATTACAAGAATAGAAGATAAAAACGGAACAGTTTTAGAAGAATTTACCCCAAAAACACAAGAAGTTTTAAGTGAAGAATCTTCTTATGTTGTTTTAAATCTTTTAGAAGGTGTAACTCAATCTGGTTCTGGTGCAAGATTACGTTCTGGCTATACAGCTTATCCAAAAATTGTAACGGGTTTTCCATATAAATTTACAAACGCAATTGCAGGAAAAACAGGTACAACTCAAAATCAATCAGACGGTTGGTTTATGGGTGTTGTGCCAAATTTGGCAACTGGAGTTTGGACTGGTGGAGAGGATAGATCTACGCATTTTCCGGGTATTGGTTATGGGCAAGGTGCAACAATGTCTTTACCATCTTGGGCATTATTTATGCAAAAATGTTATGCAGATAAAAGTTTAAAAATAAGTAAAGCAGAATTTGATAAGCCAGAAAACTTATCAATAAACATTAATTGCGAAGAAAAAACAGACGAAAAGAATAAAGAAGACGAAGAAGTTGTACCAGAAGAAGATACAGATTTTTAATTTTATTCTTATTGTCACTCAAAATAATAATTTATAAAATTTAATTTTATGATTAATAAAAAAGTTAATAATGTACAAGAAGCTTTAAAAGGTGTTAAAGACAAAATGACCTTTATGTTAGGTGGTTTTGGTTTGTGCGGTATTCCAGAAAATGCAATTTCAGAATTGGTAAAATTAAACGTTAGAGATGTTACCTGTATTTCTAACAATGCTGGTGTAGATGATTTTGGTTTGGGTTTATTGCTTCAAAATAAACAAATAAAAAAAATGATTTCTTCTTATGTTGGCGAAAACGATGAGTTTGAAAGACAAATGTTGTCTGGCGAGTTAGAAGTAGAATTAACACCACAAGGTACTTTAGCAGAAAAATGTAGAGCCGCACAAGCAGGTTTTCCGGCATTCTTCACACCAGCAGGTTACGGTACAGAAGTAGCAGAAGGTAAAGAAACAAGAGAGTTTGATGGTAAAATGTATGTTTTAGAACCCGCTTTTAAAGCAGATTTTGCTTTTGTAAAAGCATGGAAAGGTGATGCTGCAGGAAATTTAGTTTTTAAAGGTACATCAAGAAACTTTAACCCAAATATGTGTGGTGCAGCTACAATTACTGTTGCAGAAGTAGAAGAGTTGGTAGAAGTTGGCGAGTTAGATCCTAACAATATTCACATTCCAGGAATTTTTGTACAAAGAATTTTTGAAGGAAAAGATTACGAAAAAAGAATTGAACAACGAACTGTAAGACAAAGAAGCTAATTATGTTAGATAAAAACGGAATTGCGAAAAGAATCGCACAAGAAGTTCAAGACGGATTTTACGTTAATTTAGGTATCGGTATTCCAACGTTAGTTGCAAATTATGTTAGAGAAGATATCGAAGTAGAATTCCAATCTGAAAATGGAGTTTTAGGTATGGGACCTTTTCCGTTTGAAGGAGACGAAGATGCAGATATTATAAATGCCGGTAAACAAACAATTACTACAATGCCAGGAGCAAGTTTTTTTGATTCTGCAACAAGTTTCTCTATGATTAGAGGTAAACATGTAGATTTAACCATTCTTGGTGCTATGGAGGTTGCTGAAAACGGTGATATTGCGAACTGGAAAATTCCAGGAAAAATGGTAAAAGGAATGGGTGGTGCAATGGATTTAGTAGCTTCTGCTGAAAACATTATTGTAGCAATGATGCATTCTAACAAACGTGGCGAGTCTAAAATTTTAAAACAATGTTCTTTACCATTAACAGGTGTTGGTTGCGTTACTAAAGTGGTAACTAATTTGGCCGTTTTAGAGGTAAAAGATAATGCATTTCATTTATTAGAAAGAGCGCCAGGTGTTTCTGTAGAAGAAATTAAAGCAGCAACAGAAGGTACTTTGGTTGTAAACGGAGAAATACCAGAAATGAATATTTAATTAGAACATTACCATTTTTTACCAGAAAAACATGACTTTATTTAAAAAATTATATTGGTTGATAAACCCATTATTAATGGTTGTTTTTATGCTGATTTTAGAAAAGATTTTTAAATTAGATAACATTGTTTTAAGTACTTCGATTGCTGTTTTTTTAGCGTTTTTATTGTCTCCTAAAATTGTAATTGTAGAAAAGCAACACGGGCCAGAAGAGCAAATTAAGTGGTTGTTTTTTAAAAAGGTAGTCAATAAAAAATTATAAAAAGATATAAAAATGAAGATAATATCTTATAACGTAAACGGAATTAGAGCCGCTTTAAAAAAGGGTTTTATAGAATGGTTAGAAGCTGCACAACCAGATGTACTTTGCATTCAAGAAACAAAAGCACATAAAGAACAATTAGATTTGTCTGTTTTTGAAGATGCAGGTTATAAATATCATTATTGGTTTTCTGCTCAAAAAAAAGGATATTCTTCGGTAGCAATTCTTTGTAAAGAAAAACCAAACCATGTAGCATATGGTACAGGTATAGAATCTATGGATTTTGAAGGTAGAAATCTTCGAGTAGATTTTGATGATGTTTCTGTAATGAGCATGTATTTGCCGTCTGGTACAAATTCTGATAGACTTAGTTATAAGTTTAATTATATGGATGAAATTCATGAATATCTTCATAATTTAAAACAAGAAATACCAAACTTGGTTATTTGTGGTGATTATAATATTTGTCACGAAGAAATAGATATTCATAATCCTAAAATGAAAGGTGTTTCTGGATTTCTACCAGAAGAAAGAACTTGGTTAGGTAATTTTATCAATAATGGTTTTGTAGATAGCTTTCGTTATTTAAATCCAGAGAAACAGCAATATTCTTGGTGGAGTTACAGAGCAAATTCAAGAGCAAATAATAAAGGTTGGCGTTTAGATTATGCAATGGTTACAGCACCTTTAAAAGAAAAGATTTCTAGAGCTTATATTTTATCAGAAGCAAAACATTCCGACCATTGCCCAATTGCAGTAGAATTAGATTTATAGAATTTTAATGAGAAATTTTTTAGTAGTATTTTTTTTAGCAACTAGTGTTTTTGCACAATCACCAAAAGATTCAACTTACAAAAAAATAACAAAAGCAGATTTATTTTCTGACTACGATATTGTTTTGATAGATAGTTTGTTGATGGATTCTAAATACAAGTCTCCGTTATACGAAACATCAACATATATTATAAAAGATGTAGAAAATAAAGACGTTTCTAATGTTGCTTTAACTACAGAAGTTTTAAAAGAGAGATTGCAAAAAGTAAATGCTAAAACACCGTTTCATATTGCGTATAATCCTGCTTTAGAAAAGGTAATAAAGTCTTATTTAAAATATAGAAAAAGATATTATCCTGCTTTAATGGCAAAAGCAGAGTATTATTTTCCGATGTTCGAGCGATACTTAGATCAATTCGATGTTCCTTTAGAAATGAAGTACTTGGCAATTGTAGAATCTGCCTTAGATCCTACAGCTAAATCTAGAGTAGGTGCAACAGGTTTATGGCAATTTATGTACACAACAGGTGTGCAATACAATTTAAAAGTTAGTTCTTATGTAGATGAGCGTCAAGATCCAGTTAGAGCTACTATTGCGGCTTGTAAATATTTATCTAATTTGTATAGTATTTTTGGTGATTGGGATTTGGCTTTGGCAGCATATAATTCGGGTCCTGGTAATGTAGCAAAAGCAATTAAGCGTTCTGGTGGTTATAGAAATTACTGGAATATTCGTCCGTTTTTACCACAAGAAACAGCAAGTTATGTGCCTGCTTTTTATGCTACAATGTATTTGTTTGAATATCAAAAAGAACATAATTTAATTGCGGCACCACCTCAAATTCGTCATTTCGAAACCGATACCATTCGAATAAAAAAAACAATTAGTTTCGATCATGTTTCAGAAACTACCGGTATAAGTTCAGAGTTAATTCAGTTTTTAAATCCTTCATATAAACTAGACATCATTCCTTTTATAGAGGGAAAAAATTATGTAATTACATTGCCTAGAAAGAATACCCTTAATTTCATAGAAAATGAAAATGCAATTTACACCTTAGCTGAGGTAGATGCTTCTAAAAGAGAAAAGCCTTTGCCTAAGTATTTTGAAATGGATAAACGCATTCGTTACAAAGTAAGAAGTGGAGATTTTTTAGGTAAAATAGCAAATAAATTTGGTGTTAGAATTAGTGAAATTAAACGCTGGAACAGATTAAAAAATAGTAGATTAAAAGTTGGGCAACGTTTAAGTATTTATCCAAAGAAATTGGCGATACCTAAATCTTCTGTAAAAGTTTCATCAACCAAAAAAAATACAAAAAGTACTAAAAAAGGTGCATATGACTTGTATACAGTACAAAAGGGAGATTCACTTTGGACTATTTCTAGAAAATTTAAAAATGTTTCTGTAGATCAAATTAAAAAATGGAATGATATTTGGAGTGCAAAAAGTATTAAACCCGGAACCAAACTTAAAATCTATAAAAGTTAATTATGAAAAAAGCATTAATACTATTTGTAACTGCGTTAGTTTTAGTTTCTTGTAAAGGAACAGATAAATACGTACTTAGAGATTCTTTAGGAAAAGTAAACAAAGTTTTAGTTGTAACAAAAGCTAGTGATTGGAACGGAGATTTAGGATCTGAAATAAGAAATTCTTTTGGTGAAATCTTAGTTGGTTTACCACAAGCAGAACCAATACTTTCTGTGTCTCAAATTGCGCCAAATGGTTTTGGTAGTATGATGAAGGTTTCTAGAAACATCATGATTATTGGAGAAGGTAAAAAGGAAGAATTTTACATTAAAAGAAATGTATACGCACAGCCACAAATAATTGTTTATGTGTATGGTACAGATGATGCAAGTATAAGTAAAGTTTTTAATGAGCATAAAAAAGAAATTATGGATGCTTATATAGATTCTGATATAAAAATGACTCAAAAGATTTTTGAAAAGAAAAAATTAGATGAATCTCAATTTGAAACTGTAAAAAACTTAGGTATAACCTTTACTGCGCCAGATAATTATAATAAAGTTGATGATACTGGAGACTTTTTATGGCTAAGACAACATTTATTAAGCGGTATTGCTAAAACTGGTAGTAATAATATTTTGGTGTATAGTGTGCCTTTAGAAGACGAAGAAAAGGTGGCAGAAAACATTGTAAACGTTAGAAACCAAATAGGAGAGAAGTATATACCTGGTACAAATGAAGAAACGATGCATATGATTACAGAAGAAGCGTACACACCTTTTACTTCTGAAATGATTTTAGATGGAAAGAGAACCTTTGAAACAAGAGGTAAATGGGAAGTGAAAAACGATTTTATGGCTGGTCCTTTTTTAAATTACTCTGTAATTGATAAAAAAAATAATAGAATTGTAGTTTTTGAAGGATTTACATATGCGCCTTCTGTGAATAAAAGAGCTTTTATATTCGAATTAGAAGCAATTGCAAAATCAATGAAAATAAAATAACGATACTTCGTTTTAATATTAAAAAAATCCCTTAACAGATTCTGTTAAGGGATTTTTTTTAATAATATATTTAGAGTAAAACAGGTTTAGTATCCTATTTTTTGCCTTACTCTTTTAAGAACCTCATTTGCTGTTTTTGTTGCTTTTTCTGCCCCAATACGTAATGCATCATCAATTTCATTTTTATTATTCATATAATGATGATAACGCTCTCTTACTGTCGCAAATTTTTCTAAAATAAGTTCATACAAAGCCTGTTTAGCATGCCCGTAACCATAATTTCCACCTTCATAATTAGCTCTCATTTCTGCAATTTGAGCATCAGAAGCTAATAACTTATACAAAGCAAAAACATTATCCGTATCTGGGTTTTTAGGATCTTCTAAAGCCAAACTATCAGTTTTTATACCCATAATTTGTTTGCGTAATTTTTTGTCAGTTAAAAAAATATTAATGGTGTTGTTTCTAGATTTACTCATTTTTTCACCATCAATTCCGGGTACTAATTTAGTATGCTCTTGTATTTTAGCTTTTGGTAAAACAAACGTCTCACCAATAATATTATTCATTCTACTAGCTACATCTCTTGTAATTTCTAAATGCTGTAATTGATCTTTACCAACGGGTACAACTTCTGCATCGTATAATAAAATATCTGCAGCCATTAACATTGGGTACGTAAACAAACCTGCATTAACATCTTCTAACCTATCAGCCTTATCTTTAAAACTGTGAGCTAATGTTAATCTTTGAAAAGGAAAATAACAACTTAAATACCAAGTTAACTCTGTAGTTTGCGGTATATCACTTTGTCTATAAAAAACAGTTTTATTAATATCTAAACCACAAGCAAGCCAAGTAGCAGCTGTACTATACGTGTTTTCTCTTAATTCTTCTCCGTTTTTAATTTGCGTTAAAGAATGCATGTCTGCAATAAATAAATAAGCCTCATTTTCTGGGTTATTGGCCATTTCTACAGCAGGTAAAATAGCTCCTAATAAATTACCTAAGTGCGGTGTACCTGTACTTTGTACACCTGTTAAAATTCTTGACATTAATGTGTGTTTTAATTCTTCTTTAAAAAACAAAAATAAGGTTTTGATAAGGATAATCAATAAACAAAAAGAATATTAGTATTTTTGATTGATATGAAATTATTTAAGATTCCTTTATTACTTATTTGGCGTTTATGGTTTTACATTTTAATGTTTGTTTCACTTTTAATTTTTTTTCCTTTTTTACTGATTTTCACATTTAAAGAAGAGCATTATTCTACATTTTGGAAGTTTGCTAGGTTAATTTCTAAGATTTTAATTTACGGAATGGGTTTTCGTTTAGACTTTACGGCAGATCAAGAAATAGATACTGATAAAAGTTATATGTTTTGCCCAAATCATGCCTCTTTGTTAGATCCTTTTGTACTAATTGCAATTAGTAAAAGACCTATTGTTTTTGTTGGAAAAAAGGAATTAGCTAAAATACCGGTGTTTGGGTTTTTCTATAAAAGAACAGTTATAATGGTAGATAGAAGTAGTGTAGAAAGTAGAAAAAGAGTTTTTAAAATGGCGAAGAAAAGACTACAAAACGGTGTAAGTATGGCTATTTTTCCTGAAGGATTAGTGCCAGAAGAAGATGTTGTTTTAGCGCCATTTAAGAAAGGTGCTTTTAGTTTGGCTATTGAGTATGAAATACCCATTGTGCCGCAAGTATATTACGATTGTAAACGTTTTTTTTCTTGGGACATTTTTAAAGGAAAACCAGGGGTTTTGCGTATTCATCAATTTAAGTTTATAGAAACTAAAGGTTTAAATGTATTAGAAGATATGGAAGTTTTGAAAAATAAAACGTACAAGATTATTTTTGAAGCTTTAAAAACTGATAAAAAATACATGAAAGATACAAATAGAAAGAAATGAGCGAAAAATTAAATCCTATTTATACAAGTACCGAGGAAAAACTAAATATTTGGTCTCACGGCTTTGGTTTATTCCTTAGTATAATTGCTTTTCCCTTTTTAATTTTAAAAGCATTTGAATATGCTGGTTTTTGGAAACCCATCAGTTTTGTTATTTATGGTATAAGTATGATTATATTATATGCTGCATCTACTTTTTACCACGCAGCTAAAAATCCAATAAAAAGAAGGCGTTTAAATATTTTTGACCATGCAGCTATTTATGTGTTAATAGCCGGAAGTTATACACCATTTTGTTTGGTAGGCTTAGGTGATTCACTTGGTAATTATATGGTTGTGTTTGTGTGGCTTTTTGCTTTGCTTGGTATTATTCTTAAACTATTTTTTACAGGAAAGTATGATAAATTATCTACGGCAATGTATTTGCTAATGGGGTGGCAAGTTGTTTTTTTTATTTCGCCTTTAATAGATAGTTTGTCTTCGTTTAGTTTAAATTTTCTTTTTTATGGAGGTATTTCTTATAGTGTAGGTGCAATTTTATATTCAATTAGAAAGATGCCTTATAACCATGCGATATTTCATTTGTTTGTTTTGCTAGGAAGTTTTTGTCATTTTTTAGCTATATATAATTTGTAATATACTAGTAAATATTTTTAACTAATTTTTAGGCATTTTATTGACTTTTCTTAAAGATTTATTGTCGATTTGCTTACAATTTCTTAAAATGTAATAATAATTTTGGGAAATGTTAAAAAAAGCTTTAATTTTGTGGCGCTCAAAACGATATTGACTTTTGTTAATTGATTTTTGGGTATTTATAAATTTATTTAGGGGGTAGGTTTATTAAATTTCCTCGAACAGCAAGTTCGAGGTTTTTTTATACCCAATTTTTAAAAGGAAACTTACTTATGTTTGAGTTATAGTACTTTACGTCTCCGGTAACTTCTTTACCCAACCAATTTGGCTTTTCAATTTTTTGATTTTCAGAAGTTAGTTCTACTTCAGCAATTATTAAACCCTTATTATCTCCATTAAATTCATCTACTTCAAAAATTAATGACTGGTAAGAAACCAAATATCGATGTTTTTCTATAATACCTGGTTCGCATAATAAAAATAAACTTTCTGCTTCCATTAAGTCAATTTGTTTTTCCCATTCAAACCTGGTAGTGCCCTCTAAATTAGATTTTCCTTTTATGGTTAAATAAGCCTTGTTATCTGCAATTCTAATCCTTACGGCTCTATTTTTATCAGAATTTAAATAGCCTTGTTTAATATATTTTTTATCGAAACTTTCTTTTTTAAAGTCTAAGTTTTTTACCAAAAACTTTCTTTCTATTTCTATACTCATAAAAGTGTTGTATTTTGTACTAATGTAATGTGTTTTAGCGTTATTGTAACAATAAATAAATATCTTTGATTTATTAATTTATCTTCATGAAAAAAATAGTAACTCTTTATATTTTCATCCTCTCTTCAATAATATATTCTCAAACAGATTATAGTGATTCTTGGGAAGATTTTTACTCTTATAATAATGTTAAAGATTTTACAAAGGTAGATAATGTAATTTATGCATTAGCAGATAATGCTGTTTTTACATACAATCTTTTATCAGGCGATATTAATAAATTATCTTCTGTACAAGGTTTGTCTGGAGAAACTACAACTTCAATTTATTATAACAAAACATATCAAAGATTAATTATTGGTTACGAAAATGGTTTGGTAGAAGTTGTTGATAATGATGGTTCAATTACAATTTCATCAGATATTATTAATTTTAGTCAATCCGGAGAGAAAAGCATCAATCATATATCAGAATACGGTAATAAACTATTTTTAGCAACACCATTTGCAATAGTAGTTTACGATATAGAAAAGTTAGAATTTGGCGATACTTTTTTTATAGGAAACAATTCTACATCAGTAAAAATTAATGAAACATTAGTACATAATGAAATTATCTATGCGGCAACAGATTCTGGTATTTTTAAAGCTGATGTAAATAGTAATTTATTGATAGATTATAATAATTGGCAGCAACAATTTAATGGCAGAAGTTTTAAGTCGATTTCTTTTTTGAACAACTTATATGTGTCGGAAAATAAAAATTTATTTGCGTATGATGGTAGTATTTTAAATCAAATAAGAAGTTTTTCTGAAAATATTGTAGCAATAAAGGCATCAGAAACACATTTAAATATTGCTTTAAATAAAAGTGCAGTTGTATTAAACTCAACCATGGGAATACAGGCAACTTTTAGCTCCAATTCTAGTTTTGATTATAGTGTGAATACTTGTTTTTTTGAGAACAATTTGGCCTACATTGCAACAAAAGAGTTTGGTGTTTTGGTATCAAATATTTCTAACCCTACTAATTACCTAGAAATTCACCCAGAAGGTCCGTTGGCAAACAGTGCTTTTTCTATTGCTTCTGCAAATAATAACTTATGGATTGTTTATGGAGGTTATAATGCTGTTTACGGGCCAACCTTTAACAAGGCAGGATTTAGTCATTTTAACGGAGAAAATTGGGTGAACACTAATTATAATTCTAGCTTTCCGGTAACAGATTTAAGCTATGTAACTATAGATCCTAATCAAGAAAATAAAGTTTACATAAGTTCTTTAGGAGATACAAATAATATAAATAGTGTTGCTACTGGTGGTTTGATGGTAGTAGAAAATGATGAAATTACTACGTTTTATAATCAATTAAATAGTCCGTTAGAAGATATAGAAGCAACAGACCCTAATAGAGTAACTATTAGAATTGTTGGTTCTGCAATAGATAGCCAAGGTAATTTATGGGTAACAAATATTGGTGTACCCAACGAGCTTAAGAAACTATCTACCAATGGGCAATGGTCTAGTTTTGATATGAGTTCTGTAAAAACCAATGCAGCTTTTGGCTTAAGTGAAATGGCAATAGATAGGAATAATAGTATTTGGTATGGTTCTAGAAATAATGGAGTTTTTGTATTTAATGAAAACGGAAACCGTAAGAAATCTTTAATAGCAACACCTAATTTGGGTAATTTACCAGACGCTTCTGTTGTTACCGTTGCGGTAGATAAAAGCAATAGAGTTTGGTTAGGTACAAAATCTGGTTTGGTTGTTTATACAAATGCCTCTGGTGTTTTCGAAGAAACAGTTACTAATGCAAATCCTGTAATTATTTTAGATGACGGAATCCCGAAAAAATTAGGAGGAGACCAAGCAATCAATAGTATTTCTATTGATGGTGCAGATAATAAATGGATTGGTACTGATAATGGAGGCGTTATTTACACAAACCCAAGCGGACAAACTACTTTAGCAAATTTTAGTAAGCAAAACTCACCTTTACCATCTAATAGAATTTTAAAAATTAGTGTAGATACTTCTACGGGTAAAGTATATTTTGCAACAGATAAAGGTATTGTAGCTTATAACAGTAAAGTAGCGCCTTTTGGTGATGTTTTAGGTGAAGTTTACGCGTATCCAAATCCTGCCTTAAAAAATCATGAAACTGTTACAATAGATGGTAGAAACGGCACTCATTTACCAAAAGGAACAAATGTTAAAATTGTAGATGTAGCAGGTAATTTGGTTTATGAAACTAACGTTGTAGAAGGCCAAGAGCTTCAAGGAGGTAAAGTAGTTTGGAACAAAGAAAATTTGTCTGGTAAAAAAGTTGCTTCGGGCATTTATATTGTACTGCTATCTAATGATGATGCATCAGAAACATCTATAACCAAAATAGCAATTGTTAATTAGTAATGGCTGCAATTAAAACAAAAGCTATTGTTTTAAGTAGTTTAAAATATAGCGATACAAGTTTAATAGTTAAATGTTTTACATATGAAGAAGGTGTAAAATCTTACATTATTAAAGGCGTTTTGAAAGCTAAAAAAGGCGGAATCAAAGTTGCTTACTTTCAACCTTTAACACAATTAACAATTGTAGCAAATCATAATAATAAGAGCACTTTAAATACATTAAAAGAAGTTCAAGTTTTAAATCCGTACACTTCTATTTACAGAGATATTGTAAAACAATCTGTTGTGCTATTTATTTCTGAAGTTTTGTCTAACAGTATTCAAGAAGAAGAAAGCAATACAGCATTTTACAATTATTTAGAAGCAGGATTAAATTGGTTAGACTCTCATGATAAAATTGCCAATTTTCATTTGCTTTTTCTTTTAAACGCTTCTCGTTTTTTAGGTTTTTATCCTGATACAACAAATGAGACTTTATTTGGCTTCGATTTATTAAACGGAAGTTTCTCAAAATCAACAGTTGACATAAATGTTATTTCTGGAAACGAATTTTATCAATTTAAAAAGCTGTTAGGCATAAATTTTGATAGTATAGAGAGCGTATCTTTCAGTAAAAATGAAAGGCAAATGGTATTAAAAACCATAATTAGGTATTTTGAATTACATTTGGATGGCTTTAGAAAACCTAAATCATTGCAAATTTTAGAAGCAGTTTTTAATTAATGAAGAAATTTTTACTTACAATCGTTTTTTTTGTCGCAGGTATAACTTATGCACAAGATGTTAAAGTTTTAGACAAGCAAACAGGTAAAATTATTAAAAATGTTAGTGTTTTTAATGATAACCAAACTATTAACCTAACTACTAATAAGTTTGGTTTAATAGATATTTCTGATTTTAAAGAGAACGAATATGTTATTTTCTCTCATTTAGCATATGCCGTTTTAAGAGTTAAAAAATCTGTATTAAAGAACAAAAATTATATCATTTCTTTATCCAAAGAATCTGAACAGTTAGACGAAGTTGTTTTATCTTTATTTAAAAAAGAAGAAAAAACATATAGAATAGCAGAACAGGTTGCGGTTTTAAATTCTAAAGATATTCAAGATATATCACCACAAACGTCTGCAGATTTATTGGCAACAATACCAGGTATAAAAGTTCAAAAATCTCAATTTGGAGGTGGAAGTCCGGTAATTAGGGGAATGGAATCTAATCGTGTTTTATTGGTTGTAGATGGTGTTAGAATGAATAATGCAATTTATAGAAAAGGACATTTGCAAAGTTCTATTACTGTTACACCAAATATTTTAGAGAAAACTGAAGTTGTTTTTGGACCCTCATCTGTTCTTTATGGTTCAG
Source organism: Polaribacter sp. OB-PA-B3 (assembly GCF_054589375.1). Taxonomy (NCBI): domain Bacteria; kingdom Pseudomonadati; phylum Bacteroidota; class Flavobacteriia; order Flavobacteriales; family Flavobacteriaceae; genus Polaribacter; species Polaribacter sp. OB-PA-B3. The sequence goes on from NZ_BAAIIX010000001.1 coordinate 607,079, forward strand.
ATGCGCTAGGTGGTGTAATTCATTATTATACAAAAACACCAAGGCTATCAGAAGAAAAGGAAGTTAAAAGTCAGTTTTTTTCTAGATTTTCTACTGTTAACCACGAAATTACTACAAATGTTACAGCAGAAATTAGAAACAAAAATTGGGCTTCTTTAACAAGTGTGTCTTATAGTGATTTTGGCGATTTAAAAGCAGGTGAAAATAGAAGACACGGTTTTGATGATTGGGGAAAAGTATTCTTTTATTCGGAAAATGTAAATGGAAACTACAAAGAGAGTCCAACACCAAATTTTGATCCAAATTTGCAAAGAAATACAGGGTACAACCAAACAGATGTTTTACAGAAGTTTTTTGTGCCTTTACATAAAAATGCAGATTTAAAAATTAATTTACAATATTCCACTACATCAGATATACCAAGATTTGATAGGTTAACAGAGTTAAGCGGTGGCGAATTAAAATTTGCAGAATGGTATTATGGGCCACAAGATAGATTGTTAATTTCATCTCAATTATTATTTGATGCTAACAAAAATTGGCTAGAAAAAGGAGTTGTTACTGCAGCTTATCAAAATTTGCAAGAAAGCAGAATTCAAAGAAAATTTGGTAGCTTAAAGCGTTCTTACAGAGAAGAATCTGTAGATATTTTTAGTTTGAACGGAGATTTTTCTGTCTCTTTAACAGAAGACAAAAAAAGAACACTTTCTTATGGTTTTGAATTGGCATATAATGATGTTGGTTCAAATTCTTACGGAAGAGAACTAAATATTGAAAACAATCAAATTAATGGCTTTTCTAACAGTTTTAAAGTACAATCTCGTTATCCTGATGGTGGCAGTAGTTATTTAAGTTCTGCAGTTTATGTAGATTATAGACAAGATCTTAGTGCTAAATCTACTTTAAATTCTGGAATAAGATTTACAAACACACATTTAGAAGCTAAATGGATAGATCAAACATTTATTCAGCTACCAGAAAAAGATATCGAAGCAAATCATTCTGCAGTTACTGCTACTTTAGGTTACGTTTTTAAACCCAATAAGAATTGGCAAATAAACAGCGTCTTATCATCTGGTTTTAGGTCTCCAAACATAGATGATGTAGGTAGAGTTCGAGAAAAATCTGGCAATGTTACCGTGCCAAATATAAATGTTACACCAGAGTATGCGTATAGTGCAGAACTAGGCATTCAAAAATACTTTAATAACAAAAGATTCCGATTTGGTGCAAATGTTTATTACACATTATTAGATAATTACATTCAGAGAGATTTTGTTTATGATGCAGACGGTAGTGTACAACAAGTAGAGTTTGATGGTGAATTTGGTAACGCAGTTTCTAATCAAAACAAAGAAACAGCCTACATAACTGGGTTTACTGCAAATTATTTAGGTAAAATTTCTGATGTTTGGAATACAACAGGCTTTATTACCTATACAAAAGGGCGTACTTATGATACAGATGAACCAATGTCTTCAATTCCGCCATTATTTGGCCAGTTTGGTATAAACTATAAAGTAAATAAAATAGAATTAGGTGCAGCTGTTAGATTTAATGCAAAAAAAGATATAGAAGATTTTAATATTACAGAAGGTATCGATAACCACGATTTAACACCTGTTGTTAATGAAAACGGTGCTACAGAAACAGATATTTATTTTGGCACACCAAGTTGGGCAACTTTAGGCTTAAATGGTAAATATGCAGTTAATAATAATATATCTGTGCAAGCAAGATTAGATAATTTGTTAGACGAACATTATATAGAGTTTGCTTCTGGTGTTGCTTCTCCTGGTAGAAATTTATCAATCTCTTTAATGGCTACTTTTTAAGCTTTTTCTTTTTACCTTCATCAGTAAAGTTTTCGTTTAAAGCTTTTTCTGTTTTTACGATACTTACAATTACAGATAAAAATACAAATGCCATTGGTTGCCAAGTTAAATTAGCGTTTAATAAAGTGGTAAAAGCTAAACAAGCAATAAAAGACAAACCTGCATAAATTAATAAACTTCTATTAAAAGTACTGTTTGCAAAATCCCAAATTTGCTGATTTTGCATTGCTTTAGGTGTTTTGTATCCGTAGATACTATTAATTTTTTTCGGTGGAAATTTCCAAAATATTATACTCAATAAAAATAGTAAACCGTTGGTTGTTAATATGTATAATAAAGCATCATTCATAATTATTTTCTCTTTTTTGGTCTTAACAACCCTTCTTGTGCAAAAGAAGCTATTAATTTTCCTTTTCTTGTAAAAATATTTCCTCTAGATAAACCTCTAGCACCAAAAGCATTTGGTGATTCTGCTGTAAAGAGCATCCAATCATTAAAATCAAAATCTCTAAAAAACCACATAGAATGGTCTAAACTAGCAGTTTGCGTGTTTCCAAAATTATGCTTACTTGCATTTGGGTTAAAAGCAGCATTAAGTATGTTGTAATCAGAAATATAGGTAAGAATTTCTAACTTAGTTCTAAAATCTAATTTTTGCGACTCTCCTTTTAAGCGAAACCAAACTTGCTCTGTAGGTGGTAAGTTTTTTGGATCTAAAGGATTAGGAACTCTAACAGGTTTAAACTCTATTGGTCTTTTTACGTTTAAAAATTCTTTAGTTGATTTTGGTAAAAAATCTCCAAATTTATCAAGCATATCATCCCAACTTAAAAGTTCTTCTGGTTGTTTAATGTCTTTGTTAAAGTTTGCTTGATGCTCAAAACCATCTTCTTGTTGATGAAAAGACGCTGCTAGTATAAAAATCGTTTTATTGTGTTGTATAGCCGTTACCCTTCTTGTAGAAAAGCTTCCGCCATTTCTAACTTCTTCCACTTTATAATTAATAGGTACGCTTAAATCTCCTGCTTCCAAAAAATAACCATGTAAAGAATGTAAAAATCTATTTTCTGGAATTGTTTTATGAGCAGCATTAACAGCTTGTGCTAAAACTTGTCCGCCAAAAACTTGCGGACTACCAATAGTATAACTATTTCCACTAAATATATTTTCGCCTACTTTTTCTAGATTTAAAAGGTTTATTAATTCTTGTATAGTTTGCATTTAACTTTGTTTTTTAAAAGGAAATTTTTGTTGAAAAGGAGTTGGTTGAACTCTTTGCAAAAATAACTTTAAAATTTTGTTTTTTATGGTTTTCTTGTGACGAAGATACATTGTTAAATTTTGTGGTGTTGCACCTACAGAACTTTTAATTTCGCTTGCTGTTCGTCCATAATTAATAGTATTTAACTTATGTTTTATAGCAATTTCTATATAAGTGTATAGCATTCTTTGATAAATAGCAAATTCTCTGTTTAATTGATAATCGATACCAACAAAATGTGCATCTAAAGTACTTTTATTAATAACGCCAGATATAAAACCTACCACTTTGTTGTTTAAACGAAACGTTTTTAAAATATAATTTTCACCCAACTTTTCTTTTAAATTTACATAAGTTTCTAAATTAAAATCTACCAAATTAAAACTAGCATTGGTTGCTACTTTGGTGTATAATGATTTAATTTTAGGTAAAATATTTTCTACGGATGCAAGTGTAACATCTTCAATTACCAATTCTTTACTCTGTTTAAACGCTTTTTTTGCCTTTACTCTAAATTTCGTTTTTAAAGCCGCTAAATAATCATCAAAATTTAACCAATTTGTATTCAGTTTTAAAACCATATTTGGTTCTACAGAAAAAGGATGATAATTGTATGTTTTTAAACCGTTAGTAATATTTAAAGAAGCATCGATAAAATCTTTTATTAAAAAAGCATCGATTTGTTTTTTTAATTTTTTATCAGAATCTACATAATGATAAATGCTTTTAGCCAGTTCTTTAACAACAGCTTTTTTATCTTGATTGTTTTTGATGAAGACACCATGTTCTCCGCTAACAAATGTGTTGCCACAAATCAATAATTTTAATGGTTTTTTGTATGGAAAAAGATGCAGTTTTCTACCAATATTCTTTAAGAAATCAAAATTATCTTTTATAGATTTTAAATGAAAGTCTACTATTTTTAAGCTAGCAAATGCTATAGGATTTTTAAAATTATCAACTAAAATTACGTAAGAAAATGTAATATTTGGATGATTTATTTCTAAAGATTTTAAAAAATTAGGATTAAAATATAGATTATCTAAACATCCTAATTCTTTTAGGGTTTTAGACGGAATTTCATCAATAGAAGAGAAATAAAGTGCGGTATTTGTGTTTGTACAACAAATCAAATTAATTCATATAATGATTTAAGTTTTCTGGCCCTTCTAAAATGGTTCTTTGTATTTGCATAGTGCCATCACTGTTGGTTATTATGTGCCATTTTATAAGTGTGATTTTGTTGTTTTCTATTTCAATACCTGTTATAGATCTTGGGTGAACACAACTACCATCATTAAAAAACGGGATTTCGCTTTTATCAGGAAAACGTGGTCTGTGGGTGTGACCTGTAATCATCATTTGATTGTTATTTTCCATAATCCATTTTTCTAACTTATGTTCTACTTTTATACGTTCTTTAAAATTTTGAGCCGGACTTGTAGGGTCTGAAAAACCTAGGATTTGTAATGGTTTCCATAACGTTTTTACTAAAAAGCTGCTCAATCTCCAAAAAACATAATTAAACCAATCTGCTTGATGTCCGTGTAATAGAAAAATTCCTTTTCCACTACTTTCTTCTTCTAAAATTATTGCTTCAGAAAAAGATGCACCAATTAGTAGCTCTTTTTGTGTGTCTGTTACAGAGTCGTAATAATAATGTAAATTCTTACGAATTATTGCAGGGTTTTTATATTTCATGTCATGATTTCCCCAAATAAAATGCAATCTATTTTTATCATTAAATTTCTTAAGCAACAAGTAAATGTGTTTATTTGCTCTAAAAATTCTTTCAAAACGTCGGTTTTCCCATAACTCGTCGCCATCACCTAATTCTATGTAAGTAAAATTATTAGTGTAGTAATGTTCTAAGGCGTGCTTAAACATGTTTCTATTTCTAGCAAAATCGTCTGCAAAGCCATTATTACCTCTATGAGAATCACTAAAAAATACAAATTTAGAATCTGCATTAAAGCAAATTCTTTTAGCATTTTTATAAGCACGAGAAATCCTTTTATTAGAAGACATTTTTACAGATTTTAAAGTTATAAAGATGCTAAAAAAAAGTGAGGTTTTATAAATACGAGTTTTATTTGTAAATTATAACGTTTCTTTAACATAGTTGGTTTTAAACTTTACCAAATAGCTAGAGTCATAAAAAGTATCTTTGTGCCAACCACAAGAAAACTTTTTACGAACTATTAAAAAGTGAAACAAAACCAATTATGAGAAAAGTTATTCTAGCCATTCTAGGAGTATTGAGTATTGCAGGAGCAATATTATTAGGAAATTACCTTATTGATAAAAATCAAAAACCAAAACCAAAATTTAATAAACAGATTAAAACTGTATTTGTAGAAAATGTAGAAAATAAAGAAATTCCTATTATTTTATCTGCTAGCGGAAATTTAACTGCAAAAAATAAAATAGAAATTTTCTCTGAAGTACAAGGTGTTTTAAAAACTTCAAATAAATTATTTAAACCAGGTACCAATTATTACAGAGGCGAAACACTTTTAAGTCTTAATAATGATGAATTTTACGCTAGTTTACAATCTCAAAAAAGTAATTTATACAATTTAATTACTGCTATTTTACCAGATTTAAGGTTAGATTATCCGAACGAGTTTAGTAAGTGGGAAACTTATTTAAAAGGCTTTAATATGAATAATTCTACACCTAAAATACCAAAATTTTCTTCGGATAAAGAAAAGTATTTTATCTCTGGTAGAGGTATTATAACAGCATATTATAATGTAAAAAATTTAGAAGTTCGTTTGTCTAAATATAAAATTAGGGCACCTTTTTCTGGTGTTTTAACAGAAGCACTTGTTAGTCCGGGTTCTTTGGTAAGAGTTGGGCAAAAGTTAGGCGAGTTTATCGACCCAAGTGTTTACGAAATGGAAGTTTCTATAAATTCTGAATTTGCAGATTTATTAAAAGTAGGCAATTCTGTAACATTATCAAACCTAGAAAAAACAAAAGAATATACAGGTAAAGTAGTTCGAGTAAATGGTAAAGTAGATCAGGTTTCGCAAACAATAAAAGCTTTTATAGATGTAAAACATAAAGAGCTAAAAGAAGGGATGTTTTTAGAAGCAAATTTAGTAGCCAAATCAGAATCTGATGCAATTGAAATACCTAGAAAATTGTTAATAGATAATACCGCGATTTATACAGTTAAAAACGATAGTATTTTAAGTTTAGTTTCTGTGCAACCAGTATATTTTGGAACAGATAAAGTTGTAATTAAAGGTGTAGAAAATGATGCAAAAATTTTAACACAAACTTTACCAGGAGCTTTCGACGGAATGATTGTAAAAATTAATAAAAAGAAGTAAACTATGAAAAAAATCATTACTTATTTTATTAAATATCCCGTTGCTGTAAATGTAATGATTCTTGCATTTATTATTTTTGGAGCAGTTGGTGCAATCAGCATGAAATCTTCGTTTTTTCCGCTGGTAGACTCGCAACTTATTCAAATAAGTTTAGCGTATCCTGGTGCCTCACCAGCAGAAATGGAAGAAGGTGTTGTTTTAAAAATTGAAGACAATTTAAAAGGAATTGTAGGTGTAGAAAGAGTAACATCTGTTTCCAGAGAAAACTCTGCAAGTGTAAATATCGAAGTAGAAAAAGGTAAAGATATAGATGTTGTTTTATCTGATGTTAAAAATGCTGTAGATAGAGTTCCGTCATTTCCCTCTGGTATGGAACCCGCAGTAATTGCAAAGGTAGAAAGCATAAGACCAACAATAAGTTTTACGGTTAGTGGAGAAAATGTTTCTTTAAAATCTTTAAAACAATATGCTAGAAATGTAGAAAATGATATTCGAGGAATCGAAGGAATTTCGCAAGTAGCAATTTCTGGTTTTCCAGACGAAGAAATAGAAATTTCTGTTAGAGAAAACGATTTACGTTCTTATAATATGTCTTTTACAGAGGTTGCAAATGCCATAAGAAACTCTAATATTTTAATTACTGGTGGTAACATAAAAACATCTGAAGAAGATTATTTAATTAGAGCAAGTAACCGTTCTTATTATGGTGTAGAACTTCAGAATTTAATAGTTAGAACATCTACAGATGGTAATATTATTCGCTTAAAAGATATTGCAAAAGTTAACGATACTTGGTCTGAAACGCCAGATAGGTTGTATTACAACGGTAATTTAGCAATTAATGTTACAGTTAGTAATACAAATAACGAAGATTTAATTAGTTCTGCAGATAAAATTAAAGAATACATTCATAAATTTAATCAGCAACAACAAAACGTACAGTTAAATATTTCTAGTGACGCTTCTATTACATTAAATGGTAGAACTAAATTATTAATAGAAAACGGAGTTGTAGGTATCTTATTGGTGTTGTTTTTCTTGGCATTATTTTTAAATTTAAGATTGGCAATTTGGGTAGCATTTGGTTTGCCTGTAGCGTTTTTCGGAATGTTTATTTTTGCGGCTCAGTTTGATGTGACAATTAATGTATTATCATTATTTGGTATGATAATCGTTATTGGTATTTTGGTTGATGATGGTATCGTAATCGGAGAGAATATTTATCATCATTATTACGACTTAGGAAAATCTAAAATAAATGCAGCAATTGATGGTACAATGGAAGTTATTCCGCCAATTGTATCTGCTATCTTAACTACAATTATTGCGTTTTCTACATTCTTCTTTGTAGATGGTAGAATAGGAAGTTTCTTTGGTGAAGTTTCTACAATTGTATTATTAACATTAACGGTTTCTTTGGTAGAAGCATTGGTAATTTTGCCTGCGCATATAGCACATTCTAAAGCTTTAGAAAGAAAAAGAGAAGAAAACGGAGAAGAGAAAAAAACCAATGTTATCGATACCTTCTTTACAAAAGTAAACAAGGCAGCAGATAGGTTGTTAATGAAATTAAGAGATACTTTTTACATGCCTTTTTTAAAGTTCTGTTTGCAAAACAAAATTTTTGCATTGTCTTTACCAATTGCGCTTGTAATATTTAGTATTATGGCCATGAATGCCGGTATTGTAAAACAAGCATTTTTTCCTAGAATAGCAAGTGATAGAGTTCAAATAACCTTAACAATGCCACAAGGTACAAACGAACAAATTACAGATTCTATAATTTCTTCTATAGAAGAAAAAGTATGGTTAACAAATACAGAATACACAGAAAAACAAACAGGTAATATATCTGTTGTAGAAAATGTTATTAAAAGAATTGGTCCGGGAAGTGCAAACGCAACTCTAACGGTAAACCTTTTACCTGGTGAAGCTAGAGATTTTTCGTCACCAGAAATTACAAATTCTATTAGCGATAAAGTTGGTAAAGTTTATGGTGTAGAAAGTTTAACTTTTGGTTCTGGTGGTAATTTTGGAGGAAGTCCGGTTGCGGTTTCTCTGTTAGGAAATAATATTAGCGAGTTAAAAGCGGCTAAACAAGAACTTAAACAAGAGTTAGAAAATAATGCACTTCTTAAAGATATTGCAGATAATGATCCTGCCGGAATTAAAGAAATTCAAATTACTCTAAAAGACAATGCATATTTGTTAGGCTTGAATTTGCAAGCAATAATGGCGCAAATTAGATATGGTTTCTTCGGATTTCAGGCACAAAGATTTCAAAGAGGTCAAGATGAAATTAAAGTTTGGGTTCGTTATGATAAAAAAGATAGATCTTCTATTAAGAATTTAGATGATATGCGAATTTCTACACCTTCTGGTACTAGAGTTGCGTTCTCTGAAATTGCAAATTATACAATTGCCAGAGGAGATATTGCAATTAATCACTTAAAAGGTAAAAGAGAAATTCAAATTACAGCAGATTTAAAAGATCTAGAAACAAGTGCAACAGAAATTTTAGATGATATAAAAGATAGGATAATGCCAGAAATAATATCTAAATATCCAACAGTTTCACCTTTATATGAAGGTCAAAATAGAGAAGCAAAAAAAACAACAGATTCGGTAAATGTTGTTGGACCTATTATTTTATTACTAATTTATATTGTAATCGCATTTACGTTCCGTTCTTACAGTCAGCCAATTTTATTAATCATCATGATTCCTTTTAGTATGATTGGTGTTGTTTGGGGACATTATTTTCATAATTTTCCAATTGGTATTCTATCATTCTTAGGAATTATTGCCTTGATAGGAATTATGGTAAACGATGGTTTGGTTTTAATTGGTAAGTTTAATAACTATCTTAAAGAAGGTATGAAATACGATGATGCTTTAATAGCTGCTGGTCAATCTCGTTTTAGAGCAATATTTTTAACGTCTTTAACTACAGTTGCTGGTTTGGCACCTTTATTATTAGAAAAAAGTAGACAAGCACAATTTTTAATACCAATGGCAATTTCAATTTCTTATGGTATTGCAATAGCAACTGTTTTAACGCTAGTAATGTTGCCTATTTTACTGTCTGTGTCTAACTCTATTAAAGTAAAGGCTAAATGGTTAAAAACCGGAGAAGCTGTAACAAAAGAAGAGGTAGAAAGAGCAATTATAGAGGCTAAGGTAGATGAAGAAGAAGAAACTCTTAAGATTAATTCAAAAGAAGAATAATATGATATTGGTAAGAAAAACAATATTAGTAGTCGTGTTTTTATCGACCTTACAAATGGTTTCTCAAGAAATTTTAACCAAAGAAAGAGCGTTAGAAATAACATTAGAAAATAATTTCGGGATTAAAATAGCTAAGAATAATATAGAAATTGCAGAGAACAACACAAGTATTTATAATACAGGTAAATTACCAACTGCAACTTTTAATTCTGGTGCAAATTATAGTAGAAACAATCAGAGTTTAATATTTACGGATAGAGATACTGGTGACGATTCTGAAATATCTGGTAATGGTGTTGTAGCAAAAACGTACAATGCTTCACTTGCAGTAAACTATACAATTTTTGATGGTTTTGGTCGTAAATATAATGTAGAGCAATTAAAAGAAACTTATAATTTAACCGAGTTGCAAGCTAGAGAAACTATAGAAAATACGTATTTGCAATTGTTTACAACTTATTTTCAAATTGCTCGTTTATCAGAAAACGCAGACAACTTAACAGAAGCACTTACCATTTCTAAACAGCGTTTACAACGTGCACAATATCAATATGATTATGGTCAATCTACCAAATTAGAATTTTTAAATGCGCAAGTAGATGTAAATAACGATAGTATTTCTTTAATTGCAGCAAAACAACAATTAAACAATGCAAAACGTGGTTTAAATGTTATTTTAGGTAAAAAAAACGATGTAAATTTTTCTGTAGAAACAGATGTTACTTATAACAATATGTTAAGTTTTAATGATTTAAAAAATAAAACATTAGAAAATAATTCACTTTTAAAACAGAATGAAAAAAATATTGCTATAAGTGAGTTTAATATCAAAATTAACAAAGCAAGTTATTTACCATCTTTAAATTTTAATGCTTCTTACGGGTATAATAGAACCAGAAACGAGAATTTGATCAATCCTTTTGGGGCAAAATTAATTACGTCTGATGGTTTAAATGCAGGTATCAATTTAACTTGGAATATTTTTGATGGAGGTGCAACAAAAACAAGAATTGCCAATTCTAAAATTGCATTAGAGAATCAGCAAATATTGTTAGAACAACAAAAAATAACTATAGAAAACAACTTAAAAAATACTTGGGAAAATTATCAAAATCAGTTATTTATTTTAAAAGCTCAAGAAACAAATGTTTTAACTACAGAAAATAATTTTAAAAGAACGCAAGAGCGATATAAGTTAGGACAAGTAACATCAATAGAGTTTAGACAGGCTCAAATAAACCTTATAAATTCTAAAACTGCATTAAATAATGCTAAGTATGATGCAAAATTAATCGAACTTCAATTGTTGCAATTAAGTGGTGATATTTTAAATGTAGACTTTTAAAACCTGATTTTTATCATAAATTTTAAAGTCCATAGTTTTTAGTTTTGTAATAAACTTAAAATTATGGGCTTTTTAAATTTTCCGCTAGTTTCTTGGGTAAACGGTACAATTATGATTGGTGTTTTCGCAATTGTAGTAATAGGTTTAATAGTAGCAATCTTTTTATTGATAAATTCTGATAAGAAAGTAAAATAAACAAACTTAAATCTTTAATAGGTTTAAAATACTTTACGTAAAATCATTTTATTATTTTTATTCTCTTTTAAAATTTATAAAATGGCAAACGATTTAGCTACTAATTTTGGATATCTTTTTGAAGATAGTTTAATACAAGAAATTACAGAAATAGGTGTTTCTAAAACTTTTAAAGCAGAATCTACAATTATAGATCGTGGAGATTACATAACATCTATGCCGTTATTACTTTCTGGAGCTATAAAAATTTTAAGAGAAGATGACAAAGGCGAAGAGTTAGTTTTATATTATTTAGAGAAAGGAGATACTTGTGCAATGACATTATCTTGTTGTATGGGGCAAACAAAAAGTAAAATAAGAGCGGTAGCAGAAACAGATGTAGCGTTAATAATGTTGCCAAAAGAAAAGATGACAGCATGGTTAAGCTCATACAAGTCTTGGCAATCTTTTATTTTGCAGAGTTACCACAATAGGGTAGAAGAACTTCTGCTTGCAGTAGATACTATTGCTTTTTTAAAGATGGATGAACGTCTTTTTAAATATTTAAAAGATAAAGCTATGGTAACACATAACGATGTTTTAAAGGTTACGCACAAGCAAATTTCCGAAGACTTACATACATCGAGAGTTGTAATTTCTAGATTGTTAAAGCAATTAGAAAATGAGCATAAAATAGAGCTTCATAGAAACAGTATTAAAATTTTAGAACTTTAATAAAAAAGCCCAATAAACTAATTTATCGGGCTTTTTTATTTAATATTATATTGTGGGGTTAACCTCTATATCTACTTCTGTTTCCGCCTTCAAATTTTTTACCAGCGCTGCCTAAACTATTAAATTTCCAGGTAAAAGATAACATGGCGTATTGATTTAAAACTGTACTAGAAGAATCTTGAATATAATCTTCTGTTGCAACTCTTCTTGCATTGGTATTTTGGTCTAAAATATCATAAACTTTTAAACTTATAGCACCTTGATCTTTTAAGATAGAATAACGCAAAGTTGTGTTCCAGAACCAAGCACTTTTTTGAAATCCATCTGCAATATTAGGGTTGTAATTATAGTTGATATCATTTCTCCATTCTAATTTTTTTGGTAAAAATGTTGCAGTTTGTATCGTAACATCATGACTTACAAAATTTCTATCCTCAAAACTTTCGATATCATATTTGTTATTATTGAATGAAATTGAATATTCTGGCCTAATTTGAAGTACTTTATCCCAGTTAAAATCAAAACCAATTCTTGGCGAAATAGTAGCTGTTTTACTAGAGTATTGTATGCCATTATTAAAGTTGATGTTTTTATTATAGTTACCAAAAACTCTAAATTCTGTTCTTAAACTTCCAAAATCTTCCCATTTTTTTGTTGTGCTATAACTACCACCACCTCTAATACTATAAAAACCGTCTACATTTGCATACGTAGTTTCTCTAATTAAAGAGTTAGGATCTATAATAGTTTTTGCAACAACTCTATCATTTGTAAATGTAAGGCTAGCAAAAGACCAAAATCCAGTTCTTTTTTGCCAGTTAAAGTTAGAGGCTCCAAAGTTTAAAGAATGCGTTTTAGAAGGTGTTAAAGAAGGATTACCTGTTACAATATTTAAAGGATTAGATTCATCTCTAAAAGGTTGTAATTGCGACAAACTAGGTGTGTTATTTCTAAAACGATATCTTAAACGATATCTACTACTTCTGCTTTCTCTAAAACGAACACCAAAACCATATTCTAAATTGTTAAAATCTCTTACTAAATTAGTCTCTGGTCTTAAAAAATCTACGTTTTCTAAAGTTCTATTTACTTGAGCTATTTCTGCTGATGCAGACCATTTATCATTTCTAAACTCTAACTCTAAACTTGGTCTTTTCGTTTTATCTAAATACTCGAAATCTGTACTTAATAAAGTACTAAAACTTGTAAAATCGTTAGTAGCTTGATCAAAATCGAAAGTACTACGTTTTGTTTTCGTTTTTGTATTGCCATATGCATAAGCAACATCTAAAAATAATTTATTAGCCATAATTGGTAAACGGTATGTAAATTCACTACCAATTTCTTTAACCTCTGTTTTTCCGTCAGAATATTGATTTCTGATAATTTGATCAGGATTAGAGCCATAAATGTTTGTTTCAGACTTTACAAAATCATCTGTTTTATTATCGCTAAAATTTGCTGTTACTTCCGCTCTTATAAAGGCACCTTTACTACCAAATCTTTTAGAAAAGTTAATTTCATTATCAAATTGATTTCTATCAGAATCTGCAACAGAATTTGTTTCAGAATCGTTGGTAAGTGTTCTATCATTATTTAAACTTTCTGAAATACTGTTAAAAGTGTTTGTATTTAAGTTCTTGTTAAAATCAGATTCAATATCTATTCTAAAAGTACTATCAATTTCAATTTCGAAATCGATACTTGCATCGTGGCTATCGCTTTCGTTTACAGAATTGCTATTAGAGTTTCTAAAAAAACTTTCACCGTTAGATAAAAACGTTTCTCTATTGTTAGAAGAAGTGTTTTTAGACTCACTGTTTTTGTAAAAATAATCTCCAGAAAATTCAAAAATTTTCTTGAACACGTTAATGTAATTTACACCATAATTATTTGATGTAATAATACCTTGTCCGCCACCAAAACTTCTATTATTACCACCAAAACGAAGTCTTTGATTACCAAAACTAAAACCTGGCGAGTTTATATTATTTCCACCGGCTAAAAGTCCTATTCGTTCACTTTGTTCAAAACGAGTTCCTAAACCAGCATACTCATAACGATCATCTGTACCTATACCCGCAGCTACTTTACCAAAATAACCTTTATTGTTTTCTTTCTTTATGGTTAAGTTTATTGTTTTATTTTCTCCATCAGAATCTTCGCCAGCAAATGCTTGTGCGTTGGTTTTTGTATCAGAAATCTGAATTTTCTCTATAATTTCTTTTGTTAAGTTTCTTGTTGTAATTGTAGGGTCGTTACCAAAAAAAGGTTTACCATTTACAAGAATTTTATTTACTTCTTTACCGTTTACAGTAATTGTACCTTCTGCATCTACTTCGACTCCTGGTAGTTTTTTAAGTAAATCTTCTACATTAGCATCTGCTTTTGTTTTAAATGATTTTACATTAAATTCTACCGTATCTTTTTTAATAGTAATTGGCGCAGAAGATCTAATAACAATAGCATCTAAAGTATTGGCAGATTTTAGATATAATGTACCAACGTTTTGATTTTTTACATCTATAATTTTAGAATATGACTCGAAACCAATAAAAGAAACTACTAACTTTAATTTAGAATCACCTGTATTAGAAACAATCTTAAAATCTCCTTTGGCATCTGTAATAGTATAAGAAACAATGCTACTATCTTTTAACCTTTCTACATGTACGGTTGCAGATTCTAACATTTCTTTATCTTCAGCAGATTTTATGATTCCGCTAATTGTAAAGTCTTTTTTTTGCGAATAGGTTAAAGATGTCGCTAAAAAAGCAATTAAAAGTAATATTTTTTTCATTTGAGTTTGTTAGTATTATTTTGCAAATATTTAACTAATAAGTAGAAGTTTTTGCCATTTAACAGAACTTTATGAATACTTTAAGGAAATTTAACGGCTTTAATTTCTGATGAGTTACTAATAGAAATTTTAAATGATCTTATTTAAAATGTACTTTTGTTAAACTAATAAAAAGAAGATTTTAAATGGATTTATCTGCAAGTGCTTGGGACAATAGATATATTAATAATGATATTGGTTGGGATTTAGGTAATGTTTCTCCTCCTTTAAAAGCATATTTTGATCAATTAGATAATAAAGAACTTAAAATTTTAATACCGGGTGGAGGGAATTCTTACGAAGCAGAATATCTTTTTAAACAAGGTTTTAAAAATATCGATGTAGTTGATTTATCTAAAACAGCTTTAAATAATTTACATAATAGATTACCAGAATTGCCGAATAATCAATTGATAAATTCAGATTTTTTTGATGTAAATGATACTTTTGATTTAATTATAGAACAAACTTTCTTTTGTGCTATTGCACCAGATTTAAGAGAAAAATACGCGGTTAAAATGAAGGAATTATTAAAACCAAAGGGTAAATTAGTTGGTGTTTTGTTTAATGTTCCGTTAAATGAAAATAGACCTCCTTTTGGTGGAAACTTAGAAGAATATTTAAAACTTTTTTCTTCTCATTTCAAAATAGACATTTTAGAAAAGTGCTATAATTCATATGAAAATAGGCAAGGTAGAGAGTTATTTGTAAAATTGCTAAAGGATTAACTTTACTATTTTTATTTATTCTAAATAAATACTTATATTTGCAGTATAATTTTTTAGATTATGATTGTTTTTTACACAAATACTGCACCAACAATTCAGTTAAAGCAAGAAGTTGCTTGTAATTCTGTTTGTTCTTCAAGTTGTATTAAGCCAAAAAATAAATGCTGTAATAAATATAAAAAGAAGGGAATCAATTGTAAAAGATGCCCTCATGTTTTATTAGCGAAAGCCTCTTAATTATTTAATTTCTTTAAAGCTAAAGGTAAAATTCTTTGTATAAATTTTGTGTACGCCAATTCCGAAAGATGTAAATTATCTGATGCTACCAAATTAGGATTTGTTAAACCTTCACGAGAAATATCAGTTATATTTACATAAGTAATATTATTTTTAGTACAATATTCTTCTATAAACTTGTTGTAATTGTCTATTTGCTTTGAAATATCAGTATTATCTTTAAATAATGGTGTAAAAGAATAATCGGGTATAGAAATAACAATTAACTTATTTTTCTCATCACCAATAGCTTTTATAGCAGTATCAACTAATAAAGGAAATTCTTCTTCGAAGACAGCCATATTACTAAATCTATATTGATTATTTACGCCTATTAATAAAGTCGCTAAATTATAATCATCAGAAATATTTTGAGAATTGATTGCATTAATTAGGTCTGTAGTTGTCCAACCAGTTCTAGCAATAATTTTAAGATCAATTGTAGATCCTTCGGGATATTTTTTTAGCAAACTATCTTTTAATTGAGACGGATATCTACAAGTTTCGCAAACGCTTTGGCCAATTGTATAACTGTCACCTAAAGATAATATTTTGAAGTTTTTTGTATTTGAATTGTTTACTGAAGTCGAATCTACTTCTGCATCAATAACAACTACTTCGTCTTTAATTTCATCAATTTCATCAATTTCTTCAATTGTTTCTATTTGATCATTCATACTTCCGCATGAAACAAGAAACAGACAAAAACAAATAAAAATACTTAGAATAGGCTTTTTCACCTTGTTTTTGTCTGAATATTAATGTAAACCTTACAATTTGAGTAGGTTATTTAAATGCATTAAAGCCAGTAATATCTAAACCTGTTATAAGTAAATGAATGTCGTGTGTACCTTCATAAGTAACAACACTTTCTAAATTCATCATATGACGCATGATAGAATATTCTCCAGAAATTCCCATTCCACCTAACATTTGTCTTGCTTCTCTGGCTACTTTTAATGCCATATCTACATTATTACGTTTTGCCATTGATATTTGAGCAGAGGTTGCTTTGTCTTGATTTTTTAAAGTTCCTAATCTCCAAGCCAACAATTGTGCTTTTGTAATTTCGGTAATCATTTCTGCTAACTTTTTTTGTTGCAATTGAAACTGACCAATTGGTTTGCCAAATTGAATTCTTTCTTTACAATAACGAAGCGCGGTATCATAACAATCCATGGCAGCACCAATTGCACCCCAAGCAATACCGTATCTTGCAGAATCTAAACAACCTAATGGCGCGCCCAATCCAGATTTATTTGGTAATAAGTTTTCTTTAGGCACTTTAACATTATCAAAAATTAATTCTCCTGTAGATGATGCACGTAAAGACCATTTATTATGTGTTTCTGGTGTAGAAAAACCTTCCATACCTCTTTCTACAATCAAACCATGTATTCTGCCTTCTTCATTTTTTGCCCAAACAACTGCAACTTGAGCAAACGGAGCATTCGAAATCCACATTTTAGCTCCATTTAATAAATAATGATCGCCTTTATCTTTAAAGTTGGTTTCCATTCCTGCAGGGTTAGAACCGTGATTTGGCTCTGTTAAACCAAAACATCCCATCCATTCGCCAGAAGCTAATTTTGGTAAATATTTATTTCTTTGCGCTTCATTTCCGTATTTAAAAATAGGATACATAACTAAAGAAGATTGCACAGAAGCAGTAGATCTAACTCCAGAATCTCCGCGTTCTATTTCTTGCATAATTAAACCATAAGAAATTTGATCTAATCCAGCGCCACCATATTCCTCTGGAATATAAGGACCAAAAGCACCAATTTCTGCCAAACCATTAATAATTTGTTTAGGAAACTCTGCTTTTTGTGCATAATCTTCTATAATAGGAGATACGTCTCTTTTAACCCATTCTCGAGCTGCATCTCTAACAAGTTTGTGCTCTTCTGTTAATAAATCGTCTAAATTATAATAATCTGGTGCTTGAAATAAGTCGGGTTTCATATATTTAAATGTGTGATTTTAAACAAATTTATAAATTATTGTTTAATATTTAACAATCAATAATTAAAACAATTATTAATTTTTAGCTAAAAATACACAACTTTTTTAAAGTTAGCCGTTATAAATTGTAAAAAGTAGTTGTTTTCTATTAAGTTTGTATAGATGAAAAATACTTTAGGAAAACAAGAGCGTTTAAAGAGTAAGAAATTAATAGAAAAGCTGTATTCGGAAGGGAATTCTGTAAAAACTTTTCCTTTAAGATTAATTTATGTGCAAACAGAACATACGTCAGATTTTCCTTGTCAAGTTGGGTTTTCTGTAGCTAAAAGAAATTTTAAATTGGCTGTGCATAGAAATAGATTAAAACGTTTGCTTAGAGAAACCTATCGTTTACAAAAAGAGATCGTATATGATAATTTAGACAAGCCGTATGTTTTTATGATTTCGTATATTGGTAGAGAAGAAGTTAAATACGAAGAATTGTATTTAAAAATGGAGAAACTGCTAACATTATTTGTTAATAAAGTAAAAGATAAAGACGATGAAAAACTTTAAAATAAAAAAGAAAGCTATAATTATAGTGTTAATAGGTACCGTTTTTTTAACCTATTCATTTAAGTCTAAGTTTTTTGAAGTTGCAAAACAAATAGAAATTTACAATACATTATTTAAAGAATTAAATATGTATTATGTAGATGAAATAAATCCGGCAGAACTTACCAACAGAGCAATTAAAAACACTTTAAAAGATTTAGATCCGTATACAAATTTTTACAACGAACAAGATGTAGAAACAGCAAGAATTAGAAGAGCTGGTGAATATGGTGGTATTGGTGTATCTGTATATTACACAAAACAAGGAATAGAAATTAGCGAGGTGTACAAAGGTTATTCTGCTGATAAAGCAGGATTAAAAGCTGGTGATGTAATTGTAGCTGTAGATAATCAATCGATTAAAAACATGAACAGAGAGCAATTGTCTATGTTTTTAAAAGGAACACCAAATAGCAAGTTTTCTGTTGAAGTTGTTAGACAAAATAAATCTTTTACTAAAGAAATTATTAGAGAAAAAGTAGTTGTAAATCCGGTTCCGTTTGCAGAAATGATTGATGAAGAAACAGGATATATTACGTTAACTCGTTTTAATGATAAGGCTTCATCCGAAGTAAAAAAAGCTTACAGAAAATTAAAAAAACAAGGAATGAAAAAACTTGTTTTCGATTTAAGGTATAACCCTGGAGGGTCTTTATTAGAGTCGATTAGAATTTCTAATTTCTTTTTACCGAAAGGGAAAAAAATAGTGAGTACAAAAGCGAAAATCAAAAAATGGAGTAACACATATACCTCAAAAAATGAACCTTTAGATTTAGAAATTCCTATTGTGGTTTTAATTAACGAGCGTTCTGCATCGGCATCAGAAATTGTAAGCGGTTCTTTACAAGATTATGATAGAGCTGTAATTATGGGTAAAAGATCTTTTGGTAAAGGTTTGGTGCAACGTTATAGAGAGTTAACTTATGGTACACAGTTAAAACTTACCATTTCTAAATATTATACACCAAGCGGACGATGTATACAAGAGTTAGATTATGAAAATAGAGATCTTGAAACGGGTAAAATACCAAAGTTTTCTGATAAAGGAATTAATGCTTTTAAGACAGCTAACGGTAGAACCGTTTATGATGGTGGTGGCGTAATGCCAGATATAGAAATTAAAACTTCAGAAAAGAATGAAACAACAGATGCTTTAATTGAATCTAGAGCAATTTTTAATTTTGTTACAGATTATTATTACAATAATTTAACATCTAAAAGTTTAGAAGATTTTAAATTTAGCAATAAAGAGTTTAATCGTTTTACAGAATTTTTAAAGGTAGATACAACATTTACAACAGTGCAAGAATCTTTGTTTAAAAAAGCATTTTTAGCATCGAAAGAAAATAATGTTTCTTCGGAATACAGCAAGATAAAAGAAAAATTAGCGGATGATAAAATTAAAGAAATCTCTAAAAATAAAGATATTATTATAGCACTTTTAGAGGCAGAAATTTTAGAAAGATACTTCTATAAAGAAGGTGTTTACAAGTATAATTTAGAAAATGACGAAGCTATTTCGCAAGCAGTAGCGTTGTTAAACAACCCAACCCAATACACACAAATACTATCAGGTAAATAGTTTTATATTTGTGAAGTAAATTAAGATATGTCAGAAATTAAAAAAATAACAAGAACAAGAGCGCAAGAGTCTACAAATGCAATTGAGAAATTATATATTTCTATGCGCCATTTATTTAGTAGAGGTTTTTATAAACCTATGGGTGTTTCAGGTGAAACATTGCGTAAATCTTTATTGCTTCTTAGACCAGAAATTTATGGTTCTATCGCAGAAGAAAGAATAGAGTTAAGTGGTTTAACATATGTAATAGAAAGATTGCCAGCTGGTATAGAAGAATGTCAGTTTATAAATTTAACTGCAGATGAAGGATATAAGAATTCTCATTTCGAAGCGATAATTCCGCCAAAAAGAAGAAGAAATTGTTACAGAATTGATAAAGATCAAATGAATATTGAGATTACCAGAGGAAGATCTGAAATCTACGATATTTTAACGCATTTAACGTTTCTTTTTATTGAGTCTCACAAAATCCAAGAAAGAGTTACTTTAAATGATGGTGAAGATTTTACTAGAGAATGGAAAAATTTAGAAGATATTGTTCTTCATCAGAAAGAAATTACAGAGAAAGAAAGAGAAGTTACCATTGTACATTTAGGTAATATTTTAGGTAGAACTTTTGATGAGGTTTCTAGTATTTACAATACATTTTCAACTGCAGAAAATCCGGATAGATTTTTTCAATTGATTTATTGGTTAGGTAAATTGGCAATAAATGAAGTTTTAGAAAATAATAAAAGAACAGTAACTTTTAGTTCTGTTTTGGTAGAAGAAATTGGGCATCATATTTATGGTGAAATTTGGGCAAATGATATAAAAAAGGTTTTAAATGATAATAAACTATTAGCAAGACCAATTCATATTATTAGCGCAAATATGCATAGTGTTTTAAACTCTGTGTATGCAAAAAATGCATTGCCAAAAGAAGCTAAAAACTTAAAAGGTTTTGAGTTGTATCAATTACTTAGTAATGCAGATAGTAAGCCGCTTCAGAAAAAAGTAAAAGATTTTGCAACTGCAAATGGCCTTATTTATTTAAAAGATACATCTGGTACAAATATTAATGTTCAAATAATTGATACAGCAAAAATAGATTTCGATATTTTATCGTTTTCTAAATTAGAAAAAGTAGAAGATAATGCTGTTATTGTAGTAATGGATTATGCTTTTGGTGAGCAAGCATTCGAAACTATGGATGAATTGCTAAAACCGTATACATGTAATAAAGGTGTGAAAACACATTTAGATGTAAAGTCTGTTTCTATAATGGGTAAAGCCGGAATTTTAGAAGGCGGAAAAGGAGATATAATGATACCTTCTGCACATATTTTTGAAGGAACAGCAGATAATTATCCATTTAAAAATGAATTAGCAAAAGAAGATTTAGAAGGTTTTGGTATCGAGGTTTTTGATGGTTCTATGATTTCTGTTTTAGGAACTTCTCTACAAAATAAAGATTTACTAAAATTCTTTCATGATTCTACTTGGAATGTTATCGGTTTAGAGATGGAAGGAGCGCATTATCAAAAAGCAATTCAATCTGCGTCTAAAATTAGAGGAAATATTTCTGAAAATGTACAAGTAAGATATGCATATTATGCATCTGATAATCCGTTAGAAACAGGTGCAACTTTGGCTTCTGGTGGTTTAGGTATGACAGGTGTAACACCTACTTACGCAATTACTCAAAAGATTTTAGAACAAATTTTTAACAGTTAAACTGTTTTTTAATAAGTAAAAATGGCAACAAATCAACAACCAAAAAACCATACTAATAATAACGAAGAAGAGGTAGATTTAGGATCTTTATTTGTAATAATTGGTAGAGGTTTTTCTAAGTTTTTTAATTTTATTGGAAGTATTTTTAAGGGGATTTTTCATTTCTTTATTTCTATCTTAATTTTCTTAAGAAGTAATTTTTTTAAAATAGCAGTAGCGGCAGTTATTGGCTTTACAATAGGTTTATTTTTAGAAGTCAAAAAAGAAGACACATTTGGGTCTACTTTACTTGTAGAACCAAATTTTGAGAGTGCTAGACAACTTTATAATAATGTAAATTTTTATAATGATTTAGTAAAGCAAAAAGATACTTTTAGAATTCAAAGCATATTTCAAATAGATAAAAAATCTGCGGCATCTTTAAAGAAATTCGAAATTGAACCGATTAAAAATAAAAGTGATATTATTAATTCTTATGACGATTTTATTAAATCTGTAGATACTACAACGGTTAAAAGTTACAAGTTTGAAGATTTTAAAAATTCATTTGAAGATTTAGATTATAAACTTCATGAAATTACGGTGATAGCCGCTAAAAATGATGTTTTTGATAAGTTAGGTAGTGTTATTTTACAATCTGTTACAGAAAACAAATACTTTAATAGAATTAAAGAGTTAACTAACGAGAATCTGAATAGAACAGATTCTTTACTTAGACAAAACTTAGGTCAAGTAGATTCTTTAAGAAGAGTTTATATGCAGGTGATGGTAGAAGAAGCTAAAAAGCAATCTAACGGAACAAGCATAGATTTAGGCGGAGAAAAAAGAACAACTAAAGAGTTAGAGTTATTTGAAACTAATAGAAAGTTAAACTCAGAATTAAGAAGTATTGTTGAGAATAAATCAAAAAAATACGAAGTTATAAATGTGATATCAGATTTTCAGCCGATTGGTTATGAAGTTAAAGGCGTTACCAAAAATTTAGGTTTTCAATTAGCAATTGCTTTATCATTATTGGTAATTTTAATTTTATTGATTCTTCAATTAAACACTTATTTAAATACTTATAAAAAGTAACTATGAAATCTATTTTAGTTACTGGTGGTGCGGGGTTTATTGGTTCTAATTTTATTCCTTATTATTTAGAAAAGAATAGTGATTGTAAAATCATTAATCTAGATTTACTTACGTATGCAGGAGATTTAGAAAATTTAAAGGAAGTAGAAAATCATCAAAATTATACATTTTTAAAGGGTGATATTTGCGATAGAGATTTATTAGAAAAGTTATTTGATAAATACAATTTTACAGAAGTAATTCATTTTGCAGCAGAATCTCATGTAGATAACTCTATTAAAAATCCAGATGCATTTGTAAGAACAAACGTTTTTGGAACGTTTAATTTGCTAGACGTGGCTAAAAATTATTGGATGGTTTCGCCAAATAAATATAGAGAAGAATTTAAAAATGCTAAATTTCATCATATTTCTACGGATGAAGTTTATGGTACTTTAGGAGAGCAAGGTTTGTTTACAGAAGAAACTTCATATGCACCAAATAGCCCTTATAGTGCATCAAAAGCGTCATCAGACTTTATGGTTAGAAGTTATTTTCACACCTACGGTTTAAACGTTGTAACTACAAATTGTTCTAATAATTATGGTCCAAAACAACACAATGAGAAGTTAATACCAACAATAATAAGGAAAGCAATTTCTGGAGAAAATATTCCTATTTATGGTGACGGAAAAAACATTAGAGATTGGTTATACGTTTTAGATCATTGTAAAGGAATTGATATGGTCTTAGAAAACGGAAGAGTTGGAGAAACGTATAATATTGGCGGGAAAAATGAAAGAGATAATTTATATATAGCACATAAAATTTGTGATATTTTAGATGAAATTAAGCCAAAAGATAAATCTTATAAAGAGCAAATAAGTTTTGTAAAAGATAGGCCAGGTCATGATTTTAGGTATGCAATTGATGCCTCTAAATTAGAAAAAGAATTAGGTTGGCAAGCTGATGAAAACTTTGAAACAGGTATTTTAAAAACCATTGAGTGGTATTTAAAAAAATATAATTAATATGAAAGGAATAGTTTTAGCAGGAGGTTCTGGTACAAGATTACATCCACTTACATTGGCTGTAAGTAAGCAGTTAATGCCTGTGTATGATAAACCAATGATTTATTACCCTATTTCAACTTTAATTTCTGCAGGAATTAGAGAAATATTAATTATTTCTACTCCGGAAGACTTACCATTATTCAAAAAATTATTAGGCAACGGAAATCAAATTGGTTGCAGTTTTAAGTATGAAGTTCAAGAAAATCCAAATGGTTTAGCAGAGGCATTTATTATTGGAGAAAAATTTATTGGTAAAGACAAAGTTGCTTTAATTTTAGGAGATAATATTTTCTATGGATCAGGTTTATCGAACTTATTAAAAGCAAATAACAATCCTAATGGCGGAATTGTTTATGCATATCATGTTAATGATCCAGAAAGATATGGCGTTGTAGAGTTTGATGAAAACCTAAAAGCAATTTCAATAGAAGAGAAGCCAAAAATACCTAAATCTAGTTATGCAGTTCCAGGTATATATTTTTACGATAATGATGTGGTAGAAATTGCTAAAAAAATTAAACCGAGTAAAAGAGGTGAATTAGAAATCACAGAAGTGAACAACATGTATCTTCAAAAAGGAAAACTTTCTGTAGAAATTTTAGATAGAGGTACAGCTTGGTTAGACACCGGAACATTTAACTCTTTAATGCAAGCAGGTCAATTTGTACAAGTAATTGAAGAAAGACAAGGTTTAAAAATAGGTTCTATAGAAGAAGCTGCTTTTAGAGCTGGTTTTATAAATAAAGAACAACTTATAAATATCACAAAACCATTGCTAAAAAGTGGTTATTCTAATAATTTATTAAAATCATAATGAAAGTAATTGAAACTTATTTAAAGGGTTGTTTCGTTATAGAACCACAAGTTTTTGGTGACGAAAGAGGAAATTTCTTACTAGAATTTAATAAAAAGGAATTTCAAGAAAAAACTGGTTTTAAAGGAGATTTTGTTTTAGGAAATCAATCTACTTCTCAATATGGAGTTATTAGGGGTTTGCACTTGCAAAGAGGAGAATTTGCACAAGCTAAGTTAGTAAGAGTTGTTAAGGGTAGAATTTTGGATGTAGCTGTAGATGCAAGAAAAAACTCAGTAACATATGGTAAAGCGTTTTCAGTAGAACTGTCAGGAGAAAACAATAAACAATTATTAGTTCCTAGAGGCTTTTTACATGGTTTTTCGGTACTAGAAGATGATACTATTGTGTCTTATAAATGTGATAACTATTACAAACCTGAGGCTGAAGATGGAGTGCTTTATAATGATAAAGATTTGAATATTGATTGGAAAATTGATGTAAATAAAATTATTCTTTCTGAAAAAGATTTAAAGTTGAAGTTTTTTTGTAATTTTTAAATTATGAAAGTTAAAGGAAATAAAAATACTTCTCTTGACCAGAATTTCTTAGAATTAATAAAAAAAGGTGGTATAAACTTTATATTTTATGGTTTAAATCTTGCAATTGTTTATTTGATTGGCATTTTTATAACTAAATATTATGGTGCTGCAACATATGGTAGGTATTCTATAATTAAGGCTTTAATTTTGGTTATTATTATTTTTAACACACTAGGCTTAAATACATACGCAATTAAATTGTCATCAAATAAAAATCACTATGAGAATGGATTTTTTAAAAGTAATTTTATATTAAAATCATATAAGATTATATTTTTTGTATCATTAATTTTTTCATGTATTATCTTTTTTTTAAAAAAAAATGTAGCTATTCAGATTTTTGGTGATAAAAACTTAGAAATTTATTTTCAGTATTTCCCTTTGATTTTAATACTTTCAGTTTTTTTAAATTACAATAGCAATGTATTAAAAGGTCAAGGTAGGGTTTTATCTTTTTCATTTGTGAGTTCATTTTGTAATAATTTTATTTTTATTGGTCTAATTCTATTGATTTTTAATTATTATTCTTCAAAAGAGCTATATATAATTTTAAGTCTTTTATTTAGCTTTTTTATTGCTTTAATTATATCAATAACAAAAATATTTCCTTTAAAATTTTATAAAGAGGTTAAAAGTATTAGAACAAAAAATATTCTAAGGGAAAGTTTTCCAATGATGTTGAGTTCTTCAATGATTTTCATTATTTTTTCTCTTGATACACTAATGTTAGGTTTTTTTGATACGAGTGAAAATGTAGGGGTTTACCGTATTGTTACTCAGGTTTCTAGTTTAAATGCAGTTTTTCTAATTATTTTAAATTCTATTGTAGGTCCTAAAATATCAAATTTTTATTCTGATTCTAATTATGATGAGATTAAAAAAGTAGTTATTAATGCTTCAAAAATTATTTTATTTATAACATTACCAGTATTAATATTTATTTTATTTTTTTCGACGGAAATTCTACTTTTTTTTGGTGAAGAATATTTAAAAGCAAAAAATTCAATTTTAATTTTATCTATATGTCAATTTTTTTATGCAATATCTGGTTTTGTAGATTTAATATTAAATATGACTGGTAAGCAAAAGGTTTTTAGTAAAATAACTATGTTTTCTGCCTTGGTAAATATAATCCTTAATCTTATTCTAATTCCAATTTATAGTATTGATGGTGCTTCAATTGCGACAGGTTTTTCAATTTTAATAACTAATATTTTAGGTGTTATATACGTAAAAAGAAGTTATAATTTTTTACCTATTTATTTGCCTTTTATAAACAAAACAATTAATGAAAATTAGTATAGGAGAAGCTAAAAATATCAAAAATATAACGTTTGTTATTTTCGTTGTCTTCTGCATACAATTTACAGAACTAAAATTAGATGTAATAAAATTATCAGAACTACTGCTGTTAATTTTAACTCCATTTCTTTATTTAAGAAAAACTATTAATAAATACAGTTTGTTGTTTTTGGGTTTATTTAGCTTTTGGTTGTTAGTGACATTAGTTCTTAATAGTTTTAGAGATTTTTATTTATTAGAAAACGTTTCTATTTTAAAAAGACCTTATTTTATAAATATTGGTAGGTTTTTAGAATTATTATCTTGCGTAAATTTAGCTACACTTGTTTACCTTTTTTTTAAGAATAAAAAGAGAGGAATATCTTTAATTTACATTAAATATATTTTTAGAATTTGCTTGTTATTTACTATTTACAATGTATTAACTTTTGGATTATTAAAGTTTAATATAATTGAAGATAGTGTTTTATTATATTATGATCATGGTATTAGATTGAATGGTGGTTATGTAGAAGGCGGACCTTATGGTTTAATGCTTAGTTTTACATTTATATTAACATTTCTATTTAAAAGTAAATGGCATTTTATTAATAGAATGTTTCTAATAATTGTAATATTTTTTCTCGCAAGATCTAAAGCAGGTTTGGTTTTAATTATAAGCTGGTATATTCTATTTTATTATAAGAGAATGTATGCAAAGCTAAAAGAATTTAATATTGTAATTATATTAATTGGAGGCATACTAATATCAATAGTTATCGCTAAATTAGGAAAAGATTATATTGATGATATAGTAAATGTTAGGAGAGAAATGAAGGAAAGGTCAACAGATGTAAATTTAGTGATGGGAAGAATTGCCGGATTATTTATATTTCCAAAGATGGTTGTAGAAAACCCTATATTAGGTATAGGTTTGGGTAACTATCCAATTATTAGAAACAATCCTAAATACTTGGGTTTTGTGCCTAAAAGTCCCAAAGGTAAAACGGATGCCCATGGTTATGGTGGTTTAGTGCAGTTGTTGGTCGACGGCGGAATCGTAATGTTATTTTTATTTTTGTGGATAATTTATAGTTTATTTAAAAATCTTAGAAATGATGAAAGAGAACTAGAAAATTACTTAATAATATTTTTGTTATTTTTTGTTTTTGGAGTTCAGATATACTTTCTTTACCCTTGGATTTTAATGGGTTTATTAATGTCTATTGCTAATAAAAGAAATGAAGAAAAAGAAGATAGTTGTAGATGCTAGAATGATTAATGATTCTGGTATAGGAACTTATTTAAAAAATGTGATTCCTTATTTAATACCAAAATATGATTTGGTGCTTTTGGGTAATCAAAAACATTTATACAAATATGAAAATAAATTAAGAAATAATATCGTTAAATTTACTGCTAATATTTATTCTTTCGAAGAACAAATTTATTTGCCTTTAGTAATACCAAAGTGCGACATTTTTTGGTCTCCCCATATCAATGTGCCTATATTGCCAATTAGGGCTATAAAGCAAGTAACAACAATCCATGATATTAATCTTCTAGCATTTAATAATAATTTTAGTATACTTAAAAAAATGTATGCAAAACTATTATACAAAAATGCAGTAAAAAAAAGCCATCAAATAATTACTGTTTCTAATTTTTCAAAAAGTGAAATATTAAAATATTTAAAGGTTGATGAGAAAAAAATTAATGTAATTTATGGTGGAGTAAATAAACTTTTCTTTAAAAAAAGTACTCTAAATTTCGAATTGCCTAAAAACTATTTATTATATGTAGGTAATGTAAAGCCACATAAAAACTTAATTACGCTACTAAAATCTTACAATAAATTACCTTTAGATATAAAAAAAGTATTTAGTTTAGTCGTTATTGGGAAGAAAGAAGGTTTTATAACTCCTGATAAAAAAGTATTCAATTTTATTGATAAAAATAACCTAATTAATAATGTTATATTTACAGGCTATGTAGAAGATAAATATTTACCATATATTTATCAAAAAGCCAAAATGTTTGTTTTTCCTTCTTTGTATGAAGGTTTTGGATTGCCAATTTTAGAGGCTATGGCTTCAAAAACTTTAGTTTTATCTTCTAATTTAACTAGTTTGCCTGAAGTATCTTTAAACAATGCTTTATATTTTAACCCTTTAAATATAGAAGAATTAAAAGATTTAATTGTAAATGAAATATATAATGATAATAATAAAAAGATTGAATTAGCTTATAATCATTCTAAAAAATTTACATGGCAAAAATCTGCAGAAGAACACATAAAAATTTTTGAAAAAGTAATTTAATTTCATGAAAGCTTTTAATTTAAAAAAAAATGCATTTTATATTTTAGTATTGATTTCAATGTTCCCGTTGCTACCAAAGGCAGCAGAAAGTATATTGATGATATTGTTTTTTTTAGTTTCATTAATCGTTTTTTTTAAAAATAAAAACTATTGTAATAAAGTTACTTTAATTCAGGTACTTACATTGTCATCTCTATTTATAATTTATCTAATTTCTTCATTATACAGTAAAAATTTATTAGAAGCTTTTAATTTTATTCTAAGAGTAGCTCCAATTTTTTTATTCGCATTAACTTTAGGATTTTTAAACCCAATACTTACAAAGAAAAAAAAGAAATTTTTATTAAACATATATGTTTTTTCAGTTTTTTTAGCCCTTTTAATAGTTCATATATATTTAAGTTTTAATGTTTCTAGAGAAATAACTTCATGGGAATATAGAAATGCTTTCGAAGAATATACAAAAGTACATGGGACCTATTTTTCTTTATGGACAGGTTTTGCAGTATTAATAATGCTAAACAAAATATGTAATTTAAAATTTAATAAAATAAATTTTAGAATAATCTTACCGTATGCATTAGTATTATTTTATTGTATTTATTGGCAGTTTATAATCGCTGCAAGATTACCTTTATTTGTCACATTGCTTTTATCTTTTGCATTAATATTAAAACAATTTCAAAAGCGAATAGCCATCTTAATTTTTTTTACAGCAATTACCCTAGCGTTAGTAATTGGTGTTGTCAATTTAAATTCTATAAAGAATAAAATAGATTTTAAAATACCACAAGGAAAATATGAATTAAAGCATGATGTAATGACGAGTGAAGATATAAGAGCTGGTATATACTTTTGTTCCTATAAAATAATTAAACAATCAATATTATATGGCATTGGCATTGGAGATGTTAATGACAAGTTAGATAAATGCTATGAGAGTGAAATTGATAGTGATGTTTATCAAGTTTTTCATTATAATTCACATAATCAGTACGTACAGGTAATTTTAGCAAGTGGTTTATTAGGGTTGTTGTTTTTTTTGTACAATCTATTTATTTTGTTAAAATTGTCAATTAAAAAGAATGATAATTTGTTTTTTGCATTAAATATGTTTTTAATAATATGCTTTTTTACAGAAAATATATTGAGTAGGCATGATGGTGTTATATTTTATAGTTTTTTTACAACTATATTTTATTTTAACAAAGAGGTTTGATGAGGGTAGCTATCGTACATTATTGGTTTATTACTAGAAGAGGAGGAGAGAAAGTTGTAGAATCTTTGTTAAAATTGTATCCTGAAGCAGATATTTATACTCTTTTTTATGATAAGGATAAATACGGAGATCACTTGAAAAATCATAACGTTTATACATCTAAATTAAACACGTCATTTTTTAGAAAACATTATCAAAAGATATTTCCTCTTTATCCCTTTGCAGTGAAATCTTTAAAATTGAAGCAAGATTATGATCTAATTATTTCATCAGAATCAGGGCCAGCAAAAGGTATTTCAATAAAAAATAAAGCCAATCACATTTGTTATATTCACAGCCCAATGAGATATTGTTGGGGATTTACAAATGAATACTTGGCGGCTATAAACCCTGTCTTAAGACCTCTTGCGAAATTCTTTTTTAGAAAACTGAAGAATTGGGATTTAAAAACCGTGAATAATGTTGATCTCTACATTGCGAATTCTAATAATGTGGCAGATAGAGTAAAAAAATATTATGGTAAAGTTGCAGAGGTTGTTTATCCACCAATTGAAACTAAATTATTTAAAAAAACATTAATTCAAGATGTTGAAAAAAAACATTATTTAAGTTTCGGAGCCCTAACACCTTATAAAAAAATAGATTTATTAGTAGATACTTTTAATATTAGTGGCGATAAATTAATTATTATTGGTAATGGCTCAGAAAAAGAAAGCCTGGTAAAAAAAGCTAAGCCTAATATAGAATTTAAAGGTTTTGTAGAGGATGGTAAATTACAAGAATATATATCTACATCTAAAGCATTACTTTTTCCTGGTGAAGAGGATTTTGGAATGATACCGCTTGAGGTTATGTCTTATGGAGTGCCAGTTATAGCTTTTAAAAAGGGTGGAGCCTTAGAAACTGTAATAGAAAACAAAGGAGATTATTCTAAATCATCTGGTGTTTTCTTTAAAGATCAAACAATTGTTTCTTTACAAGAGGCTATATTTAATTTTGAAAACGTGCAACATAAGTTTGATCCTTATTGGATTAGAAAACATGCTGAAGGTTTTGAGGAGAGTAAGTTTTTGTATAATTTTAGTAATGCAATTAAAAGATAAAAAAATTGAAAAAGAGATTTTCCTACTTAATTAGACCTTTACAAATTCTATTAGATATAATAATTATTAATTTAATTGTTTATCTAGTTTATGATAAAGAGTTCCTGAATTTTTCTTTTTTATCCTATATAACTTTCTTTTGGTTAATCTCTAGTTATTCTTTTGGGTTCTATAAAGTTTACAGGTATACAAGTTACTTAAGTGTAATTACACTTTTGGGTAAACAAATTTTATTTTTTGTATTGGGTTATTTTGCTTATTTCGGAATATTTAGAGAAGGAGATGTTGTTAATAATCAGTTTGTAATTCTAACATCAATTACCATTTCCATATCAATCTTAAAAATTTTATGGCTGTTTGCACTTAAAAAATATAGATCTTTAGGTAAGAACTTTAGAACGACAGTTGTATTGGGTTTCGATGAATCATCAAAAAATATTATGAAACTTTTTAAAAGTAAATCTAATTTAGGCTACAAGTTTTTAGGTTTCTTTTCTGATAAGAATTATAAGAATAGTGAATACTTAGGTAAATTAGAATCTGTTTATGATTTTACCAAAAAAAATATGGTAGATGAAATTTACTGTTCACTTTCTTCATTAACCGATAATCAAATAAAAGAAGTAAACAAGTTTGCCTTAGAGAAGAAAATTGCTCTAAAATTAATTCCTAATGCCACAGAATTGTATAGTAAGAATCAAACGATACATTACTATGACGATGATTTGATGGTTTTAAATGTTAATAAATTACCATTTGAGTTTACAGAAAACTTCTATATTAAAAGGGTCTTTGATATTGTGTTTTCTTTATTTGTTTGTGTAACTGTATTGTCTTGGTTAATACCTATATTATGGGTTTTAGTCAAGTTAGAATCTAAAGGGCCTTTGATTTTTAAACAAGGTAGAGAAGGTATAAATGGAGAAGAATTTATTTGTTATAAATTTAGGTCTATGAAACTTAATAAGATTGCAGATAAAGTGCACGCTACTAAAGGAGATGTAAGAGTTACCAAAATTGGTGCTTTTCTAAGAAAAACTAGTCTAGATGAATTGCCTCAATTTATCAATGTTCTTTTTGGCGATATGAGTGTTGTTGGCCCAAGACCACACTTAGAAAGTTTGTCATTAGAATATCAAAAAGAGGTAGATGATTATTTAAAAAGACATATTGTAAAACCAGGTATTACAGGTTTGGCGCAAATAAGTGGTTATAGAGGCGAAATTAAGAAAAAGTCTGATATTAAAAATAGAGTACGTTTAGATATTTTTTATATAGAAAATTGGTCTTTCTTTTTAGATATAAAAATTATAATACAAACTGTTTTAAATGTATTTAAAGGAGAGGAAAAAGCATATTAATGAAACCAAGATTCAAAATAACTGCTACTATTGTTCTCTACAAAGACAATTTAAACACTTTAAAACAAACAATTAAAAGTTTTTTAGAAACTAATTTATCTAAAAAACTTTTTTTAGTAGATAACAATCCTACAGATGTTTTGAAATCAGAATTTAACCATGCAGATGTAGCATATATTTTTGTTGGTAAAAATATAGGTTTTGGTAAGGCTCATAATTTGGTTTTAGATAAAGTCGACTCAGACTTTCATTTAATTTTAAATCCAGATATTCAATTCACTAAATTGGTGTTAACAAATCTAATTAATGTCTTAGAGAAGTTACAAGAGGTTTCATTTATAAGTCCTAAAGTTGTTTATTCTAATCAAGAAAATCAATTTATTTGCAGAAAAAACCCAACGCCTTTCGATTTAATTAATAGAAGATTAAAGCTCTCTAAACAAAAGATTTTCGAAAACGAGTATAGAAGTAAAGATTTGTTAGAACCCTTTTCTCCTGAATTTATACACGGTTGTTTCATGCTTTTTAAAACAAAGGAGTTTGTAAATTTAAAAGGTTTTGATGAGCGTTATTTCTTGTATATGGAAGATGCAGATATCTGTAGAAAAGTATATCAATCTGGTAAGAAAATATATTATTATCCAAAAGAAATTATAACGCACACGCACCAAAAAGGTTCTTCAAAAAAGACGAAACTATTTTTTTATCATCTTTCTTCTGCAATAAAGTATTTTTTAAAGTGGGGAATTTAGTTTCGTCAAGAAATTAAAATATATTTGCAATAACAACAACACAACAAACAATGAATATTCTTATTTTAGGTTCTGGAGGAAGAGAACACGCTTTTGCATTAAAACTATCTGAAAGCAAAAAAATTAATCAACTTTTTGTAGCACCAGGTAATGCTGGTACAGATAAAATTGCGACCAATTTAAATATTGGAGTATCAGATTTTGAAGCAATTAAAACTGCCGTTTTAGAAAACAATGTAGAAATGGTAGTTGTTGGTCCAGAAGTTCCTTTAGTAGAGGGTGTTCACGATTTCTTTTTAGCAGATAAAGACCTAAAAAATATACCAGTAATTGGTCCTAAAAAAGACGGAGCTTTATTGGAAGGTAGTAAAGATTTCTCAAAACAATTCATGCAAAAGCATGGTGTGCCAACTGCAAAATATCAATCTTTTACTAACGATAATTTAGAAGAAGGTTTTGCCTTCTTAGAAACTTTAGCACCACCATTTGTTTTAAAAGCAGACGGTTTAGCTGCTGGTAAAGGTGTTTTGATTTTAAATTCTTTAGAAGAGGCTAAATCAGAATTAGAAAACATGGTTTCTAATCAAAAATTTGGCGAAGCTTCTACAACTGTTGTAATCGAAGAATTTTTAAAAGGAATAGAATTATCTGTTTTTGTTTTAACAGACGGTAAAAGCTATAAAATTTTACCTTCAGCAAAAGATTATAAAAGAATTGGTGAAGGCGATGTTGGTTTAAATACTGGCGGAATGGGAGCAATCTCTCCAGTGCCTTTTGCAGATGAAGGTTTTTTAAATAAAGTAGAAGAATTAGTTGTAAAACCAACAATTGATGGCCTGCAAAAAGACGGTATCGATTACAGAGGTTTTATCTTTATTGGTTTAATGAATGATAACGGAAACCCTTCTGTGGTAGAGTATAACGTCAGAATGGGAGACCCAGAAACTGAAGTTGTTTTACCAAGAATAGAATCTGATTTGTTAGATTTATTTGAAGGTGTTGCGCATCAAAATTTAAAAGAAAAGTCTTTTTCTGTAACTCCTAAAACAGCAACAACTGTAATGTTAGTTTCTGGTGGTTACCCAGAGGCTTATGAAAAAAATAAAGAAATTACAGGCTTCGAAAATGTAGAAAATTCTATAGTATTTCATGCAGGTACAACAATAAAAGAAGGTAAAGTTGTCACCAACGGAGGTAGAGTTATGGCAGTAACTTCTTTTGGTGATACAATAGAGCAAGCACTAGAAAAAAGCTATAAAAGTATAGATAAGATTCATTTCGATAAAATGAACTTTAGAAAAGACATTGGTTTCGATTTAGTATAATTTTATTTTTATTTGGGCGTTTTAACAGGCTTTCCATTATATCTTTTTTCAGAAAAAGAAAAAAGGATGCCATTTCAATCCTTAACGCAACCTTTTTGCCGTAAATAATATTTTCTTAAACATTGTATTGTTTAAAAGTTTGGTAGCTTTAAACCTCAAATAAAATGTCTATTACCAAAAATAAAATAATAGTAGCGCCATTAAATTGGGGTTTGGGCCATGCAACTCGTTGTGTGCCCATTATAAACGCTTTGTTAGAAAATAATTTTGAGCCAATAATAGCATCAGATGGAAGTTCTTTAGAATTTTTGAAAAAAGAATTTCCTAATTTAGAGTTTTTAGAACTTCCGTCTTATAATATTTCTTACCACAAAAATTTAAAGTTTAAATTACTTTTACAAATTCCTAGAATTTTAGCAACGGTTAAAAAAGAACAACAAATTATTAATAATTTTATTAATGTTAATAAGAGTGTTGTTGGTGTAATTTCAGATAATAGATTTGGCGTAAGAAGTAATAAAGTTTCTTCTGTTTACATAACACACCAAGTAAATGTTTTATCTGGTATTACAACTTTTCTAGCAAGTAAAGTTCATCAGCAAATAATAAACAAGTTTGATGAATGTTGGGTTCCTGATGATAAAAATTCTGAACTTTCTGGGCGTTTATCAAAAACAAAAATCTCTAACCATAAGTTTATTGGTGCGTTAAGTAGATTTTCAAAAACTACCATTAAAAACTATAAAATTGATATTTTAATAGTGCTTTCTGGTGTAGAACCTAATAGAACATTATTAGAGCAAAAATTAATATCAGAATTTAAAAATGATGTTAGAAATATTGTTTTTGTTTTAGGAAAAGTAGAAAAAGATCAAAAGAAATGGACAAGTAATAATTGTGTTTTTTATAATTTTTTGCTGTCTAAAGACTTAGAACAAAAGATTAACGAGGCAGAATTAATTATATGCAGGTCTGGATATTCATCAATACTAGATTTATATACATTAGAAAAGAAAGTATTTTTTATACCAACTAAAAATCAACCAGAACAAGAATATCTTGCAAAACATTTAGAACAAAATGAGATTGCCCCGTTTGCTACTTTAGAAAATTTCAATAAAAAAATGCTGAATAATTTAAGTAATTACACAGGTTTTAAATCTAAAAAATCAGCTTTAAATAGTAGCTTATTTAGCCTTTTCCATAGTAAAAGAAAACTCTGATCCTTCACCATACGTACTTTTTAATAAAACTGTTTGGTTGTGAGCCTCTACAATATGTTTTACAATAGATAAGCCTAAACCAGAGCCACCTTGATCTCTAGATCTACTTTGATCTACTCTATAAAAACGTTCGAATAATCTAGATAAGTACTTTTGTTCGATGCCTTCACCGTTATCAACTACCCGAATAACATACTTATTGTCGTTATAATTATCTGCAGCAACAACAGTTGTTCCGTTAGGTTTACCGTATTTAATAGAGTTTACGATTAAGTTAATTAGAACTTGTTCTGTTTTTTCTACATCACCAACAACAAAAACAGGAAAATCATAAATTCTATCGAATTTTAAAGTGATATTTCTTTTTTTAGCTTTCATTTCAAACAAATCAAATACATTTTGAATAATTTCTAAAATGTTGAAAACAACCATGTTTAATTTCAATCCGTCTGTTTCTAATTTAGCAATCATATCTAAATCTTTGGTAACGGCAACAAGTCTTTCTACTCCTTTGTTGGCTCTTTCTAGATATTTTTCGCGAATATTTTTATCATCCATAGCACCTTCTAAAAGTGTAAGGATGTAACCTTGTACAGTAAATAAAGGTGTTTTAAGTTCGTGTGCAACGTTTCCTAAAAAATCTCTTCTAAAAGAATCTCTTTCTGTTAAACTTTTTATTTCGAGTCTTTTTCCTTCAACGTATTTTTGCATTCGCTTCGAAAGTTTTTCAATATCTGTAGTAACAGATTGTTTTCTAAGATCATTTACGTCTAGAATAGAAACGTCTTCGTATATCTTTTTTAACCTTCTGTATATAAAATGTTCTGTTCTATACTGAATTATAAAAAAAGAAATTATAAACAAAAGAAGTATAGCAATTACTGCTGTACTTAAGTTAAGTTTATCTGTACTAAAAAAGTATGTTATTATAGCAATACTTGCAGAAAGTATTGTTAAGTATGTTGCAGACCAAAGTGCGTATGAATAGGTTTTTTTAAACTTCATAAAAGCAAATTTATTTATCTGCTTCTAGTAATACAAATTTATAACCAACTCCTTTAACGGTTTTAAAATGGTCGTCTCCTATTTTTTCTCTTAATTTTCTAATATGTACATCTATTGTTCTACCACCAACTACAACTTCATTACCCCAAACGGTATCTAAAATTACTTCTCTTTTAAAAACTTTACCTGGTTTAGATGTTAATAAAGAAAATAGTTCAAATTCTTTTCTAGGCAATAAAATCTTTTTACCCGCTTTATAAACTACATATTCTTCTCTATCAATAACTATATCGCCAATTTTAAAAGTCTCTTCGCTTTCTTTTTCAGATTTTAATCTTCTTAAAAGAGATTTTACCTTACTAACTAGTACTTTTGGTTTAATAGGTTTTGTAATATAATCATCTGCGCCAGCTTCAAAACCTGCTACTTGAGAGTAATCTTCTCCTCTTGCAGTTAAAAATGAGATGATAACATTTTCTAACGAATTAATTTTTCTAATTTTTTCACAAGCCTCGATACCATCCATTTCAGGCATCATTATATCTAATAAAATTAAATGCGGTGTATTTTTTTTAGCAGATTTTATAGCTTCTTGCCCATTATTTGCAGTAAAAACTTGATAACCTTCATTTCTTAAGTTATAACCAACTATTTCAATAATATCTGGTTCATCATCTACTAATAGAATTTTAATATCGCTTTTATTCATGATTTTAAATAAATGTAAGTATCAAAAATAGTAATTATTATTATAGCAAAAGTATCCTTAACAAACATTTAATTTTAAATAGAATATAGATAACGTTTACTTAACGATAAAATTTAAGGTCTTTTTTTGTTAGTTGATTTAGAGTTTGTTAATGATTAGGTAACAAAAAAGGAAATCTAAAAACTTATATTTGTTTCTTGAACTTATAAATCCTATTCACATGAAAAAAAATTACTTTTTAACTTTTTTATTTACTCTTTGTTTTAGCGCGTTGTCATATGGTCAAGGCTCTGAATCTTTTGCAAATTCGAATGCTACAGGTTCTTATGCAGATAATAGCTTTGTTGGAGATGGCGGTATAACTTGGACTTATGTTGCTTCTAGAAATGCAAATAATACTGCTGGTGTAACTTTACCAGCAATAATGCTTAGAAGATCTAGTGATGATAGTAAAATAACATCAAGTACTATTTCTGGTGGTATTGGTAATTTTTCTGTAAAACTTTATAAAGGTTTTACTGGTTCTGGAGACAGGCAAGTAGAATTATTTGTTAACGGTGTATCAAAAGGAACATCAGAAGCTTTTGATGATTACGATGAACACGTATTTTCTGTTTCTGGTATAAATATTTCTGGAGATATAGTGATAGAAATTAAAAATATAACAGGAAAACAAGTTATAGTAGATGATATTTCTTGGACAGTACCAAGTTCCGACCCAGCAATAAATACAATTGGTACAATATCTTTGTTAGAGTATTTTGAAGGAAATGGCCCATCACCAGAAAAAGGATTTAATGTAGAAGGTACTAATCTAACTTCAGATATTACTATTTCTGCCCCAACAAATTTTGAAGTTTCAACCGATGCTACTGGTACATTCGCTCAATCTATTTCTTTAATGCAAACTTCTGGTGAAGTTGCGTCAACGTCAATTTACGTGCGTTTAAAAGAAGGTTTAGGTGTAAATACATATGCAGGCGATATTACGATAAGTTCTACAGATGCAACTTCTATTACAGTCGCTTTAACAGGCGAGGTAAAAAATGCAGATCCTCAATTTACATATGCAGAATTTTTAAATAAATTTAGTTATACGCTAGAAGAAGGTCCGTCTGATGTTCAAAACTTTTCTGTAGAAGGTTTGTTTCTAACAGATGATTTTATCATTACTGCACCAGAAAATTTTGAAGTTTCTTTTTCTGAAGATGCAGATTTTAGTAGTTCTTTATCAATTACACCTAATGCAGGTAAAATTGAAGATATTATCTACATTCGTCTAAAAGCAGGAATTACAGTTTCTGGTAATTATCAAGGTGATGTAACACTTTCTTCTACAGGAACAACTGCTGTTAATTTTAATGTTGAAGGAGTTGTTTATGGTGAGTTAACAAACAATATAATTATTACAGGTGTTTTTGATGGTAGTTTATCTGGTGGAATACCAAAAGGAGTTGAGTTATACGTGTTAGAAGATGTTGCAGATTTAAGTTTATTTGGATTAAGCTCTGTTTCTAATGGTGCTGGTTCTACTAATGGAGTTGTAGAATTTAATTTTCCTGCTGTAGCAGTAACTGCAGGGACTTTTATATATATATCTTCAAGTGAAACTGGATTTACAGATTTTTTTGGTAAGAATGCAGATTACATTACAGGTGTAGTAAATATTAACGGAGACGACGCTATTGAATTATACGAAAACGGAAAAATTATAGATGTTTTTGGTGATGTAAATAAAGATGGTTCTGGTGAAACTTGGGATTATCTTGATGGTTGGGCGTACAGAAGTTCTTCTTCTACACCAAAAGGAACTACTTTTAACGATACAGATTGGTCTTATAGTGGTGTAAACGGTTTAGAAGGTGGTACAAATAATGCTACTGCAACAACTCCTTTTCCTATGGGTTCTTTTCAACCTGCAACAGCTGCTGTTTCTAAAAATAGTATCGAAGGTTTTAAAACATTTCCAAATCCTGTTACAAATAAAGAATTTACTGTATCAACAAATAATACAAGTGTAAAGCAAATTGTAATTTTTAATGTTTTAGGCAAAAAAGTTTATGCTGCAAGTTTTTCTGGCGCAAAATCTACAATAAATGTTTCTGATATGAATGCAGGAATTTATATTGTAAAAGTTACTGAAGATGGTAAAACAGCTACAAAAAAGTTGGTAATAAGATAATTACGAATCTACTTTTCAATATTAAGACAGCTCCGATTTATTTCGGAGCTTTTTTTTTGACTATATTTAGAGAAGAAAAAGAAAAAGATGAATTTAAAATTGAAATTAAGCAATATCTTATTTTTAGATATAGAAACTGTACCAGAAGAAAGTGATTGGCAAAATTTAACAACAACAACTCAAGAATTATTTAAGAAAAAAACAAGTTATCAACGTAAAGAAGAAATTACAGCAGCAGAATTTTATGAAAGAGCCGGTATTTGGGCAGAATTTGGTAAAATAATATGTATTTCTGTAGGTTATTTTGTTCTAAATGATGCGAAAAATCAATTTAGAGTAACTTCTTTTTTTGGTGATAATGAATTTAAATTATTAACAGAATTTAAAAACTTACTTGAAACACATTTTTCTAAACCATCTAATATATTATGTGCTCATAACGGTAAAGAGTTCGATTTTCCTTTTATAGCTAGAAGAATGATTGTACATCAAATTCCATTACCTAAAAAACTTAATTTATTTGGTAAAAAACCTTGGGAAATTTCGCATTTAGATACTTTAGAGTTGTGGAAGTTTGGTGATTATAAACATTATACTTCCCTAAATTTACTAACTTCAATCTTAGGGATACCATCGCCAAAAGATGATATTGATGGGAGTGAAGTTGCAAAAGTTTA
Source organism: Polaribacter sp. OB-PA-B3 (assembly GCF_054589375.1). Lineage (NCBI taxonomy): Bacteria > Pseudomonadati > Bacteroidota > Flavobacteriia > Flavobacteriales > Flavobacteriaceae > Polaribacter > Polaribacter sp. OB-PA-B3. The sequence goes on from NZ_BAAIIX010000001.1 coordinate 647,380, forward strand.
TTACCTAGAAAAAAACATTAAAAGAATAGTTAAGTATTGCGAAAAAGATACAATTACGGTAGCGCAGGTATTATTAAGATTTAATAATCAACCTTTGTTAGAAGAAAAGGATATTGTAAATGTTTAATTAGGTTTAGAAAGTATAAATAACAATATATGATAAAAAGCAGGTAAAAATGCAATTGCTAATATTACTCTAAACTTTTTTAAATTATTTTTTGTTTGTAGCCAAATTATCAATGGTGATAATAAAGATAAAAGCAAACCTATATAAACGCATACTCGAGATATAAGTTTGCTATATTTGTATATATATTGATGTTCAGAAAACCGACAAACTTCAAAACCTCCTTTGAGTATTAAATATTGAATTAACAGCAGGTATATAACTACGGTAAATATAAATGGTGATGTGAAAATTTTTACTGTTTTCATCATATTAACCCAAACAACAATTAATCTTCTAATTTCATAGAAAGTTCTAGCCAACGCTCTTCTTTTGCTTCTAAATTATCTATAATTTCTTGTAACTCTTCAGATTTTTTTGGAATATCCTCTGTGGCAATTTCTACGTTTAAAAATTGTTTTTCAATTGTTTCTTTCCTTTTCTGAAGTCTTTCTATTTCACTTTCTAAAGCCCCGAATTCTCTTTTTTCATCAAAGCTTAAAGCAGATTTCGTATTTTTTTTAGTTGCTTTTTTTTCATCTTTTTTAATGCTAGTTTTTTCTGAATTATCTTTAGAAATAGAACTATCATAAGCTCTAAAATCTGAGTAGTTGCCAGGAAAATTTTCTACAACACCTTCACCTCTAAAAACAAATAATGAATCTACAATTTTATCCATGAAATATCTGTCGTGAGAAACCACTAAAAGATTTCCTGGATAGTCTAAAAGAAAATTTTCTAAAACATTTAAAGTAACTACATCTAAATCATTGGTAGGTTCATCTAAAATTAAAAAGTTAGGATTCTGAATTAAAACGGCACACAAATACAGTCTTTTTTGTTCTCCTCCTGATAGTTTTTCTACAAAATCATATTGTTTTTTCTTATCAAACAAAAATCTTTCTAGCAATTGCGATGCAGAAATTCTTCTTCCTTTTGCTAACGGAATTTCTTCACCAAATTCTTTTACGACTTCAATTACTTTTTGCCCTTCTTTAATTTGGATACCAGCTTGCGTGTAGTAACCAAATTTTACAGTTTCACCTAAAACTACCTTACCAGCATCTAAAGGTGCTTTTTCGGTAATAATATTTAAAAATGATGATTTTCCTGTTCCGTTTTTACCAATAATTCCTACTCTTTCTCCTCTTTTAAAAACATAATCAAAACCATCTAGAATCTTTTTTTCTCCCCAAGATTTATGCACTTTATGTAGTTCTAGAATTTTACTTCCCAAACGTTCCATATTAATTTCTAATTGAACTTGATGGTCTTTTCTACGCTGATGTGCTTTTTCTTTAATAGCGTAGAAGTCGTCTGTTCTAGACTTCGATTTAGTGGTTCTAGCTTTTGGTTGCTTACGCATCCAATCTAATTCTTTTTTAAATAAACTTTTAGCTTTGCTTAAGTTGGTGGCTTCTAATGCTAATCGTTCTTCTTTATTTTGAAGGTAGTAAGAGTAGTTGCCTTTGTATTTGTATATTTTACCTTCATCTAATTCTAAAATTTCGTTACATACGCGCTCTAAAAAGTAACGGTCATGCGTTACCATAAAAAGTGTTATTTTTTCTTTAGCAAAAAAAGCTTCTAACCATTCTATCATTTCTAGATCTAAATGATTTGTAGGTTCGTCTAAAATTAATAAATCTGGTTTATTAATTAAAACGATGGCAAGAGACAAACGTTTTCTTTGTCCTCCAGACAAGGCGCCAACTTTTAAAGATAAATCGTCTAATTTTAATTTAGATAAAATCTGCTTGTATTGTGTTTCGAAATCCCAAGCATTAAACTGTTCCATTTGCTCAAATGCAGCTTGGTAAGTATCTGTGTCGTCTAAGTTTTTTAACGCTTTTTCGTATTGCTTTACAATAGATAGAATTTTATTATCTGTAGCAAATATTGTTTCTTCGATAGTTAAATCTGGGTTTATATCATCTTTTTGTGCTAAGTAAGCAATAGAAATTCCTTTTCTACTTACTACTTGGCCAGAGTCTGGTACATCTAAACCGGCTATAATATTAAGTATAGAAGTTTTTCCGCTTCCGTTTTTTGCCACAAAAGCTACTTTTTGATCTTTATTAATACCAAAAGAGATGTCGTCAAACAATATACGTTCTCCGTAAGATTTAGAAATGTTTTCTACTGATAAATAATTCACTATTTGTATTTTTTTACAAAGAAACAAAAAACCCAAGCAAAGGCTTGGGTTTTTGAATCATTTAATTTTAGGGGACGCATTAGGGGTGCTAACTAAATGACTTTTATACTTGTAAAAATATAAGTTAAACACATGCTTGTCAATCCCTGAATTCAGTATATTTTCACTATCCCTGAATTCAGGGATAGTGAACCCTGAATTCAGTATATCAATAATTTTAAATTACTGTTTAATAGTGATTTATTATTCGTTATGTGAATGCTACTAAATTAAATTTTAATAAACTTTTTAATTAACCTCTCTTCTCCGTCGCTAATTTCTAGTAAATACATACCAATTTTTAAATTAGAAACTTCAATTGAGTTGTTTCGTAATTTTCCTGATTTTATTGTTTGCCCGATAGAATTAATAATTTTATACGAATTAACAGTACTAGTAGATAACTGTACATTTAATACGGTTTTTACTGGGCTTGGATAAATGTTAAACGATCCGTCTGTAGTGTTAAAGAAAGTATCATTATTAGCTATACTGATGTTGTTAGAGGCTGCAACATTGTTTAAACTCACATTGTCTATGGCAATATCTGCTTGCCATGTATTACCAGTAACTCTATTAAATCTTAACTTAATATTACTACCTAAGTATGATGATAAATCTACACTAGCGTTTAACCATTGGTTTCCTTTGTTGCCAGATTCTGTCCAGATACTCGACCAAGAAGCACCGTTATCATCACTAACTTCTACATCTAACGTTCCTGTGTTTGCTGCACCATACATGTGATAATTAAAATTAAATGAAGCTGAAGATACGCTTGATAAATCAAAACAAGGTGATGTTAGTACCGCTTGTTTGGTTGGGTAACCAGTGTTGTTTCCAGAAGCTTCAACAAATAAATATGAATTACCTTCTGTGGCAGAAGTAGGTCCGGTATTATTAGAAGGTGTTCCGTTTGTATTAACAATCCAATTTAAATCATCGTCTGTGTTTTGAGACCAGCTACCAATGTTTCCTTCAAAACCTTCGTTATAAGGAAAAGAACTTACCTCTGCGGTACAACCATTATTATTGTTACTACCGCTAGTTAATTCGATATTATCTAATGCGATATCTGCTTGCCAAGTACTTCCAGTAATTCTATTAAATCTTAATTGAACAGTAGTTCCTATAAATGCATTTAAATTTACATTGGTAGACAACCACTGGTTTCCTTTATTTCCAGATTCATTCCAGATACTTGTCCAACTTGTTCCGTTATCATTACTTATTTCTAAGGTAATTGTACCCATATCTGTTGCACCGTACATATGGTAATTAAAACTGAAGTTTGCAGAAACCTCATTAGTCAAGTCAAAACAAGGTGAGTTTAAAATAGCTTGTTTGTTTGGGTAACCAGTTCCGTCTCCAGATGCTTCTACAAAAACATATGAGTTTCCGTTTGTAGCAGAAGAGGGTCCTGTGTTTCCAGAAGGCGTTCCGTTAGAAGTGATAGACCAGTCAATATCATCCGCAGAAGATTGAGACCATGTACCTAAGTTTCCTTCAAAACTTTCAGTATAAGGAAAAGTTGATACTCCGTTTACACAATTATTAGTGCTTACTGCATTAACATTTATTGTTCTAGAAACTTGGGTTGCTGCATTTCCTGCATTGTCACTTACATTGTAATTTCTAATATATGTACCAGCTGTATCTGTGTTTACATTACCAGTAATAGTTATAGAAGAGGTTAAATTTCCGTCTACATTATCTGTGGCTGTTGCACCTTGTTCAGAATAAGTGTCGCCTACATTTAAATCTAAAGTTGAAGCTCCGTTTAATGTAATTACAGGTGCTATTGCATCTGCGGATGCGGCTTGAATATTTACAGTATAATCTTCAACTTCTCCGTAAGAAAAACTTTGACAAGATGTAGGAATGGCATTGTAGCTCATAGAAACTCTCATTCTTGTAGAGGATTCTATTGCAGATGCTGGTACTGTAAATGAAGCCGAAACTGTTGCGTTTTGGTTTGGTGCAACTGATAAAACCTGCTCATTAGCATCCGTGAAATCTCCATCCTTATTAAAGTCAATCCAAACTGCGTAACCTTCGTTGTATTTGGTTCCTGTCCATGTAGGTGTAATAGTTACAGTATAAGTATCACCTTTTATTAAATTAGTTGATGTGTTAGTAAAATCTGAGTAAAACTGAGCACCTGAATTATTGTCTATTGCGCCAAGTTGTACATTACTTATAAATTCATCATTAACATTAGAACTTTGAGAAGCACAATAATTAATAGGGGTAACATCTGTTGTAACAGTTAAAATATTACTTGCTGTAGAAATATTACCTGCATCATCTTTTGCTTTTACAGAGAACGAATATGTTGTGTTAGATGTTAATCCATTTACTACAAAATTAGTGTTTGCAGTGTTTCCAACAACAGTACTTCCGTTTAAAATATCGTAAGAATTTACTGCGACGTTATCTGTTGAAGCTGTCCAGTTTAAAGTTACAGATGTATCAGTTTTATTATTTGAAACTAATGCTGTCGGAGCAGTAGGAGCTGTTGTATCTGGTGCTAATGTTGTTGCATTTATAGTTGTACTCTTAACAGAGCTATTGCCCGCACTATCTTTTGCAATAACATAAAAGTTATAGCTAGTATTTGCGCTTAAGCTTGTCGATGTATAGGTTGTAGTTGTAACAGTTGTTAGTAGGTTGCCATTTCTATAAACATCGTAGCCTATAACACCAATATTATCTGTGGATGCATTCCAAGAAAGCTGAACAGAGTTTTCTGTAATATTACTTGTAATTAAGTTCGTTGGAGTAGTAGGAGCTTGCGTATCTGGTGCAGTAGATTGGGTAAATGTACCTGTAAATACACCTCTACCGTATGTAGAAGCTATTATTTTATTATTTGTATTATCGCCAGATACATTCCAATAGTCTAAAGAAGTAACACTAACATCGCTCATACCATTATATGATTGAGACCAATTAGGGTTTGTATCGTTAAAATTTTCTGTAGACCAAACACCTAATTGAGTTGCTATAATTGCTTCGTTAGGTGCTAAAGGATTTAATAAAAAGTCTCTTACAGGAATATTTGGAAGATTCCCTTCTTTGTTTGACCAAGAGCTACCTGCGTTAGATGAGTACCAAACACTAGTAACCCCATAATTATGTATTGTTACAATTAAATCGTTTGCAGTTTCTCCAAACCTAATAGAAGAGATTGCGCCAACAAAAGGATTGTTAACTGTTGTAAATGTTGCAGAATTATTGGTAACATTTGTTAGTTTAACTAATCCGCCGTTAGACAAACCAACATACCAAGCATTGTTTTCGAAAGGAGAAGCTCTAAATGCTGTCGGACTTGAAGTTAATGCCGCATTGGTTAATGATCCTTTAGTGTTGGAAGCTACATTTATACTTAAAATAGAGTTACTACTTGCTGTAGATTGATTTGATAATAGTCTATTTGCATTGCTATCATAATCCATCGGGTTTACAAAATCACCAGTACTTTGATCACTAGACAAAGTTGTTGCTCCTCCATCAATTCTTCCTTGACCATTCCAAGGTAAATTAAATCTATAAATTACATTGTAAACATAAGTTGCAATCATGTATTGCCCATCTTTATCTACAAATGTGTAAAATCCGTCTCCATCACTTAAATCTTCAGAAGAGTTTATTCCGTTGGCTGTATTTGCATCTCTAAAAGCTTGTGTACCGTTGTCTTGTGCTCCAGCAGAAAAAATTCCATTTAAATCTCCAACACCATCTGGTCCAATACTTGCTTTTACAAATTGTGTAACATTGTAGTTGTTGTTTCTTACGTTAATAGAACTACCCGAGTTGCCAGAATAATAAATACCACCATCATTACCAAATAACACTTTCGAAGCATCATTATTACCAAACGCAATAGAATGTTGATCTGCATGTACATTGTTTGGTTGACCAAAACCACCGTACCAATGCGATAATTGAGACCAAGAATTACCTCCGTTTGTAGATTTGAACAAATCGATTCCACCAACATATAAAACATTATCGTTTGCAGGATCAGCTTCGATTACCAAGTCGTAAAATGCTTGACCTCTAGTGAAATCATTTGCAGAAATGCCTGTATCTGCATCATTTGGCAATGCTTTAGAGGTAATTGTATTAAAGCTGTTTGTTGTTTGATAAATATGTACAGGAGAGCTAACACCTTGAGTTAAGGCATATATTTTATTTCCGTTTGTTGCTGATGGTTCTAATTCTACTCTATTAGAATCCGTTAGAGGAGAGGCGTTAGCTTCTGTCCAAGTAGATCCGTTTGTAGAACTGTAAACTCTACCACCACCTTCGCCAAGTGCAGAACCAATGGTTCCCATCCAAAGTTTGTTATCTGCACCAACTTCTAAATCATTAGGAATGTAATAATACGTAGATCCGCCAAAAGAGTAAGACAGATTAGAAGATTCTATTCTGCTCCAAGAACTGCCATTATTTGTAGATCTATAAATACCAGCAGATTGTAAACCCAACCAATTTTTCGGACTTGAAGAATCTCCGTAAACATGAGCGCCAACGGCAACAAAAAGTTCTGTAGAGTTTCCGTTATCCCAAGCTAAAACATCGTTTACATAGTAAATACCTTTTAAAAATAAATTAGAAGCGTTGTAATCAAAAGAATCTGGTCCGGCGGCAGGAATTGTAACTGCAGACCAATTATTACCACCATCTGTTGTAACGTAAACTCCGTTACCTACAACATCTCCAGCGGTATGTTGTTCTCCGGTACCAACATACCATCTATTAGAATTTCTAGGATCTACAGTAATAGAGGTTACAGAAAGGTTTCCTGGTACATTTTGCACTCTGCTCCATTGAGAATTTGAATTTGAAATGTTTGTGTTTTTCCATAATCCTCCAGAAACACCACCTGCATAAACAGTATTATTAGAACTGTCATTTGGATCGAACATAATAACCCTTGTTCTACCACCTACGTTATTTGGGCCTCTTTCTTCCCATGCATTCGAGCTGTTTCCGGGGGTTTTTCTAGCCACTCTTTTTTTCATTATTTTCTTTCTGAGTTCGTTTAACTCACCATCATCTAATTTTCCTGTTTCAGGATTTATGGTAAGTTCCCACATCTGCTCGAAATACCTGTTAGGGGGCAATCCATTTTGTTTCCTTTTCTTTTTATCCCAAGTTAATGTTTCTTTATATGGGCTGTTTTTAATAAAATTTTCTAACTTTTTTCTTTTTGATAGCAATTCTTCTTTCTCTTTCTTTTTAACAATTGTTTTTGATAAAAAAAAGGAGAACATTAAAATAGCGATTGAGCTAAATATTAACTTAAAGTAACTGTTTTTTTTCATGTGAATAAAATTTTTAAAAATTCGGGGATTGAATTAATTTGATAATAATATTATTTTTTGCATTTATAATTTATTAAAATATCTTAATTTATTATTAAATACTCATCAAAATTATTAATTTATTGAATATTGTGCAATCCCTGAATTCAGGGTTTTTTGATATCCCTGAATTCAGGGATAGTCTATTATAGTTTCTGCTAAATTTTAAGAGTTTGAGCAAAGTCTATGAATAGATTTTTTATAAAAATCATTTTACTTTAATAGATTCAATTTTTTTAAAATCTTTTTAATAATGGTATATTGCAACGATAATTTTTGATTAAAAAAAACATGAAGATAATAGTACCAATGGCAGGAATAGGTTCTCGTTTAAGACCACATACATTAACAGTTCCTAAGCCTTTAACCGTAATTGCAGGAAAACCAATTGTGCAAAGACTTGTAGAAGATATTGCGTCTGTGGTTAATGAAGAAATAGAAGAGATTGCGTTTATTATTGGTCCTGCTAAAAAAGGGTTTCCGGCAAATACTAAAGATAACTTATTAGAAATAGCCAAAGAATTAGGTGCGAAAGGTTCTGTTTATGTTCAAGAAGAAGCGCTAGGAACTGCGCATGCATTATTTTGTGCTAAAGATTCTTTAAGTGGCCCATGTGTTGTAGCTTATGCAGATACTTTATTTAAAGCAGACTTTAAATTAGATTCTAACGCAGATGGTGCAATTTGGGTAAAACAGGTAGAAGATCCAAGCGCTTTTGGTGTGGTAAAACTAGAAGATGGATTTATTACAGATTTTGTAGAAAAGCCAAAAGAATTTGTTTCTGATTTAGCGATAATTGGTATTTACTACTTTAAAGATGGTGATAGAGTTAGAGACGAAATTCAATATTTAATTGACAACGATTTAAAAGAGAATAACGAGTTTCAGTTAACAAATGTTTTAGAAACTTTAAAAAAAGACGGCGCTAAATTTATTCCAGGAACTGTAAATACTTGGATGGATTGTGGTAAAAAAGATCCAACGGTAGATACCAATAAACAAGTTTTAGATTTTGAGCATAAAGCTGGTAATAATTTGGTATCTAAAGACGTTGTATTAGAGAATTCAGAAATTATAGAACCTTGTTTTGTGGGTAAAAATGTTGTGCTTAAAAACACAAAAATTGGTCCTTATGTTTCTATTGGAGAAAATAGTGTAGTAGAAAATGCTACGATAACAAACTCTTTAATACAAACAAATGTTGTAATTTCAAATGCAAAATTAGACAATGCAATGATTGGTAACCATGCAAAATACAACGGTAAATACACTTCTGTTAGTATTGGAGATTATACAGAATTAATCTAATGAGTTTTACAAAAAAAGAAATAAATAAATTAAAAGAGGGGCAATTTCATTATTTTAAATTGTCTCTTTTTGCTTTGTTCTTTTTTTTAATATCAATAGATAGTTTTGCACAAGACAGCATACCTGTAGCTGTAGATTTAACAGAAGAAAAAGAACTAAAGTTTCAGCAGTTTTTCTTTAAAGCATTATCGCAAAAATCTATCGGTAATTATCAAAAGTCGATAGAGAATTTAGAAAACTGTAATCAAATATTACCTAACAATAGTGTTGTTTTTTTTGAGTTTTCTAAGAATTACCTAGAATTAAATAAAAAACTTTTAGCTAAAGAATATATAAAAAGAGCTATTGATCAAGAACCTAATAATATTTGGTTACAAAAGCATTTAGTAAAAATTAATGTTTCAGCTAGAGATTTTTCTGAAGCAATAAAAGTTCAGAAAAATATTGCTACTATCAATAAAAAAGAGCGCGAGTATTTAGTAAGACTTTATTTAAAAAATAGAGATTTTAAAAACGCTATAAATCTGATGGAGGTTTTAGAAGATGAAAACTCTTTGTCTTCTAGTTTAAAAAGTATAAAAGATAATTTACAGCAAACTAGAAAAGCAAGACCTGTAAAAAGTTCTTCGGTAAGTAATATTTTTAAACAGTTTGAAACTGATAAATCATATGTACTTTTAAAACAAATTTTAGAAAATGTAAAACAAGATTCAGACTTATTATTAGATTATAGTAAAAAAGGAATCGAGCTGTTTCCAGCGCAGCCATTCGTGTATTTAATGAATGGTAAGGCTTTAAATGCGAAGGAAAAATTTAACGAAGCTATCGTTTCTTTAAAAAATGGTATCGATTTTGTAATTGAAGACAATATGGAAGCAGATTTTTATAATGAAATGGCTGTTTCTTATAAAGGTATAGGTAATACTACCGAAGCAAATAAGTACAAACAAAAGTCTAAAAAGTTAAAAAAATAATATGCGATATTTTAAATATATATTAATGCTAACTTTAGTTTTTACAGCTTGTAAATCGAAGAAGTTAGTTTTAGATGCTAACATAAAAGCAAAAGAAATTTCTGTAAATAAGGTTGTTAGAAAGCATATTGCTGCAAATTTTAAAAAGGAAACTATAGACGCTAAGTTTAAAGCAAATTTTAATGACGGTAAAACAAACCAAAGCATTACCGTGTATTTAAAAATAACAAAAGACAAAGAAATATTTTTAAAAGGAACCAAATTTATAACGGTTTTTAAAGCTAAAATTACTCCAACATCAATTGCTTATTATTCGCCATATGCAAAGAATTATTTTGAAGGTGATTTTAAAATGCTAAAGAAAATTTTAGGTACAGAAATTAATTATGAACAATTACAAAGTTTGTTTTTAGGAGAAGCAATGTTAGATGTAAAGAAGAATAAGCAAAATGTAGAAATTGTAAATAATTCTTATATTCTTACGCCAACAGCTAAAGATCTTCTTGCTAATGTTGTTACAGCAGTAAATCCTAATCATTTTAAATTAGATTTTCAAGCCATTGCGTCACCAATAAAAAAAGAAAGCTTAGAAATTAAATATCCTTCTTATAAATTAATAGATAATGTAGTTTTTCCTGCGGAAATTAATATTACTGCAAAGCAAGTTAGTAAAACGACAAAAATAGATTTTACTTTAAAATCTGTTGAATTTAATACAGCATTAAACACATCTTTTTCTTTGCCTAAAGGATATAAACGCATTAATTTATAGTGATAAAATTTCGTTTACACATATCAATTTTTATTTTACTTTTTAGTTGTATAACTGTTTTTAGTCAAACAAAAAAAGAGCTAGAGGCACAGCGTAAAAGATTAAAAAAAGAAATCGTTCAGGTTAATAACTTATTATTTAAAGAGCAAAAAAGAGAAAAAAATGTTCTTGAAGATCTAAAGGATTTAAATCAAAAAATAGATGTTAGGCAAAAATTAATAAGAACTATCAATTCCGAGGCTAAATTATTATCATCAGAAATAAATAAAAATAAGTCAGAAATTTCTAAGTTAGAAAAAGAACTTGCAGTGCTTAAAAAAGATTATGCAAGTATGATTTATAAATCTTATAAGAGTAAATCTCAGCAAAGTAGAATGATGTTTATTCTGTCTTCTCAAAATTTTTACCAAGCTTACAAACGTTTAGAGTATATGAAGCAATATACTTCATTTAGAAAAAGGCAGGGAGATCAAATAGGTGAGCAAACATTAGTTATCAAAAAGAAAAACGACTCTTTATTGTATCAGAAGCAAGTTAAAGATACTTTAATCTCTATAGAAAAAGATCAGAAACAGCAAATAGAGCTCGATAAGAAAAATAAAGAGCAATTAATTTCTACAATAAAAAAGAAAGAACGCAAATATAAAAGAGAGATTCAGAATAAAATTAATGCTGAAAAAAGAATTGCAGAAAAAATTGATAAAATAATTAAAGATGAAATTGCCAAAGCAAATAGGTTAGCAAATGAAAAACTTAAAAATAAACCTAAAACAACAAAGAAAAACGAGTTTGTTTTATCGCCAGAAGCTAAGGCTTTAGCTGCAAGATTTGAGCTGAATAAAGGTAAGTTACCTTGGCCAATAGAAGAGGGTTTAATTACAAGAAGATTTGGTAAACAATCGCACCCTATTTACCCTGGTATTACAATTAATAGTACAGGTTTGCATATGATAACTAAAAAAGGTAAAAGTGCACAAGCTATTTTTAACGGTAAAATTTTAAATGTTTTAGTTACTTCTGGCGGTAAAAGAAATGTTTTAATACAGCATGGTAATTATATTACGTCTTATAATAATTTAGAAAAATTGTATGTCAAAAAAGGCGATAATGTAAAAACGGGTCAAAAAATAGGGCAAATTTTTACAGACAAAGTTTCTGGAAAAACTACTTTAATATTTGTGTTGTACAAAAATACAACCAAGCTTAATCCTGCTTCTTGGATTCTTAAAAGATAATTTTTTAGAATTTTTTATTTGTGTCAATTATTAAATTGATTGCAATAATATTTGCTTTTTATTGAGTCTATTTTTGTGTAAGAATTTAGAAAACATCTAGGTTCTATGTTTTATTAATTAAAAAATTACATAAAAATGGAAAACTTAAATAGAAAGACTGTTGCAATTTTAGCAACTAATGGATTTGAAGAAAGTGAATTAAGCGAACCAAAAAAAGCTTTAGAAAAAGCAGGAGCAACTGTTGAAATTGTTTCTTTAAAATCTGGAGAAATTAAATCATGGAACGATGGTGATTGGGGTAAAAACTACAAGGTAGATAAAACTCTAGAAGAGGTTTCTCAATTTGATTATAATGCATTAATGTTACCTGGGGGAGTTATAAATCCTGATGCTTTACGTAGAGATAAAAATGCAGTAGAATTTGTAAAATCATTTTTCGAAAATCATAAACCTGTAGCTGCAATTTGTCATGCACCATGGTTATTAGCAGAGGCTGGTGTTTTAGAAGGAAGAACAATTACATCTTTTAATTCTATTAAAACAGATATGATTAATGCTGGTGCAAATTGGGTAGATGAAGAAGTGGTAGTAGATGAAGGTTTGGTAACAAGTAGAAATCCAGACGATTTACCAGCGTTTAATAATAAGTTAGTAGAAGAGGTTTACGAAGGTAAACACGAGGCTCAAACGGCATAATTTATTCTAGCAAAAAAAAGCGCAATTTAATTGCGCTTTTTTTATTTGTATTTAATATTTTTTTGTAAAATGATAGAGTTTGGAACTGTCAAGAACTCTTGATCTGCAGTTTTTAAGGTGATAAAAAATGCGCCAATATCTCTAATTTCTCCTGTTATATTATTGTCTTTTTCTAAAATAGTAATTGTATCTCCAATTTTTACTGGGTAATTTACATATAAAATTAAGCCAGCGGTAATATTAGATAAAATAGACCATTGTGCAAAAAAAGCAATACCTAAAATTGTTAAAAATGAAGATATATATATTAATAATTGTTTTTCATCTACACCCCAAATAAAAGCGATTACAACAATTACGGTTATATAAATAAGAATTGTAACAATTTTATTTGTAACAAGAATTCTGGCATTTTGAAAACCGAATTTTGTTTGAATCTTTTTTAAAGAATTTGTAATGAATAGTCTTAGAAAAAATGCAATTACTACAATAATTACAGATTCTAATATTTTGAAATTATTTAAAAACTCCATAGTTACTAATTTCTACTGAAATAATGCTTTTAGTTCTGTAGCTTCGTTTGGTGTTAATCTACCAGCCAAGACTAAGCTTAATTGTTTACGTCTAAGAGCGCCTTCAAAACGTTCTTTTTCTAAATCTGTTTCTGGTTCTATTTGAGCTATTTGTACAGGTTTACCTGTTTCATCTACAGCAACAAAAGTGTAAATACCTTCGTTTACTTTAGTTCTGTGTCTAGATTGTCTGTCTTCTATCCAAACATCAACGTAAACTTCCATAGAAGATTTAAAGGCTCTAGAAACTTTAGCTTCAACTGTAACAACGCTACCAACAGGTACAGATTTGTTAAATGCAACATGGTTTACCGATGCTGTAACTACAATTCTTCTAGAGTGTCTTCTTGCTGCGATACTACAAGCTCTATCCATTCTAGCTAGTAATTCTCCTCCAAAAAGATTGTCTAAATAGTTAGTTTCTCCTGGTAAAACTAAATCTGTTAAAATGGTTAAAGATTCTTTAGGTGATTTTGCTTCCATCAAAAAATAAATTTTTTGCAAAGATACGTAATCACACTTTTAAAAGTGTTGTAAAATAGCTAAAGAAAGGTGAAATTATTTAACGGCTTTAACTAATAACCAAGCGTCTTTAGAAACCGTTCTTTTGATCTTGTTTAGGTTATTAATCGCGTCATTTTTATCAGCATAACTATTAAATGTAACTTGCGTTAATCCCCATTTGTTTACACCAATAATTTTAGCATCAAAACCCTTTGCAATTAGTTCTTTTACTTTGGTTTCTGCATTTTCTGGTATTTGAAAAGCGCCAGCTACCACATGGTAAGGTTTAGCAATTTCTTTAACCACATTTAATTCTAAAGTTGGTAACGGATTAGAAATTACAAAAGTTGCAGATTGTATCTTTTTTTCTAATTCTTTTTGCTGATTTGCAAAAACCTCGTTTTGTTTATTTTGTTGATAACCATTAAAACCAGCAAAACCTAATGTTAATAAAATAGCGGCAGAAGCAGCGTATTTTATAAATGTTGGTATGCCTCTTTTCTCTGTTGAACGAGTAACAGGAATTAAAGGCTTAACTTGTTGTTTGTATCTTTCTACTGCAGAAGTTTCTACGGTAGCTAAACCAAATGAAGACGTTAAAAAGTTAACATTTGTTGTTGGTTCAAAAATAACTTGCTTATTCTCATTAAGAGAAATAACACCTAAATTGTTTAACGAAATTTCGTTTTTTTGAAGTTCTGTTTGCCATTTAATTACAGACAAAGAAATGGCTGTAGAAGCTTTCTCAAAAGAGATTTGCTCGCTAGAAGCTATATAATTTGCCAATAAACCATCATTATGTTTTAAAAGACTATTAAACGTAATTTGCTTAGAAGGCGGGTAGAAAGTGTTTGTGCTTTCATCTAATTTTGCATCAATTTTATTTGTTACAAAACCCCCAAAATCTGGTACAATTACGCAATCGTATCGGTATAATAAATCGTTTATATAGTTGGCTAAATTCATATAAACAAATATATAATTTTAGACCTTTCGTAGAAAAAAGTTCTGTAAAAATTATCAACAATTTTTTTATATATTGGTTGTCAAATTGTTAACTATTGAAAGAAGAAAAATTGCTTGCAATCTTAAGATTGCAAAAAAGTAAAGCTGTGGGCGATATTTTAGCTAAGAAACTAATTGTAAATGTGGGAGATGTCTCTCAAATTTTTAAGGAGAAACCACAAAATTTAGCTAAAATAAACGGAATTGGTAAAAATGTACTAAACCATCTTTTTGATAAAGAAAACTTAGAAAAAGCATTAGAAGAACTACAATACATCAAAAAAAATAACATAAAATATTCTTATTTTTTGGATGAAGATTATCCAGAGAACCTTCAACATTGTATCGATTCACCAATTCTACTTTTTAAAGACGGTGCCATCGATTTTTCTAATAAAAAAATGATTTCTATTGTTGGTACAAGAAATATGAGTTCTTATGGTAGAGACTTTTGTAATACCTTGATAAAAGATTTGGCTACTTACAATCCTGTAATAGTTAGTGGTTTTGCTTATGGTGTAGATATTTGTGCGCACAAAGCAGCAATAGAAAATAACCTGCAAACCATTGCGGTTTTAGCGCATGGGTTTGATCAAATTTATCCGAAAGTACATAAAAAGTATATAAATGATGTAAATAAAAAAGGTGGTTTTTTAACTGAGTTTTGGCATGACGAAGCACCGTTAAGAGAAAATTTTTTAAAAAGAAATAGAATTGTTGCGGGTATTTCTAAAGCAACTATAATTATAGAATCTGCAGCAAAAGGAGGTTCTTTAGTGACTGCAGATATTGCTAATTCTTATAATAAAGATGTTTTTGCTGTACCTGGTAGAACTACAGATTTGTATAGTAAAGGTTGTAACCATTTAATTAAAAGTAACAATGCTTTTTTGTTAAACTCTGCAGAAGATATTGTGAAAATTTTAAATTGGGATATTCAAGAAAAACCCAAAACAATACAGAAACAATTATTTGTAGAGTTAGATGAAAATGAACAAAAAATATACGATTTATTACATGCTAAAGGACAACAACTATTAGATGTAATTGCATTAGAATGCAATATACCAACATATCAATTGTCGTCTATATTATTGCAGTTAGAATTAAAAGGTGTTACAAAACCTTTACCCGGAAAGATGTTCGAATTGAGTTAAATATTCTTATTTTTGAGGAAAATCAATAGTAAAGATGGCGGTAGAGAAAAAATTGATGTCCAAAAAGAAACCCACATTTCCAGTAAACGAAATGTTTAACGCGTATCTTAAAAATTACAATAGAAACATTAAAATTTCTATTTTTTACGACGATTTATTACGTTTTCAAGGTTCTGTAACGGTTTATGATAAAAATGACGAAGATACACTTTGGGTAAGAACTTACTATTCTCAATTTGATAGAGAAGAAATAGATAGAAGTTTAAAAAAGGTATATACAATGTTACATTCAGATGGTAATGATGACACAATTCCTTTTTTAAATGTAGATGCTATCGATTATTGTACGTTTGGGAATTCGAAACCTTTTAGAATTAAAATTCGTAATATTTTAAATGACAACTTTTCTTATTTCTATGTAAAAAAAGCAGATGCATCTCGTATTTATGGTTTAGAGTTAGAGCATATTTTATCTCCACATAATATGAATTTTCTAGTTTTTGGAGATACTTTAATTGAAGAACATATTGCCGGAATTCCGGGAGATGATTTTATTAGAGATTTTTTACCAAAATGTACAGAATCTCAAAAAGCACAAATTGCAAAAGAGTTTGTAAAATTTAAAGAAAGATGTTTGGTGCGTCTTTTAGGTGATATGCGTTCATATAATTACGTGATTACACCAACTCATGATTTTGA
Organism: Polaribacter sp. OB-PA-B3; assembly: GCF_054589375.1. Classification (NCBI taxonomy): domain Bacteria; kingdom Pseudomonadati; phylum Bacteroidota; class Flavobacteriia; order Flavobacteriales; family Flavobacteriaceae; genus Polaribacter; species Polaribacter sp. OB-PA-B3. The sequence continues at coordinate 664,037 of NZ_BAAIIX010000001.1, forward strand.
CCATATTATATATAAGTTTAGAGCTATAGATTTTGATCAGCAATCTTTTGAAGGAAACTTAAAAGTATACAACTTACAATTCATGAAAGAGAATTTTAAGATGGTAGAAATGGTTAGTAAAAAATTACAAAACGATTCTATTAGGCAGTATAAATTAGAAGAACGTTCTTTTATGGCAAAGAGAATGATTACTGCACCAAGAAGAACTGCAAGATTAATTAAATGTATGAAAGCAGATTCTATTTCGTATCCAGAAAATGTAGAGCTTTTAAAAGAGCATTTAATTAAATATGTTGGTGATGTAAAGTTTAAAGATTGCGAAAATATGGGAGAAATTTTAGAAACTATTTTAGCTTTCGTAAAGCGTAATTATTTAGATATTAGTAATAAAGAATTGTTTTAATAAAAAAGGCGTAAACCAAAGTTTACGCCTTTTTTATTATTTTTATTTGCAGTTTACCAAGCACCAATAAAGTGACTTCCTTCTGCGTTTACTAATTCAGCACCTTTTGTTACTGATCCAGTTTCTGTATCTACAACATAAATGTTTCCATTTTGTCCAACAGGAGCTTGCGTTAAGTAAATTTCATTACCATCTACAGCAAAACCTTGGTATTGGAATAAGTAAAAATCTGGATCATACGGAATTGCATCAATTTTAACTGCAGTTTTAGCATTTAAATCAATTAAAGCAAAAAATCCTTGAGCACCTGCAACACCATCAGCAGAACCTTCATGACGATAAGCTAATACAGCTTTACCATTTATAGCAGGTCTCCAAGCAAGTACGTAAGCACCTTGCACACCTAATGCTTCATCCAAATTAAAATCATAAGAATTGTCATATTCATTATTTGCATTAATTTTTAAAATATGAGAACCTTCTGGATCACTTTGGTTTGCTTGATAAACACTTCCATTATATTCAAAAGCATTAATACTTCTGTATCCGTTTGTGTTTCCATGACCAACACTAGACGTAATAACGGTTGGGTTTAATAAAGAAGGATAATCTAATACAATTGTTTTAGAACCTAAAATTTCGTAACCGTTATCGCTTTCTACAGTTGCTGGGTTTACTTTGCTTAAACGCGCGCCAATGTATAATTTGTTTCCTGCAGTATTTAAAGTAGGCATATCTATTCTAGAAATATAATAACCTGCAGCTTCTTCTTCTGCGCTTAAAGCAACAACATGTTCTTGAAAGTTGTTAATTGCAGAGTTTACTAAATCTAAAGTAACTACACCAATTGTTGCTTCTGTGCGTGTGTAAACATCATCAGACACATCATCTGGTGTATCATTATTATCAATTTGGTGTTCTGTAGAAACGTAAACTGCTGCACCTGTTTGATCTCCGTCAAATAATTTTATCCATCTTGGAGCAGTACCCACATAAGGAGCAATACTAATCTCTGTACCAGTTTGTACAAAGTTTTGGCCGCCTTCTACGGTATATTTCGTATAATTTCCACCAGTATCACCAGCATAAGAAATATTAAAAATTGTGTTACCATCTTCAGAGGCTTGTAATCTAGCGGTTCTGTTAGAAGGGACAATAAATCCGTTTTCGAAAGGATTGATAGATACAGTTGGGTCTTTTGCATCTTCACTACTTACAGAATATATTAAAGTTCCTCCGTTACCATCACCAGGATTATCTCCCATTTTAGCTCCGGCAATTGTAATCCATCTAGATTCAGAAATAGGATCTACAGGTTCTATTGGGTTAGTAATATCCTCATCGCTACAAGCAGTCATTAAACCAATACCAAGAGTAAGTATTGCTAAAGATTTTAGATTTAAAAAATTAAGTTTCATTTTATTTCTGTTTTGAATGGTTAAAAATTATTAATTGTGTAATTTAATTTCAGGTAAAAAGCTCTACCTGGTTTTTGTACGGATAAATTATCGTATACGGGTTTGTCAAAAATGTTTTTTACATCAAAACTAGCTACCAACTTTTTGTTTGGAAATGCATAACTAAGTCCTAAATCTTGTGATAATTGCGTAGGAACTTCGAAAAAATCATTACCAACGGTGTTTGAACCTTGTGGGGCTAGGTAAGAAAATTCATCAGTAAAATAGATTGAGTAAAAAAGGTTTAATTGAGATTTTTGTTGAAATAAGTCTTTAAAAGAATAACGTAAACTACCATTCATTGTAAAGAAAGGAGTGTTTGGTACGTCTATTTCTACTCCGTTATTTTTAATTTTTAAATCGAAACGAGATATATTAAAGTTTAATCCGAAATTGTTATTGTAGTTATAATTTAATTGTGCATCAAATCCTTTAGATGTTCCGCTACCTTGGTTTACATAGACTATTAATTCATCATCTACATTAAAAGAAGTTTCTATAGGTAAGCCAATTCTGTCTTTAATATTTCTTGTAAATAAGTTTGTAGAAATAGTAAAATTATGATTGTTGATATTAAAAGTACCAAATCTAAAACCTAGATTATAGTTGTTACTTTGCTCTGGATTAATAGTTGGATTTGCAACAACATTGTCTCCATCATTACCAAAAACTTCTGTTTCATCAGGTAAACGAACTGCTTTTTCTGCGGAAGCTAATAATGTAGTTTTAGGAGAAAGCTCATAAGAAAGCGCAAATCCATATCCGTTATTTTTTTTATTACTACTAATAATTTCATCAACTATTTCATTAATTCCGTTAGAATTTGTTACTATTTCTGGATCTATACTAACCGTTTCTTGTTGATAATGTTTTCCGAAAATATTTGCTTTTAATTTATTGTCAAAAGCAGTTAACTCATACGTTAAAGAATAAATGTTTTTGTAAAGATTTCTGGTTCCTGTAAATGTGTTTTCTAATAAAGAAAGTAATACATCACTATCTGTTCTATCTGTTCCGCTATAGATGTGATTTGCTAAAACCTTATGATTATGGTTAATAGCATAAGATAATCCTGTTCTTATAGATGCTACTTTTCTTTTAATGGTAGCTAATGTTGGACCACCTTCTTGTTGAGAACCCCAAGTATAGTCATATTCATCACCTCTAAAATCGATAGCTCTTTCTCCATTCCAACTATAAGCAGCAGCAACAGTATCATAAACAACACGATTTCTGTTTCCATACAATCCGTTAATGTTTAAATCTAAACCTCTGGTGATAAAGTTTTTCTTTTGATAAATTAAGTTGGCAACTAAAGCATCAGATTCTAAAAATCGATCTTTATAAGGAGTAATAGTCATAAAAGCACCATGTTGTACTTCTTTATAATCATCAGAACCGGTAACGCCAACAAAAAATTGATCTGCCCACTTAACATTGGTTAAACCAATTTGTGCCATACCACCTGTAGATCGATAAGCATCATTAAATCTTCTAGCAGTAATTGGCGTTTGTACACCTCCTAAACCCGTGGTAACAATACTTCTACCAGAAACCTTATAATCATTATCTGAATAATTATGAAAAAGTGATGCTTTTACTGTAAAACCAGATTCTTTAAAACGATACAAACCGTTAATATTCGTTTGTATTGTATTGAATGATCCGTAAGAAACAGAAGCATTTAAGTTAGTTTTAGCATCATCATTAAGAATAATATTAATCGCTCCTCCTAAAGCATCATCTGCTAAATGCCCCGGAACTACACCTTTATAAACTTCAATATTTTTAATCATTGAAGCAGGAATACTGTTTAGATTAAAAGAAGATCCATACATAGAACTTGGTATTCCGTCTATAAAGATTCTTACAGCGTTACCAGATAAACCATTTAAACTGTAATTAACATCAGAACCCAAACCTCCATTTTGCCTTATTTTAACACCAACAGTTGTGTTTAGTAATTCGTTAGTTTGAATATTTCTTAAACTAGCTTCTTTGGTTTTTATCACATTTACAGCAAAACCTTGAGTTTCTTTTTTGGTTTCTTCTGTTTTTGAGGTGATTTTTATTTCATCTAATGCATTGTCTTTAAAATCTAATGTAATATTAAGGGGTTTCTTTTTCGAATTTAAGGTAGCGTTGATGGTTTTTGGTGAAGAATTTAAAGAGTGTACCTTAAAAGAATATGTGCCATATGGAACACTTTTTATATAAAAGTCTCCGTTAATATCTGTACTTAATTCTTTATAGAAATTAGCTCCTTTAACAACTACATAAGCACCAATTGCTGGCTCGTTATTATTAAATTTAATTTTCCCATAAAAATCTCCATTCTGACTAAAAGTTACAGTTGTTAAAAAGAAAAATAGTAGCGTTCTAAAGAAAAGCATTGTCGTTTTTTTTCACAAATATACTTTTATTTATAATTAGTCTAAATAAATTTAGTTGATTTGTAGAAAAAATAATTTTTAAGTGTAAACTCAAAAATTATGACAATTTAATGCAGTTTATTTTTAATGATTCTAAATAAAATGATGTTATTTTTAATGATTCTATATAGTGAGGTTGTAAAAAACGTGGATTTTAGGTGTTAAAATTTGATGAAATTTGGAATTTTATTCTAAAATCAATCAAAAAGGAAAAATTTAAACATTTATTTTTTACTTCTTATACTTTCTATAATTACAGTCAATAAAATTAAACTTCCACCAATAAAAGTGTTAAACTGCGGTATTTCGTTCACAAATATATAGGCAATTATAATTCCAAAAATTGGCTGAATACTACTTATAATACTCGCTGTTGCTACAGAAAAGTTTTTTAATGAATTAACCATCATTGTGTGTCCAATTGCAGTAGTTAATACTGCAACTAAAATTAATAAAGGCAATTGGTCTAAAACATTTGTAAAGTCTCCAATAAAAAGTACAGGTATTAATAAAATGGTAACTACCACCATTTGATAAAACATAAGCATACTTCCGTTATAGTTTGTAACATGTTTTTTTAGTAACAAATTTCTTAAAGAGTAACAAAAGGCAGATAGTATACCAAAAAGAATACCTTGTAATTGAGTATTTTCTAAAGAGAACTCTGGCACCAAAATAAAAACACCTATCAAAACCAATACAGCTAACAAAACATGACTTATATTAAGTTTGCTTTTTGTAAAAATAGGTTCTAGAAAAGCTGTAATTACAGGAAATGTATACATCGATAACATACCAATAGCAACATTAGAAAGTTTTAACGCATAAAAATACGTTACCCAATGTGCCCCCATAAAAAAGCCAATAATAATAAATGCTTTTTTATCTTTTAAGGATTTAATTGTAAGATCTACTTTTTTAATTTTACAAAAAGTATAAATAATAATTGCTGCTAAAAAAGCACGACAAAGTATAATAGTTTCTGCGCTTAAAGCTATGTATTTACCTAAAACACCAGAAGTGCTTACAAATAAAGTAGCAAATAGTAAAACCGATAGGTTTTTAGAGTGTTGATTTTGCATTATATTTTCTGTAAAATATTTAATGCTGTTTTAACTGTATCTATTCTAATAAACGTAATAAGTAAGCGCAAGCCATTTTTAGTTTCCTTTTCTTTCATTACACAGCTTTTACTATTTTGCTGCACGTATTTTAGCATTCTAGAAAATGCTTCTGTTTGGTAAAAATCACTTTGCTGATTCGAAACAAAGTATCCAATCATTCTTTTTTGTTTTAAAATGATTTTTTCTAGGCCAAGTTCTTTTGCCAACCATTTAATTCTTACAGAATCTAATAAGTCTTCTACTTGCGTTGGTATTTCTCCGAATCTATCAATTATTTCAGATTCAAAAATTTGTAGTTCTTCTTCTGTTTCTAAATTCCCCAACTTATTATAAAGTGCTAATCTTTCTGTTATAGAATTTATATAATCGTCTGGAAATAATATTTCGAAATCAGTATCAATAGCAACTTCTTTTACATATTCTTTAGGTTTAGAGTTGTCTGTAGGATACAATTCTTTAAACTCATTCTCTTTTAATTCTTCAATGGCTTCTTGTAGTATTTTCTGATAGGTGTCAAACCCGATATCATTAATAAAACCACTTTGTTCACCACCTAATAAATCTCCTGCACCACGAATTTCTAAATCTTTCATGGCAATGTTAATTCCGCTTCCTAAATCAGAAAATAAAACCAACGCCTCTATACGTTTTCTGGCATCATCTGTCATCATATGGTAAGGTGGCGTAATAAAGTAACAGAACGCTTTTTTATTAGATCTACCAACTCTACCACGCATTTGGTGTAAATCAGACAATCCGAAGTTATTGGCATTATTTATAAAAATTGTGTTTGCATTTGGCACATCTAAACCACTTTCTATAATAGTTGTAGAGACTAAAACATCAAAATCTCCAGCCATAAAACCAAGCATTAATTGTTCTAGTTTTTTACCTTCCATTTGACCATGACCAACAGCAATTTTAGCAGAAGGAACAAGTCTTTGTAGTAAACCTGCAACCTCTTTTATGTTTTCAATTCTATTATGTATAAAGAAAACTTGTCCGCCTCGAGAAACTTCGTAAGAAATTGCATCTCGAATTGTTTCTTCAGAAAAACGAATAACATTACTTTCTATGGGATGTCTGTTTGGTGGTGGTGTTTTTATTACAGATAAATCTCTAGCTGCCATTAAACTAAATTGTAGAGTTCTTGGTATTGGTGTTGCGGTTAAGGTTAAGGTATCTACATTCTCTTTTAATGTTTTTAATTTATCTTTTACAGCTACTCCAAATTTTTGTTCTTCATCAATAATTAAAAGACCTAAATTTTTAAATTTAATTCTTTGGTTTGTTAATTGATGCGTGCCAATAATAATATCTACAGAACCATCATTAACGCCATTAATAGCTGTTGTTTTTTGTTTTGCGGTTCTAAATCTATTTAAATAATCTATTCTTACAGGAAAATCTTTTAGTCTTTCTGAAAACGTTTTGTAATGCTGAAATGCTAAAATTGTAGTTGGTACTAAAATTGCAACTTGTTTACCATTATCTACTGCTTTAAAAGCGGCTCTTACTGCAACTTCTGTTTTACCAAAACCAACATCACCACAAACCAATCTGTCCATTGGTTGTTCTTTTTCCATGTCACTTTTTACATCTTGTGTCGCAGTAAATTGGTCTGGTGTATCTTCATACATAAAGCTACCTTCTAACTCATGCTGAATGTGTGTGTCTGGGCCGAAAGCAAATCCTTTTTGAAGTTTCCTTTTAGCGTAAAGTTGAATTAAATTAAAGGCAACGTGTTTAACTCTAGCTTTCGTTTTTTGCTTAATTTTTTTCCAAGCTCCAGAACCTAATTTATATATTTTTGGTGCTTTACCATCTTTACCATTAAACTTAGAGATTTTGTGCAGCGAGTGAATACTTACATACAATATGTCTCTTTCGCCATAAATAAGTTTAATTGCTTCTTGTTTTTTTCCTTGAACATCAATTTTTTGTAAACCACCAAATTTTCCAATTCCATGATCCATGTGTGTCACATAATCACCAATTTCTAATTTGTTTAATTCTTGAAGTGTGATGGCTTGTTTTTTAGCATAACCATTCTTTAATCTAAATTTATGATAACGCTCAAAAATCTGATGATCTGTATAACAAACTAATTTATTATCTACATCAACAAAACCTTGGTATAGAGGAAAGACGATTGTCTCGTAATGCACTTTTTTATCAGAATCATTAAAAATATCATGAAAACGTTTTGCTTGTTGTTCGTTAGCACAAAAAATATAATTGGTAAAATCTGCTTTATGATATTCTTCTAAATTATCGATTAATAAATGAAACTGTTTGTTAAATGATGGCTGCGGAATTGTGTTAAATTTTATAGCAGCCTCTTCTTTATTTTGATTACCAAAATCTACCAAAGTAAAGTCTTGTAACTGATTTTTTATATAGTTACCGTCACAAAATAATTCCGATGGTTTTGCATGGTTTATTTCTTTTGATAAATCATTAAAAGCATCTTCTGCTTTAGTAAAAAACTTGTCTAAGTTGCCAGAAAGTAAATTTATATTTTTTGTAAATATTACTGTTTTGGCAGCAATGTATTTTAAGAAACTTTCTCTGTTTTCTTGCAGTGTTTTATTTTCTACATTTGGCATTATAGAAACTTTTTTAAGCTTTTCTTTCGAAAGTTGAGTTTCTACGTCAAAAGATCTTATACTGTCTATTTCATCACCAAAAAACTCTATTCTGTAAGGTTCATCATTAGAAAAAGAGAAAACATCTATTATACCACCTCTCACAGAAAAATCACCAGGTTCTGTAACAAAATCTACCCGTTTAAACTTATATTCAAATAAAACTTCGTTTACAAAATCTAAAGATAAGTTTTCGCCAATAGTTACTTTTAATGTGTTTTTGTCTAATTCTTTTTTTGTGACTACTTTTTCAAAAAGGGCAGTAGGATATGTAACAATTACAGCAGGTTTTTTACGAGAATTAATTCTATTTAAAACCTCAGAACGTAATAAAACATTGGCATTGTCTGTTTCTTCTATTTGATAAGGTCTTCTGTAAGAACCAGGATAAAAAAGTACGTTTTTATCTCCTAAAAGTTGTTCTAAATCATTTAAATAATAGGCCGCCTCTTCTTTGTCATTAAAAATTAAAAGATAAGGTTTGTCTGCTTTTTTAAAAGTTTCTGATATCACAAAAGACAACGAAGAACCAACCAAATTCGATATTTGAAAATGGTTTTTTTCTTGTTTTAATTGTGCTACAATCTGCGATACACTCGCAGATGTTTGAAATTGATTTACAATATTCTGCTTGCTCAAAGTAAAAGTTTTTGCAAATGTAGTGCGTATATTAATAAAAACCCATTATCTATTTTGTTTTCTTAAACTTTGAGATATATTTGTTAATAATGATATGAAAATTACATTAACTACCTCGATATATGAAAAATATAACAGTAATTATAGTTTTATTGTTTGCATTAACTATTAACATAAATGCTCAAACAGAAAAGCAACCTTGGGCAGCAGGAATAAGTATTGCAGGTGCTAAATATTCTTTTGAAGCTGCTAAGGTTGTCGGCGGTCAATTAGCGCATCAAACACCAAGGTTTAATGTTTCTAAATATATTTATAAGGGATTAATTGCTGATGCAGCTATTGCAACTTCTATAGCAGATCATCAAAGTTATACAACCTTTGACGCAACGTTAAGATATGATTTTGGCACTTCTAATGATAAAGTTGTACCTTATATTTTAGTAGGAGGAAGTTTTATAAGTGCAATAAGAACGACACCAACGGCTAATTTTGGTGCAGGTTCTACATTTTGGTTTAATCAGAAATATGGCTTAAACTTTCAATTGATGTATAAGTTTTCTGAATCTAAATTCGAAAGTCAAAAATCTCATTTATATCCATCTGTAGGTTTGGTGTATAGTTTTGGTTATAGATCTTTAAATCCAAGAATTTGGAACGATTAAAGTAGTTTTTCTAAAACTTTTCTAATTTTTTTTGAGTTATAAAATCCAACTAATTGCGCATCAATTTCAAATTCTGAATTTAAAATAGTGGTAGTTGGGTATGCGATTTTTTTATGCACTGTTGCAAGTGCTTTTGTTAATTCGTGAACGCCGGTATTCGAACCAGAAGGCAAGAACTTAAAGTTTTTTCCTAAGAAAAGTATTTCTTTCTTCTCTTCTCCGTTTAGTAGAATAAAATAGAAATGCTTGTTAAGCAAAGTAATAACTTCGCTATTTTTAAAAGTAGTTTGTTTCATTCCGAAACAAATTTTACACCAATCTGTATAGTTAAATACGATAATTGGTTTAGGTGTTTGCTTCATTTTTTTTTCTACTTCTTCAAAAGTGAACGTTTGTAAAAGTGTTTCTTTTTCTTGAGCAAAGCTAGAAACACATCCGAAGAAAATTAAAAGTAAAATATATTTTTTCATATGTTTTAAAAGAGTGTGTATCTAACACCTAAAAATAATCTTATACCTTGGTTTGAAGCATAAACATAACTTGGGTCGAATGCTAATTCTGGATTTTGTTCTGTGTCTATTCCTTTGTCAAAAGGATTGCGAGCATTATTAATACTATTTGCCGCTGGTGTAAAGTTTAATAGGTTTTTAATTCCGCCATAAGTTTCCCAATTAGATGAAAACTTTTTTGTTAGCTGAATATTTTGAATACTAAACCAAGGTGAATTGGAATCTCTTGTATCATTTTCTCCTAACAAGGGCAATCGCATTGGCCCATAAACATTACCCGTATAATCTAAAGTGTAATTATTGTTAAATCGATAAGAAATAGACCAAACACCACTAAAAGATTCTGTTAATAACTGCCTTTTTATAATGTGGTTTTCGGTAATAGAAACATCCATAAGAGTTGCACCGGCATTAATGGTTAAACCGTTTGTAAATGTAAAATCTGTATTTAAAGAAACTCCTTTAGAAACCGAATGTCCTTCTAGATTTGCATAGATAATTTTATTAGGATCAGTTTCGTAATCTGGTAGAATTCTATTATCAAAGTAGGTATAAAAAGCGCTAGCATCTAAAGTAATAAATACATTGTTTGTATTTATTTTTTTTACAAAATTTACGTTTGCGTTCCATGAAGTTTCAGGATTTAATTCTCCATCGAATTCTACTTCTCTTGCACCCGTTAAAGCCGCATGATCTTCTGTAAAAACATTAGCAACTCTAAATCCGTTACCAATACTTGCTCTAAAAATGTTAGCATTATCTTTAGAATTCCATTTATAATTTATTCTTGGCGATATAATGTTTCCGTGTAAACTATTGTAATCCCATCTAGCGCCTAATAATAATTTGTTTTGAGAATTTAAGGTAATTTCATCTTGTATAAATGCACCAGGTAAATGCGTTACAGATGGTTTATTGGTAATGCCATTGTTTTCTAAAGTTGCAAAAGTATTGTCTTCGTAGTAAGTATATCTGTAAGCTAAACCAAATAAGAAATCGTGTTTTTTTGCAATTTTTTTATTGTAGATAAATTGCCCGAAACCAATTAATTGCTCTGCATTATAACTGTCTGTACCGTAAAAAGAATTCTGATAATGACCATTTGCACTAAATTGAAAACTTATATCTTCGGATGTTGGCAATTGATAAGTACCAAAAGTTTCCCATCTATTTGTGTAAATACTTTCGCCGTATTTAACGTCTGTTCCTCTAAATTCTTTTTCCCAATCTAATTCGCCTCCCCAACGATCTTCGTATACAAATCTACCGGCAATTGTAAACAGCTTTTTACTTTCTCTTTCAATATTAATTTTGTTGAAAATAGAAATTCTATTTTGAAGTGTTAAATCTGTAAAACCATCATTGTTATTATCAATTCTATTTTGATAGTTAAAGTAGTTTACACCTAAAAGACCCGTTTTTTTCTTAGAAATATTATATTTTACACCAATATCTGTATTAATTTCTCCCCAAGAACTTCCTAAGACATCAGTAGAAACAACAGGGGCATTAGTTGTTTTTTTTGTGATAATATTTATGATTCCTCCAACGGCTTCAGAACCATATAATGTAGATGCAGGTCCTTTAACAACTTCTACTCGTTCTATTAATGCTTGCGGAATTCCGGTTAAACCATAAACAGTCGATAATCCACTTACAATTGGCATTCCGTCTATTAAAACAAAGGTATAAGGTCCTTCTAAACCATTAATGTGAATATCACCAGTATTACAAACATTACAATTTAGTTGTGGTCTTACACCATTAACATTTTGAAGTGACTCGAAAATAGAAGGTGTTGGGTTTTTTTTGAAAAAAGTTTTGCTGTATACTTCTACAGGAACTGGGCTGTTTGATTTTGATACAGGTCTTAAAGTACCAGAAACTACAATTTCATCCAAATCGTTGTTCTCGTTTAAATCAAAATTTTGAATAATTGTAGATGAATCTTTTACATTTATTTTTGCAGATTTTGATTTAAAACCAACACTGCTTGCTACAATTGTGTAAATACCATTTTCGATGTTTTGTAATTCAAAAAAGCCATTTTCATTAGAAGACGTTCCAATTTTTGTGTTTTTTAAATATACATTAACAAAAGGTAATGGTTTTCCGTTAGAGGTGATTTTACCTTTAATAGAAATTAATTGTGCATGTGAAGCAAACGCACCTAAAATAAATAACAAGCAAAAATTTGCAAATAATTTCATTATTGTAAATATAATTTTCGACAAATATAACTTAATTTTTAGACTTGACTAAAAATATATTTTGATAAAAATAAAAAGTATATATTTGTTGTCTAAATAAAAATGAATGTTTACCCTTTCTGAAGAAAATTATTTGAAAGCAATTTATCATTTAGAATTAGATGCTAGCAAAGGTATTAGCACAAATGCTATTGCAGAAAAACTAGACACAAAAGCCTCTTCTGTTACAGATATGGTAAAAAAACTATCTGAAAAAGAAGTAGTTCTTTACAAGAAATACAAAGGGGTTACATTAACCGAATTAGGAAAAACAATTGCAGCAAATGTGGTTAGAAAACATAGATTGTGGGAGGTTTTCTTAGTCCAGAAATTAAATTTTTCTTGGGATGAAGTACATGATGTAGCAGAACAATTAGAGCATATAAAATCGGCTAAACTAATAGATCAACTAGATAGTTTTTTGGGGTTTCCTACACACGATCCTCATGGAGACCCAATACCAGATAGAGATGGTAACTTAAAAACGATAGAAAAAAGTTTATTAGCAACGTTGTCTAAAAACGAAAGTGGAATTTGTGTTGGTGTTGATGATTCCTCATCAGAATTTTTGCAGTTTTTAGATAAAAAGGGAATTACTTTAGGAAAGAAAATTACCATTCTAGATAAAGAAGATTTCGATGATTCTTTATCGATATTAATAGAAGATAGAAAACTTAATATTTCTAATAAAATAGCAAACAATTTATATATAAAAAAAGCATGAGTACATTTGATCAATTAGTAGAATTTGGTAAAGAGAATCCAATTTTAGCAGCGCTCTACGCATCATTATTTACTTGGGGTTTAACTGCTGCAGGGGCTGCGTTAGTTTTCTTTTTTAAGAAAGCAAATAGAGCGGTTTTAGATGGTATGTTAGGGTTTACAGGTGGTGTTATGGTTGCTGCAAGTTTTTGGAGTTTATTAGCACCTGCTATAGATAACAGTCCGGGAGAAGGTTTTGTAAAAGTCTTACCAGCTGCAGTTGGTTTTGGCTTAGGAGCCTTGTCTTTATTCGGAATGGATAAAATTCTACCGCATTTACACATCAATTTTAAAGAAAATGAAGCTGAAGGTGTAAAAACAGAATGGCATAAAACTACTTTATTGGTGTTGGCAATTACTTTACATAATATACCAGAAGGTTTAGCGGTTGGTGTGCTTTTTGGTGCTGCATCTACGTTAGTTGGTGTAGAGCAAACAGAAATGATTATTGCCGCAATTTCGCTAGCAATAGGTATTGGTATTCAGAATTTTCCAGAGGGTTTTGCTGTAGCAATGCCATTAAGAAGACAAGGAGTAAGTAGATTAAAAAGTTTTTGGTACGGGCAAATGTCTGCAATTGTAGAGCCGATAGCTGCCGTTTTAGGTGCTTTAGCTGTTTCTTTTTTTACACCAATATTACCGTATGCATTAGCATTTGCCGCAGGAGCAATGATTTTTGTTGTAGTAGAAGAAGTAATACCAGAAACACAAAGAGATAAATATACAGATATTGCTACACTTGGTTTTATAGGTGGTTTTATAGTAATGATGTCTTTAGATGTTGGCTTAGGTTAAAACGTTTATCAAAAATATAATACAAAAAGCCAAACAGTTTCTGTTTGGCTTTTTGTATTTTGCAATAAAAAAATAGCAGTGCTACAACCTTCAACATTTAATGTTTATAACGCCTCTGCCGGAAGTGGTAAAACATTTACTTTAGTTAAACAGTACTTAAAAGTATTGTTAACATCAGATAATATTTTTACGTTTCAAAATGTATTAGCAATTACATTTACCAACAAGGCTGCTGGTGAAATGAAAGAGCGTGTACTTGCTAATTTGGAAGAATTTGCAGCAGGAGAAAAAAATGATTTACTAAAAATTATTATTGATGAAACTTCTTTAGAAGAAGCAGTCATTATAGATAGAAGTAAGAGAATATTAGATGCAATTTTGCAAAATTACTCTGCTTTTTCAATAACTACCATAGATAGTTTTACACATAAAATTATTAAAAGTTTTGCTTACGATTTAGGTTTGTCTTTAAATTTTGAAGTAGAAATGGATGCGATTTCCTTACTTAATGAGGCGGTAGATGTGTTAATTTCTAAAATAGGAACAGATAAAAAATTAACCAAACTTTTAATAGACTACTCTCTTGATAAAACTGATGATGATAAATCTTGGGATATTTCGAATGATCTTAACGAGTTTTCTAGGGTTTTATTAAATGAAGATGATGTAAAACATTTTAGAAAGTTACAAGATAAAACTTTAGATGATTTTTTTGAATTGAAAGAGAAACTTCAACAAAAAAACAAAGAAATAGAAGCTGAGTTTAAAAAATTAGGAGATGAAGTTTTAAATTTCGTGAAAGAAAATGGTTTGGGTATTTCTGATTTTACATATAGCGGTGAATATTTAAAACATTTTATAAAGTTTACAAAATTAAGATTTCTTAAAAGTGAAGAGTTAAAGTTTGATGGAAGGTTAAATACAACCATAGAAAACGAAAAAAATTTATATGCGGGTAAAGCAACTGCAGATGTAAAAGAACAAATAGAAAGTATTTCTAATAAATTACGAGAATATTATTATCAATCTAAAAAAGTTTATGAAGCTTCTTTTTCTAATTATTTGCTAAATAAGATAACCTTAAAAAGCATTATTCCTTTAGCAGTTTTAAATAATATTAATTCAGAATTAAGTACTATAAAAGAAGATAATAACATTCGTTTAAATGCAGAGTTTAATCAACTAATTTCAGATAATATTAAAGACCAACCTGCGCCATATATTTACGAAAGAATTGGGCAAAGGTTTCAGAACTATTTTATTGATGAAATGCAAGATACATCTGAGTTGCAATGGCAAAATTTAATTCCGTTAATAGACAATGCACTGGCGCAAGAAAATAGCAATTTGTTATTGGTTGGCGATGGTAAACAAGCAATTTACAGATGGCGAGGTGGTAAAGCAGAACAATTTATAGATCTAGGATCTGAACATGGAAACCCTTTTCATATTCAAAAAAACGTACAAAATTTAGAAACAAATTATCGAAGTTATTCAGAGGTAATCAACTTTAATAATTCTTTTTTTCAACATACTGCTAAATTTATTCAGAATGAATCTTATAAAAAATTATTTGTAGAAGGCAATACGCAATTAGAAAACTCAAAAAAAGGAGGTTATGTTTCTTTAAGTTTTTTAGATAAATTAGAAAAAGATGAAGAGAAATTAAAGTATCCGAAAAAAGTTTTAGAGAAAATAAACTTCCTAAAAGAAGACTTTTACTTAAATGAAATATGTGTATTAACTCGTACTAAAAAAGACGGAATTGCAGTAGCAGATTATTTATCTGAAAACGGAATTTCTATAATTTCATCTGAAACTTTATTGTTAAAGAATGATGTTAAAATCAATTTTATTATTGATGTTTTAAAAGTTATTCAAAACCCTAAAGATGAGGAAAGAAGATTCGAATTTCTATATTTTTTACATAAACATTTGCAAATTGAAATTCCAAAACATCAATTTTTTCAAAAGCATATAAAATCGGATAATGCTACCATTTTTGCAGCACTACAACAATATAATGTAGTATTTGATTACAATGTTTTTCAGCAAGCTCCTTTTTATGAGAAAATAGAAGAAATTGTTCGTGGATTTTGTTTGGTAAATTCTTCGGATGCTTATATTCAGTTTTTTTTAGATATTGTATTAGAACAGCAAAGAAAAGGTACAGAAATTGGCGATTTTTTAGAGTTTTGGGAATTAAAGAAAGATAAGTTGAGTATTGTGGCGTCAGAAAATTCAGATGCTGTTCAGGTTATGACAATTCATAAGTCAAAAGGATTAGAGTTTCCTGTAGTAATTTTTCCTTGCGATGTTGATGTGTACAGGCAGATTAAACCAAAAGTTTGGTTTAACGATTTGCCAGAAGATTATAATTTTAAAGAGCTTTTAATAGATTACAAAAAAGATTTAAGGTTAATAAATCAAAGAGGTTTAGAAATTTACAATCAACAAAGAGAAGAATTAGAGCTCGATAATTTTAACCTTTTATATGTCGCATTAACAAGAGCTGTAGAACAATTACATGTAATAACTGAAAAGAAAATTTCTGCAAAAGGTCTAGAAAGTGTAAATTATTATTCGGGTATTTTTATTAATTTTTTAAAGGAGCAAAGTCTCTGGAAAGATGATCTTTTAGAATATGAATTTGGGGATTCATCAAGAATAAAAAAGAAAGTAAAACAAGAATCTTTATCAGAAGTACATCAAAAATTTATTTCCAATCCGTGGCAAGAACATAATATTGTTTTATTAGCAAGTGCTTCTAAATTATGGAATACAGAGCAGGGAAAGGCGATTGATTTTGGTAATTTGTTTCATGAAATTTTATCAAAAATAAGAACTAAAAACGATGTAGATTTTATTATCAACCAATATCATCAGCAAGGTTTTGTTAATGCCGAACAACTTAAATATATTGTAAAAAGTATAAATGATATTATAGAACATAAAGAGTTAAAACCCTATTTTTCTAATGAAGTTACGGTTTTTAATGAACGTGAAATTGTAGATTTTGATAATCAAATTATTATTCCTGATAGGTTAGTGGTTAACTCAAAAAATGAAGCCATAATTATAGATTACAAAACAGGTGGGCCTTCAAATGAACATCATCAGCAATTATTTAAATATGAAATTGTATTAAAATCGATGAACTTTAACGTTACAAAAAAAATACTTGTTTATATAAATGATAAAATTGATGTTGTTGAAGTTTAATCAAAAAAAATAAACTTTGTAACTTTGTTTTTTCAAATTGATAAAAAATGTACGGTAAAATTAAAGATACTTTAAAAAAAGAAATTCAAGATATTAAAGAAGCAGGTTTGTATAAGTCTGAAAGAATTATTACTTCTTCGCAAGATGCAGTTATTAAAATTTCTACAGGAGAAGAAGTTATTAATTTTTGTGCAAACAATTATTTAGGTTTGTCTAATAATGCAGAAGTGATTCAGGCAGCAAAAGATGTTATGGATACGCATGGTTTCGGTATGTCGTCTGTAAGATTTATTTGTGGTACACAAGATATTCATAAGCAATTAGAGCAAAAAATAGCAGATTTTTATACCACTGAAGATACTATTTTATATGCCGCAGCTTTTGATGCAAACGGAGGTGTTTTTGAACCGCTTTTAACAAAAGAAGATGCCATTATTTCTGACAGTTTAAATCACGCTTCTATTATCGACGGAGTTCGTTTATGTAAAGCTGCTCGTTATAGGTATGATAATAATAATATGGCTTCTTTAGAAGAGCAATTAATTGCAGCTAATAAAGAAAATCATAGATTTAAAATAATTGTTACCGACGGTGTTTTTTCTATGGATGGAATTGTAGCTAAGTTAGATGAAATTTGCGATTTGGCAGATAAGTACGATGCTATGGTAATGGTAGATGAATGTCATGCAACTGGTTTTATAGGTAAAACAGGTAGAGGTACAGTAGAGTTAAAAAATGTTATGGATAGAGTAGATATCGTAACAGGAACTTTAGGTAAAGCTTTAGGTGGGGCAATGGGAGGTTACACTACAGGTAAAAAAGAAATTATAGAAATTTTACGTCAGCGTTCTAGACCATATTTATTTTCAAATTCTTTGGCTCCGGCTATAGTTGGTGCTTCATTAAAAGTTTTTGATTTAATAGCTACAGATACTACTTTAAGGGATCAATTAGAATGGAATACGAACTACTTTAGAACAGAGATGGAAAAAGCGGGTTTTGATTTGGTTGGGGCAGACGCAGCAATTGTACCTGTAATGTTGTATGATGCAAAATTGTCTCAAACAATGGCAGATAAATTATTAGATAAAGGTATTTATGTAATTGGGTTTTTCTTTCCGGTAGTGCCAAAAGAAAAAGCGAGAATAAGAGTGCAATTGTCGGCAGCACACACTAAAGAACATTTAGATAAAGCTATTTCTGCATTTATAGAAGTAGGTAAAGAGTTAAAGGTAATTTAGTTTGTAAAATCTTGATGTTTTGCGAATATTTTGTAGATTTGTCTTTGTAGATACGTTTTAAGAGTTTACTTTTGCGTATTATAATAACGAACTTTTAATTTAAAAATTTGATAATGAAACGATTAAAATTAGCTGTGATAGCTTTATTTGCGTTAGTGGCTGTAAGCAACGTAAATGCACAAGATGAAAACAACCCGTGGGCTGTTGGTTTTGGTTTAAACAATGTAGACTTTTACAATACTGATGATTTCAGTGAGCAAGTAAAAGATTTATTAGGAAACAATGACTGGAATGTATTACCGTCAATTTCTAGAATTTCTGCGGATAAATACCTTAACAAAGGTTTTTCTTTACAATTAGCAGGGTCTTTAAACAAAATTGAAACAGTTACAAGAAAAGATGATTCAGACTTTTTATACTGGGCTGTAGATGCAATAGTAAAGTATGATTTAAACAACTTAGTAGGTGAAACTGCTTGGTTCGATCCTTATGTATATTTAGGGGGTGGATATACTTCAGTTGATTCTAACGGTGAAGGTATGTTAAATGCTGGTGTTGGTTTCAATACTTGGTTTAACGATAATTTAGGTTTAAACTTCCAAACTGGTACTAAAAAAGGTTTTGCTGATGAAGTAAAAGCTCACTACCAAACTACTTTAGGTTTAGTAATTAAATTTGGAGGAAAAGATACTGACGGTGACGGAGTATATGATAAAGATGATGCTTGTCCAGAGGTTGCAGGTTTAAAAGAGTTTAACGGATGTCCTGATGCTGATGGTGATGGAATCAAAGATTCTGATGACGCTTGTCCTAATGTTGCAGGTTTAGCTTCTATGAATGGTTGTCCTGATGCTGACGGTGACGGTGTTGCTGATAAAGATGACATGTGTCCTAATGCTAAAGGAACTAAAGCTAACAAAGGTTGTCCTGATGCTGATGGTGACGGTGTAGTTGATAAAAACGACAAATGTCCTTCTCAAGCAGGACCAATGGCAAACGGTGGATGTCCTTGGCCAGATACTGACGGTGACGGTGTATTAGATAAAGATGATAAGTGTGTTAATGTTGCTGGACCAGCTTCTAACAACGGTTGTCCTAAGCCAGTTATCAATGTAGAAGATGAAAACATGTTATCAGAATATGCTAAGGCAATTTTATTTAACGTAGGTAAATCTTCTTTCAAGCCAGGTGTTACTGCTAAGTTAAACGAAATGGTTAAAGTAATGAACAACAATCCAAGTGCTACTTTCGTAATCGAAGGTCATACAGATAGTTCAGGTTCTGCACCATTAAACTTAAGAATTTCAGAAAAGAGAGCAATCGCTGTAAGAGACTACTTAGTAAAACAAGGAGTTAGCACTACAAGATTAGAGGCTATCGGATTTGGAGAAGGAGAGCCAGTTGCAACTAACAAAACAAGAGCAGGAAGAGCTCAAAATAGAAGAGTTGTTGTTAAAGTAACTAACAAGAAATAATTCTATTTCAATTATACAATTAAAACCTCACCAATTGGTGAGGTTTTTTTATTTACATAGAGTTTGTTTTTTAAATAAAAAAACTTTTTTAATTACAACCAAAACAATTACCTTTGCATCCTGAAAATGAGATGCTAAATCTCGAAATTTAATAATAATTATAATTAGATATAGATGTCTACAACTACAGGAAAAGTCTCTCAAATTATTGGGCCAGTAATTGATGTTGAATTCAATACAGAAAATACTGAACTTCCTAAAATTTATGATTCATTAGAAATTAAAAAAGCTGATGGTTCTATTTTAGTGTTAGAAGTACAACAACATATTGGTGAAGATACAGTTAGAACCATTTCTATGGATGCTACTGATGGGTTAAGTAGAGGAACAGAAGTTTTAGCTACAGGAAATCCAATACAAATGCCAATAGGAAATGACATATACGGTCGTTTATTTAATGTTACTGGTGATGCAATTGATGGATTAGGTGATTTGAAAAAAGATGGTAAAGATGGTTTGTCTATTCACAGATCTGCACCTAAGTTTGAAGAGTTATCTGTTTCAACTGAAGTTTTATTTACTGGTATTAAAGTAATCGATTTAATTGAGCCTTATGCAAAAGGTGGTAAAATTGGTTTATTTGGTGGTGCAGGTGTAGGTAAAACTGTATTAATTCAAGAATTAATTAACAACATTGCAAAAGGACATGGAGGTTTATCTGTATTTGCAGGTGTAGGAGAGAGAACTCGTGAAGGAAATGATTTACTTCGTGAAATGTTAGAGTCTGGTATTATCAAATATGGTGATGACTTTATGCATTCTATGGAAGAAGGAGGATGGGATTTATCTAAAGTTGATAAACCTGGTATGAGAGATTCTAAAGCTACTTTCGTTTTTGGACAAATGAACGAGCCACCTGGAGCACGTGCTAGAGTTGCATTATCTGGTTTAACTATTGCAGAATACTTTAGAGATGGAGCAGGTGAAGCTGAAGGAAAAGATGTTCTTTTCTTCGTAGATAACATTTTCCGTTTTACACAAGCAGGATCTGAGGTGTCAGCATTATTAGGTCGTATGCCATCAGCAGTAGGTTATCAACCAACTTTAGCTACAGAAATGGGAGCTATGCAAGAGCGTATTACATCTACTAAAAAAGGTTCTATTACATCAGTACAAGCAGTTTATGTACCTGCAGATGATTTAACAGATCCAGCACCAGCAACAACATTTGCTCACTTAGATGCAACTACAGTATTATCTCGTAAAATTGCAGAATTAGGTATTTATCCTGCAGTAGATCCATTAGATTCTACTTCAAGAATTTTATCAGCAGATATTTTAGGTGATGAACACTATGATTGTGCTCAAAATGTAAAAGAAATTTTACAACGTTATAAAGAATTACAAGATATTATCGCAATTTTAGGTATGGAAGAATTATCTGAAGAAGATAAATTAGTTGTACATAGAGCTAGACGTGTTCAACGTTTCTTATCTCAGCCTTTTCATGTTGCAGAACAGTTTACAGGTATACCAGGAGTTTTAGTTGATATTAAAGACACTATTAAAGGATTTAATATGATTATGAATGGTGAGTTAGACAAATATCCAGAAGCAGCATTTAACTTAAGAGGATCAATTCAAGATGCAATTGATGCTGGAGAGAAAATGTTAGCAGAAGCTTAAAAACTAACTATAGCGAAAGCTAAAGCCTAAAGAATAGAAATATGTATTTAGAAATTGTAACACCAGAAGCAATCTTATTTTCATCTGAAGTTGATTTATTTTCAGCACCAGGTATAGATGGAGAGTTTCAAATATTAAATAATCATGCTCCTATAGTTTCTAATTTAATAGAAGGAGAGATTAAAATTCATGTACATAATCAAGATCATTTGGTTTTAGATGATTTACATGGTAAGTTAGAGTCTCATATAGATGATGATAAAGTTTTAACTTTAAAAATTAACTCTGGTACTCTAGAATTAAATGATAACAAAGCTATTATTTTAGCAGATTAATCATATTTTTTAAATTAAAAACCTCAAAACAATTGTTTTGAGGTTTTTTTTTGAAGGATATCTAAATTCAAATAATGTAATAGCAATTTTCCCACTTAGCGGTTATACATTTCTTTCATGTTGTAAATGTCTTATTATTTTTCTATAATATATAGAGGATATTTATCCTTTTAAATAAGGAAAAACACCCATTTATAATTTTGCTAAATTTTTGTACAGCCTTTATTTATAATGATTTATTGATTTATTTCTTCAATATTTTTTTCAAAATACTAAAAATTGTACTTTGTGTACAATTAACTAAACTAAATGTTTTATGAAAAAAATTAATAAATTATTACTGCTTTGTTTATCACTTTCTATTGTTTTAATTAGTTGTAACGACGATAAGAAGCATAAAAAGGGTATAAGAGATTATAAAGAGAATAAGGTAAGTAGTAAAAGACCTTCAAATGCTATTACTTACAAGGAAATGGCAAGTATGTTTCATGAATACGATACAGGCCAAAAGCTAGTTTTAGACAAGTATAGAGAAAATTATACTGGCGATGCAAATGATGCTGTAGAAACCGTTTCTCATTTTTATGAAATTAATCAACTAAAACAGTATATAAAGTATTTAGAAAGAATTTCTAAAGAAAAAGAGATTAAATTAACCGGAGTTAGAATTTTTTCAGCAGCATATCCTAAGAATTATTCAAATAAAAGTTTAAGAGGAAGGCATACCTTAATTTTTATGCCAACTGCTAAAATTGGAGAAAAGAACAACGTTGCTTTTGAACCCTTATATTCAACAAATAACAACCCTATTAAATTTACAGAGTTTTTACACAAGTACAGTAGTAAAGAAACTCAACGTGTAAGTAGAGCTTCAATGATTCCATTTTTTCAAGGAGATTTAGAAGATATGGATAGTTCTGGTACGAATAGATTAGAAACGAATCCACCTAATTAATAAGAATGTTTAATAGTTATTTTTACTTTTTAGAGGTGTTGTCTTTATTGGTAGCTATTTTTTATATCAAAAAATATAAAGAAAGTTATTATATGTATTTTGTAACGTACCTTTCTGCTTTAGTATTTATAGAAACACTTGCAGTTGTTTTAAGGCAGTATGGGATTTTGTCTGCACCATACTACAATATTTACACTTTTTTTGAGTACAATTTAATAGCTATTATTTATTACAAATTAACTAAAGAGACTAAATCACACAAACTGATACTCTATCTAATAGGAGTTTTTAATGTCTTTTATTTCACAGGGTTTTATTATAAAGATTTACAAGATTATTCATATTTGTTTGGTGCAATAACAGTTTGTGTTTTTATGATGTTTTATTTGAAAGAATTGCTAAAATCAGATTCGATTTTAATTTTTCAAAAACACTTACCATTCTGGATTACTGTAGCTTTTTTAATTTATTACTTAACTACGGTACCTTTTTATCTAGTTTTGTACGTAATAAAAATTGGTACAAGAGAAGAAAGTCAAAGTTTATTTTTAGTTCAGGAAATCTTGGTAGTAGTTGCTAACTTATGTTATATATACGGTTTAATATGGAGCTCGAAACAGAAGAATTAGTAGTACTTATTTCTACTTTTATTATCGTATTAATTACTATCGCTTTATTAGTGTTGTTCTCTGTGTTTAAAAAAAATAAAGATTTTCTTTTAAGACAAAGAGAAGAAGAACAAAAACGTTTTGAAAGAGAAATAGCAGAAACGCAAATAGAAATTAGAGAAGAAACTCTAAGAAATATAAGTTGGGAATTGCATGATAATATTGGACAATTATTAACTTTAGCAAAAATACAATTGCAAAATTCGAGTCCAGAATCTATTCAAGAGGTTTCTAAAACAATTACGAAAGGGTTAACAGAGGTTAGAGCATTATCTAAATTAATAAATCCAGAAGCGATTAAAAACATTAACCTAAGAGAGGCAATTCAATTGGAAATAGATAGATTTAATAGACTACAATTTATAGAATCTAAATTAGAAATTAAAGGACTAGAATTTGATATAGAAAAAAAGGCAAGTATTATAATCTTTAGAATTTTACAAGAATTCTTTTCGAATACAATTAAACACTCTAAGGCCTCTAAACTATCTGTGTTTTTAGATTTTAAGTTAGATAGTTTGTATATTTTGGCAGAGGACAACGGTGTTGGTTTTTCTAAGAAGATTGCTTCTAACGGAATAGGTTTAGAAAATATTAAAAATAGAGCAAAATTAATAGGTGCAGAAGCTATTTTCGAATCCGAAATAGATAAAGGGACATCTTTATCAATAATATATAAATTATGATTAAATATTCTGTAGTTATTGTAGATGATCACACGTTGCTTTCTCAAGCAATTGCTACAATGGTTAATACATTTAGTAAGTTTAAAGTATTGTACACTTGTAAAAACGGACAAGAATTGGTAGAGAAGTTTTCAACTTCAGCTAAATATATTCCAGATATTGTTTTAATGGATATTAACATGCCATTAATGAATGGTATAGAAACTACAGATTGGATTACTAAAAACCATGAAACTGTAAATGTAATGGCGCTATCTGTAGAAGATGAAGATACCACTATTTTAAAAATGCTTAAAGTTGGGGCAATCGGTTATCTATTAAAAGATACTGAAAAAAGTGTGTTAGAAAATGCACTTATAGAAATAGCTGAAAACGGATTTTATCATACAAAAACAGTAACCAACTTACTAATGAAATCTCTTTCGGATAACTACTCAGAAGAAATAACTCTTAAAGAAAGAGAAGTCATTTTTATGAAACATGCTTGTTCTGAAATGACATATAAAGAAATTGCAGATGTAATGTGTTTGAGCCCTAAAACCATAGATGGTTATAGAGATGTTCTTTTTACAAAATTAAATGTTAAAAATAGGGTTGGTTTGGTAATGTATGCAATAAAAAATAAGATTTATACTCCATAAAAATATCGTAAATTTGCAGCATGGAAGAAACAAACAGACAACGTAAAATAGCAGGTGTTTTACAAAAGGATTTGGTAGATGTGTTGCAAAAAGCAGCGCAAGATGGAATGAAAGGAGTTATAATCTCTGTTTCTAAAGTGCATGTTACCTCAGATTTAGGAGTTGCAAAAGTATATTTAAGCATATTTCCATCAGAAAAAAGAGAAGAAATGGTTAAAGGTATTCAGTCGAATACGCCACTAATTCGCCATGAAATGGCAAAAAGAACAAGAAATCAATTAAGAAGAATGCCTGAATTATTATTTTTTGGTGATGATACTTTAGATTATATCGAAGAAATTGATAAGTCTTTAAAAGGAGAAGATGAAAATCCTATTCAAAATCCCGACGTTTTACCAAGACGTCAAAAAAAATAATACAAGCTACACTATTTGAGCTTTCCTTATTACATAGCTAAAAGATACTTATTCTCTAAAACAAGCAATAATGCAATTAATATAATTACCATTATTGCTTCTTTTGGTGTAATAGTAGGCGCTTTGGCTTTGTTTGTAATTTTATCTGGTTTTTCTGGTCTTAAAACTTTTAGTTATAGTTTACTAGATGTGTCAGATCCTGATATAAAAATAACCTCAGTTAAAGGAAAGTCATTTTTTATAAATGATACGCTTCAAAAAAAGCTAAACGCTAATTCAGAAATTTCTGAATATACCAAAGTAATCGAGGAAAGAGTTTTTTTAGAGTATAACGAAAAAACCGAAATTGCTTACATAAAAGGTGTTGAAGAAAACTACACTAATATTTCTGACATTGATTCTTCTTTAAGTGTAGGAAGTTGGTTGTACAAAGAGTTTGAAAATACTGCCGTTATTGGTAGAGGAATTTCAAATAAACTTTCTTTGGGTATTTTAAATTACGGCTCTCCTTTAAAAATAATGGTGCCAAAACCAGGTAAAGGATTTGTAAACCCTAGAAATCCGTTTTATAAAATTGAAACACAAATTGTAGGTGTTTACATGGGTACAGAAGACTTTGAAAATAAATTTGTTTTTACTTCTATAGACCAAGCGAGAGATTTACTAAGGTTTAAAGAAAATCAAATATCTGCAATAGAAATTAAATTAAAAGATACAAACATAGCAGATAATGTTGCTGAAAGTTTAAGTAATACTCTGGGTGATGCATTTAAGGTGCAAACTAAAGCACAGCTAAACGAAGTATTTTATAAAGTGATTAATACAGAGAATTTTGTTTCTTATTTAATATTTACGCTAATAGTAATTATCGCTTTATTTAATGTAATCGGAGCAATAATTATGATGATTATTGATAAAAAGCAAAACCTGAAAACACTTTTTAGCTTAGGTGCAACCATTAAAGAAATAAAGAAAATATTTATTCTTCAAGGGTTTTTACTAACTTTCTTCGGAATGTGTATTGGCTTATTTTTAGGAATAATTTTAGTATTTATTCAAAAGAAATTCGAACTATTTATGATTGTACCAAATTTAGCGTATCCTGTTGAATTTAGGTTTCTAAATTTACTAATCGTTTTTTGTACCATTACAGTTTTAGGTTATATAGCAGCTAAAATTGCAAGTAGTAGAATTTCAAAAGAGTTTATAGAAAAGTAGTAAATTCTATTTAATTTCAGGTATAATAGCATTCCCAAATTTAGCCTCAACCTCATCAAACGCTGCAAATACATCTTTTGCATCATCCGAAGTTACCATTTTCATTCTATATTCTTTAAAATGCGGAATTCCTTTAAAGTAGTTTGTGTAATGCCTTCTAGTTTCAAAAACACCAAGAACAGGCCCTTTCCAGTCAATAGACATTTGTAAATGTCTTCTTGCCATCTCTACACGTTGTGCAATTGTTGGTTTTTCTAGATACTTTCCGGTTTTAAAATAATGTTTTACTTCGTTAAAAAACCACGGATATCCGATAGCAGCTCTACCAATCATACATCCATCCAAACCATAAGAATCCCTCATTTCCATCGCTTTTTCTGGCGATGTTACATCTCCATTTCCAAAAACAGGAATGTGCATTCTTTGGTTGTTTTTTACTTCGGCAATTGGTTTCCAATCGGCTTCACCTTTATACATTTGCGCACGAGTTCTACCATGAATTGCAATTGCTGCACAACCAACATCTTGCAAACGCTCTGCAACTTCTACAATTCTTATAGAATCATGATCCCAACCCAAACGAGTTTTTACAGTAACAGGTAAATTTGTGTGTTTTACCATAGCTTCTGTTAAAGAAACCATTAAGTCGATATCTTTTAAAATACCTGCACCTGCACCTTTAGAAACTACTTTTTTAACAGGACAACCAAAATTTATGTCTATAATATCTGGATTCGATTTTTCTACAATCTCTACCGTTTTTAGCATAGAATCTAGATTTGCACCAAATATCTGAATACCAACAGGACGTTCTTTCTCGTAAATATCTAATTTCATAACGCTTTTTGCTGCATCACGAATTAAACCTTCCGAAGAAATAAATTCTGTATATACAACATCTGCTCCGTTTTCTTTACAAAGTGCTCTAAACGGAGGATCTGAAACATCTTCCATTGGTGCTAATAAAAGTGGAAATTCTGGTAATTCTATGTTGCCTATTTTAACCAAAGTAAATTATTTTTTTGCAAAATTAGTGTTTTTATTTGTCAGAACCCAAATTCCGTAAAAACCTAATAAAAGTTCTGCAATTGTACCAAATTGATAACCAAAAGTTGGTACGCCATCAAAAATAAAACTAAGCAACCTACCAAACCCTAAACCAAGCATAAATATAGCGTTAGTAATCAATGCAGTTTTTAAATATTCATTTTTAAAAACACCTAAAACCCATAGTAAAGAAAAACCTAAATACAAACCCATAACTGCTTTAAAAAAATTGTGTTCGTCTATTGTTTGTAGTTGAATGTCGAATTGCAAACCAGGATTAAATCCGTAGGTAAAAGAAACAGGTACAACAATTAATACAGATATTATTAAATGTATTTTTGTAAAATAATCTTGTCTTGTTTTAAACATTAAAATTGAATTTCTTTTTCGATTTTTTCTTGATTACGTTTAACAACCACAATGCTTTTATCACCTTTTTTAAATACCGACAAAGCACGCATATAACTCATCATGTCAACAACAAGACTATCTCCTAATTTTAAAACAATATCGCCTTTTTGTAAACCAGCTTTTTGTGCAGGTTTTTCTTCGGATATTCCATCGATACGCATTCCTCTTCCATCATACATATAATCTGGTATAACGCCCATGCCAACTTTAAATCTAGGAGTATTTTTACCTTCGTTTTTCGTTTTTGTAAAGACAAGTTTTCCTTCATCATTTAAGTCAGAAATAATATTAAAAATATAATTACTGATGGTTTCCATTCCTTTATAATTCAGTTTTTCTGCATCATCTCCAGGTTTGTGATAATCTTCATGTTGTCCAGTAAAAAAATGTAAAACGGGTATATCTGCTAAATAAAAACTTGTATGATCGCTTGGACCAACACCAGATTCTTGCTCGATTAATTTAAAATTTTTGTTGTTTGATTTTAAAGTGTGTTTAAAAATAGGCGAAGTTCCGGTACCATAAACAGCCAATGCCGAATCTTGTTTTAAACGCCCAACCATGTCCATATTAATCATGTAAGAAACTTTTTTTGTATCTATTGTTGGGTTTTTTACAAAATAGTTAGAACCTAAAAGCCCCATTTCTTCTCCAGAAAAAGCCATAAACAAGTAATTATTATTATTTAAGTTTTTCTGTTTTAATCTATCGGCTAAATGTAATAAAATGGCGATGCCAGAAGCGTTGTCGTCTGCGCCATTATGTATTGCTTTCATAGAATCTCTATGCAAAGAGCCATCGCCACCATAACCTAAATGATCGTAATGAGCGCCAATAATAATTGTATTTTCTACGTTGTTATCTAAATAAGCAATAACATTGTTTCCGGTGATTGTTCCGTCTCCGTTTACATCAAATTTTACTTCTTCATGCGGATTCGTTTTTGGTTTAAAGGTAAAAGGTTGTATAAATCCGTTGGTACCTTTTGGTAATAATTCTAACTCTTTAAAACGATTTTTTATATATGTAGCAGCAGCTTTTTCTCCTTTAGTTCCTGTTTGTCTTCCTTCCAATTCATCCGAAGCTAAATAAGAAACATCTTTTTTTAAATTATTTTGAACCGTTTTATGGGGTTTACAGCAAATTATTAAGCATAAATTTAAAAGTAAGAGAATGTTTTTCATGGTGTTAAGTTTGGTTATACAAAATTAGAGAAATTATATTGATATTATATAACAGGTGTGTTTTGCAATGTGACACTTCAATTTTAATTGTAAAAATCTTTTTTTATTAGTATCTTATTGGTTTATAAACCTAAAATCTAAAGCTATTGGGAACAAAAGAGAATATTTTAAGAAAAATTAGAATTTTAATTACAAATCAATTTGATTCACCAGAAGAAGCATTTGCTTTTTTTGATGCAGATGGTGACAAAGAATTAAGAAAATCTGAAATAAAAAAGTTACTAAAAGCAGCCGAAGTAAGTGGTTTTTTAAGAGGAATTGTAGCTAATGAGTTGTTAAAAGGCTATGATAAATCTAGCGATGAGACTATAAGTTGGGACGAATTTAAAGTAGCAATTGCTGAATTAGAAACAGATATATAATTTCAATGAAAAAAATAAAAAAAGTACAATCAATTTCATTGTACTTTTTTTATTTGACAAGCTTTTTAAATAGCATATATTTGTAGGTTGAAAGCAGTTAGAAAACGAAGTATGAAGAATATTAGAAACTTTTGCATTATCGCGCACATTGATCATGGTAAAAGTACATTAGCAGATAGGTTATTAGATTATACTGGCTCTGTAACTGAGCGTGAAAAGCAAAATCAGTTATTAGATAATATGGATTTAGAGAGAGAACGTGGTATTACCATTAAATCTCACGCAATTCAAATGGATTATATTCATAAAGGAGAGCAGTTTGTGTTAAATCTAATTGATACACCAGGTCACGTAGATTTTTCTTATGAAGTTTCTAGATCTATTGCTGCTTGTGAAGGTGCTTTGTTAATTGTAGATGCTGCACAAAGTATTCAAGCGCAAACAATTTCTAACTTATATTTAGCTTTAGAGAACGATTTAGAAATTATTCCGGTTTTAAACAAGGTAGATTTACCTTCTGCAAATCCAGAAGAAGTAACAGACGATATTGTAGATTTATTAGGTTGTGATCCAGAAGAAGTAATACACGCAAGTGGTAAAACTGGTTTTGGTGTAGATAACATTTTAGAAGCAATTATCGATAGAATTCCTGCACCACAAGGAGATCCAGAAGCGCCGTTACAAGCACTTATTTTCGATTCTGTTTACAATTCTTATAGAGGTATAGAAACGTATTTTCGTGTTTTAAACGGAGAAATTAAAAAAGGCCAAGAAATAAAATTCATGGCAACAGGTAAAAACTATTTTGCAGATGAAGTTGGTACTTTAAAATTAGAGCAAGTAGTTAAAAAATCTGTAAAAACAGGTGATGTAGGTTATTTAATTACAGGAATTAAAACTGCAAAAGAAGTAAAAGTAGGAGATACAATTACAGATGCGCACAAACCTACAACAGAAACTATTGATGGTTTTGAAGATGTAAAACCGATGGTTTTTGCTGGTATTTATCCTGTTGATACAGAAGATTACGAAGAATTGCGTTACTCTATGGAAAAACTGCAATTAAACGATGCCTCTTTGGTGTTTCAGCCAGAAAGTTCTGCAGCTTTAGGTTTTGGTTTTCGATGTGGATTCTTAGGAATGTTGCACATGGAAATTATTCAAGAACGTTTAGAGCGTGAGTTTAACATGACTGTTATAACAACGGTGCCAAACGTTTCTTACCACGCATACACAAAGAAAAATCCTGACGAAGTTATTATTTTAAATAACCCAACAGACTTGCCAGATCCGTCTAGATTAGATAGAGTAGAAGAGCCATTTATAAAAGCTTCTATTATTACAAAATCTGATTTTGTTGGCCAAGTAATGAGTTTGTGTATTGAAAAAAGAGGACAAATTACAAATCAAACATATTTAACAACACAACGTGTAGAGTTAATTTTCGAAATGCCATTGGCAGAAATTGTTTTCGATTTTTATGATCGATTAAAAACTGTTTCTAAAGGTTATGCTTCTTTTGATTATCATCCTATTGGTATGAAAGAATCTAAACTTGTAAGAGTAGATATTTTGTTAAACGCACAACCTGTAGATGCGCTTTCTGCACTTTTACACGCAGATAACGCATATACAATTGGTAAAAAGATTGTTGAGAAATTAAAAACTTTAATTCCTAGACAGCAGTTTGATATTCCAATTCAGGCAGCAATTGGAGCAAAAATTATTGCGCGTGAAACCACAAAAGCATTACGTAAAGATGTTACTGCAAAATGTTATGGTGGTGATATTTCTAGAAAACGAAAACTTTTAGAAAAGCAGAAAAAAGGAAAAAAGAGAATGCGTCAAGTAGGTAATGTAGAAATTCCGCAAGAAGCATTTATGGCAGTTTTAAAATTAAATGATTAATATTTTTTCTAATGAACAAATTTAAAATTATTGGTGTTATAGCTTTAGTAATAGCTTTTGCAATAATGTTTGTTTTTAAATTAGAAAATGATTCTTTAGATTTTTTAGCAGGAATTTTAACTGCGCTAGGAATTGCCTTTACATTTGGTATTTTACCTAAAAAGAAAAAATAATACACATAATAAAAAACCTTCTTAATTTTAAGAAGGTTTTTTATTATTAGTTTATACGTGATTTTGCTGAAATATAAAAAAGAGTTTTAATTATCAATATTTATTCTATTTTCTTCATCATTATTAGTATTTCTTTTAGCTTTTTTCTTACCGAATTTAGAACCAAAACTATAGACTAATCTTAACTGTACATTTTGTCTAGAACCATTACTTTCTACATCTGCAATACCATTACCGTAATCGATGTTACCTACAAAACCTCGATTTAGCATTTTATTAAAGCCAAGATTTACTTTTAGTTTGTCGTCTAAAAACTTTTTTCCAAAAGAGAAATCTAATTCAGCTAACCAGTCTACTTCTATTTGCCCTTCTAATGCACCGGTTCCGTAGTTTCCACTTAATTCAAAATTCACATCCCAAGGTAATTGATAGCTTGCCTGCACAAACCAAATTAAATTCCATTTATTTAAATCAACGCCATACGTAGATGATTTAAAATCTGTGTTTGTCACAATTATTCCTGTATAACCTTCTAATCCTTTTGTAAGGTTTAAAGGAGCAAATAATCTAAAATTCCAGTTAGCATTATTTTCTACATTTACATCTTGTTGTCTTATTTGTGCTGTTGTATTGTCTTGACTTATCAACTGAAAAATAACATCGTCTGTTTTACTATAACCAACTGTAAAAAATGGTTGCCCATCATAGGTTAAATTAAATTGATAATTGTTTGTGTAAGCTGGAGTTAAATTAGGGTTTCCTTCACCTGCAGAATAAGGGTCTAAAAAAGTAGCGAAAGAATTTAGACTACCATAAGAAGGTCTTTGAATTCTGTAGCTGTAAGAAACACTTGCACCTAAAACATCGGTAATTTTTCTACTAACAGAGGCACTAGGAAAAAGTTTTTTTATGGGTCTTTTTTGTATTTCAGATGTTAAGTTCCCGTCTTTTAAGAAAGTAGATCTTCCGTCTGTATTACTATCCTCATATCTTAATCCACCAGAAAAAGACCATTTACCTAGAGTTGCATTTACTTTAGAGTATAAAGCAAAAATGGTTTCATCAATAACAAATCTGCTACTTGCTTCTTCATTTTTTTCGAAATTTCCATTATTTTCTTCAAAAGTTTGTAGATCGTTATCTGTTTTTACATCGGCAAATCTAGAACCTGCACTAATTTTAAGGTTTTCAGAAATTGTTTTAGAATAATCTAATCGATAGGTTTTTATATTATATGTACCATCTTGAATATATTTTCTATCATCAAAAGTGATGGTGCTACCAGCAGTATCATAAAGTGTATTTGTATTGTCGTTTGTAAAATCTACATAATTAAAATCTATTACTAACTTATCTGTATCTGTTTTATATTCGTAATACGGGTTAATGTTATAATTTGTTCGTTGTCTGTCGAAATAATTTTCAGAAAATAAGGTGTTTCTATTATTTTCATCAGAAATTATAGTTTTACTACTTGCGGTTCTAGTAGAGTTTCTACTATTAAATCTTCCGCCAATACCAATAGAATGGTGTTCATTTAAAAAATAATCTAGACTTCCGCTAATTGCGAAGTTATCAGGATCGTAAGGTTCTTTGGTAACTTGGTCGTAAGTTTCTGAATTTACAGTTCTTACCAAAAATAAATTGTCTCGCCATGTTGGTTGAGAATAATTTACGCTTGTTTGCCAATTTAGTTTGTTTTTGTAACTAGCAATAGAAAAACCAGAACCCCATTCTAGGCCTTCATCTTCACCAATCCAAGAATTTACGCTACCATGTGTTCCTAATTTTACATTTTTCTTAAGAATGATGTTTACTATTGCACCAGAACCAGAAGCTTCGTATTCTGCACCAGGTTGTTCTACAACTTCTATTTTTGCAATATTATCTGCAGGGAAATCACGTAGAAGTGTTTCAACATCCATATATTCTGTTGTTTTTTCGTTGATTAAAATTCTAACTCCACCATTGCCAGCAATAGAAATACCATTATTAGTAACTAGAACACCAGGTATTTTACGCATAACGTCTTGTAAATTGGTGTTTGTCATTTCCGATTTTTCTAAATCGACTATTAGTTTTTCTGCAGTTTGTTTTATAACCGGACGCTTACTTTTTATAACAACTTCATTTAAACTAGTGCTTTTTTCTATAAGAGAAGCGTTAAAAGTTTTGTTTTCTTTTAGGTCGAAACCTGCTATTTTTTTTGTTTCAAAACCTAAAGAAGAGATTTCCATTTTATAATTGCCAGGTTTCAATTTATTAAAAGTATAGTTTCCTTCCATATCAGAAACTGTTCCTTTTGGTGTTTCTTTAGTGTCTAAGTTATATAATATAATATTTGTAAAAGGTAAAGGTTGGTTTTGGTTATCGGTAATTTTACCGGAAATTCTATGTTGAGAAAAAGTTGCGAAAATTCCGAAGAAAAAAATAAAATAGTAAGTTGTAAGTTTCATGGGTTGGTTTTTAAGATAGACTATCTAAAGTTTTATTTGTTACAATAACAAGACGCTTTCATCTGTAAAAAGGTTTCCTGAAACAAAAAAAACCTTGATTTCTCAAGGTTTTTAATAATCATAAATTAATTTAAAAAAAATTAATCTCTACTTCCTAAAATTCGCATTCCCCAATATAATAGCATTGCTAAAGAGCCTAAAGCAGCAACTAAATATGTTCTTGCAGCCCATTTAAGTGCGTCTTCAGAACCTGCAT
The DNA here is from genome assembly GCF_054589375.1 of Polaribacter sp. OB-PA-B3. Lineage (NCBI taxonomy): Bacteria > Pseudomonadati > Bacteroidota > Flavobacteriia > Flavobacteriales > Flavobacteriaceae > Polaribacter > Polaribacter sp. OB-PA-B3. The sequence goes on from NZ_BAAIIX010000001.1 coordinate 698,117, forward strand.
ATTCTTCTTGAGAAACCATGTTTTTATTTTTTAACCAAGCCAAAGCTCTATTACTTGCATCATATTCTACAGGTAAAGTTACAAAGCTAAATATTGTTGCTAATCCCATAAATATTAAACCTGCTATAGCAATGTATAAACCAATACCTGGTGCACCAGATGCAGCTCCCATAACTAAACCACCAATTACTAACCATTGCGAGAATTTTGATGTAACACTTACAATGGGTACTAGTTGAGATCTCATTTTTAAATAGCTGTAGGCTGTTGCATGTTGTACTGCATGACCACACTCATGAGCAGCAACAGCAGCTGCAGCCGCATTTCTTTGGTTGTAAACCCCTTCACTTAAATTAACTGTTTTGTTTTGTGGATTATAATGATCTGTTAACATACCAGGTGTAGAAATAACTTTTACATCAAAAATACCATTATCTGCTAACATTTTTTCAGCAATTTCTGCACCACTTAAGCCATTTCTAAGTTGTACTTTAGAGTATTTTTTAAATTTACTTTTTAAAGTATTACTAACTAGCCAACTCACTAAAGAGATTACACCAATTAAAATATAAAATCCCATCATAATTTATAAAGTTTTAAAATTGTATATCATTTTTGTTTGATAAATTTACAACATAAAGTATTCCAATTTATATTTTGGAACTTAAAAATGACAAAATGGCAAATAAACCAAAGATTTTAATTGTTTATACCGGTGGTACTATTGGTATGATTAAAGATTATAAAACAAATGCTTTAAAGGCTTTCGACTTTAGTCAGATCATTAATAAAATACCAGAATTACAACAATTAAATTGTGAAATAGAAAGTATTTCTTTTGATGAGCCTATAGATTCTTCTAATATGAATACCAATTATTATGTTGATATTTTAGATATTATAGAAGCTAATTATAAATTATTTGATGGTTTTGTTGTTTTAACGGGTTCAGATACGATGTCTTATACATCTTCTGCAATTAGTTTTATGATAGAGAATTTACAAAAACCGGTAATATTTACGGGTTCGCAATTACCTATTGGTGATTTGAGAACAGATGCAAAAGAAAATTTAATAACAACTATAGAAATTGCGGCAGCAAGAAAAGATAATAAACCAGTTATAAGTGAAGTTTGTTTATATTTCGAATATAAACTATATAGAGCAAATAGAACAACAAAAATTAGTGCAGAACAGTTTGAGGCTTTTGCTTCTATGAATTATCCCGCTTTAGCAGAAAGTGGAGTGCATTTAAATTTTAATGAGCATTTATTACCCGAAGTTTCTAATACAAATACGAATTTAGTAATTAGAAAAAAGTTAGTAACAGATGTTGTTATACTCAAACTTTTTCCTGGAATAACAGAAAATGTTGTAAAGGCTATTTTAACTATTAAAAACCTAAAAGGGGTTGTTTTAGAGTCTTATGGCTCTGGAAATGCACCTAATAAACCGTGGTTTTTAAATTTAATTGCCTCAGCAATACAAAGTGGTATAAAAATTGTTAATGTAACACAGTGCTCTGGAGGCAGTGTAATTTTAGGTCATTACGATACAAGTTTTGGTTTAAAAGAATTAGGTGTAATAGGTGGTTTAGATATTACAACAGAATCTGCAATTGCAAAGTTAATGTACTTATTAAGTGAAGATTTAACTGAAATTGAATTTAAAAAGTATTTTCAAAAATCTTTAAGAGGAGAAATTAGTTCGAAGTAATTTTAATGTTAAAAAAACGAATCTCTCGAAAAAAAGATTATTTTTACATAAAATAGATTGATTTTTTTTTGAGGGACAACAAATTTTTTGTTACTTGCCACTCAATAAAAAATAAATGAGTTGTTAAATTCTTTCTCAAAAAAATTAAAAGAAAATAACAATTGTTTATTTGAAGCGAAAATTTATATATTTAACCCGTTAACTATTAAAAATTAATTATAACAGAGATGAAAAAAGTAGTAAATGTCCTATCTGTAACAGGATTCATGTTTTTTGGAGCTATTCAATCAACTTTTGCACAGGAAGCAGCAGCAGAGTCAAAAACTTTTCACCAAATTTTAAAGGAAAACTTTATTGATGGTGGTCCAGGATTTATGGGAATTGTATTAGTAGCCTTAATCTTAGGTTTAGCAATTGCAATTGAAAGAATTATTTATTTAAACTTAGCAACTACAAATACTAAAAAATTAGTAGCAAACGTAGATGATGCTTTAAGTTCTGGTGGTGTAGAAGCTGCAAAAGAGGTTTGTAGAAATACAAAAGGGCCTGTTGCATCTATTTTTTACCAAGGTTTAGATAGAGTAGATGAAGGAGTAGATGCAGCTGAAAAAGCAGTTGTTTCTTATGGTGGAGTTCAAATGGGACTTTTAGAGAAAAACGTTTCTTGGATTTCTTTATTTATCGCGTTAGCACCAATGTTAGGTTTCATGGGTACTGTAATTGGTATGATTGGAGCATTTAACGATATTGCTGTAGCAAATGATATTTCTCCAGCGGTAGTAGCAGGTGGTATTAAAGTAGCATTATTAACTACAGTATTTGGTTTAATTGTTGCTATTATATTACAAATCTTTTATAATTACATCGTATCTAAAATTGATGGAATTGTAAACAACATGGAAGATGCATCTATTCAATTAGTAGATTTATTAGTAAAATATAAAAAATAAAAACTAGTACAATGAAAAGCAATAAAATATTAAATATTATTATAGCTGTAGTTGCATTAGTAGGTGCTTTCCTTTTCATAAAAATATTTATGGAAGATAGTGAGGCAATTGAAACTGATGTTGATTTACAAAATAGTGTGGTAAGTCCTATTATTTATTATTCGACTTTCTTACTTATTGCAGCAGTAGTAATCGCAGTAGCACTTTCTCTATGGAGTTTAATTAGAAACCCAGAGAATTTAAAGAAAACATTAATGGGACTTGCAGTTCTATGTGTTTTATTAGTAATTTCTTATTTCTTATCTGATTCTGAAGCAGTAATAAACGCAGCAGGAGGAATTAGTGAAGGAGGAGAAGCAGGGTCCGCAACCAATAAATGGGTGGGAGCTGGTATATGGTACAGTATAATTTTAGGAGGTATTGCTTCTTTATTTTTCGTGTACGATTTAGTTAAAGGATTAATAAAATCATAAAATTATGGCAAGAAGAGAGAATCCAGAAATTAATGCAGGTTCTATGGCAGATATTGCCTTCTTGTTATTAATCTTCTTTTTAGTAACAACTACCATGAATGTAGATTCTGGTGTTTCTAAAAAGTTATCTGAAAAACCGCCAGAGGATTACGTTCCGCCAGTTATTAAAGAAAAAAATATTTTCGAGGTTAATATTAATAGAGATAATGATCTTCTTGTAGAAGGAGACAGAATGGATATTAAAGACCTTAAAGAAGCTGCAATGGCTTTTATTGATAACGGTGGAGGTGAAGGAAAAATTGATGAAGGAGTGAAAACAGGACCTTGTACTTATTGTCAAGGTGAGAAAAGTCTTTCTTCTTCAGATCATCCTAACAAAGCAATTATCTCGGTTCAGAGTGATAGAGGAACAGAGTATGGTACCTATTTAAAAGTTCAGAACGAACTAATTAAGGCTTATTCAGAATTACGTAATAGACTTTCAAAAGAACGTTACGGTATACCTTTTCCAGAGTTAGAGGAGGCTTATAAAGATGACAGAAGTAACACAGAATTGAAGAAAAAAGTTGAGGATATCAAAAAAAGTTATCCAGAAATTATTTCTGATGCTGAACCTACTTCAAATTAATTTTTAAAACACAACAATATGTCTAAATTCGGAAAAAAGAAAAAAGGAATGCCAGCAGTAAACACTGCAGCTTTACCAGACATCGTTTTTATGTTGTTATTTTTCTTTATGGTAACTACTACCATGAGAGAAACTGATTTAAAAATTGAGAACCCAAGATTACCTAATGCTACAGAAGTTAAAAAACTAGAGCATAAAAGTCTTGTAAGTACAATTTATGTTGGTAAATCGAAAGATGCAGCTAGACATGGTACTGGTTATAATAGAATACAATTAAATGATAAAATAGCAACTGCAGATGATGTACCTGCTTTTATCATTAACGAGAGATCTAAAGTATCTGAAGCAGAAGTGCCATTTATGACTACTTCTATTAAAGCAGATAAAGAGTCTAGCGTTGGTACTATTATTGATATTAGATTAAAATTAAGAGATGTAAATGCTCTTAAAATTAGTTATTCAGCATCTCCGGGTGATAACAACTAAATTTAATATATAAATTTCAAAAAAGGGTAATTCTTAGAATTACCCTTTTTTTGTTTTATATTTAAATAATTTTTTCAAAATAATGTAATTTTATATTCGTTAATCTTTTTATGAAATTAATAGTTTTACATAGTATTATAATTCTTTGTTGCTTTTCTATCTACAGCCAAAAGGACTCTTTAAATATAGGCGATTATTATGCTGATGATCAATTGTATTTGTCTGTTCATTATAGTCAATTAAGTGAGCAACCTTCAACAATTTCAAAAAGTAATTTTTCGTACTCATTATCTACTGGATTTATAAAGGATATCATATTAAATAAAGATGGAACTTTGGCTATAGGTTTAGGAATAGGTTATGGATACGATTATTTTAGCCATGAATTAAAAGTTGACGAATTTAATGATGAAACTCTTTTCTCAACAGCATCAGATCTTATTAATAATAAATTTAAAGTTCACAATTTAGAATTTCCTTTAGAGTTTAGATGGAGAACTTCTACAGCAAAAAAATACAGTTTTTGGCGTATTTATACAGGATTAAAACTCTTATATAATCTTTCTAATAAGTTTGATTATACTACTTCTAATTCAAATGAAATATCCTACAAGAATGTAAATAGTTTTAATAATTTACAATACGGATTAACTTTTTCAGCGGGCTATGATGAGTTTAACATCAACATATTTTATGGCTTGACACCAATTTTTAAAGATGCATCTATTAATGGAGAAACCATAAACACAAAAGTTTTAAAGTTTGGTTTAATCTTTTACTTACTGTAACATATTATAGGTTATAACAGTAGAAAAAAAGCCCGTTAAGAAGCCAATATATACTTCTGAAGGATTATGTGCTTTTAAGAATAATCTTGCATTTGCAACGATGCCAGCTATCAAAATATTCACGATTATTACGAATGGAAAGTTACTGGAACTATTTATATCTATAATCAAAAAAAAAGCTGTAGAAATTCCTAAAGACAATAAGTGAATACTCGTTTTAATTTTAAAAATAAATAAAAAGTATAGTAACATTAATGCTGCGCTTGTAGCATAAAACAACAAGCTTATATCTTTCATTGAACCAATATTTGAAATAGTATTACCCAATAAATAAAATAAAATGATCATCATTGCAACGGGTAACTTTCTTTCTTTTATGGTGTGTGCATTAAAAGATTCTATCAGTTTTAATTTTTTAAATAATATTAAAATTAACAGAGGCACTAAATAAGTCATTACAAAAATTAGACTTAGTAGTGTAAGCTTTAAATTACTTGGATAATTGCTAGGTATAAGTATAAAGTATAGTAAAACGCCAATAGTTGGTATCACAATTGGGTGAAAAATTACAGATATTATTTTGTAAAATTTTTCCACTAAATTTCTTTTCTCAATCGAGCTACTGGTAAATCTAATTGCTCTCTATATTTTGCTACCGTTCTTCTTGCAATTGGATATCCTTTTTCTTTGAGAATTCCTGCAAGTTTTTCATCAGTTAATGGTTTCTTTTTATTTTCTTCGGCGATAACAGTTTCAAGTATTTTCTTAATTTCTTTAGTAGAAACATCTTCCCCCTGATCGTTTTTCATCGATTCTGAGAAGAATTCTTTGATTAATTTTGTTCCGTAAGGTGTAGAAACATATTTACTGTTTGCAACTCTAGAAACGGTTGAAACGTCCATGTCAATCTTATCAGCAATATCCTTTAAAATCATTGGTTTTAATTTACGCTCATCTCCTGTTAAGAAATATTCGTATTGATAATGCATAATCGTATTCATGGTTACTAACAACGTTTGTTGCCTTTGTCTAATAGCATCTATAAACCATTTTGCAGCATCTAGTTTTTGTTTTATAAAGTAGACTGCATCTTTTTGTGACTTAGATTTTACCGTAGATTCTTGGTAACCTTTTAGCATGTTGTTATATTCTCTAGAAACATGTAATTCTGGAGCATTTCTAGAGTTTAAAGTCAAGTCTAATTCTCCGTCTATTAACTTTATAGAAAAATCGGGTACAATTTGTTCTGCAATTTTATTATTACCAGCGTAAGAACTACCAGGTTTAGGATTTAATTTAGAAATTTCTTTGTTAACTTCTTTTAATTCCTCTTCTGAAATATTAAATTTTTCTTGAAGTTTCTTGTAATGTTTTTTTACAAAATGATCAAAAGCGTTTTCTAAAATTTCAATTGATAAACTTCTAAACTTTGTTTTATCTTTTGCTTTAAGTTGTATAATAAGGCATTCTTTAAGGTCTCTTGCACCAACACCTAATGGATCTAATTTATGAACTACTTTCTTTAAAACTTTTATTACTTTTTCTTCTGTAGTAAAAACGTTTGCGGTAAAAGCTAAATCATCTACAAGATCTATAATTTCTCTTCTTATGTAACCACTATCATCTATACTTCCTACTAAAAATTCTGCTATCGCTCGTTCTTCATCATCGAGGGTAAAAGTATTTAATTGGTTTTTTAAAGATTGATGAAAACTTGTACCAGCAGCATAAGGTACATTCTTATCTTCATCATCTGCAGAATAATTATTTGCTTGTGTTTTATAGTTTGGTATTTCGTCGTCGCTTAAATATTCGTCTATATTAATATCTTCTGCTTCAATTTTTTCTGTACCAGCATCATCATATTCATTAGATAAATCATCATCTAAACTATCTGAATTCTCTTTACCTGTATCTAACGCAGGATTCTCTTCAATTTCTTGTTTTAAGCGTTCTTCAAATGCTTGCGTAGGCAATTGAATTAACTTCATCAACTGAATTTGCTGAGGAGATAATTTTTGTAATAATTTATAATTTAGACTTTGTTTTAGCATTATTCTTCTTTTAATTTACCTGAAGAGTAGAAATAATTTTTGTTATTATGTTTTATTTTATTGGTAGCAGAATTTATAGTAATTCTATCTTTAGAATCTTTTATTAGAGTTTTACCAGTTTTATGATCTAGTAAACTATAACTAGAATTTTTAACTAAGATAGTCAATTTTACATTTCTATAATAGGTAACGATATCGTATTTAACATCAGCAATTAAATTTCCATCATAAATTAACCCTGCTTTTCCTTTTTTAGTGATTTTGTAAAGTTTTGTAGTAAGATTTTTACTGTTATTAAAATCTTTTACAGTTATTTTACCATTGCTGCTGTAGGCTGTATACTTTTTATTCTGCTCGTTATAACCAGAGATAAAATTGTTATAAACACGAACTCTATCATATTTTGTTGGTACAATTAATTTACCTGTATTTATATTGATTAGACCGTATTTGTTGTCTTGTTTTGTCTTTAAATAAGTAGCATTACTTAAATAATAATCATTAAAGTTGTATTTACTAACATCTGTATTTGTCTTAAACTTTATATTTCTGATGATTTTCTTATCCGAAGATGTTAAAAGATATTGTATTTTAGATAATTGATGAATTTCTTTGTAAACAGGTTTTATAAGATATTTATCAAAATAAGAATCATAAACACCCCATAAATCATTTTCTTTAACTGTATATAAGTGGTAATTACTTTTGGTACTTACTTCATCAAACTTTATTGGAATAATAGCTTGTTCATCAAGGTTTATAACTCCTTTTTTGTTGTTTTTAACTACCAAATATTCGTAACTTCTGTAACTACCAAACTTCTTTACTTCTTCATAATTATTTCTAAATAAATTTTTACCATCATTTGTTAGAATTGAAGGAACTCCGTTTTTTGTAACACTAAAATGTTTATTGCTAGAGCTGTAATCTATTTTGTCGTATACGATTGGTAACAATATCTCTCCATTATCTTTATAAATTCCGTAGGCATCGTTTCTTTTAACCTTAATATTATCATCATAAACAGTTATCCTTTCAAAGTTTCCGTTTAAAACAGGTTTACCATTGTAGTCTACAATTTCATAGTTACTATAGCTTCTACCTAGTATAAAAAACTGTTTGTCTTTCTGAGAAGTTATGCTAGAAAATTCAAAAGGAATAATAATTTCTCCTTTTCTATCGATAACTCCATTTTTAGAATAATCTAAACTAGCAACTATTCTGTTTTTAGAAGAACTATATTTATTAATGCTTTTAAACATTGGTCTTACTAAAAGATTACCTTCATAATCTTGTAAACCATACAATTTGGTGCTATTGTTTTTTATAATATAGATTTCATTATCTATGTTACCTGTTAAAAAATGCTCTCCTTTTTTGTAAATGTTTTTTACATTTCTTCTACTTCTACTGTAATTATTATCAGCTTCTGTAGTTTCTATTACTGTTTCTTCGACTTCTACGACTTCTTGCGAAAAAGAGATGTTAGAAAAAAGTATACAAGTAATAAAGCTTAAAATAGATAAGTTCTTCATGTTTATTCTTTAAAATTCAGCGTTTTGTGGTGTTCTAGGGAACGGAATAACGTCTCTAATATTTCCCATTCCGGTTGTAAATTGAACTAGTCTTTCGAAACCTAATCCAAAACCAGAGTGAACAGCTGTACCAAACTTTCTTAAGTCTAAATACCACCAAAGTTCTTTTTCATCAATGTTCATAGCCTTCATTTTTTCTACTAATACATCATAACGTTCTTCACGTTGTGCACCACCAACCATTTCACCAATTCCAGGGAAAAGTACATCCATAGCTCTAACTGTTTTTCCGTCTTCATTTAAACGCATGTAAAAAGCTTTAATATTTGCAGGATAATCAAACAAAATCACTGGGCATTTAAAATGTTTTTCAACTAGATAACGTTCGTGTTCAGATTGTAAATCTGCACCCCATTCGTTAATTGGAAATTGAAATTTTTTCTTTTTATTAGGTTTAGAATTTCTTAAAATATCGATTGCTTCTGTATAAGATACACGTTTAAAATTGTTATCTGCAACAAACTTTAATTTCTCTAACAAACTCATTTCGCTTCTTTGCAATTGAGGTTTTGTTTTTTCTTCTTGAGTAAAACGTTGGTCTAAAAATGCTAAATCTTCTTTACAATGCTCTAAAACATACGATAAAACAGACTTGATAAAATCTTCTGCAAGATCCATATTTCCGTCTAAATCCATAAATGCAACTTCTGGTTCTATCATCCAAAATTCTGCTAAGTGTCTAGTTGTATTTGAGTTTTCTGCTCTAAAAGTTGGCCCAAAAGTATACACTTTTCCTAAAGCCATTGCATATGTTTCTGCTTCTAATTGACCAGAAACTGTTAGGTTTGTTTCTTTACCGAAGAAGTCTTTAGAATAATCAATCTTACCATCTTCTGTAACTGGCGCTTTGTTATCTTCAAAAGAAGTAACTCTAAACATTTCACCAGCACCTTCTGCATCAGAACCTGTAACAATTGGTGTGTTTACGTAGTTAAAACCGTTGTCTTGAAAATATTTATGAACAGCAAAAGATAGTTTAGATCGCACTCGCATTACTGCACTAAATGTATTTGTTCTAACACGTAAATGTGCATTTTCTCTTAAAAATTCGAAACTATGTTTTTTAGGCTGAATAGGATATTCATCTGGATTTGAGTCTCCAAGTATTTCAATTTCAGAAACCTGAATCTCTACAGATTGCCCTTTACCTTGGCTTTCTGCAATAACTCCTTTTATAGATACTGCTGCACCAGTTGTAATTCTTTTTAGTGTTTCTTCGGATGTGTTTTCAAAATCTATTACACATTGAATATTATTAATTGTTGAACCGTCATTTAAAGCAATAAAACGATTACTTCTAAAAGTTCTTACCCAACCTTTTATTGTTACCTCTTGTAAAACTTTACCAGATTCTAATAATTCTGCTACGTTATTATTCGTCATCATCTTAATATATATTGTATTCGAAAATTGTCTTTTACTAATAAAGCAAATATACTTTTTTTTGAAGGATTAAGTACAATTATTAGCGTTGAGTTAATCTGATGATTGATTAAAAACTAAAGTTTTTTTCGACGAAAAACAAAAAACCAGACATTTAGAAATGTCTGGTTTTTATTATCTGATAAATAAAATTTTTATTCTTCGATTTTATCTTCCTTCGGAGGGAAAATTCTCATTTTAGGTTCTTTAAATACCTTCTTGTTTGCAATTTTCTTTTCAAAAGTAAGTAACAAAGATGGTAGTAAAAGTAGGTTAGAAACCATGGCTAAAAGTAAGGTTACAGAAACCAAACCGCCCAAAGCAATTGTACCACCAAAACTAGAAAGTGTAAATACTAAAAAGCCAAAAAATAAAACTATAGAAGTGTAAAACATACTTACACCAGTTTCTTTTAATGCTGAATATACAGAAGGTTTAATTTTCCATCTATTAGCTATTAATTCTTGTCTATATTTTGCTAAAAAATGAATGGTATCATCAACAGAAATACCAAAAGCAATACTAAATACTAAAATTGTAGATGGTTTTATAGGGATGTCTAAAAAGCCCATTAAACCTGCAGTAATTAATAAAGGAAGCATGTTTGGTATCAAAGAAATTAAGATCATTTGTGGTGATCTAAACATCCACGCCATAAATATTGCAATCAGTAAAATAGCTAATGACAAAGAGATTACTAAATTGTTAATCAGGTAATTAGTCCCTTTTATAAAAACCAAAGCCTTACCAGTTAAAGAAACTGTATACTTATCTTCTGGAAATTCTTTTGCGATAACTGCTTTTAATCGTTCTTGAATGATATCCATTTTATCGGTACCAATATCTTTCATAAAAGTTGTAATTCTCGCATATCTACCTGTAGAATCTACAAAGGTTTTAAGCATACCAGCATCGCTGTTAGAGTTTTTTGTGTAAGAAAAAATATAACTCTGCTCTTGATTTGTTGGTAACTGATAATATCTCGGATTTCCTTTATAATAAGCCTGTTTAGAATACTTAACTAGGTTTACAACAGAAATTGGTTTAGATAATTCTGGAAAAGTCTCAATAGTTTCATTCAGTTCTTCCATCTTTTTTAAAGTTGAAAGTTTCATGACTCCTTTATCTTTTTTCGTATCAATTAAAATCTCTAAAGGCATAATACCACCAAACTCTTTTTCAAAAAAACGAATGTCTTTATAGAAATCCATTTTCTTAGGCATGTCTTCTATTAAACTACCAGAAACTCTAATTTTATAAACACCAATTATACCTAAAACAATAACAATAACTGTTGCAAAATAAATGGTAATTCTTTGGTTTTTTACCATTTTTTCCATCCAATTCACCACATTCTCAATCCATTTTTTTTCTAAATGGTTCAGGTGTTTTTTCTTAGGAAGTGGCATAAAACTATAAATGATAGGTATTATTAATAATGCCAAAATAAAGATACTAATTATATTTACAGAAGCTAGAATACCAAACTCTCTAAGTAAATTACTTTTTACAAATACAAACGTTGCAAAACCAGAAGCCGTAGTAATGTTTGTCATTAAAGTAGCGTTACCAATTTTAGAGATTACCCTTTGTAATGCTTTTGCTTGCTGACCATGCTTCTTTATTTCTTGTTGATATTTGTTGATAAGAAAAACAGCATTTGGTACACCAATAACTATAATTAATGGAGGAATTAATGCAGATAAAACCGTAATTTCATATCTAAACAATCCTATAAAACCGAAAGCCCAAATTACACCAATAAGAACAACTAAAAGAGTTATAAATGTCGCTCTAAAAGATCTAAAGAAAAAGAAAAATATGAGTGCCGTAATACCTAAGGCACCAACTACAAAAAGTAAAATTTCATCTTGAATATTTTGTGCATTTAAAGTTCTAATATATGGCATACCAGAAACTCTAACATCTAATTCATTTTCTTTTTCAAACTTTTCAATTGCAGGAATTAAAACATCAAAAATAAAATCTCTTCTCTGTGGTGTATTTATTATTTCCTTTTTAATATAAATTGCAGTTTGTAAGGTACCTGTTTCTTTATTATAAAGTAGATTGTCGTAAAAAGGAAGTTTTTCAAAAAGTTGTTTTTTTATTGCATTTACTTCTTCTTTGGTGGTCGGATTTTCTTCGTAAAGAGGTTCTAAAATAAATTTTCTCTTCTTTCTATCTGCTTTTAATTTTTGTACATCGGCAATAGAAACTGTAAAATCAATTTCTTCTCTGGCATCAAATTGTTCTACTAATTTATTCCAAGCATTAAATTTTTCTGGTGTAAATACGGTTGAATCTTTAACACCTAAGATTACTAAATTGCCTTCTTCACCAAAAATTTCTAAGAATTTATTGTATTCTAGATTTGCAGCATGATCTTCTGGTAAAAGATTTGCTTCGGTATATGAAAACTTCATATACTTCATTTGAGATGCTAAAAAAGCTGTAATTAATGCAATTATTAATAAAACCAGGTATCGGTTTCTTAATATTAAACCAGCTGCTTTTGTCCAGAAATTCATTTAAAAAAATTTCTGCAAAGGTAACTAATTTGAAGTTGGGTTTAAACCAAAAAAAAGGTGTTTTTATTAAAAACACCTTTTAAATTAACAGTTTTTAAACTGTCATAATTTCTTTTTCTTTAATTGCTAATTTTTCTTCTGTTATTTTAACATAAGAATCTGTTAGCTTTTGAATATCTGCTTCAGAGGCTTTTTTTAAATCGTCTGAAATATCTGTTTTCTTGATATCGTTATTTGCATCTTTTCTTGCATTTCTAATACCAATTTTAGCATTTTCAGCTTCTGCTTTAGCTTGTTTAGCTAAGTTTATTCTTCTTTCTTCTGTTAAAGGCGGTACATTAATCATTATAATATCACCATTATTCATTGGGTTAAAACCTAAATTAGCAACCATAATTGCTTTTTCTATAGGTTGTAACATATTTTTTTCCCAAGGTTGTATTGCAATAGTTCTAGGGTCTGGTGTACTTACGTTTGCAACTTGCCCTAACGGAGTTTGAGAACCATAGTAATCTACCATAACATTACCTAACATTGCAGGTGTAGCTTTACCGGCTCTAATAGTTCTTAATTCTTTTTCTAAATGAGCAATTGCATTATTCATTGCTTCTTTAGTTGTGTCTAATATAAATTCAACTTCTTCGTTCATCTTTCTAAATTTAAAGATTTTTCTTATTGATTATCAACAATAGTACCAATTTTTTCACCTGAAACTAATTTTAATAAGTTTCCGTTGGTATTCATGTCAAATACAATTATTGGTAATTTATTTTCTTCACTTAAAGTAAATGCAGTCATATCCATTACTTTTAAACCTTTTTCGATAACTTCTTTAAAAGTTATGGTGTCAAATTTAATAGCGTCTTTGTTTTTTTCTGGATCTTCATTGTAAACACCATCTACACGAGTTCCTTTTAATATCGCATCTGCATCTATTTCGATAGCTCTTAAAACTGCAGCTGTATCTGTAGTAAAATACGGGTTACCAGTTCCAGCACCAAAAATTACAACTCTACCTTTTTCTAAATGTCTAATAGCTCTTCTTTTAATGTATGGTTCTGCAATTTCTTTAATTTCTAAAGCTGTTTGCAATCTTGTATAAACACCTTCATCTTCAAGCGCACTTTGCAAAGCTAAACCATTAATACAAGTTGCTAACATACCCATATGGTCTCCTTGTACACGATCCATACCGTTTGCTGCACCAGCAACACCTCTAAAGATATTACCACCTCCAATAACAATTGCTACTTCAATACCTTTTGCTATTACTTCTTTAATTTCTTTGGCGTATTCAGAAAGTCGTTTTGGATCGATACCATATTGTCTTTCTCCCATAAGTGCCTCACCACTTAATTTTAAGAGTATTCTTTTATATTGCATAGTTTATTTTAAGAGTTGTGCAAAATTACGTTTTTTTTTTGATTTTCTTTTTTTGAAAATAAAAAAACCTCGTTATCAAATATTTGATAACGAGGTTAGAAAAATATGTTTTTTAGAATAAATTTATCCTAAAGTAACTCTTTTAAAAGTAGATACTTCTACATCACCAAACGTTTTAACGTATTGTGCAACAGTCTTCTTTTCATCTTTAATAAAAGATTGATCTAATAGACATTGTTCTGTATCTAAAGTAGTGTTGTCAGAAATGAATCTTTCCATTTTACCTGGTAAAATTCTATCCCAGATTTGTTCTGGTTTTCCTTCTGCTTTTAATTCTGCTTTCGCATCTTCTTCAGCTTTTGCTAAAACTTCATCAGATAATTGAGACATAGAAATAAATTGAGGAACATTTTTTAAAGTTTTTCCTAATCTACCTAATTCAATATTATCTTTTTCGATTACTGCAATTCTAGCTTCAGTTTCTGCAGCTACATAAGCAGGATCTAAATCTTTATAAGATAAAGTTGTTGCTCCCATAGATGCAATTTGCATTGCAAGATCTTTAGATAAAGTTTCGGCGTTATCTACAACAGCAGATAAACCAACTAGTGCAGCAATTTTACCAATGTGAGTATAAGCACCTACGTAAGCAGCTTCTACTTTTTCGAAAGCAGTTATTTCTAACTTTTCTCCAATTACACCAGTTTGCTCAACTAATTTATCAGCAACAGTCATTCCTCCAAAATCGGCAGCTAAAAAAGATTCTTTGTCTGCGTAATTTAAAGCGATGTCTGCAAATTGACCACCTAAAGCTACAAAAGATTCGTTTTTACCAACAAAATCAGTTTCACAAGCTAATACGATTGCTACACCTTCTGTTTTAGAGTCATTAATTCTAGTTACTGCAACACCTTCTGTAGATTCTCTATCAGCTCTTTTTGCAGCAATTTTTTGACCTTTTTTACGTAAAATGTTTATTGCTTCGTCAAAGTTTCCTTCTGCTTCTACTAATGCCTTTTTACAGTCCATCATTCCAGCTCCAGTTGCTTCTCTTAATTTTTTAACGTCAGCAGCACTTACTTTTACCATGTCACTTTTTTTTTATTTAGAAACTTAAGGTTTCTAATTAGTTATTAAATTATTTTTTTTCTTCTGTAGCAGCTTCTGCTTTTTTTGGAGCTTCTGCTTTTGCTTCTTTTACTTTTTCTTTATCTGCTTTTCTATCAGATAAACCTTCTGCAACTGCATCTGTAACAAAAGATAATACTTTGTCTATAGACTTAGAAGCATCATCATTTGCAGGAATTACGTAGTCTACTTGTCTTGGATCAGAGTTTGTATCTACCATTGCAAAAATTGGAATGTTTAATTTTTGAGCTTCAGCTACAGCAATGTGCTCTTTTTTGATGTCTACTACAAATAATGCACCAGGTAAACGAGTCATATCAGAAATAGAACCTAAATTCTTTTCTAATTTTTCTCTTTGACGATTAATTTGTAATTTTTCTCTTTTAGATAATGCATCAAAAGAACCATCAGTCTTCATTCTATCTATCTGAGCCATTTTTTTAACAGCTTTTCTAATAGTAACAAAGTTAGTTAACATTCCCCCAGGCCATCTTTCTGTAATGTAAGGCATGCTAACTGCTTTTGCTTTTTCTGCAACTATATCTTTAGCTTGCTTTTTAGTAGCAACAAATAAAATTTTACGTCCAGAGTTAGCAATCTTTTTTAAAGCTTCTGAAGTTTCTTCTATTTTAGCTGCAGTTTTATACAAATCGATGATGTGAACACCATTTCTTTCTGTATAAATATAAGGAGCCATGTTTGGGTTCCATTTTCTAGTAAGGTGTCCGAAGTGTACACCACTATCTAATAATTCTTGAATGTTTACGTTTGCCATTTTATAAATGTGTTTACTTTCTGTTTTGAAATCAATATATAAGTAGTCTTACGAGTCTTATATATTTAGATACTAAACTGTTTAATATTAATTGTTTGTAATAATAACAGTTCTCGATAAAATATAATGCAAAATAAATTTTGCAAATATATTAACGTTTCGAGAATTGGAATTTTTTACGTGCTTTCTTCTGACCGAATTTCTTACGTTCAACCATTCTTGGGTCACGCGTTAATAATCCTTCTGGTTTTAAGACAGCTCTATGGTCTGCATCAATAGAAACTAAAGCTCTAGTGATTGCTAAACGGATAGCTTCTGCTTGTCCTGTGATACCACCACCATATACGTTAACCTTAATATCGTAAGATTCTAAGTTTTCTGTTAACATTAAAGGTTGCTGAACTTTATATTGTAAAGTTCCAGTAGTAAAATAACTTTTATAGTCTTTCTTGTTTACAGTAATGTTACCTTTACCTTCTGTAAGATAAATACGAGCAACAGCTGTTTTTCTTCTACCTATTTTGTGAACTGTATCCATTATTTAAGATCGTTTAGGTTAATAGCTTTAGGTTCTTGACCTGCTTGTTTGTGCTCTGTACCTGCATATACATACAAGTTTCTGTATAAAGCGCTTCCCAAAGTATTTTTTGGTAACATCCCTTTAACTGCTTTTTCGATCAATCTTGTAGGATCTTTCTCAAACATTTCTGTAGCAGTTAATGATCTTTGTCCTCCTGGGTAACCTGTGTGACGAATGTAAGATTTGTCTCTCCACTTGTTTCCAGTAAGGTTAATTTTTTCTGCGTTGATAATAACCACGTTGTCTCCACAATCTACGTGAGGAGTAAAGTTTGGCTTGTATTTACCTCTAATTAGCTTAGCTACTTTAGAAGCTAGACGACCCAACGTTTGCCCGTCCGCATCAACTAAAACCCACTCCTTGTTTACGGTAGCGCTGTTTGCTGATACTGTTTTGTAACTTAATGTGTTCATAATTACACTATTAGTTTTTGTCAATTATTAATAATATTCATTTTCCTTAAAAAAGGAGTGCAAATGTAATGCTATTTATTTAATTGACAAATAGAGTTTTAGATTATTTTTTTTGAGGTTAATTTACTGTTTTTAAAGTTTTTAAAATTAACAGAATCTTAAGAAAACTTTACCATATTAGTAAGGTACTTTTGCAAAATCAAAAAAAGAGTTTTTTTTGATGAAAAATCAACCCAAAATTACATGAAGTTTTTAATCACATTAATAACTGTTTTTACTGCATTTTGCCTAAGTGCACAAGAAATCTCTCAAAATAAAGTACCTAAAAGAATTTACACAACAAAAAAACTTAAAAAAGTACCAATTATAGATGGTGATATTTCTGATGATGCCTGGAATGTGGTAGAATGGTCTTCTGATTTTGTAGAAAAAACCCCAGATGAAGGCACACCACCCGCACACCAAACAATGTTTAAAGTTATGTACGATGCTAAATACTTATACATTGCATTAAGGGCTTTAGATGCAAATCCAGAATTAATTCAACAAAGATTAAGTAGAAGGGATGGTTTTGCAGGAGACAGAATAAATGTAATTATAGATAGTTATCACGATAAAAGAACCGCTTTTGCATTTACAACTACTGCTGCCGGAGTTAAAGGTGAAGAAATTGTAACAGGAAATGGAGATAATTTTGATGCTAGTTGGAATCCTATTTGGTACACAGATGCACAAGTAGATGATAAAGGATGGACTGCGGAAATGAAAATTCCGTTTAGTCAATTACGTTTTGGTAATGCTAAAGAACAAATTTGGGGTTTTAATGTTAATAGAACTATTTTTAGGTTACAAGAAAGGTCTTTATGGCAAAGAATACTTAATGATCAAGCTGGTTTTATTAGTGAGGCCGGAGAATTACATGGTTTAATAGATTTGGTGTCGCAAAAACAATTAGAGGTGCAGCCATTTACTGTTTTGCAATACGATAATTATCCTGCAGAACTAAATAACCCATATAGAGACGGAAGTGATTTTAAATTAAATGCAGGTTTAGATGCTAAAATCGGAATTACAAACGATTTAACTTTAGATCTTACTATTAATCCTGATTTCGGACAAGTAGAAGCAGATCCTGGAGCTATTGCTTTAGACGGATTTCAAATTTTCTTTAGAGAACAAAGACCTTTTTTTGTAGAGAATAAAAATATTTTCGATTTTCAGTTTGCAAATGGTAGAGACAATCTTTTTTATAGTAGAAGAATTGGTAGAAACCCACATAGAGGTGCCAACTTGCAGGCGGGAGAGTTTGCAGATGTTCCAAAAAACTCAACAATTTTAGGAGCAGCAAAGTTTTCTGGTAAAACACAAAATGGATGGTCTATTGGTGTTCTAGAAAGTGTTACTGCCAATGAGTTTGCAGAAATAAGACAAGTAGATGGTAATACTAGAGAAGAAATAGTAGAGCCTTTAACAAATTATTTTGTTACCAGAGTACAGAAAGATTTTAATGAGAGAAATTCTTATATAGGTGGTATTGCTACGGCAACAAATAGAAATTTAGATGGTAATTTTAATGAGTTGCATACATCTGCTTACACAGCTGGTTTAGATTTTAGACATACTTGGCAAGATAGAGAGTTTTATATAGAAGGAAATGGTATTTTAAGTCGTGTTAACGGTAGTAAAGAAGCAATTTCTAATACACAACAATCAATTGCTAGATTATTTCAAAGAGTAGATGCAGATTATGTAGCTTTAGATGAAAACAGAACTTCTTTAACGGGTACTGGTGGTAGAGTAGAAGCAGGTAAACAAGGTGGTGGTAATTGGCGTTATAATGCAGGTTTTGTGTGGCGATCTCCAGAATTAGAACTAAATGATGTTGGTTTTTTAAGACAAACCGATGAGATGATTCAATTTACAGAAGCTAGATATTTATGGCAAGTTCCTACGGATATTTATAGAAATATGAATTTAAGTTTAGAGCAATCTACAAGTTATGATTTTGGAGGTAATTTAAATCGATTTAGATATGAGTTACAAGGAAATGTAAGTTGGATAAACAATTGGTCTACTAACGGTGGTTTTGGTTCTAGTAGTAGCATACATAGAAATGCTTTCTTAAGAGGTGGTCCGCGTTGGCGAGCTGCAGATGATATTTTTTATTATGCTTCGATAAATTCTGATAGAAGTAAGAAATTTAGTTTTAGAGTTAGTTATCTTAAAGTAAAAAGTGAAGAAAATGTTTTTAATAGAAACAGATATACTTTTAGAATAAATTATCAACCTTTTGATTCTTTTAGCATGTCTTTAGATAATTCTTTAAGTAAAACTCAAGATAAAACGCAATATGTTTCTACCGCAAACTTTGGTAGTTTAAAACGATATATTTTGGGTAATATAAAAAATGATACTTGGTCATCTACATTGAGATTAAACTATAGTTTAAACCCTAATTTTTCTGTTCAATTTTATGGACAACCTTATATTTCTAGAGGTAGATATTCTAACTTTAATTATGTAAATAATTCTGTAGCGAGATCTATAAACGATCGTGTTAATTTCTATAATGAGAATCAGATATCTAAAACCACAACAGTTTCTGGTAAAAGTATTTTTACTGTTGATGAAAATCAAGACAATAATACGTATTCGTTTTCGAATCCAGATTTTTCATTTGTACAATTACAAACAAACTTAGTAGTAAGATGGGAGTATATACCAGGTTCGGAATTATTTTTAGTTTGGGCTAGAGGTTCTTCAGGTTCTCAAAATATAAACGACTCTTTAACTGATAGTGTAAGCAATCAAGTTTTTGATGTTCCTGCCAATGATACTTTTTTATTAAAAGCAACGTACAGATTTGTAAGGTAAATTATTTAAATGTAGCGCGTTGTAATCTATCATTTATAGATTTTCCTAAACCATTATTAGGAAAACGTTCTGCAATTATAATGTCTAAATTTTTACTGTCTAAGGTGTGCATCGCGTTGTACAAGTTAGCTGCAGCTTCTTGCATGGAATTGTTTTTAGAAAGAATAATTTCTGACACTTTATTGTTGTTAATAGAAGAATTAAATACTAAAACTCCAATTTTTTTATCATTGTGTT
Source organism: Polaribacter sp. OB-PA-B3 (assembly GCF_054589375.1). Lineage (NCBI taxonomy): Bacteria > Pseudomonadati > Bacteroidota > Flavobacteriia > Flavobacteriales > Flavobacteriaceae > Polaribacter > Polaribacter sp. OB-PA-B3. The sequence goes on from NZ_BAAIIX010000001.1 coordinate 718,150, forward strand.
TTTGTATTTCCGTAGCAACATCATCAACTAAATATGTTGTAGTTTTTGGCGCGTAATGTCTTGCCAACATTCCGGGTGCGTCTGGTTTAACTTCTTTCTTATTTAAAATTGTAATTTTACCAACAACAGCTTCTATTTCTTCTAAAGCCAAAGCGCCTAACCTGTAAATAATTGGTTCGTCGTTGTTAAAACCAATAATAGTAGATTCTATTCCGTTAGCACAAGATCCGCCATCTATAACCTGAGAAATTTCATTTTTAAAATAACTTTCTACATGTTCTGGTTTTGTAGGACTGATACTACCAAAAGGATTTGCACTTGGTGCTGCCAAAGGAAAATCTATACTATTTAAAAGTTGTAATGTTAACGGATGATTTGGTATACGAACAGCAACAGTATCTTTACTTGCTGTAATTAAATCAGGAATATTTTTATTCTTTTTTAAAACTAAAGTCATAGAACCTGGCCAAAAAGCATCTGCTAATAATTTTGCTTTCTCTGGAATATCAACAACAATATCTTTTAGCGCCTCCTTAGAAGGGATATGTACAATTAACGGGTTAAAAAAAGGTCTCTTTTTAGTAGAAAAGATACTTTTAATAGCTTTCTCACTAAAAATGTTACCTGCTAATCCATAAACTGTTTCTGTTGGTATTGCTACTAACTTCTCATCAGTTAATAATTGTGCTGCTTTTTGTATGTCTTTAGATATTATGCTCATAATTGGTTGCAAAATTACATATAAAATTCATTTCTTGAAATAATGAAAATTAACTTTTAATTGATTGGTATAAAACGGAATAGTTATTGATGACTTAATTCTCAAAAAAATCAACCAAGTGAAAAGAACACTACTTACAATTTTAACATTTATTACATTTCAAATTACCCTCTCTCAAGAAAAATTAGGACAACCTTTTTTTACCACAGATTTAAACTTTACACTTGGTATAAATGAAGATTATGAAATTGGTAATGATGATAGTAACGGACCACTTATTGTGCCTTCTGCATTCTTTTTTAGAGTTGGTTTTGGTTATGAGTTTCGAAAAAGAGTAGCTGTTGCTTTAAATGGAGGGTACGATTTTCATTTTAATTATGATGTAGATGCTTTTCCAACGTATGGTAGTTTACGTTATAATATAACAGAAAAAGAAAATAACAATCATTTTGTAGAAGTTAGATACGGTAAAATGTGGACGCCTTCTTCTAGGTATACTGATGGTAATTATTATGGTTTAGGTTTCGGAATTCAAGTTGCAGGAGAAAAACGATGGAACACTATTTTTAGAATAGATTTTCATAGAAAAGGTATCTACGGATTTAAAAATAATCGTTTAGACAGTGTTTCTTTTGGTTTCGGATTTTCTTTCTTTTAAAATAGTTATCTATATTAAGTAGCAGAAGGACAAAAAAGTAAATCTGTAGGTGTGTCTACATCATATAAATATTGATGAGCTCTAGTGTCTTTTTTACAAAAAGGTTCTATTAAGGTTATCATTTTAATAAAACTTTCTAAGGTTAAAATACAGAAAAAATTTTCATTGTTCTTTGTTAAAATACCTTCATCAGATTTAAATAAACCAAAAATTAAATTGCAGTTTATTGGCTCGATAAAATCTATTTCAGCTAAATTTAATTTCTGTTTTTTATTGATAACAATTTCCTCCAATAAATTCTTAAATTTAATGGCTTCTGTTTTGTCAAAATTATATAATCGAACTAAATTTTCATGAAGTCCGTTGTAGTTTTCTAAGTAGTCTAATTTCATCTTTAATGTGCTTCTAACCAATTTTCACCTAAATCTATTTCTACATCTAATGGTACACTCATTTTAAAAGCGTTTTCCATTTCGTGTTTTATAATTGGTCTAATTATTTCTAGTTCTTCTTTGTGTGCATCAAAAACCAATTCATCATGCACTTGTAAAAGCATTTTAGATTTAAAGTTTTCTTTCTCGAAACGATTGTGAATATTTATCATGGCAAGTTTAATAATATCTGCAGCAGAACCTTGTATTGGTGCATTTACAGCATTTCTTTCTGCGCCACTTCTAACCATCGCATTTCTAGAGTTGATGTCTTTTAAATACCTGCGTCTATTTAAAACTGTTTCTACATAACCATGTTCTCTTGCAAATTCTACTTGAGATGTCATGTATGCCTTTAATTTAGGATACGTTTCGTAATACGTGTCAATTAATTCTTTGGCTTCGCTTCTAGATAAATTTGTTTGATTACTTAAACCAAAAGCAGAAACACCATAAACAATACCAAAGTTTACTGTTTTGGCATTGCTACGTTGCTCTCTAGTAACATTTTCTAAAGCAACATTAAAAACTTTTGCAGCAGTAGAAGCATGAATATCTTCACCGTTTTTAAAAGCATTTATCATGTTTTCTTCTTCACTTAATGCTGCAATAATTCTTAATTCTATTTGCGAATAATCTGCAGCTAACAAAACGTGATTATCATCTTTAGGAACAAAAGCTTTTCTAACTTCTCTACCACGTTCTGTTCTAATTGGTATATTTTGTAAATTAGGATTGTTAGAACTTAAACGACCTGTTGCGGCAACCGCTTGCATGTATTCTGTATGAATTCTACCTGTTTTTGCATTAATTTCGTTTGGTAAAGCATCTACATAAGTACTTTGCAGTTTTTTGTATTGTCTATATTCTTGTATGTCTCTAATTATTTTATGGTCTTTAGCTAAAAATGATAAAATATCTTCACCAGTTTTATATTGGCCTGTTTTAGTTTTTTTAGGCTTTTTAACTAGTTCTAATTTCTCAAAAAGTATAATACCTAATTGTTTAGGTGATGCAATATTAAACTCTTCGCCAGCTTGCTCATAAATTTCTTTTTCTAAACGATTAATATCATCAGACAAAGCAATCGAAAGTTCTTTAAGAAAATCTGTATTTACATTAATACCTTCAATTTCCATTGCCGTTAAAACAGATACCAATGGTAATTCTATATCATTAAAAAGTTTGGTAACATTACCACTTTCTAATTCTGTTGTAAATAGTTGTTTTAATTGAAAAGTAATGTCTGCGTCTTCTACAGCATATTCTGTTTGGTCTGCAATAGGTACAACACGCATAGAAAGTTGATTTTTACCTTTTTTACCAATTAATTCTGTTATAGAAACAGGTTGATAATTTAAATAGGTTTCGGCCAACATATCCATATTATGACGCATATCTGGATTGATTAAATAATGCGCAATCATGGTATCAAACAATTTACCTTTTACTGGCATATTATAATTTGATAAAACTTTAATATCATATTTAATATTATGACCAATCTTTTCAATTTCAGATTCAAAAAATGGTCTAAATTCTTCTAATATTAATCTTGTTTCCTCTTGATCTTCCGGAAAAGAAACATAATAACCTTTTCCTTTTTCAAAAGAAAATGCAATTCCTATCAATTCTACTTCTAAAGCTTTTAAGCCAGTAGTTTCGGTATCAAAACAAACCGAAGTTTGTTCCATTAACTTTCTAATTAATAATTTTCTAGATAAAGGAGAATCTATATGTTGATAAAAATGATCTGTGTTTTTTATCGTTTTAAATCCAGATGCAATTTCGGCATCAGAAACACTACCAGAACCTGGTGCTGCAAATAAATCGAATTGACCTTCTGGTGCAGTAGCTGTTTTTTTAGCAACAGTTTTTACTTTTTCTTCGGATGAGTTTTCTGCAGAATTAACTTTTTCTGCATTTTCAACGGCAAAAGTTCTTGTAAAGTTTACTAATAAATTTCTAAATTCTAGTTCGTTAAAAAGTTCAGTTACTTTTTCTATATCAGGTTGGTCTAACTCAAAATCTTTTGCATGAAAAGTTACAGGAACATCTAGCATAATTGTGGCTAGTTTTTTAGAAAGTAAACCTAATTCTCCGTTAGCTTCTAGCTTTTCTTTCATTTTACCTTTTAGCTCGTGTGTATTTGCTAAAAGGTTTTCCATAGAACCATAAGCAGTTAAAAACTTTTTGGCAGTTTTTTCTCCAACACCTGGTAATCCCGGAATATTGTCTGCAGAATCGCCCATCATTCCTAAAAAATCAATTACTTGTTCTGGCGTTTCTACGCCAAATTTTTCTTGTACTTCTGGTATTCCCCAAATATCATAACCACCGCCAAAACGAGGTTTGTACATAAAAATATTTTCAGAAACCAATTGTGCAAAATCTTTGTCTGGTGTTACCATAAAAGTTTTATAACCTTCTTTTTCTGCTTGTTTAGAAAGCGTACCAATTACATCATCTGCCTCAAAACCTTCTTTTACCATAATAGGTATGTGCATAGCTTTTAAGATTTCTTGAATGTAGGGTACAGCAATTTTAATGGCTTCTGGTGTTTCGTCTCTATTGGCTTTGTAGGCTTCAAACATTTCTACTCTGTCTACACTACCTCCTTTATCAAAACAAACTGCTAAATGATCTGGTCTTTCTCTTTTAATTACGTCTAAAAGAGAGTTCATAAAACCCATTATTGCAGAGGTGTCTAAACCTTTAGAATTTATTCTCGGATTTTTAATAAAAGCATAATATCCTCTAAAAATCAATGCAAATGCATCTACTAAAAAAACTCTTTTTTGATCTGACATAATCTAATTTTTGATAATAAATTTATTGGAAATGAGTGAAAATATTAGTCACTACAGATGTTGCAGTAAAGCTACAAAACTTTAACATGCTATTAAAATTCAAACGAAATTATAACGCTTATCTTTACCGAATATTTTTTAAATAAAGATTCTTCATGAAAATGATAATTAGACTTGTTATTTTATTTGCCATTATTATCTTATTAGAGTTTTATGCTTTTCAGGCAATTAAAACAATTTCTAAAAATAAAATTATTCGTTTTGCATGGTTATTTATAAGTGTAGCTGTGTATGCAAACTTTTTATATGTTGCACTAACTTATGATAGAGGTCAGGGGCAAACACCACAATTTCAAATGGCAATGGGTTTATTGCTAACGGTTTTAATTCCTAAAATTATTGTGTTGCTTTTTATGTTTGGAGAAGACATTTACAGATGGTTTTTAAAATTAATTTCTGCCATTTCATCAGAAGATACAAAACCTTTGGCAAGTAGAAGAAAGTTTATATCGCAACTGGCTTTAGGTTTGGCGGCAATACCTTTTGCATCTTTTATATATGGTATTATACAAGGTAAATACAATTATAAAGTTTTAAAATACCAACTATCTTTTAAAGATTTACCAGATGCTTTTAATGGTTTTACAATTACCCAAATTTCCGATATTCATTCGGGGAGTTTTACAAATAAAGAAAAAATTAAATACGGTGTAGATTTAATCAATCAACAAAAATCTGACATTATGTTGTTTACAGGAGATATTGTAAATAACAAAGCCGATGAAATGGATAATTGGATGGATGTTTTTGATAAGTTAGAAGCAAAAGAAGGTAAATATTCTATTTTAGGTAATCATGATTATGGAGATTATATGGATTGGAAAAATCCGCAAGACAAAATAGATAACTTCCAAAAAGTAAAAGATATTCATAAAAAGATAGGTTTCGATTTGTTGTTAGATGAACATCGATATTTAGAAAAAGATGGACAGAAAATAGCACTTTTAGGTGTAGAGAATTGGGGTAAAGGTTTTAACCAAGCAGGAGATTTAAAAAAAGCATCAAAAAATATTAAAAAAGAAGATTTTAAAATCTTAATGTCTCATGATCCTAGTCATTGGGAAGAAATTGTTAAAAAAGACGACTTTAATTATCACTTAACATTAAGTGGTCATACGCACGGTTTGCAAATGGGGATCGAAATTCCGGGTTGGTTAAAATGGAGTCCTTCTCAATTTGTTTACAAACAATGGGCAGGTTTGTATGAAGAAGCTGGTAGATTTATAAATGTAAACAGAGGTTTTGGTTATCATGCGTTTCCTGGTCGTGTTGGTATTTGGCCAGAAATTACTGTAATAGAACTTAAAAAAGCTTGATAATCAGCTTATTCAAATAGATTTCTTATATTTGTGAATTAACAATTGACTAATTTATACGTTTTTACCTCTTAAAAAACTTATATTATGACAAAATTTGGAGAATTAATTAGTGTACAAAAACCTGTTCTTATAGATTTTTATGCAGAACTTTCAGATGCAGAAACTACAGTAGAAACTTTAAGAAGTGTAGCAGCAGCTTTAGGTGATAGAGCAAAAGTTATTAAAATAGACATTAATAAAAACGAAGTTCTTGCAGATGCTTTGCGTGTCAAAGGAAACCCAACTTTTATGATCTATAAAAATGGTGAAATGAAATGGCGCCAAACAGGTTATCAAGATGCAAATACTTTAATTGGCTTAGTGCAACAGTATTTTTAGAAGCTATTTCCTGCTTTCGCTACTCGCTTTTTCTTCGTTCCTAGAAAAGAGCTCAAACATGCCGCTCAATCAGGGCTAGACTATCTGCTAACTTTTATCTTATTGCAATTATTTTATAGCCTTAAAAACAAAACCTTGTTTAGATAGTTTTTCTAGTACTTTTGGTAATACATAAGTAACTTTTTCAGCAGCTTTTATGCTATCATGAAAAACAATAATACTTCCGTTGTTTACGTTTTTTAAAACATTTTGTAAGCAATTCTCTTTAGATAACTTTATATCAAAATCTCCAGATAAAACCGTCCACATAATTATTTTAAAGCCTTTTTCTATTAAAACACTAGCTTGCGATTTTTTTATTTTTCCGTAAGGCGGTCTAAATAATTTAGAGTCAGAATTTAATTTAGAGTGTTTTAATATGCTTTTTTCACAAGCCAAAACGTTATCAATATATACAGATGTATCGTTTTTCCAGCCGTTAAAATGATTTTGAGTATGATTACCTATTGTATGTCCGTCAGAAATTATCTCATTAAAAATTTCAGGTTCATTCTCAATGTTTTTTCCAATACAAAAGAAAGTTGCTTTTGCATTGTGTTTTTTCAATTCAGTTAAAACAAATCTTGTAATTTCCGGAGTTGGGCCATCATCAAAAGTTAAAAAAACCTCTTTTTTTTCTAAAGAAAAACGCCAGATGTATTTAGAGAATAATCTCATTATAAAATCTGGCGTTCTGGGGAAATATGCTTTCATGTTTGTATTACTCTTCGTCTGGCATTAAATGCCCAAAAAGTTTTACAGTATCCATAAAGTCTGTCTGTATTTTAGAAACGTAATCTTTGTCGTTACTACCTCTTTCTACTTGATCTATTAAGTTTTTAAACATGTATAAAGATTGATCTATTTCATCAAAAATTAAATCACTATCATTTTTATCAAACGTACTCAACCAAGTTAGTTTTTCTATAATTAACCTGCTTAGTGTTTCTGCTGTTGCTTTTGCTTTGTTGTTCTCTCCTAAATTATAATACATTTCAGGGTATCCCAAAGATAAGCTGTAGTGATCAAAATCTTCAATAGGCATTTTGCTTAAAGATAAGTCTAATACTTCTACTGCTTTAATTGTGTCACCTTGTTTTGCAAATGCATCAGACAAGCGCATTAAACTGTTTCTAAGTGAAATTGCATTTCTTTTAGTTTGCTCGTCTAAATAGATTTCGCCGTTATTTATGTTTTTCCACTCTAGTTTATTAATGTTGGCGTACATTTTATCAGCATCTATTCTACCAATATCAAATAAACTTACTTCTCTTGGTCTGCCAGCTTCGTCTATATATTTTGCTGGTGTTTTAATAGGAACCAATTTAAAAGCCAAACCATCTAACTGTAAATAGTCTTTTAACCAAATATATTCTTCATCTGCATTTGCACCACCAGTAAAGTATATTGGGCGTTTCCAGTCGTTATTTGCTAAGATATCTAACATTAAAATTCTATTCTTAGTAATTCCTCTATCATCAATAGTAATATCTATATAATCTACAATTTTGTCTGCATCTTTTTGTGCAACAATTCCGCTTTTTAAAACATTTTCTTTATTTACAGGAATTCTAATATTGTTAGTTGGAAGTATTTTTTCTGGATCGTCGTCACCTTCTAAATCATAAAAAGTTCGACTATTACTACTTCCAATCCATCTCATAAAATCCTTAATATTTATTGCAGAATCCTTTGGAATTACTCTTAATTCATCGAAATAGTAAGCAATATCTAAACTACCATATTTATATTGATCGTGTTTTAATTGAGAAGGAATCGGAGGAGCATCATAAGTTGCTCTTTTCATTTGATCTATATACCAATCTGTAGCAAATAAACTTGTGTTTACTAATTTTAAATCTGTTCTAATACCTTCTACTTCTTGCATGTACCAAAGCGGGAATGTATCATTATCTCCAATTGTAAACATAATGGCATTTGGGTCGCAACTTTCTAAATAGGCTTGTGCATTTAAACGAGTTGTATATCTGTTAGATCTATCATGATCGTCCCAGTTTTCTGAAGCCATTAACGTTGGTACTGCTAATAAAGAAACTACAGATACTACAATTGCAATTGTTTTTTTGTTAGCAACATTCTTTAAGTATTCATAAAGAGCTAAAACTCCAAAACCAATCCATATTGCAAAAATGTAGAAACTTCCTACCACTGCATAATCTCTTTCTCTAGGTTCAAAAGGTTTTGGATTTGTATAAAATATAATTGCAAAACCTGTAAAAGCAAAAAATAAGAAAAGCGTAAAGAAATTTTCTTTGTCCCATTTTACTTGAAAAAATAAACCAATCAAACCTAAAATTAAGGGTAAGAAATAATATTTGTTTCTACCTTTATTTTCTAATACTTGAGAAGGAAGTTGTTTTTGAGAACCTAATCTAACTTCGTCGATTTCATCGATTCCGCTAATCCAATTTCCGTTAAATAAATCTAATCGACCTTGAATGTCGTTTTGTCTTCCTGCGAAATTCCACATAAAATAACGGCCATACATGTAACCAAATTGATAGCTAAACATAAACTTTAGGTTTTCACCAAAAGTGGGTCTTCTTTTACTGTTTAAAGGAATGCCGGCAATTTTTTTATACATTTCTTGAGATGCAGGATCTACCATTCTTGGGATAAAGCCTTTATGCTTATCAGAATAATTAGGCACAACGTTTTTGTACTTATTTACTATAACGTATTTACCATTTTTCTTTTCGTATTTTGGTTTGTCGTCCTTTAAAGGGTTAGATGCATCCTGTTCTCTGCTGTAACTATTAGAATAATAAGTGTCGTAAAATACATTTGCATCACCGTATTGCTCACGTTCGTAATATGCTAGTAATTCTCTAGCACTTGATGGATTATTCTCGTTAATTGTAGTATTTGCATTTGCTCTAATTGGTAACATCATCCAAGAAGAGAAACCAATCATGATAAACAAAACAGAAAGGATTAATGTATTTGTGTGTACTTTTTTCTTTTTTCGAGTGTATTTTAATCCGAAGAAGAAAAGAGCAATTAAAATTACTGCAGCAATAATACTACCAGAGTTATATGGTAAGCCAATTGTGTTGATAAAAAACAATTCTGAAGCACTAAAAAACTTAAGTGTAAACGGAAATAAAAACTTAAAAACAAAAGCTAAAACAAAAACAGATATAACCGTTGCTATTGCTGTAGATTTTAGATTGATGTTTTTGTAGGTTTTAAAGAAATACAACATTACAATTGCAGGAATTACAAGTAATGATAAAATGTGTACTCCGAAAGATAAACCTACAACAAAACTAATTAAAATTAGCCATTTGTTACCACGTGCAGTATGTAATTCACTTTCCCATTTTAGGCCTAACCAAAATAAAATTGCCATTAAAAAAGAAGACATTGCATATACTTCGCCTTCTACGGCGCTAAACCAAAAACTGTCTGAAAATGTATAGGCTAAAGAACCTACAATACTACTTCCTAATATTGCTATATAGCTACCGTCTGTTAATTTACTTGATTTTAATGCTAATTTTTCACCTAAATTGGTAATTGTCCAGAACATAAATAAAATAGTAAATGCACTAGCCAGAGCAGACATAAAGTTTACCATTTTTGCGATTTCACTCACATCACTAGTAAACATTGCGAAAAATGCACCTAACATTTGAAATAAAGGAGCACCCGGTGGATGCCCAACTTCTAGTTTTACAGAAGTAGCAATATATTCTCCAACATCCCAAGCACTAACTGTTGGTTCTATTGTTAAAGAGTAGGTTATTAGCGCAATTACAAATGTGAACCATCCTAAAATGATATTCCATTTTTTAAAGTTTGCTGATGTCATAAGAAAAACTTAATAATGTGTGGGCGAATTTAACAATAAATAAATTTATAAACATTTAAAAGTGTTTATTTACATTCAAAAAACGTCTTAAATCTTTGTTAAAGAAAAAAAATATTTAAAAATGTTTGCAGGTTTAAAAGAAAGTTTTAAATTTGCACCCGCATTAAAGCATTGGCCTATGGTGTAATTGGCAACACTCCGGTTTTTGGTACCGTCATTCAAGGTTCGAGTCCTTGTAGGCCAACTAAGAAGTCCTAACAGATTAAATTTGTTAGGACTTTTTGCATTTTAAAAAATGTTATATTGTTCACTAAAAAGAAATGTTATGAATAAATGGATTCTGACCAATTACAATACACTTCAATTCATATTTATATCTTGTTTGGGCGTTTATGTGTCTATAATAGTACTTACAAAATTATTTGGTAAACGTAGCTTTTCTAAAATGTCTAGTTTCGATTTTGCTTGTACAATTGCAATAGGCTCTATTATCGCATCAACATTACTTTCTAAGTCTGTTTCTTTATTTGAAGGTGTTTTTGGGTTAACAACAGTATATGTATTACAAGCTATAACAGCTTATTTAAGAAGATTTCAGTTTTTTAGAAAAATTGTAGACAATGAACCCTTATATCTGATGAAAAATAGTGAGATTTTGTGGGATAACCTTAAAAAAGCACAAGTTACCGAAGGTGATTTGAGAGCGAAGTTAAGAGAAGCAAATGTTTTACAGCTATCACAAGTTAAAGCAGTAGTGTTTGAAACTACTGGAGATATTTCTGTATTACACTCATCAGAAAAATTATCTGTAGACGATTGGTTGGTTAAAGATGTTTTAGATTGATTATTTTATTCATTTATAGATAGCGTTAATATAAAAATCATTTAAGCTAAAGCATAAGGTATTAGTAATCTATTTTTGAGTTTAAATAGAATATTAATCTTTAAAATTTAGAAAAATGAAAATACAATCTTATTTAACATTTAACGGAAACTGCCAAGAGGCATTAAATTTTTATGGAGAATTATTTGATGCGAAAGTAGAAAATAGAATTACTTATGAAGATAAAAAAATTGATGTTCCGTCTACTTATAGAAATAAATTACAACATGCAGAGTTAAAAGGAAAAGGAGTTAACTTTATGGCGTATGATGCTTCGCCAGATACTCCTATTAATTCTGGTAACCAAGTGCATATGAGTGTAGATTTAAACGATAAAGAATCTGCAGAAAACGTTTTTAAAAGTTTATCTGAAAGCGGAATTGTGCATCATGAATTTAGAGAAAGAGAATGGGGTTTTTACGGAAGATGTACGGATAAATTCGGAATTAATTGGATGGTAAATGTTAAAAACTAAATATCTATTATAACATAAAAAAAGGATTGCAACACAACTGCAATCCTTTTTTTATGCTTTTAAAAGTAATTATTTCAAAAGAAAAACTCTTAAATCTTGATAATTAGAAATTTTTAACGCAACTTTTTTATTATTGATTATTTTTTTTATCTGCGAAGGAATTTCAACTTTTACAGGCAAGGTTTCTTCTACAACATCTAAGAACTTAACAGGGTGTGCAGTCTCTAAAAACACACCAAATTCGCTTTCTTTTAAACCATGTTTTTTTAAGCCTAAATATCCCACAGCACCATGAGGATCTGCAACATAACCAGAGTTTTTATAAATTTCTTTCATTGTCGCTTTTGTTTCATCATCAGAAAAACTGTAAGAAGAAAAAGCATTTTTTAAAGCCCCTAAATCATTGTTAAATAGTTCTTGAATTCTTATAAAATTACTAGGGTTTCCTACATCCATTGCATTAGAAATAGTTGCTTTTGATGGTTTTGGCTTGTAAACACCATCTTTTAAGTAATTTGGTACTGTATCATTAACATTTGTAGAGGCAACAAAATGTTTAACAGGTAAACCAATTTTCTGAGCCATAATTCCGGCACAAATATTTCCGAAGTTTCCGCTAGGAACAGAAAAAACAATTTCTTTATGTTGCTTATGTAATTCTTTATAAGCAAAGAAAAAGTAAAACATTTGTGGTAGCCATCTTGCTACATTTATAGAATTTGCAGAGGTTAAGGTTTTAGTTATTTCTTCATCTAAAAAAGCAGTTTTCACCATTTCTTGGCAATCATCAAAAACACCTTCTACTTCTAAAGCTTTAATATTTTGCCCCAAAGTTGTTAATTGCTTTTCTTGAATATCGCTTACTTTGCCTGATGGATATAATATAACCACATTTACACCTTTTGCGCCCAAAAAGCCATTAGCTACAGCGCCACCAGTATCGCCAGAGGTAGCAACTAAAACTGTTACTTCTTCTGAGTTGTCTTTATTAAAATACTCTAAGCATTGTGCCATAAATTTGGCACCAACATCTTTAAAAGCCATTGTAGGGCCATGAAAAAGTTCTAAAGACGCAACATTATCATCAACTTTTACCAAAGGAAAATCGAATGAAACTGTATTTGCAATAATCTCTTTTAATTTTTCTGTCGGAATTTCATCTCCTACAAATTGCTTAATTACTTCATATGCAATTTCATGATTGGTATAATCGGATATGTTTTCTATAAAATCTTTAGAAAGTGGTGTGATATTTTCAGGAAAATATATTCCTCTATCTTTAGCTAAACCTTGTACAACCGCATTTTTAAAAGTTGATTTTGGTGATTTATGATGTAAACTGTAATAGTTCATTTTTTTAAGTTTTTTGAGTTTTTAGTTGTGTTTATGCGTTCAACTAATTACTATTTAATATTTTCATACCATCAGGGTTTACTTTCGAAATGTACATTTCAAAATCGATACCTGTGTCTTTGTAAGTTTCTTTGATGCTTTGATATACTTTGTTGGCAATTACATCACCTTTACAAAGTGCAAAAATTGTTGGACCAGAACCACTAATTCCTGCTCCTAAAGCACCAGCTTTTGTAGCACTGTTTTTTACATTGTCAAAAAACGGAATTAATTTTTTGCGATGAGGTTCTACAATAATATCAACTAAAGAATTACTTATTAATTGATAATTATCTGTGTACAAACCGCTAATTAACCCGCCAACATTTGCCCATTGAGTTACGGCATCACTTAAGGCTATTTTAGATGGTAAAACTTCTCTAGCATCTTTTGTTTTTACTTCTATTTGCGGATGAATAGCAACAGCTCTTAACTCATTTGGTACAGGTAGTTTTATAATTTCTAAAGGTTCGTAGCTTCTAACCAGTACAAAACCACCATAAACTGCGGCAGCAACATTATCTGCAATTGCAGAGCCACATGCAACTTCTTCACCAAACATAGCAAATTTTGTAAGTTCTAAATTAGAATACTTATTGTTTAGTAATTTATTTGCGCCAAAAGCAGCACCAGCTGCACTTGCAGCAGAGCTACCTAATCCGCTTCCGGGAGAAAAACCTTTGTGAATTGTTAATGCTACCCCAAAATCTGCATTGGCATCTTCTAACATTTTTTTTACAACCGCACTTGCTGCATTTTTATCAACGTTATAGGTTAAATTTGCGCCAGTAATATCTGTTATTTTAACTTTTTTTTCTTGAGTTTTTGTAAATGTCATTTCATCGCCAATGGCATCAACAGCAAAGCCAAGAGAATCGAATCCGCAAGAAACATTTGCAACAGTTGCTGGAGAAAATATTTTTAGATAATTCATTATTTTATTGATTAGCTATTCTAATAACATCAGCAAAAATACCAGAAGCAGTAACATCTGCACCAGCACCAGCACCTTTAATAATTAATGGGTTTTCTGGGTATCTTTCTGTAAAGAAAAGTACAATATTATCGCTACCTTCTAAGTTGTAAAAAGGATGATCTGCAGAAATATGTTGCAAACCAACATTTGCTTTACCGTTTTCGAACTCGGCAACATATTTTAATCTACATTCTTTGTCGTTTGCTTCTTGAAATATATTTTGAAAATGCGTTTCGTTTTTAGTTAACGAATCATAAAAATCATCATTATTAGAGGTTGCAAGACTTTCTTTTGGTAAAAAAGAATTGTTTTTAATGTCTTCTAATTCTAAATTATAACCACTTTCTCTTGCTAAAATTAAAATTTTTCTAGCAACATCTACACCGCTTAAATCAATTTTTGGATCTGGTTCTGTATAACCTTCTTTTTGAGCTTCTGCAACAACATCATGAAAAGTTGCATCTTCATCAAAATTATTAAAAACAAAGTTTAAGCTACCAGATAAAACTGCTTGAATTTTATGAATTCTATCGCCAGAGTTTATCAAGTTTTTAAGAGTATCAATAATAGGTAAACCAGCGCCAACGTTTGTTTCAAATAAAAACGATGCATTGTATTTTCTAGAAACTTGCTTTAAAGTTTTGTAATTACTAAAGCTAGATGCACAAGCAATTTTATTACAAGTCACTACAGAAATACTTTCTCGTAAGTATTTTTCGTAAACTTCTGATACTTCTTTGTTTGCGGTATTGTCTACAAAAACACTGTTTACTAGGTTGCAAGCTTTAACTTTATCATAGAAACTATTTAGACTTGTAGGTTCTCCATTATTTAAAGCTTTTTTCCAGTTTTTTAAGTTGATACCACTCTCATCAAAAAACATTTTTCTAGAATTTGCAATACCAATAACTTTAATCTTTAATTTTAAGTTTTCTTTTAAGAACTTTTTTTGCTGATTAATTTGAGCTAAAAAACGTTCGCCAACATTACCAACGCCTGTAACAAAAAGGTTTAATTGTTTAACTTTTTCTTCAAAAAATTGCTCGTGTAAAGTTGTAAGAGCTTTTTTTGCATCATATTTATTGATTACCGCAGAAATATTTTTTTCTGATGATCCTTGTGCAATTGCTCTAACATTTACATTGTTTCTACCAAGTGCGCTAAACATTTGACCGCTTAAACCTTGATGGTTTTTCATGCTTTCTCCAACAACAGCAATAATTGCCAAATCATTTTCTACTATAATTGGTTTTATCTTTTTTCTAGCAATTTCTATGCTAAAAGTTTCTTCTAATAATTCTTTAGATTTTAAAGCATCGTCTTCATAAACACCAACACAAATAGAGTGTTCTGAAGAGGCCTGAGTTATAAAAACTACATTTATTTTTTCTTGAGAAAGTGTTTCGAATAAACGTTTCGAAAAACCTGGTATTCCAATCATTCCGCCACCTTCTAAAGTAATTAAACTAATGTTTTCGATATGAGAAATTCCTTTAACACCATTAATATTATTTGGGTTTTTAGAAATCAGAGTTCCGCTATTTTCTGGGTCGAAAGTGTTTTTAATTCGAATAGGAATTTCTTTTCTTAATGATGGCTGAATTGTTGGTGGATATAATACTTTTGCTCCAAAATGAGACAATTCCATTGCTTCTTCATAAGAAATTTCTGAAATAGGAAATGCTTGTTTTACAATTCTAGGATTTGCAGTATACATTCCGCTAACATCTGTCCAGATTTGTAATTCAGTAGCGTTAAGTGCAGCAGCATAAATAGATGCCGTAAAGTCTGAACCACCTCTGCCTAAAGTAGTAGTTTCTTTATCAGAATTAGATGCAATAAACCCGCCTAAAACAACAACTTGATTATTGTTGTTATTAAAGTAGGTGTTGATGTTTTCGTTAGAAATTTTAAAATTAACTTGCGCGTTAAGATGGTTGTTATTTGTAATTATTAAATCTCTACTTTCTTTATGGCTTGCGTTTAAACTTTCTTTTGCTGCATTGGCAATAATAAAAGAAGATAGTCTTTCGCCAAAACTAGCAACTTTTGCTAATGTTTTATCAGATAATTCTTGTAGTAAAAAGATGCCTTCATATATAGAATTCAATCTTTTAAACAAATCAGCAACTTCTTTAGAAACTGCATCTATATCTTTTTTGATAAGGTTTTCTATAACTTCAAAGTGTAAACTTTTTATAGTTTCTAAAGTGTTTTTAGCAATATTGATATCAATAATAGCTTCGTTAGCTGCTGCTAAAAGTTTATCTGTGGTTTTACCAAAAGCAGAAACAACAATAACTGCTTTTTCGTTTTTAGATTCTTTAGCAACTATGGCTAAAACTTTTTCTATGTTTTCTGAGCTTGCGACAGATGATCCGCCAAATTTTAATACTTTCATTGGTAATGAATAGTTTGTGTAATTTATTTTTTATTGATGTAACTTCGATAAATCGAAATTATGTATAACCTAAAGTGATATGAATATAGAAAAACCCCTAAAGGGTAATTGTTGTAGAAGATGTGCGTGTAATAGTAGCCATAGAAATACCAACTATAGAAATAGTTTTTAAGTTTTTTGTATTTAAATTAGAATTACTCACGCAACAAATGTATTATTTATATTTAATAGCAACTTAAATAATGAGAATTATTTTAGGTTTTTGATTAATTTATGTGGAATCAATAAAATTTAGCTATTAAAAATATAAATATTAAATTATTTTGAAATCAATTTTGATTTTTCTTTAATTATTGTAGCGATAGATTTATTTTCGATTTTGCTCTCTAACCAAGATAAAATATCTAGATATAAAAAAGCTCTTTTTTCGTAAGGATGATTTTCGAATACTTTAAGTTTTGCATGAATTTTTTTGAATTCATTTTTTATTTCATGCGGAAAAACATCGCTTAAATCTCTTATAGATGTTAAAAATACTTTCTGTACTTCTTGTAAGTTTTCCATTTTTAATAGAAACTTATAGGTATCTACAAATTGTCTTTCTAAATCGTAATCTAAACCACATTCGTAATGTGCAATTAAGTTTAAAATACGAGCAAAACATTGTAAGTCTTCTGCAGAACTTAAATTTTTAGACTTAATAATCTTTTGCAAATAGGCAATACATAATCTGTTTTTACCCATTCCGAAATACAAGCACGCAATTTTGTAATATAGTAATACAACGTAATGATTGTCTAATCTATTTTTATACTTTTCTATTTTATCATTTATAATGTCTACTAAATATTCACCTTGTTCGAAAGTACCCTCTAAAAAGTGAAGGTGTAGTTTATTAGAGTAGAAATACAAAAATATTAGCAATTCTGTATTTGTGTTTAACGGAATTTCTTTATTGTCTATTTCATTTTCAAAAGCAGTCAACTCTTCTTTAAATGTTGATGTTTTTTTTACTAGAAAAGAAGCTTCTAAAAGATAGTTTTTAGATTTTAAGTAAAATACTGGGTGTAAATTAATTAGTTTAGAGCTATCAAATAGATCGACACATTTTTTAGCATATTTATAACTTAATAAAAAGTCTTGAATCAAAAAACTATGCCATAAATGAGCTTTATATAACCAAAGCTTTTCTCTAAAACCTAAGTTTTGATATTTGTACTTGGGCATTTTGCTGTTAAAGTACTTCTCTACAAACAGTAGTTCTTCTTCGTTTTTTACATAGCCATTTTGTAATAAGTGACTATATAATTGTAATGATAAATTAGAAAGTTTACTAGCGATAACATTTTGCTGACTTAGCTCTTTTGCTTGCACAGATAATTGATCTGCTCTTGTGCTAATACTTCTTGTAATATACTGTGTTTCTATTACCTTTTCTAATTCTACTATTTCGTACGCAATATTTTTTTCTTCATTATCTAAAGCCATGTTTTTGGCTTTTTCTAATAATTTCAAACTCTGTTTGTACAAACCTTTTTGATAAAGTACGGTTGCAAAATCTAGTTGTTCTCTTATTTGAATTCTTACATTTTTGTGTGCAGGGTTTAAACGAAGACTAATTAATATTTGTTTATATAGATGCGCTTTTAAATTAGAAAGTTGTTGTTTAGATACAATTCCGCTTCCAATTATTACTTTTTCATCATAAACTTTTAGTTTTTCTAAAAACTTAAATAAAGAAAAAAACTTTGCATCAATATTACCACCTAATCTACCTACATATAGGTTAAATTGTCTCTTTTCAGACTTTGTTAAAGACTTAATAAGAACAAATAAAGCATCATTTTGTTGATTGGCGGATGTAATGATTTTACTCATAATTTATTGATAATCAGTTTTTTAAATATTTTTGATTTGTTTTAGAAATCGTGTATTACCTAAAATTAATAAATAGATTGGAAAGGCAAGATATATATTTGATTTATAATAAGGACAATCTTTATATAAATTATGCAAGACAATCAAGTACAAATTTTCGATACAACCCTTAGAGATGGAGAGCAAGTTCCTGGTTGTAAATTAGACACTAATCAAAAACTAGTAATTGCAGAAAGATTAGATTTATTGGGTGTAAATGTTATAGAGGCTGGTTTTCCTGTTTCTAGTCCTGGAGATTTTAATTCGGTTTCAGAAATTGCTAAAATTGTTAAAAATGCAACCGTTTGTGGTTTAACAAGAGCTGTAGAAAATGATATTAAGGTTGCAGCAGAAGCGTTAAAAAACGCAAAATATCCTAGAATTCATACAGGTATTGGTACTAGTGATTCTCATATAAAATTTAAATTTAATTCTACAAGAGAACAAGTTATAGAAAGGGCTGTTAAAGCGGTTTCTTATTCTAAATCTTTTGTAAATGATGTAGAGTTTTATGCAGAAGATGCTGGTAGAACAGATAATGAGTATTTGGCAAGAGTTTGTGAAGCAGTTATAAAAGCAGGAGCAACAGTTTTAAATATTCCAGATACAACAGGTTATTGTTTGCCTGAAGAATATGGTGCAAAAATTAAGTACTTAAGAGAAAATGTAAAAGGGATAGAGAATGTAATTTTATCTTGTCATTGCCATAACGACTTAGGTATGGCTACTGCAAATTCTATTGCTGGGGTTATTAACGGAGCAAGACAAATAGAATGTACAATTAATGGTATTGGCGAAAGAGCAGGTAATACAGCTTTAGAAGAAGTTGTAATGGTTTTAAAGCAACATCCATATCTTAATTTAGAAACAACGGTTAATACAAAATTATTATACGATACTTCTATAATGGTTAGAGAAAGTATGGGTATGCCTGTGCAACCAAACAAAGCAATAGTTGGTGCAAATGCATTTGCACATAGTTCTGGTATACATCAAGATGGTGTTATTAAAAATAGAGAAACCTATGAAATTATGGATCCTGAAGATGTTGGTGTTACAGAAAGTGCTATTGTTCTAACAGCAAGAAGTGGTAGAGCTGCATTAGCTTATAGAGCTAAAAAGATTGGTTACGAATTAACAAAAGTACAATTAGACGAAGCATATAGTTCTTTTTTAGAAACAGCAGACAAACAAAAAGAAGTAAAAGATCAAGACATTCATAATATAATGAAAGAAGTAAATAAAACTTCTAAAATAGCAATGGCCTAACAATTTAATAATAAAGGTATGAAATATACAATAGCAGTAATTCCCGGAGATGGTATTGGTCCAGAGGTTACCAATCAAGCAAAAAAAGCATTAGATGCTATTGCAGAAGTGTATGATCATATATTTTTGTACGAAGAAGCGCAAATGGGCGCATGTGCTATTGATGCAACAGGAAATCCTTTGCCAGATGAAACCATAAAAACATGTAAAAATGCAGATGCAATTTTATTTGGCGCTATTGGAGACCCAAAGTATGACAACGATCCATCAGCAAAAGTAAGACCAGAGCAAGGATTATTAAAACTAAGACAAACATTAGGTCTTTTTTGTAATGTTAGACCTGTAAAAGCTTATGATAGTCTAATTAAAAATTCTCCACTAAAAAGAGAAATTATAAAAGGAACAGATATTGCAATTTTTAGAGAATTAACTGGCGGAATTTACTTTGGAAAAAAAGAAGTGAGCGAAGATGGTAAATCTGCGTTTGATGGTTGTTCTTATGATGTAGAAGAAATATCTAGAATATCTCACTTAGCTTTTAAAGCGGCACAAACTAGAAGAAAAAAAGTTACTTTAGTAGATAAAGCAAATGTTTTGGAGACTTCACGTTTATGGAGAAAAACAGTTACCGAAATAGCAAAACAATATAAAGATGTTAAGTTAGAATTTTTGTTTGTAGACAACGCTGCAATGCAATTAATTTTAAACCCTAAACAATTCGATGTAATTCTTACCGAAAATTTATTTGGCGATATTATTTCTGATGAAGCTAGTGTTATTGGAGGCTCTATTGGTTTATTAGCCTCATCATCTTTAGGTAAAAGAAACGCTTTGTTTGAGCCAATTCATGGTTCTTTTCCGCAAGCAAAAGAAAAAGATATAGCAAATCCTTTAGCGTCAATTTTATCCGCAGCTATGATGTTAGAACATTTAGGGCTGCATGAAGAAGCAGATGCTATTGAGAGAGCGGTAGAAAAATCTTTATTATTAGGAATTACTACAGAAGATATTAAGGGTAAAAATAAATATCCTGCATCAACATCTAAAGTAGGAGATTTTATAGCAGATTACATTTCTAATCAAGAAGATAGTAATCTTAATTTTAAGAATATTCATATGGGGCAAAGTACTATTATTTAATCCCTAGAATTCTGATAGAAAAAACATGAATAAATCATTTTTAAATATTATTTCAATTATTAGCGTCATCGTAATTATTGCGATTTGATCAGGAAGTTGTATTTATATTTTTATAATAAACCTTCCACTTTAAATGGAAGGTTTTTTTATGATTTTTTCAAAAGTTGAATGTCATAATAAAAAACGGTTAAAACACTTATATTCAGTAATTTAAATACTAATTAGAATTCCTGAATGTAAACGGTCTCATTGCATTTTATGCAATGTAAATAGAGAAACATAGTAATTTAGTCAATAAATTGAAGAAAACAATAAATGGAATTAAATAAACATAGCAAAAGATTAACACAAGACGAATCTCAACCAGCATCTCAAGCAATGTTATATGCAGTAGGCTTAACCGATGAAGATATGAGTAAAGCTCAAGTTGGTATTGCCAGTACAGGTTATGATGGTAACCCTTGTAATATGCATTTAAATCGTTTAAAAGACGAGGTTAAAGTTGAATGTAATATTGCAGATATGGTTGGTTTAGGTTTTAATACTATTGGTGTTTCTGATGGTATCTCTATGGGTACCTCTGGTATGAACTATTCTTTAGTGTCTAGAGATATTATTGCAGATTCTATAGAAACTGTTATGAATGCCCAGAGTTATGATGCGGTTGTTGCAATTGTTGGTTGCGATAAAAACATGCCAGGATCTATAATTGCTATGTTACGTTTAAATAGACCAGCAATAATGATGTATGGTGGTTCTATTGCATCTGGAAATTATAAAGGAAGAAAATTAAACATTGTTTCTGCATTTGAAGCTTTAGGACAAAAAGTTGCTGGAGAAATAGAAGAAGAAGAATATAGAGAAATTATTAAAAGAGCAATACCTGGTGCAGGTGCTTGTGGCGGAATGTATACTGCTAATACAATGGCTTCTGCTATAGAATGTATGGGTTTTGCATTGCCTTATAATTCTTCAATACCGGCAGAAAATCCAAATAAATTATCAGAAGCAGAAAGAACAGCTAGAGCAATTAAAAATTTATTAGAATTAGATTTAAAACCTTTAGATATTATTACTAAAAAGTCGTTAGAAAATGCAGTCGCTTTAGTTAATGCATTAGGTGGTTCTACAAATGCAGTTTTACATTTTTTAGCAATTGCACATGCCGCAGATATCGAGTTTACTTTAGAAGATTTCCAAAGAGTTTCAGATAGAACACCTTTAATTGCAGATTTAAAACCTTCTGGTAAATATTTAATGGAAGATGTTCATGGGGTTGGCGGTACGCCTGCTATTATGAAATATTTACTTCAAAATGGATATTTACATGGAGATTGTATGACGGTTACGGGAAAAACATTAGCAGAAAATTTAGCAGATGTAGAGGCAATTGAGTTTGAAGAGCAAGACGTTATTTTTCCTAAGGATAAAGCATTAAAGTCGTCGGGAAATTTACAAATATTGTATGGAAACCTAGCAGAAGAAGGTGCAGTAGCAAAAATTTCTGGTAACGAAGGTTTGTTGTTTGAGGGTAAAGCTGTGGTTTATAATGGTGAACAAGCTGCAAATGTAGGTATTTCTAACGGAGAAGTAGAAAAAGGTGATGTAGTCGTCATTAGGTATGTGGGGCCAAAAGGAGGTCCTGGTATGCCAGAAATGTTAAAACCAACTTCATTAATTATGGGAGCTGGTTTAGGTAAGTCTGTGGCTTTAATTACAGATGGTCGTTTTTCTGGAGGAACCCATGGTTTTGTAGTTGGTCATATTACGCCAGAAGCACAGAACGGTGGTGCTATCGGAATTTTAGAAACAGGAGATAAGATTAGAATTAGTGCAGAAGATAACTCTATTAATGTGTTAATTTCTGATGAGGAATTAGCAGCTAGAAAAGCAAATTGGGTTGCACCAGATTTAAAGCATAAAAAAGGAATTTTATACAAATACGCAAAAACAGTGGCATCTGCATCTAAAGGATGTGTAACTGATTTGTAAACTGTAAAAAAAAGTTATAAGAAATAAGAGGTTAAAAGAAAGATGAGAATGTCATTGTTCTATTTTCTCAAATCTAAAAACACAAAATATGGAAACACAAACCATAAAAGATATTAATAAAACCACCAAGGCTACAGAGCGTATTTCTGGTAGTGAGGCAATTGTTAGATCTCTAATAGAAGAAGGTACAGAAATTATTTATGGGTATCCTGGTGGAGCAATAATGCCAGTGTATGATGAATTGTACAAGTATCAAGGTAAAATTCATCATGTATTAACGCGTCACGAGCAAGGAGCAACGCATTCAGCACAAGGGTATGCAAGAATTTCTGGCAAGGTAGGAGTGGCAATAGCAACTTCTGGTCCGGGTGCCACAAACTTAATTACAGGTATTGCAGATGCACAAATAGATTCTACACCAATGGTGTGTATAACAGGGCAGGTTTTTTCACATTTATTAGGTTCAGATGCTTTTCAAGAGACAGATATTGTAGGTATTTCGACTCCAGTTACAAAGTGGAATTGTCAAGTAACAAAAGCTTCAGACATTCCTGCAGCAATAGCAAAAGCCTTTTATATTGCAAAAAGCGGAAGACCAGGACCTGTTTTAATAGATATTACTAAGGATGCTCAAATAGATGAGCTTGATTTTTTCTACGAGAAATGTACTCAAGTAAGAAGTTATAATCCTATTCCTAAAACAGATGCTTCTTCTTTAAAAGCAGCAGCAGAAATTATTAATAAGGCCAAAAAACCATTAATTGTATGGGGGCAAGGTGTAATTTTAAGTGAGGCAGAAGCTCAATTAAAGGCTGTAATAGAAAAAGCAGATATTCCAGCTGCATGGACAATATTAGGCGCTTCGGCAATACCTACTTCACACCCTTTAAATGTTGGTATGGTTGGTATGCATGGTAATTATGCACCAAATAAATTAACCAACGAGTGTGATGTTTTGATTGCAATTGGAATGCGTTTTGACGACCGTGTTACAGGTAGTTTATCTACATATGCAAAACAAGCTAAAGTAATTCATTTTGAAATTGACCCAGCAGAAGTAGATAAAAATGTTAAAACAGATGTTGCTGTTTTAGGAGATGCTAAGGCAAGTTTAGAATTGTTATTACCATTGTTAAATGAAGCAAAACATACAGATTGGTTACAAGAATTTAAAGATCTATATGAAATAGAATATGAAAAAGTTATAAAAAACGACCTATATCCTACTAAAGAAGGTATTACCATGGGTGAAGTTTTAAAAGAAATTAATATTCAGAGCAAAGGAGAAGCTGCT
The DNA here is from genome assembly GCF_054589375.1 of Polaribacter sp. OB-PA-B3. Taxonomy (NCBI): domain Bacteria; kingdom Pseudomonadati; phylum Bacteroidota; class Flavobacteriia; order Flavobacteriales; family Flavobacteriaceae; genus Polaribacter; species Polaribacter sp. OB-PA-B3. The sequence goes on from NZ_BAAIIX010000001.1 coordinate 742,140, forward strand.
ATTGTTTCGGATGTTGGCCAACATCAAATGATTGCTTGTAGATATGCGGATTTTAATGTTACTAAAAGTAATATTACTTCTGGTGGTTTAGGAACAATGGGATTTGGGTTGCCGGCAGCTATAGGTGCAAAAATGGCTGCACCAGAAAGAGAAGTGGTTTCTATTTCTGGGGATGGTGGTTACCAAATGACAATACAAGAATTGGGAACAATTTTTCAGCAAAAAGCAGCAGTAAAGGTAGTTGTCTTAAATAACGATTTTTTAGGAATGGTTCGTCAATGGCAACAATTGTTTTTTGATAAAAGATATGCTTCTACAGAAATGGTTAATCCAAATTTTGTTGCTATTGCAGAAGGATATTACATAAAAGCAAAAAAAGTTACTAAAAGAGAAGAATTGGCAGATGCAGTTGCAGAAATGATGGCAAGTAAAGAAGCATACTTTTTAGAGGTTTGTGTAGAAAAAGAAGACAACGTGTTTCCAATGATACCAACAGGGGCTAGTGTTTCGGATATAAGATTAGAATAAGATGAGTACAGAAAAACAATTATATACGGTTTCTATTTACACCGAAAATAATATTGGTTTATTAAATAGAATATCAGCAATTTTTCAAAGAAGACACATTAATATAGAGAGTTTAAATACTTCTCCTTCAGAAATTGAAGGAGTGTCTAAATTTACAATTGTTGTAAATATGGATGAAGTCAATATTAAAAAAATACTAGGTCAAATAGAAAAACAGGTAGAGGTAATTAAGGCATACTATCACAATTTAGATGATATTATTTATCAAATTTCTGGACTTTTTAAAATTAAATCTGAGTTACTTTTCGAAGAGCGCCAAATACAAAATATCATTAAAGAAAGTAATGCAAGAATTGTAACGGTAAATAAAGATTTCTTTATACTAGAAAAGTCTGGAAAAAAAGAAGAGATAGTTACCTTGTATAATCAGTTAAGTAAATTTGGTATTATGCAATATACAAGATCTGGTTTAATAGCCGTAACCAAAGAAGAAATGAAAATTTCTGAATTATTAGAAACATACAACAACTAAATAAATAAAAATGTCAAATTATTTTAACACATTAACATTAAGAGAGAAATTAGAGCAATTAGGAAAATGTCGTTTTATGGATTCTTCAGAATTTGAAGATGGAGTAAACGCATTGAAAGGGAAAAAAATTGTTATTGTAGGTTGTGGTGCGCAAGGCTTAAACCAAGGTTTAAATATGAGAGACTCTGGATTAGATATCTCTTACACATTAAGGCAGGCGGCAATAAATGAAAAAAGACAGTCTTATATTAATGCAACAACTAACAATTTTACAGTTGGTTCTTATGAAGAATTATTACCAACAGCAGATGTAGTAATTAACCTAACACCAGACAAACAACATACAAATGTTGTAAAAACGGTAATGCCTTTAATGAAAAAAGGGGCAACATTGTCATATTCTCACGGATTTAATATTGTGGAAGAAGGAATGCAAGTTCGTGAAGATTTAACTGTAATAATGGTTGCACCAAAATCTCCAGGTTCAGAAGTTAGAGAAGAGTATAAAAGAGGCTTTGGAGTGCCTACTTTAATAGCTGTTCATCCAGAAAACGATCCAGAAGGAAAAGGTTGGGCACAAGCTAAAGCATATGCAGTGGCAACAGGAGGCCATAAAGCAGGAGTTTTAGAATCTTCTTTTGTTGCAGAGGTAAAATCTGATTTAATGGGTGAGCAAACTATTTTATGTGGTTTGTTACAAACAGGTGCAATTTTATCTTTTGATAAAATGGTGGCAGAAGGAATAGAGCCAGGTTATGCAGGGAAACTAATTCAATATGGTTGGGAAACTGTTACCGAAGCTTTAAAGCATGGTGGAATTACAAATATGATGGACAGATTGTCTAATCCGGCAAAAGTTGAAGCATTTAGACTTTCAGAAGAATTAAAAGACATAATGCGTCCGTTGTTTCAAAAGCATATGGATGATATTATGACAGGTCATTTTTCTAAAACTATGATGGAAGATTGGGCAAATGATGACAAGAATCTTTTAACTTGGAGAGCCGCAACAGGAGAAACAGCTTTTGAAAAACAAGTAATAACAGATCAAGAAATTTCAGAGCAAGAGTATTTTGATCACGGAACTTTATTAGTAGCATTTGTAAGGTCTGGTGTAGAATTAGCTTTTGAAGCAATGACAGATTCTGGAATTATAGACGCTTCTGCTTATTATGAATCTTTACATGAAACACCATTAATTGCAAATACAATTGCAAGAATGAAATTGGCAGAAATGAACCGTGTAATTTCTGATACTGCAGAATATGGTTGCTATTTGTTTGATCATGCATGTAAGCCATTATTAACAGATTTTATGAAAAATATTTCAACGAACGTAATTGGTAAATCATTTAGCTCAGAAAATGGTGTAGATAATATAGAACTTATTAAAATAAATAAGATTATTAGAAATCATCCTGTAGAAATTGTAGGAGAACAATTAAGAGCTTCTATGACAGCAATGAAAGTTGTTAAAACTGCGTAAAATCGTAATTTTAAATTTTTCTAAAACCTGTCAGGATTTAATATCTGACAGGTTTTTAATTTTATATAAAAATCATGCAACATAAAGATATTTATTATCCTAGTTTAGTAAATATAGAAAAAGCGGCAAGTAATTTAAAAGGCGTTGCTTTTGAAACACCGTTAAGTAAAAACTATAACCTTTCAAAAGAATTAGAAGCTACTATATTATTTAAAAGAGAAGATTTGCAAGTAGTGCGTTCTTATAAAATAAGAGGAGCTTATAATAAAATGTCTTCTTTAAGTGATGTAGAAAAGCAAAACGGAATTGTATGCGCAAGTGCTGGAAATCATGCGCAAGGAGTTGCGTTGTCTTGTAAATTATTGCAGATTAAAGGTACTATTTTTATGCCATCGCCAACACCAAATCAAAAGATAAATCAGGTTAAGATGTTTGGCGAAGATTTTATCGAAATTGTTATTGAAGGTGATACTTTTGATGATGCCTTTAATGCAGCAAAATTAGAATGTGATGCGAAAAATAAAACCTTCATTCATCCTTTTAATGATAAAAAAGTAATTGAAGGGCAGGCAACGGTTGGTTTAGAAATTCTAAATCAAGCAAAAGAAAAAATAGATTATGTTTTTGTTCCTATTGGCGGTGGAGGTTTGTCTGCAGGTTTGTCATCTGTATTTAAATTTTTATCACCAAACACTAAGTTAATAGGTGTTGAGCCAGAAGGAGCGCCATCAATGTTAACTTCTATAAGAAATAATAAAAATACTTTTTTAGATACAATTGATGCTTTTGTAGATGGTGCTGCAGTAAAAAAAGTTGGAGATTTAAACTTTGATATTTGTAATAGAAATTTATCTAAAGTTATTACCGTGCCAGAAGGTAAAATATGTCAGACAATTTTAGATTTATATAATAAAGATGCCATTGTTGTAGAACCTGCTGGGGCTTTAAGTATTGCGGCGTTAGATTTTTATGCTGAAGAAATTAAAGGTAAAAATGTTGTTTGTGTGGTTAGTGGAAGTAATAACGATATTACAAGAACAGCAGAAATAAAAGAGAGAGCATTACTATATGCTAAATTAAAGCATTATTTTATTGTGAAATTTCCACAAAGAGCAGGTGCTTTAAAAGAGTTTGTTGCCGAAATACTTGGCCCTAATGATGATATTACGCATTTTGAGTATACAAAAAAAACAAACAGAGAAAACGGTGCGGCGGTAGTTGGTTTAGAGTTGAAATCATCTCTAGATTTAGAACCTTTAATTCAAAGAATGAAAGATAAAAGCTTTTTTGGAGACTATTTAAACGATAAGCCAGATTTGTTTCAGTTTTTAGTTTAAAGAAACAATTTATGAGTGAATTGCATTTTGGCTTTTCGCTCCAAAAAGAACTGTTTTACACTTATTTTAGTTAATTTTGAACTCTAATTAAAGTAGTTTTTTTTTAGAGCTCTTAGTTAGAGATAATTTATAAAATTACATGTATGAACTATACGTTTAAAGAAATACCAAAAGAATATAAAATTAATGAAATTGTAAGTCAAGATACTTATTTAATTAATGGAGAATTAATAAAGTGGAATGGCGATAGAGCTGATGTTTTTTCTACTATTTCATCAACCAAAGAGTACAAACCAACTTTTTTAGGCACTGTGCCTAATTTATCTAAAGACGAGGCATTAGAAGCTTTAAATGCAGCATCAAATGCGTATGCAAGAGGGCAAGGTTTGTGGCCAACAATGAAGGTAGAAAGTAGAATTGCTGCTATGGAGAAATTTGTAGAGCAAATGAAAACTAAAAGAAATGAAGTTGTTAAGCTTTTAATGTGGGAGATAGGAAAATCTTTGGTCGATTCTGAAAAAGAATTTGATAGAACAATTGAGTATATATACGATACGATTGAAGATTATAAACAAATGGATAGAGATTCTGCTAAATTTGAAAAAAATAGCGGAGTACACGCGCATATTAGACGTGGACCATTAGGTGTAGTTCTTTGTTTAGGGCCTTACAATTACCCTTTAAATGAAACTTTTGCGCTGTTGATACCTGCCTTAATAATGGGTAATACTACAGTTTTTAAACCAGCAAAACATGGTGTTTTATTATTGTCTCCTTTATTAGAGGCGTTTCAAACAAGTTTTCCTGCTGGTGTAGTAAATATAATTTACGGTAGAGGTAGAACGTTAGTTACACCAATAATGAAAACTGGTTTAGTAGATGTTTTAGCTTTAATTGGTAATAGTAAATCTGCAAATGCTATTCAGGCTAATCATCCGCAGAAAAATAGATTGCGTTTAATTTTAGGATTAGAAGCTAAAAATCCGGGAATTGTTTTACCAGAAGCAGATCTAGATTTGGCTATAAACGAGTGTTTAGCTGGTTCAACTTCATTTAACGGGCAAAGATGTACTGCTTTAAAAATATTATATGTTCATGAGGATATTGTTGAAGAGTTTAACAAAAGATTTGCAGAGCGTGTAGATGCATTAAAATTTGGTAATCCTTGGGAAGATGGTGTTAAATTGACTCCTTTGCCAGAGCCAGAGAAACCAGCTTATATTCAAGAGTTGATAGATGATGCGATAGAAAAAGGAGCAAAAGTATTGAATGAAAAAGGAGGCGAAACTTCAGAAAATTATATTTTTCCTGCGGTATTATACCCGGTTTCTAAAGATTCTAGGGTTTTTGAAGAAGAGCAGTTTGGGCCTGTTATTCCTATAGTCTCTTTTAAAGATGTACAAGAACCAATAGATGATATGGCTGCTTCTAATTATGGGCAACAAGTAAGTGTTTTTGGAAGCAATGCTAAAGTGTTAGCTCCTTTAATGGATACTTTGGTAAATTTAGTTTGTAGGGTTAATTTAAATAGTGCAGCACAAAGGGGGCCAGATGTGTATCCGTTTACAGGTAGAAAAGATTCTGCTGTAGGAACTTTAAGTGTTCATGATGCTTTGCGTTCGTTTTCTATTAGAACTTTTGTAGCCGCAAAAGATACAGATTACAACAATGCAATATTAAAAGAGATTTTAGACCAGAAAAAATCTAATTTTATAAGTACAGATTATATATTGTAAAATATCAATTTAGTTTATAAAGCTACTAATTCGTAAGATGTTAGTAGCTTTTTTGGTTTTACACTTTAACTGTAAATAATGGTTTTAAAGCCTTCTTAGATAGGTTTTTGGTAACGCTTCCTGTAAAAAGGTGAGAAATTCCACTTCTGCCGTGTGTGCTTAAGGCTATTAAATCTGCTTTTTTTTCTTTTGCATAATTAAGAATTCCTTTTTCTACAGAAACATCGTTGTAAATGTTTATTTTATGTTTAGGTAGATTATAATCTTTTATAAACATTTTTACTTTCTCTTTCGCGTTAAATGTGCTTTCAAATTGAGAAGGCGTGTTAATTTTTAAAAGGTGAATTTTACTATTAAAAGCATTTGCGAAATTTAGAAATTTACTAAATACTTCTTTGTTTTCTTCTTTGAAGTTTGAAGCAAAAACTAAGTTTTTTAGCTTTATTTTTACATCATCTTTTTTAACTACAATTACAGGAATTTTAGAGCTTCTAACAACTTTCTCGGTATTTGATCCAATCATAATTTCTTCAAATTCAGAATGACCTTTAGAGCCCATTATGATTAAATCTGCATTTATTTTTTCTGCATATTTTTTAATGCCATCAAAAGGAGAACTTAATTTAATAAAATATTCTACATTTACTTTATTAGCAAAGAAAGTTTGTTTAAATTCTAAAATTTTATCTCTAATTTTTCTTAAGTAAAGTATGCTTTCTGGTATGCTAAAAGAACTACCAGAGCCCATATCTATAATACCTGTTGGTAATTCGATTAAATGAATTAAGTATATAGTGGCATTGGTTTTTTTTGCAATTTTTGCAGCCATTTTAGCTGCGTATTCAGACGGTTTAGAAAAATCGATAGGAACCAAAATATTTTTCATGATGTAGAATTTTAAGTTAGAAAAGAGCTTGTACCTCAAGTTACGAAAAAAAAATTGAATCGTAGTAGATTTGGTAAATCATAAACAATTCGTATATTTGCACCGAAATTTATAGTAAATGAAGAAGGAAGGGGACTCAAAAGTCCCCTCTTTTTATACTTTATTTTAAGGTTTAAGATGGAGCAAGAAAAAATAAAAGACTTAGTAGAAGAGGCGTTAGCAAGCAATTCCTCATTGTATTTAATAGATTTATCTATTTCTGCAAACAATAAAATACAAGTTGTAGTTGATGGTGATAAAGGGGTTCCATTAAGCGAATGTATAAGAATTAGTAAAAATATAGATGGTAATTTAGATAGAGAAGAAGAAGATTTTTCTTTAGAAGTAACTACACCAGATATAGCGCATCCTTTAAAAGTGAAAAGGCAATATCTTAAAAATATTAATAGAATTCTTAAGGTAAAAACAGCAGAAGAAGAGTTTGAAGGGACTCTAATAGATGCAACAGAAGACAATATTGTCTTACAATGGAAGGCAAGAGAACCAAAACCAATTGGTAAAGGAAAAGTTACAGTGCAAAAAACGGTAACATTAGAGTATAAGGAGATTAAAGAAGCAAAAGTGAAAATTGTATTTTAAGTAAAAAATGTAATGGAGAATATAGCATTAATTGATTCGTTTTCAGAATTTAAAGATAATAAAAGCATAGACAGAGTTACACTTATGTCTATTTTAGAAGAGGTGTTTAGAGCTACTTTAAAACGAAAGTTTGGGTCTGATGATAATTTTGATATTATTATCAATCCAGATAAAGGAGATTTAGAGATTTGGAGAAATAGAGTTGTGGTAGCAGATGGTTTTTCTGAAGATGATAACGAAGAAATAGAATTAGCAGAAGCAAGATTAATCGAGCCAGATTTCGAAATTGGCGAAGATGTATCAGAAGAAGTTAAGTTGGTAGATTTAGGAAGAAGAGCAATTTTAGCATTACGACAAAACTTAATTTCTAAAATTTATGAGCACGATAGTACAAATATCTTTAAGCAATTTAAAGATTTAGAAGGAGATTTGTATAGTGCAGAAGTACATCATATTAGGCATAATGCAATTATTTTACTTGATGATGAAGGAAACGAAATTGTATTGCCAAAAAGTGAGCAAATTCGTTCAGACTTTTTTAGAAAAGGAGATTCTGTAAGAGGAGTAATTAAGACTGTAGAATTAAGAGGTAACAAACCTGCAATAATTTTATCTAGAACTTCTCCTGCGTTTTTAACAAAATTATTCGAACAAGAAATACCAGAAGTATTTGATGGTTTAATTACTGTTGAAGGTGTTGCAAGAATACCAGGAGAAAAAGCAAAGGTAGCTGTAGATTCTTATGATGATAGAATCGACCCTGTTGGTGCTTGTGTTGGTGTTAAAGGTTCTAGAATACATGGTATAGTTCGTGAGTTAGGAAATGAAAACATTGATGTTATCAATTACACTAAAAACGAGCAATTATTCATCTCAAGAGCATTAAGTCCTGCAAAAGTGACTTCAATGGAAATTGAAATGTATGAAGAAGAAAAAAATGGTAAGAAAGGGCGTGTAAATGTACTTTTAAAACCAGAAGAAGTATCTAAAGCAATTGGTAGAGGTGGTGTTAACATTCGATTAGCGAGTGAGTTAACAGGTTACGAAATTGATGTTAAGAGAGAAGGTCTTGAAGAAGAAGACGTAGAATTAACAGAATTTGGTGATGAAATCGAAGCTTGGGTAATAAAAGAATTTAAAAACATTGGTTTAGATACTGCAAGAAGCGTTTTAGAAACTAGTGTAGAAGAATTAGTTAAGAGAACTGATTTAGAAGAAGAAACTATTTTAGACGTTCAAAGAATTCTAAAAGAAGAATTTGAAGATTAGTGTGTGAAATAGTGAAAGAGTAATCGTAAAAAAGTATATTTTTACAAAATTAAAGGCTAAAAAATAATATATGTCTGAAGGCAAAACAACGAGGCTTAATAAAGTTTTAAGAGAATTAAATATCTCTCTAGATAGAGCAGTAGAATATTTAGCAGATAAAGGTCATGAAATAGAATCTAGACCAACTACTAAAATTTCTGGCGAGGTCTATCAAGTGCTACTAGATGGTTTCCAAACAGATGCAAGCAAAAAAGCAGCATCTAAGGAAGTTGGTGAAGAGAAGCGTAAAGAGAAAGAAGCTATTCGTGCAGAACTAGAAGCTAAGCAAGAGAGAAAAAGAGCAGAAGACGCTAAAAAAGAAGAAGTTCTTAAAGCTAAAGCCGAAAAACTAGAGTTTAAAACTGTTGGTAAAATTGATATCGATAATATTGGTAAGCCTGTAGTTAAAAAACAAGAGGCAGAAGTCAAAGAAGAAACACCAAAAGCAGAAACTCCAAAAGTTGAAAAGCCAACGGAAGTTGAAAAGCCTAAAGAAGAAGTAAAAAAAGAGCCTGTATCGGAAACGAAACCAGTAGAAGATAAAAAAGTAACCAAAGTGGTAAAGGTAGAAAAACCTATCTCTTTAGTTGAAAAAGAGGCTTCTAAGGTTGCTAAGAAATTAGATGGTAAAAAGGATGCTTCAAAACCTTCGGAAAAGACAGAAGAAGTTACTCCAGAAAATGCTGAAGCGATTAAAACTCAGTATAAAAAGTTAGATGGACCAAATTTTACAGGTAAGAAAATTGATTTAAAACAATTTGAAAAGCCTAAAAAGAAAAAGCCAGAAGCAAAAAAGGATGCATCTTCAGATCCAAGAAAAAAGCGTAAGCGTATTGTAAATAAAGCTGGTGGAAACGCCGGTAACAGAACTCAAGGGAACAGAGGTCCTGGTAATAGAGGGCCAGGAAACAATAGAGGTTCTTTTAACAAAGGTAGAGGTAATAATAGGCCAGCTGCAGTTAAGAAAGAAGAACCAACAGAAGCAGATATCCAAAAGCAAGTTAGAGAGACTCTTGAGAAACTTCAAGGTAAATCATCTAAAGGTAAAGGAGCTAAATATCGTAGAAATAAAAGAGATGCTCGTAGAGAGCAAACTGAAGCAGAACAAGAAGCACAAGCATTAGACAACAAAATTTTAAAAGTAACAGAGTTTGTTACTGTAAGTGAAGTTGCAACAATGATGGATGTACCTGTGACCAACATTATCTCATCTTGTATGATGTTAGGAATGATGGTGACAATGAACCAGCGTTTAGATGCAGAAACTCTTGTTATTGTTGCAGAAGAATTTAACCATAAAGTAGAATTTATTGGTGCAGAAGTAGAAGAATCAATTGAAGAGGTTGTAGATAAACCAGAAGATTTAATTAGTCGAGCACCAATTATTACAGTAATGGGGCACGTAGATCATGGTAAAACTTCTTTACTAGATTACATTAGAAAAGCAAATATTGTAGACGGAGAAAGTGGAGGAATTACACAGCATATTGGTGCTTATTCTGTAAATGTTGGTGATGAAAAGATTGCTTTTTTAGATACACCAGGTCACGAAGCCTTTACGGCAATGCGTGCACGTGGAGCGCAAGTAACAGATTTAGTAATTATTGTTGCAGCAGCAGATGATGATGTAATGCCACAGACAAAAGAGGCAATTTCTCACGCACAAGCTGCAGGAGTGCCAATTATATTTGCAATTAACAAAATTGATAAACCAAACGCGAATCCTGATAATGTAAAGACACAATTATCTGCAATGAATTTGTTGATAGAAGAATGGGGTGGAAGTATTCAATCTCAAGACATATCAGCAAAAACAGGTCAAGGTATTGAGGAGTTGTTAGAAAAGGTTTTATTAGAAGCAGAGATTTTAGAATTAAAAGCAAACCCTAATAAAAACGCAGTTGGTACAGTTGTAGAAGCGCAGTTAGATAAAGGTAGAGGTTACGTAACAACTATCTTAGTACAAGCTGGTACTTTAAAAATTGGAGATTATATTCTTGCAGGTAAAAACAGTGGTAAAGTTAAAGCCATGTTTGATGATAAAGGAAGAAAGTTAAATGAAGCAGGTCCTTCAACTCCAGTATCAATTCTAGGTTTAGATGGTGCACCACAGGCAGGTGATAAATTTAATGTATTTGAAGATGAAAGAGAAGCTAAACAAATAGCATCTAAGAGATCTCAATTACAGCGTGAGCAATCTGTAAGAACTCAGAAAACATTAACATTAGATGAGATCGGGCGTAGAATAGCGTTAGGAGACTTTAAAGAATTAAACATTATCTTAAAAGGAGATGTTGATGGTTCTGTAGAAGCTTTAACAGATTCGTTCCAGAAATTATCAACAGAAGAAATTCAAGTAAATATTTTACATAAAGGTGTTGGTGCAATTACAGAAAGTGATGTTTTACTAGCAACAGCTTCAGATGCAATTATTGTAGGGTTTAATGTGCGTCCGCAAGGAAATGCAAGAATGGTTGCAGATAGAGAAGAAGTAGATATTAGAACATACTCTATTATTTATGATGCTATTAATGATCTTAAAGATGCCATGGAAGGGATGTTATCTCCGGAAATGAAAGAAGAGGTTACTGGTAATGTAGAAATTAGAGAAGTTTATAAGATTTCTAAAGTTGGTAATATTGCTGGTTGTATGGTAATGTCTGGTAAGATTTATAGAGATTCTCAAATTAGAATTATTAGAGACGGAATTGTTGTACACGACGGAACGTTAACTTCTTTAAAACGTTTTAAAGATGATGTTAAAGAGGTAGCAAAAGGTTACGATTGTGGTCTTCAGGTTAAGAATTACAATGACATTGTAGAAGGAGATGTTATTGAAGCTTATAAAGAAGTAGCAGTAAAAAAGAAGTTAAAATAAACTAATTTTAACTATAATATAAAAGCCGAAATTCAATTAAGAATTTCGGCTTTATTTTTATAATTTTTTTAGGTATTTATTTTTTCATTGGTACTACAATTGTACCAGAAAATTCCTTTTTAAATATCAAGTTAGCTCTATCTGCTTCTAGTTTAGTTTTGTAGTTACCAACTTGTACTTTCCAGTCTGGCTTGTTGTAAATAAGCTTAGTGTAAACTCTTGGGTAGAGAACTTTAAATCGTGCATGTTTAGATCTTGCAGTTCGTTCATTTCCGTAATAAATTTGTATGCTGTAGCCAAAACCATTAGACTTATTATAACTTCTTTTCTTTTCTAGTAAATTGGTTATCTCTTTGTCTTTTTTAGTTGAGTTTTGAGCGTTTAAAGTACCTATACTTACAAATAAACAGAACAAAAATATCTTTAAAAACAGTGTGTTTTTCATAATCTTAAATGTTTCTGCAAAAATAACGACTTGCTAAAGAATAAATTGAGTCTTTTCCTTATTTAGAATAATTATAAATTGATATTTAACATTCTATTAGCTTTTCAAAATTTAGCAATATGTAGTACTTTTGTAGAACTGTTCAGAATGTGTTTTTTGAACGAATTTATACACAATACTAAAATTATAGTTTGTAAATATGAAAAGTGTAACATTGCATAGTAGACTAACCTCTGTACTTCTAAAAAGTCTTACATTACTTTTGTTTTTCGCCTTTAGTGCATCAACCTATTCGCAAGATGTTGATGAGGCTCGTCAGAAAGAAGGTAGAAAATTATTTAAATCTTTATGTGCTTCTTGTCATAAGCTAGATAAGAAATTAGTAGGACCAGCTTTGGGTGGTGTTGAAGAGCGTAGAGAAAATTCTTGGTTAAAATCTTGGATTAAAAACAATGCTGAATTTCAAAAAGTGAATGCAGATGCTGCGGAAGCTGCACAGTATAGTGCAACTGCAATGAATGCGTTTCCTCAATTGACGGATGAAAATATTGATAATATTTTATATTACACAACTGTAGGTGATATAAAAAAGGCTGCTGCTCCAGGACCTGGTGAAACTACAACTCAAGTGTTAGAGAAAAGTGGTGCGCCTGATTGGTTGATTTATTTCTTAGCTGCGGCAATTGTTGTTGCGTTTTTAATGATTGCTAGTTTGTTGAAACAAGTTAGCGAGTTAAAAGGTAATAAAAAATCTGGTGTAGATTCTAACTTAAGAAGAGACTTGCAAGAGCTCTGGGTTGGTGTTAAAGAAAATACTTTCTTAAAAGTTTTAGGGACTATTTTGGTTTTGTTAATTGGTGCTTATGTTGTTTTTGGTACAATGTTTAAAGTTGGTGTAGATCAAGGTTATCAGCCAATTCAACCAATTGCATTTTCGCACAAGATTCACGCAGGTGAAAATAAGATTGATTGTCAATATTGTCACTCTTCAGCGAAACATAGTAAACACTCAGGGATACCTTCTGTTAATGTTTGTATGAATTGTCATAAAGGTATTTCAGAAGTTGCTGAAGGGACTGAAATTCAATGGAACGGTCAGACTTATGGTAAAGAACAATTAGATCAAGAAATTGCAAAAGTTTATAAAGCTGCGGGATGGGATCCAGATGAGTTGGCTTATACAGGAGAGGAAAAACCAGTAAAATGGATAAGAATACACAATCTTCCAGATTTTGCTTATTACAATCACTCTCAACACGTAACTGTTGCAGGTGTTAAATGTCAGAAATGTCATGGTCCTGTAGAAGAAATGGATGAGATGTATCAATATTCTCCATTAACAATGGGTTGGTGTATTGATTGTCATAGAGAGACGAATGTAGATTTAAAAGGAAATGAGTATTACGAAAAAATTCATGATCAGTTGGCTAAAAAATACGGTGTAGACAAGGTTACTATATCTCAGTTAGGTGGTTTAGAATGTGGTAAATGTCATTACTAAATTAAGAATTAAAGATTCAAAATTAAAAGAGGAAAAAATTGTTGATCAATTTTATAAATCTTTCAATCATTAAATAAAAAAGTATAAATGGCTTCAAACAAAAAATACTGGAAAAGTGTTGAAGAACTAAAAGATAGTTCTGTTGTTGAAACGCTGAGTAAAAATGAATTCGTAGAGAATATTCCTACGGATGATTTTTTAGGAGATAAAGAAACATTAGAGGCGTCTTCTACTTCTCGTAGAGATTTTTTAAAGTATGTTGGCTTTACTACAGCGGCAGCTTCATTAGCAGCTTGTGAAGGACCGGTTGTTAAATCGATTCCTTATGTTGTTAAACCAAATGATATTATTGCTGGTGTAGCAGATTGGTACGCTACTTCTATGGCAGATGGTTATGATTTTGCGAATATCTTAGTAAAGACTCGTGAAGGTAGACCAATTCAAATAATGCCTAATAAAGAAGCAAACGGAACAACAAGTGCTAGAGTTCAGGCTTCTGTTCTTTCTTTGTATGATGAGAAGTTGCGTTTGAAAGAGCCTACTAAGTCTGGAGAAGTTATTTCTTGGGCTGAAGCAGATAAAGAAATTGGTCAAAAATTAAATAGTCTTAAAGAAGCTAGTAAGCAAGTAGTTCTTTTAACAGGAACAATGGCTAGTCCTTCTACAGATAAAATTATAAGTGAGTTCTTAACTGCATACCCTAATGCTAAACATGTTGTTTATGATGCTGTTTCTGAATCAGCTGCAGCAGATGCGTTTGAGAAAATGTATGGTAGAAGAGCTTTACCTAATTATAAACTTCAAAACGCAGAAACAATTGTTTCTTTTGGTGCAGATTTCTTAGGAGATTTTCATGGTGGTTTTGAGAAAGCGTATATTGATGGTAGAAAACCAGAAACAGGTAAGATGTCTTACCATATTCAGGTTGAAAGCAATATGTCTTTAAGTGGTGCCAACGCAGATAAGCGTTTGGTAGCTAAACCTTCTGATGTTGTTTTTTCTTTGTTAAATCTTTATAAAGAATTAACAGGAAATGCTGTGTCGTCTAATACTACTGCTATTGATTCAGATATTAAGAAAATAGCAAAAATATTAAGAAAGTCTGGTTCTAAAGGTGTTGTAATGACAGGTATTAACGATGTTAATGCTCAATTAATTTCTTTAGCAATTAACCAGTATTTAAATAGTGAAATTTTAGATGCCAATAACTCTTTAAATATTCGTAAAGGAAGTTTTGAAGATGTTGAAACTTTAGTTTCTGATATGAAATCTGGTAATGTTGGTGGTTTATTAGCTGTTAATGTAGATCCAGCTTATACTTTACCAAATGCAGATGAATTTACAGAGGCGTTAAGTAAAGTAGATTTAAAAGTTTCATTGTCTGTAGAAAATAATTCTACAACAGATGCAATGGAGTATGCATTGCCTGCGCCACATTTCTTAGAATCTTGGGGAGATACTCAGTTTTCTGAAGAAAACTTTGGTTTAATGCAGCCTACAATTCAACCTTTATTTGATACACGTCAGGTTCAAGATACTTTATTAAAGTGGTCTGGTAGATCAACTACTTACTATAATTTCTTAAAGGCATTTTGGTCAGAAAACGTTTTAGGTGGAGCATCTTGGAATAAAGCTTTACATAATGGATATTTTAGTAAAGCTGTAGATACTGCTACAAATTCATCGTTTGTATCAGAAGTTTCTATTTCAGAAGTTGCATCTAACTTGAGAAAGAATACCAAGGCTTCAGAAATGGAGTTGAATTTATATACTAAAACTGGTTTAGGTGATGGTAAGCAAGCAAACAATCCTTGGTTGCAAGAGTTTCCAGATCCAATAACTAGAGCTTCTTGGGATAACTATTTAACGATGTCTATTGCAGATGCTAGAGAATTAGGTTTTTCAAACCCAGTTAAAGATAACGGAGCAATCAATGGAGATTATGCAAAAGTATCTGTAAATGGTAAAGAAGTAATTGTTCCAGTAATGATTCAGCCAGGTCAAGCAAAAGGATCTGTAGGTTTATCATTAGGTTTTGGTAAAACATTTGGTTTAAAAGATGAAATGAAAGTTGGTGTTAATGCTTATCCTTTATATAAAGGAGGTAATAACATTCAATACAATGTTTCTATAGAAAAAGTGTCTGGAACGCATAAGTTTGCATGTACACAAGTGCAAAAAACCATTGCAGGACGACATGATATTTTAAAAGTTACTTCATTAAAAGATTATAAGAATGTAGATCCAAAAGATCATCATCATGGATGGAACAAGCCAGCTTATGTGTCTTATGATCATAAAGAAGTAGAAGCAAATACAATAGATTTATGGGATGAGCACAACAGAGAAGTTGGTCATCATTTTAATTTATCTATAGATTTAACTTCTTGTACAGGTTGTGGTGCATGTGTGGTAGCATGTCATGCAGAAAACAACGTTCCTGTAGTAGGTAAAAATGAAGTTAGAGTTGGTAGAGATATGCACTGGTTGCGTATTGATAGATATTATTCTTCTGAAGTTGAAACTAGAGAAGAAGCAAAAGAATTAGGATTAAGTAGAGGAGCTACTTATGAAGCTTTAGAAACAGAAGCAGAAAATCCAGAGGTTACTTTTCAACCAATGATGTGTCAGCACTGTAATCATGCTCCTTGTGAAACTGTTTGTCCAGTAGCAGCAACGTCTCATGGTCGTCAAGGTCAAAATCAAATGGCTTACAACAGATGTGTTGGTACAAGATATTGTGCAAATAACTGTCCTTATAGAGTTCGTAGATTCAACTGGTTTAATTATGCAAATAATAACGAGTTTGACTTTAATATGAACAACGAGTACGGTAAGATGGTTTTAAACCCTGATGTTGTGGTTCGTTCTAGAGGAGTTATGGAGAAATGTTCTATGTGTATTCAAATGACACAAGCAACAATTCTTAAAGCTAAAAAAGAAGGTCGTAAAGTAAATGTTGACGAATTTGAAACAGCTTGTTCATCTGCTTGTACTACAGGAGCCATGGTTTTTGGTGATGTAAACAATAAAGAAGATAAAGTTGCAGCATTAGCAGAAGATAAAAGAGCTTATAACGTATTAGATTACCTTCAAACGAAGCCAAATGTAATCTATCAAGTTAAAGTAAGAAATACAAACGAAGCGTAATTAATTTTTAAGATATAAAAACATGTCTCATTACGAAGCACCCATAAGGGAACCTTTAGTATTAGGTGATAAAAGTTACCACGATATTACCGAAGACATTGCGAAACCTATCGAAGGTAAAGCAAACAAGAATTGGTATATAGCATTTTATATTTCTTTGGCAGCAATGCTATGGGGATTTGGATGTATTTTCTACACAGTAGGAACAGGAATTGGAGTTTGGGGATTGAGCAAGAACATTGGATGGGCTTGGGATATTACGAACTTTGTTTGGTGGGTTGGTATTGGTCACGCAGGAACATTAATTTCTGCAGTACTTTTATTATTCCGTCAAAAATGGAGAATGGCAATTAACCGTTCTGCAGAAGCAATGACAATTTTCGCCGTTTTTCAAGCAGGATTATTTCCAATTATTCACATGGGTAGACCATGGAATGCATTTTGGGTATTACCAATACCGAATCAGTTTGGTTCTTTATGGGTAAACTTTAACTCACCATTATTATGGGATGTATTTGCAATTTCTACATACTTATCTGTATCATTAGTTTTCTGGTGGACAGGTTTATTACCAGATTTTGCAATGATTAGAGATAGAGCTGTTAAACCTTTCCAAAAAAAGATATATGCTTTATTATCTTTCGGTTGGTCTGGTAGAGCTAAAGATTGGCAACGTTTTGAAGAAGTTTCTTTAGTACTTGCAGGTTTAGCCACACCATTAGTATTATCTGTACATACTATTGTATCGATGGATTTTGCTACATCAATCAACCCAGGATGGCACTCAACAATTTTCCCTCCTTACTTCGTAGCAGGAGCAATCTTTTCAGGGTTTGCAATGGTGCAAACTCTATTAGGGATTATGAGAAAAGTTACTAATCTAGAAGATTACATTACGCGTATGCACGTTGAGTATATGAATATTGTAATCATCTTAACAGGTGGTATTGTAGCTGTAGCGTATGCAACAGAATTCTTTATCGCTTGGTATACTGGTTCTCCTTATGAAAACTATACATATTTATCTGTAGGAGCTGCAACAGGACCTTACGCATGGGCATTTTATTCTTTATTATTCTTTAACATTTTAACTCCGCAGTTATTATGGTTTAAGAAAATTAGAAGAAGCTTTATATGGACTTTCGTAATTTCAATATTTATTAATATTGGTATGTGGTTCGAGCGTTTTGACATTATTGCAATTGTATTAAGTAAAGGGCATTTACCATCTACATGGTGGCGTTTTGAACCAACTTTTGTAGATGTTGGTATCTTTATCGGAACAATAGGATTTTTCTTTGTATTATTCTTATTATATGCCAGAACTTTCCCTGTAATTGCACAAGCAGAAGTAAAAACGATATTAAAGTCTTCAGGTGAATTTTACAAGAAGAGAAGCGAACAAGGTATTCCTACTAAACCAGCAATTGTAATAAACAATACAGCAGTTAAAAAGGAAAACTTAGATAACAATATAAACGAATAAATATGGAAGCTAATAAAGTTATTCATGCATTTTATACGGATGATGAAGTTTTAGTTGATGCAGTTAAAGCTGTTAAAGCAGAACACCATCACATAGAAGAAGTATTTTGTCCATTTCCTGTTCATGGTTTAGACAAAGCTATGGGATTAGCACCAACTAGATTGGCTATTACAGCTTTCTTTTATGGTATTACTGGTTTAAGTGTTGCAATTTGGTTAACAAATTACATAATGATTCAAGATTGGCCACAAGATATTGGTGGTAAACCAAGTTTTTCTTGGTTTGAAAATATGCCAGCTTTTGTACCAATTATGTTTGAATTAACGGTATTTTTTGCAGCGCATTTAATGGTTATTACTTTTTATATGAGAAGTAGAATTTGGCCATTTAAAGAAGCAGAAAACCCAGATCCTAGAACTACAGACGATCATTTTTTAATGGAAATACCTGTACATAATAATGAAGAGGCTTTGACTTCTTTATTGGCGAAAACAGGAGCTGTAGAAATTAATGTAGTAGATAAGCACTAATAAATAGATAATGAAGAATCTAAAATTAATTATCGGTTTAATGGTTTTTACAAGTATCATTTCTTGTAATGACAAAAAGAATAGACAAGTTCAATATATGCCGGACATGTATGAATCTATACCTTACAATGCTGATGGAGAAGAAAGTGTCAACGGTAAAGTTGTAAATAGCAAACCAGTTGCTGGTACTATTGCCAGAGGAGGAGCGCCAGCTTATGATGTGCCAGATACTATAGAAGGATATGATACAGCTAAGGTAGAAGTTAAATCTCCATTAGAAAAAAATGATAAAAACTTAGATAATGGTAAAGCTATGTATACGATTTACTGTGTTTCTTGTCATGGTAAAAAAGGTGACGGTCAGGGTTACTTAGCAACTTCAGAGAAATTTGCAGGTGTACCAAATTATAAAGATAGAGATATTACAGAAGGAAGTATTTATCATGTACTAATGCATGGTAAAGGTTTAATGGGATCTCACTCTTCTCAATTGACTTATAAAGAACGTTGGCAAATTGTTCAATACGTAGAAGTTTTACGTGCAGATTTGTTAAAATAAAATACAAAAAGAAAGAATACGAAAGATATGTATCAATTCTCAGGTAAATTAAAGACATTCTCATTAGCACTTATTGTTTTAGGTGTTATAGGAATAGCATACAGTTTTTACAGTGGTTCACAAACTACTTTAGAAGATGCTAAACATGCAATTGAAGCAGCTAGTAATGATGGTCATGGAGGTTCACATGGTGAAGCTATTGAAGCCCCTCATACTGTTGATAGTTCAAAAGTTGACAATAATGCTTCTGGTGTACATCACGGTGAAGAAAGTGTAGATGCTACAATGAGTGGTCATGGTGCACATGATGATGATTCTCACGCAGAACATGTTTTACATCAACTTCAAAATAGACCATGGTCTGCATTTTATGTAGCTTTGTTCTTTTCTCTAGGTTTAACATTATTAGTTTTAACTTTTTATGCAATTCAAAGAGTTGCTCAAGTTGGTTGGTCTGTTGTTATTTTAAGAGTGATGGAAGCTATTACAGGAAATTTACTGCCTGTTTCTATTTTAATGGCAGTTGTTGTTATTGCTTCTGTAATGCATTTAAATCACTTGTTTCCTTGGATGGCAGAAGGTACTTTTGACCCCTCAAGTGAAAATTATGATCCTATCGTAGACGGTAAATCTTGGTGGATTAATTCTACAGGTTTTGTTATAAGAAGTATTATTTATTTAATTCTTTGGAATGTTTACAGATTCTTTATTAGAAAAAACTCTATTAAAGAAGATACTGCCAATGATGGTAATAAGACATATAAGAAGAATTACAACGCTTCCGTTATTTTCTTATTTGTATTTATGATTACTGAATCTATGATGTCTTGGGACTGGATTATGGGGTTAGATCCTCACTGGTTTTCTACATTATTTGCATGGTATGTTTTAGCTACATTATTAGTAAGTGCATTAACAGTTATTGCATTTTTTACAATTTATTTGAGATCTAAAAACGCTCTACCAGGTGTTAATGATAGTCATATTCATGATTTAGCTAAGTTCATGTTTGGTTTTTCAGTATTTTGGACATATTTATGGTTTGCTCAATTTATGTTAATCTGGTATGCAGATATTCCAGAGGAAACTACGTATTACGTAGCAAGATTTACAGAGTATAAACTACCATTTTTAGGTATGGTTGTAATGAACTTTGCTTTTCCTGTTTTATTATTAATAAATAGTGATTTTAAAAGCAAACCTTGGTTTGTATTTATTGGAGGTGTTGTAATATTAGCAGGTCATTACATAGATGTATTTATTATGGTTATGCCATCAACAGTTGGTGCACAATGGTTCTTTGGTATTCCAGAAATTAGTGCTTTATTATTCTTTATAGGTTTAATAATTTACACAACTTTAAGTTCTTTTGCTAAAGCGAATCCTGTTCCAAAAGGAAATCCGTTCTTAGCTGAAAGTGAACATTTCCATTACTATAATATTGAACATTCTGGAGAAGATTCTGGAGATCATCATTAATAAATAATTTAATTAAAATAAATAAGACAAGATAAATATGCTAGCTCTATTTTATATTTTTATAGGTGTTGCAATTGGTGTAAGCGTTTGGCAAATTACTAGAATCATGGATTTTAGAAGTTCTATTGCCAATGATCAAGATAATGCTGCTCAAGGTAAATTTGCAATTGCTTTCATGGCTTTTCTATATGCTATGATGATTTACTGTTTAATTTTTATGAATGTAATTATGTTGCCAGAATCGGCTTCTTATGAGGGTGAGCATGATGACAACTTATTCGATATTACTTTTTGGTTAATTGGTATCGTACAATTTATAATGCAATTTTTAATTTTTTACTTCACTTTTAAATATAGAGGAAGTAAAGATAGAAAGGCAAAATTTTATGCAGATAGTCATAAGTTAGAATTTATATGGACAGTTACTCCAGCGATTGTTCTAGTTCTATTAATTGGTTACGGTTTATGGCAATGGAATAATGTAATGGATTTATCTGACGCTGAAGATCCAATTGTAATAGAAGTTTATTCTCAACAATTTAGATGGGATGCTCGTTACGCAGGTGCAGATAATACTTTAGGTTTAGGTAATGTAAATTTTATTAAAGGTATCAACACAATGGGTGTAGATATGTCTGATAAAAATTCTGCAGATGATAAACAAGTTACTGAATTGTATTTACCAAAAGGTAGAAAAATACATTTCAAATTCCGTTCTCAAGATGTATTACACTCGGCTTATATGCCTCACTTTAGAGCTCAGATGAACTGTGTTCCTGGTATGGTTACAGAATTTGGATTTACACCTAAGTATACAACTCTAGAAATGAGAGATCAGCCTGAAGTGATTGAAAAGTCTATTGGTATTAATAAAATTAGAAAAGCAAAAGGAGAAGATCCTTATGTATTTGATTATTTATTATTATGTAATAAGATTTGTGGTGCATCTCACTATAACATGCAAATGAAAATTACTGTTGTAGAACAAGAAGAGTATGACAAGTGGTTATCAGAACAACCAACATTAGCTGAAGTTATTAAATAAATTATAATAAAATTACTACAAACAAGTAAGATTATGTCAGAACATCATCATAAAGAAACTTTTGTAACAAAATATATTTTTAGTCAAGATCATAAAATGATCTCTAAACAGTTTTTAGTAACTGGTATGTTTATGGGTATTATAGCCGTTTTAATGTCTATGTTATTCCGTTTACAAATTGCATGGCCAGATACATCATTTTCTATTGTAGAAGCATTTTTAGGTTCTCACCAAACAGATGGTATTATGGATCCTGATATGTATTTAGCATTAGTTACTATACACGGTACCATTATGGTATTCTTTGTATTAACAGCTGGATTGAGTGGTACTTTTTCTAACTTATTAATTCCATTACAAATTGGTGCTAGAGATATGGCCTCAGGATTCCTAAACATGGTTTCTTACTGGTTATTTTTCTTATCTAGTATCATTATGGTTATGTCTTTATTTGTTGAAGCAGGACCAGCGGCAGCAGGTTGGACAATCTATCCACCATTAAGTGCACTACCACAAGCTATTCCAGGTTCTGGAATGGGAATGACTTTATGGTTGGTTTCTATGGCTATATTTATTGCTTCTTCTTTAATAGGATCATTAAACTATATAGTTACAGTACTTAATTTACGTACAAAAGGGATGAAAATGACAAGATTGCCATTAACTATGTGGGCATTCTTTATCACTGCGATTATTGGTGTAGTTTCTTTCCCTGTATTATTATCAGCAGCTTTATTATTAATTTTTGATAGAAGTTTTGGTACTTCGTTCTATTTGTCGGATATATTTATTTCTGGTGAAGTATTACATTATCAAGGTGGATCGCCAGTATTATTTGAACATTTATTTTGGTTCCTAGGTCACCCGGAAGTATATATTGTTTTATTACCGGCACTAGGTATTACATCAGAAATTATTTCTACAAATGCTAGAAAACCGATTTTTGGATATAGAGCAATGATTGGTTCTATTATGGCAATTGCTTTTTTATCAACAATTGTTTGGGGTCACCATATGTTTATTTCAGGAATGAATCCTTTCTTAGGGTCTGTGTTTACATTTACAACATTATTAATTGCAATTCCTTCTGCTGTTAAAGCGTTTAATTACATTACAACGTTATGGAAAGGTAATTTGCAGTTAAATCCAGCGATGTTATTCTCTATTGGTTTAGTTTCTACTTTCGTTACAGGAGGTTTAACAGGATTAGTATTAGGTGATTCAGCATTAGATATTAATATTCACGATACTTACTTTGTTGTTGCTCACTTTCACTTAGTGATGGGGGTTTCTGCAATCTTTGGAATGTTTGCTGGTGTGTATCACTGGTTCCCAAAAATGTATGGTAGAATGATGAATAAGACTTTAGGTTATTGGCATTTCTGGTTAAGTATTATATGTGCTTACGGAGTATTCTGGCCAATGCACTTTATAGGTTTAGCTGGTTTACCACGTAGATATTATACAAATACTAACTTCCCAATGTTTGATGATTTAGCAGATATTAATGTTGTTATTACAATTTTTGCATTAGTTGGTGGTATTGCTCAGATTTTCTTTATTGCTAATTTCTTTATCTCTATGTATCGAGGTGAAAAAGCTACGCAAAACCCATGGAGATCTAATACATTAGAATGGACAACTCCAGTAGAACATGTTCACGGTAACTGGCCAGGTAAAATACCAGAAGTTCATAGATGGGCTTACGATTATAGTAAACGTGTAGACCCTAATGATGACGATAGCGATTATTTACATGGTGAAGATTTTGTTTTACAAACAACACCATTGTTAGACGGTGAGGAACCATCTTAGTAATCATAAATTATAAATTAAAAACCTTTCCAATTACGGAAAGGTTTTTTTGTGTAACAAAACTTACATTTTAGTATTTTAAATAATATTATCTTTGTTTTATGAATGAAAATTTAAATCCTGATAATAGTAATTTTTCCAATGAAGACTTAGATGTAGAAAAAAAGTTAAGACCTTTATCTTTTGATGATTTTACGGGGCAAGACCAAGCTATTGATAATTTAAAAGTCTTTGTTCAAGCCGCAAATAAAAGAAATGAAGCTTTAGATCATACTTTATTTCATGGTCCACCAGGTTTAGGAAAAACAACCCTTGCACATATTCTAGCTAATGAATTAGAGGTGGGTATTAAAGTAACATCTGGGCCAGTATTAGATAAACCAGGTGATTTAGCAGGGTTACTTACAAATTTAGATGAAAGAGATGTTTTATTTATCGACGAAATTCATCGTTTAAGTCCAATTGTAGAAGAGTATTTATATTCTGCAATGGAGGATTATAAAATCGATATAATGATTGAATCTGGGCCTAATGCGCGTACAGTTCAAATACATTTAGAACCATTTACTTTAATTGGAGCTACAACTAGATCTGGATTGTTAACTGCACCAATGCGAGCAAGATTTGGAATTAGCAGTAGGTTACATTATTATAAAACAGATTTACTAACAACCATTATTCAAAGAAGTGCTCATATTTTGGGAGTTCCTATTTCTATGGAAGCAGCTATAGAGATTGCAGGTAGAAGTAGAGGGACACCAAGAATTGCAAATGCTTTATTACGAAGAGTTAGAGATTTTGCAGAGATTAAAGGAGAAGGTAATATCACTATTGAAATTGCAAAATATTCTTTAAAAGCATTAAATGTAGATGCTCATGGTTTAGACGAAATGGATAATAAAATTTTGGCTACTATAATTGATAAGTTTAAAGGAGGTCCTGTTGGTATAAGTACAATTGCAACCGCTGTTTCTGAAAATACAGAAACAATTGAAGAAGTATATGAGCCTTTTCTTATTCAGCAAGGATTTATAATGAGAACTCCAAGAGGTAGAGAAGTAACAGAGTTAGCGTATAAACATTTAGGAAGAACAAAAGGAGCAAATCAAGGAGAATTGTTTTAATGGATTTAAAAAAGATTATACCTATTTTAGAGTGGTTGCCAAACTATAATATTTCTTTCTTTAAAGGAGATTTGATAGCTGGTATAACTGTAGGTATTATCTTAATTCCGCAAGGAATTGCATATGCTTTAATTGCTGGTTTACCCCCAATTTACGGTTTATATTGCGCGTTAGTACCACAAATAATGTACGCTATTTTTGGTTCATCTAGACAAGTAGCAATTGGTCCTGTTGCTATGGATTCTTTAATTGTTGCTACAGGTGTCTCTACTTTAGCATTAGCTGGTTCAGAAAGTTATATTTCTATTGCAATATTATTAGCTTTAATGGTTGGTGCTATTCAGTTTATAATGGGAATCTTTAGTTTAGGTTTCATAGTGAATTTTTTATCTAAGCCTGTTATTACTGGTTTTACATCTGCTGTTGCCTTGATAATAGGTTTTAACCAATTTAGAAATTTGTTCGGCGTAGATTTTGTACAAAGTGATCAAATTCAGATAATATTAGAAGATATTTTTTATAATATTAGTAATTACAATTATCATACAACTGCAATTGGTTTATTTTCTGTAATTGTTATTATTTTTTTTAGAAGAATAAACAAGAAAATTCCCAATGCATTAATCGTTGTTGTTCTTGGCATAATTACAATGAAATTTTTTGGTACAAGTTTTCATGATGTTTCTATTGTAAAGGATATACCTTCTGGATTACCAAAGTTTGAATTACCAACGTTTGATTTTGATCAAATTAAAGAGTTAATGCCAATTGCTTTAACGCTAGTAATGGTCGGGTATTTAGAAACAATTTCTATTGGCAAATCATTAGAAGCTAAACAAGACGACTATAGAATTAGACCAAATCAAGAATTAATTGCATTAGGTATTAGTAATATGGTTGGTTCTTTATTTAAAGCGTATCCTAGTACTTCTAGTTTTTCTAGATCAGCTATAAATCAAGAAAGTGGTGCAAAAACAGGTATGGCAGCATTAATATCTGTAATTATGGTGATAATTACATTGCTATTTTTAACACCTTTGTTTTATCATTTACCAAAAACAGTGTTAGCAGCTATAATTATTGTTGCAGTATTTGGTTTGGTTAATTTTAAAGAAGCTGGTTTTCTATGGAGAGCTAATAAATTAGATTTTTGGTTAATGCTAGCAACTTTTTTGGCCACATTATTGCTAGGAATTGAATACGGAATTATTGTTGGAGTGGGGTTGTCTTTAATTATTTTAATTTTTAGAACTTCGAGACCATATGTTGCAGAATTGGGTAAAGTACCTAATTCTAATTTCTATAGAAATAAGAATAGATTTGATGAAGTTGTAATTGATGATGATATACTTGTTTTTAGATTTGATGCGCAATTATTTTACGCCAATTCTAGTTATTTTAGAGATAAACTAGATGAAATGATGTGTAGAAAAGGAGATGCTTTAAAATTGATTGTTTTAGATGCAGAAAGTATTAATAGAGTTGATAGTACAGGAGTAGAAATGTTAAAAGAACGAATAAAGTACTGTCAAAAAAGAAATATTACATTCTATTTTGCAGGTGTTAAAGGACCTGTAAGAGACGATTTATTTAGAAGCGGAATATTAGAAATTATAGATTTAAAACATTTCTTTATGCGGGCAAATCAAGCTGTAAAATACTATAAAACCGGAGATCGATCGCATCAAGAAAAATACGCAAAATATATACATCAAGCTTACGATTAAGCTTTAACTTAAAACTGATAAATATCATTTAATAATTTAGATTATAGATGTTATTTTGATGTGTAATAAATGAAGAACAGATTATGATAATAGAACAAATTTATACAGGTTGTTTAGCACAAGGTGCTTATTATATTGAAAGTAAAGGAGAAGTAGCAATTATAGATCCTTTAAGAGAGGTACAAGATTATATTGATAGAGCTGCTAAAACTAATTCAAAAATTAAGTACATTTTTGAAACACACTTTCATGCAGATTTTGTTAGTGGTCATGTAACTTTAGCAGAAAAAACAGGAGCAGAGATTGTTTATGGCCCAACAGCTAAAACTAATTTCAACGCAATAATAGCAGATGATAATCAAGTTTTTAACGTAGGAGATATTTCTATAACGGTATTGCATACACCTGGTCATACAATGGAAAGTTCTTGTTATTTATTAAAAGATGAAAATGGTAAAAATCATGCTCTTTTTAGCGGAGATACATTGTTTTTAGGTGATGTTGGTAGACCAGATTTGGCTCAAAAAGGAGATGTTACTGAAAAAGATTTAGCTGGTTTTCTATTTGATAGCTTAAGAACCAAAATTATGCCATTAGCAGATGATGTTATTGTTTATCCGGCACATGGTGCGGGTTCTGCTTGTGGTAAAAATTTAAGCAAGGAAACTGTTGGTACTATTGGTAATCAAAAGGAAACCAATTATGCTTTAAGAACTAACATGACAAAAGAAGAATTTATAAAAGAAGTTACAGATGGTTTGTTACCACCACCAGCTTACTTTCCTTTAAATGTTAAATTAAATAAAGAAGGTTATAAATCTATAGATGATGTAATAAAAACATCAACAAAACCATTGTCTGTAAAGGATTTTGAATTAGTTGCAAACGAAACTGATGCTATTATTTTAGATGTACGTCATCAAACAGAATTTATAAAAGGATTTATTCCTCAATCTATTTTTATAGGAATTGATGGAGGATTTGCACCTTGGGTTGGCGCATTAATTAAAGATATTACACAGCCAATTTTATTAGTTGCTCCACAAGGAAGAGAAGAAGACACAATTACAAGACTATCTAGAGTTGGTTTTGATAACGTGTTAGGTTATTTAGAAGGTAGTTTTGACGCTTGGAAACAAGCTGGAAGAGAAATGGATACTTTAGAATCTGTTTCTGCATCTGTTTTAGAAGAAAAAATTAGAGAAAATATGCCTGTTTTCGATGTAAGAAAACCAGGTGAATTCTCTAGCGAACATATAAATGTTGCGGAAAGCACACCCTTAGATTTTTTAAATGATCATATATCTCAATTTCCAGAAAAAGGTGATTTTTATATACATTGTGCAGGTGGTTATCGTTCTGTAATTGCTGCTTCTATACTTAAAGCAAGAGGTTTTCATAATGTAATTGATGTGGCAGGTGGTTTTGGAGCAATAAGAAAAACTGATATCGAGACAACCGCAGGTGTTTGTCCGTCTACTTTAAAATAGTTTTAATGAAACATTTCATTTGTCTATTAATACTAGGTTTATTACTTGTGAATTGTAAATCTCAAGATGAAACTAATAATATAACTACTTTAGAGTTAAAACGTATTTTAGAAGAAGATAATATACAATTATTAGATGTTAGAACAGCTAAAGAAATTAAACATGGTTTTATAAAAACTGCGATTTATGTAGATTATTTTGATGCAAATTTTTATAATAATGCCTCAAAACAATTAGATAAAAATCGAAAGGTGTTTGTGTATTGTAGAAGCGGAAATAGAAGTGAAAAGGCCATTAAAATATTAAATAAAGCAGGTTTTAATTGCGTTAATGTTTTAGGTGGATATAATCAATGGAAAAAAGAAAATTAGATATTATGATTTCAGAAATAAAAATAGAAAATTTAAAGTGTGGTGGTTGTGCTGCTACTATAAAAAAAGGTTTATTAAGTTTAAATGAAGTTACAGATGTACAAGTTGAAGTAGAAAATGCTACGGTAACAATAACATCAGAAAACGAAAATTTAGATTTGATAAAAGAAAAATTATCTAAATTAGGATATCCTGAAGTTGGAGATAAAAATACCATAGCTCACAAAGCAAAATCTTTTGTTAGTTGCGCTATTGGTAGAATAGATTCATAAAATAAAAAATCTCAAAATGTACATTTTGAGATTTTTTATTTTAAAAGTTATTTGTATTTAACCTAAGTATGTTTTTAACATCTGATTTTTAGATTTAGATTGCAATCGTCTTATAGCTCTTTGTTTTACTTGTCTTACTCTTTCCCTAGTTAAATCAAATTTTTCACCTATTTCGGTTAAACTTGTAGCAACCTCATTACCGATACCATAATACATTTTAAGAACTTTAGCCTCTTTAGATGTTAAAGTGTTTAAAGCTCTATCTATTTCAATTTTTAAAGATTGATTTATTAGATCTTTATCCGGTTTCGGTGATTCATCAGACTGTAAAACATTGTATAAATTAGAATCTTCTCCGTCTTTAAAAGGTGCATCCATAGACAAAGATTTACCAGAATTTCTAATAGATTGCTCTACTTCTGTCTCGGTCATATCTAAGCTTTGTGCAATTTCTTTATTTGTAGGCATTCGTTGCTCATTTTGTTCTAGTCTAGCGTAAATTTTGTTAATTTTACTAATACTACCAATTTTATTTAATGGCAATCTTACAATTCTAGATTGTTCTGCTAAAGCTTGCATTATAGATTGACGAATCCACCAAACAGCATAAGAAATAAATTTAAAACCTCTTGTTTCATCAAAACGTTTGGCAGCTTTTACCAGGCCCAAATTACCTTCGTTTATCAAGTCTGATAGTTTTAAACCTTGTCCTTGATATTGCTTTGCTACAGATACTACAAACCTTAAATTTGCTTTTACTAATTTATCTAATGCAATTGAATCTCCTGTTTTAATTTTTAGAGCCAATTCTACTTCTTCATCTGCAGTTATTAAACCTATCTTACTTATTTCTTGAAAATATTTTTCTAGAGATTTTGCGTCTCTGTTGGTTACTTGCTTTACAATTTTAAGTTGTCTCATAAATTTTTAATTTATTTTTTTTGAATGAAGTGAGTTACTCTTTTAGTTAGATTTGATCTTTAAAAGAGAAAAAAAGATAAGTGATAATATGTTTAGAAAACTTGTAGGTAAAACTTCTTGATAAAAATACTGTAGAAAAGTGTAGTTTTTATACTAACAAAATTGAAGTTTAAAAGTTTTTTCATAGATTTTCAATATACAGAAAAACGAGCGATTTTCAAAGAAAAAGGCTCGTTTTGTGATTTTATTAACCAAAATTGATTAAAAAGTATGTCTTTTTTAGAATTTTAGTGTAACGCCAACTAAGAAGTTTCTTGTTGCTTGAGGGTAAAAACCTGCATAATCTAAAGTAGTTGTTTTATTTGGATCTGACCAAGTGTCATCAAAAGTACCATAGTAACCTCTGTCTACATATTCTCTATCAAAAATATTATTGATTAAAGCCGTAAATACAATAGATTTAAAAATTTTATTAGGTTTTACTTCGTATACAAAGTTTAAATCAGAAGTAAAATAACTATCTATAACGTCACTATTAGAAACTTTACTACCTAAGTTACTCATATATTGTTTGCCAACATATTTAGATAAGAAAGAAATTTGTAGGTTTTCTAATGGTTTGTAAATAAACATATTTCCAACAACTACATCAGGAGAAAATGAAATATCTGTATTACCTAAATTTTGCAAAGCACCGTCTATTCTGGCAACAAAGTTTTTGTTTTTATTAGAACTAAAAGCTGCATTTGGTTTAATTGAGAAATATTCATTTAAATAAATGTCTGCATCTATTTCTAAACCTAATCTATAACTGTCCCCAGAAGTTGCTCTAATAGGTGCGCCAACATCATCTAAAGCACCAGTTAATACTAACTGGTTTTTATAGTTCATGTAGTAAATGTTTGTGTTTAATTTTACATATTCAGTTTTTAATCTCCAACCAAATTCTAAATCATTTAAAGTTTCGTGAGTGTTTACGCCACCTTCAAAATCATTTCTATTTGGCTCTCTATTTGCTACTGCAAAAGAAGTATATAATCTGTTATTAGTATTAACTTTGTATGTAAGTCCTACTTTAGGATTAAAAAAATCAAAATTTGCATCTACTGCAATGTTTTCTAGATCAGAAGTAATACCATTTGTTTGGTAGTTAACAAAACGACCTTGTAAATCTAAGTAACCAGAAAGATCTTCTGTAATTTTAAAATTTGCTTTTGCAAAAACAGAAAAGTCAGTTTTTTTAGCATCAGAAAAATAATACTGATCTCTAATATTTGTATTTGGTGCTAAATCTTCGCCCCAAATAACTTCTCCGAAGTGATCACCTGTGTAGTTTGAATAAGAAATACCAGAAATTACATTCAAAGATTCATTTTTGTAATTGGCATTAAAATTGGCAACATAAAAGTCATTTTGTAACCATCTTCTTACAATAACATCTGAACCGTCAACAATTAAATTATTAAAATCTGCTGCATCTTCATCTGCTTTATATTGTTCGAAGTAACCAGATCCTTTAGTGTAGTTTAAGGCTAAATTTGTAGACCAATTATCGTTTAATTGTTCGTTCCAATGTAATTGATAGTGGTTTTGCTCATAATTATCTACTTCATTATCATAAGTATAATAATTATATCTTCTGTCAGAATTTCTTAAATTTTCTGCTTCGCTATCACTTAAAAAGTTATCTGCAATATAATCTTCGATACCTTGAGCATCATTTTCTAACCTTACTTTAGGCGTGCCGTACCAAGCTTGGTAGGTTTTCTCTTTCCCTCCAAACGTAATGGCTTTAATTAAAGTATTATCATCAATATAACTTCCTTGTAAAAAGTAAGATTTTAGGTCTGATGAAGCTCTATCGATATAACCATCAGAAGAAATATTAGACAAACGACCAGCAATTTCTATATGATCGTTAATCTTACCTGTACTAAACTTTACAGTGTGTTTTCTTGTGTTAAAAGAACCGAATGAGTTTGATATTTCTCCAAAAGCCTCTTCTTGAGCAGCATCTGTTAAAATGTTTAAACTTGCACCAAAAGCACCAGAACCATTTGTAGATGTACCAACACCACGTTGTAATTGTAAGTTTTGGGTAGAAGATGCAAAATCACCTAAATTTACCCAAAAAGTACCATGACTTTCTGCATCGTTGTACGGTATACCGTTAACGGTTACATTAATTCTTTCTCCGTTAGAACCACGCACACTCATATACGTATAACCAACTCCTGCACCAGCATCTGATGAAGAAACTACGGAAGGCATGTAGTTTAAAAGAATAGGAATATCTTGCCCTAGATTACGCTTTTCAATTTCTCTTTTAGATAAGTTAGAAAATGTAACCGGAGCATCTGTATTTGCTCTTACGGCAGCAACTAAAACTTCGTCTAAAACCATAGAACCTGTTTTAAGTTTTATAAAATATTCTTCGTTTTTAGAAATTGAAACTCGTTGTGAAATTGTTTTATAACCAATAAAAGAAACTTCTACAGTGTAAGTACCTTTTTTAAGTTGTAAACTAAAATTTCCTTTAAAATTTGTTGATGTTCCTTTTTTAATTTCTTTAATGTAAACAGAAGCTCCTGGTAACGGGTTTTCGTTTTCATCGATTACAGTTCCAGAAAAATTAAAGGATTGTGCAGTAGTAAGTAAACTTACAAATAAGAATAAAAAAATTGTAATTTTTTTCATTTTAAATAATATAAAACGAATAAAAAGAGGCAATTATTCTGTGACTATTTTTGAATAATTAGTTTTGGCATTTAGAAGAGTTAGCAACGTAAAAGTATTTTATTTAATTAAATCTACTTTTGATAAAAACTTCGTAATGTCTTTGTTATAAATCCCTAAACAGCATTACCTGTTCTAGGTTCTTTGGGTATGATCTCAGCCTATTTAAAAGCACCCCTTTATGAGAACGATGCAAAATTAAGCTAGAATAGTTTAATGCGGAACTAAAAAGTGATTTATTTTAACTTTTAGTTTAGTTCTACAATTATCATTACCATTAAGTAAAATTTTATATGAGTTAATGTGTATAAAAAATCTGTACTAAATTTGTCGAAAATATCAATCAATCATGAAATACAATCCATCAAACAACCTTTTTAAAAGAGTCGTTAGTTTATTTTTCTCTCTTCTACTTTCTTTAACTGTTTATTCCCAAGAAGGTGAATCTAAAAATGAAACAGGTTTAGATAAATTTGTAGAGTATTTTACATTTTATCCGAATAAAGATAAAGTAGCTAAAGATTCTACCTTGTATTTATCAAAAATAATTACAGCACCAATTGTTAGTTATTCACCAGAAACAAGTTTAGGGTTTGGTGTTGGTGCAAAATATTTGTTTAAATTTAAAGGAAGTGGAGACGAAACAAGAACATCTAACATGCCTGTTTCTATGTTGTACACATTAAATAATCAATTTTTTATTTATTCTGGATTCGAGATTTTTACAAACCAAGAAGAATGGGTAATTTCTGGTAATTTGAGTTTTCAAAATTATCCAAAATATTACTACGGTATTGGTACAGATACACCAGAATCTAATGAAGAAATTTATGATACGTATCAATTTTTAATAGAGCCAATTTTATTAAAAAGAGCATTTGCAAGATACTTGTTTTTAGGTGGTGGAGTTCGATATAATAAAATTTACAAAACAAAAGTAGAAGAAAACGGTTTGTTAGACACAACTAGACCAACAGGTTATGATGGTTCTACTTCTACAGGTATTGAATTGGCAGTTTTATATGATAGTAGAGATAACATTTTAAATGCATCTAAAGGTTGGTATTTCGAATTAACAAGAGGTTTTTATAATACATCTATGGGCGGCACGCATGATTTTGATTTAACGCGTTTTGATTTACGCCATTATTTTAAAGTTTCGGCATCTAATAACGATGTAATTGCTCTGCAAGCAGTAGGTCATTTTGCAAACGGCGATGTGCCATTATCTGAATTGGCATTGTTAGGAAACGAACAAATAATGCGTGGTTACTTAGAAGGAAGATTTATTGAAGAAAATTTATTAGCAGCACAAATAGAATACAGAAAAACGTTTAAAGACAGTAGATTTGGTTTGGTTGGTTTTATTGGTGCAGGAGATGTTTTTAATAAAACTACAGATTTAAATATTGGCGATTTAAAGTTAAATTATGGTGTAGGGCTTCGTTTTATGTTGGATAAAAAAGAGAAACTAAATATTAGGTTTGATTATGGTGCAGGAAACGAAACAGACGGAAACTTTTATGTAAATATTGCCGAAGCTTATTAAATATAAGTTAGTCTAATTTAGGTCTTTTTCTTAATGCTTTTTTTACAGAATTTTTCTGTTTAGAATCTAATCTTTTTCTGATAGCACTTTTAGATGGTTTCGATTTTTTACGTTTTTTAGGAACAATTAAATTATTTTTAATTAATTCTAAAAAACGTTTAATAGCTAATTCTTTATTTTTGTGTTGAGACCTTGTTTCTTCACAAAATAGAATTAGTACATCTTCTTTGGTAAGTTTTGTAGAAAGGTTTTTTTGCAATAAAACTTTTTCTTCATCAGTTATTGCTGATGAGTTTTCTAAATCAAAAGTTAATTCTATTTTAGAAGATGTTTTATTAACATGCTGCCCACCTGCGCCAGAACTTCTAATTGCTTTAAAATTTAATTCTTTTAAAATTAATTCTGAATTCATTTTAATAGTCTAGAGAATTTCCAAAATCTGAAGAATTTTGATGTAAAAAATGCATATCTAAATCTATTAAAGAATCTGAAAATGAGTGTAAATTGTCTTTACTTTCAATAATTTTATTGATAGCTTCTGTAGCATTTTTTAATCTTGTCTCTTTATCTCCTTTTAATAAAAGATAGGATCTTTTGTTTTTAATTAAGGCATTTTCGAAAGCTTTAAACATTTCTAATCTTTCTTCTGGTCTATCACGTAAATCATCAGCTTCCCAAGGTGTATCGATATAAGTTAATAGATACAAATCATACTGATTTTTTGAAGCTGCCTCATTTAGTTTGTCGTCAACAAAACCACCATAAAACTCTTCGGAATATACTTTTGTTTCTAATAAATCTGTATCGCAAATAAGTATTTTATCTGCTTTTTTTGCCAACGAATTTTCTAATTTCATTTGTCCAATTGCAATAGGTAATAAATCTTCTTTTTCGCAAGTTTTGCGCTCGTTATTCCATTTATCTTGCAGGTATTCTCGTGCAAATTCAGGCGCCCAAACCGTATTGTAATGGCGGGCTAATTGTCTAGAAAGTGTTGTTTTTCCTGTAGATTCTGGACCAAATAAAACAACTTTTACAATGTTAATTGGGTCTTGTTTAAGTTCTTTTTCCATGCTAAATAGCCAAAAATGGCAATAAAAGTAAATCCGAAATATTGAAAACTAGTAAAAGTAAATCCTTTGTATAAATATAAAGGTACAGAAATAATGTCTCCAATAATCCAAAAAATCCAGTTTTCTATTTTACGTTTTGCCATTAACCACATACCCACAAAGAAAATGGCAGTTGTAAACGTATCTACATAAGCAGTCCAATTTGTCCATTTTTCAAAATAAGTATAAACAGCATACACAAAAATTAATGTTGCTATAAATATTAAAACACTTATTTTTTTCTCTTTATAAGTAGTTTTAGAAATTGGTGTTTCGTGTTCTCCATCACTTTTGTAGGTCCAAATATACCACCCATAAATACTCATTATAAAATAATAAGCATTTATCATCATATCGCCTAAAAGTTCCCATTTTAGTAATAAATACACAAAAATCAACGTGCTTATCATACCTGTCGGAAAAACTAAAACTTTATTTTTTTTGGAGTACCAAACCGATAAAAAACCAAAGATAACGGCAATAATTTCTAAAACGATATCAATAGTTTCGTAGGTTTTGTATTGCTCAAATAAAAAGTTAAAAATTTCTGTCATTTTTATTTTTTTAGGTCCTCAAAAAAAGTTTCATCATTTTCAAAAGCGGTACCAATAACAACCAAATCTGCGCCAGCGTTAAATGCATTTTTTAGTTGTTTTTTAGAACGAATTCCGCCACCAACAATTAAAGGGATTGACAAGTTTTTCTTCACTACAGAAATAGCTTTTTGGCTAACAGCCTCAGTTGCACCAGAACCGGCTTCTAAATAAATCAATTTTTTACCAGAAAATTCGCCTGCCAAAGCCGTGTTTAAAATCAGTTCTGTGTTTTCTTGCTCAATTGGTTTTGTGTTACTTACTTTTTGAGTTGCAGTTTCTTTTTTTCCATCTATAAGAATATATCCCGTAGGTAAAATTTCTAAAGTAGAATTTTTTAGTCTTGGCGCTGCTTTAATTTGTTGTTCTATCAAGTACTCTGGATTTCTGCCAGATAGTAAGCTTAAAAATAAAATTCCGTCTGCGTTTTCTGAAATCTGAGAAACATCACCAGGAAATAAAACTAAGGGTAAATAAGTGTTTTTTTTAATTACTGAAACTACATTATCTGTTTGGTTATCTATATCTGTACTTCCGCCAATAAAAATATGAGTTGCTATAGATTGATGAATTTTTTCAATAAAAGCAGCAATATTTTTTAAATCTATTTTTTCTGGATCTATTAGAACAGCCAATAATTTTTTGCCTTCTTTTTCTGCCGATAAAATGTTTTGGTAAATATTCACGAATGCGAAAATACGTTTTTTAAAAATCCTTTAATAGGCAAATACACATGTAAAACCATCAAATTCTAAAAATTCTATGTTGTAAGAGAATTCTTCGCCATTATATCGAATGGTACCTGTAGTTTTTTGATCTTCAAATTTAAAATCTTCGATATAAATATTATGCAAGAATAGTAGTTTTTTCTTTCCGTAGATTTTATACAAACTTTCCTTTGCACCCCAAACTATGGTTAATTTACTTATTAATGCATCATGATTTTCGATGGTTTTATACTCTTCTATAGGTGTAAATTTATGTGCAATTTTTAAAATTTTATCTCGCTGCATTTCAATATCTATCCCAACATGAAGTTCATCAGAAATTATCAAACCAGAAAAAGTAAAAGAATGTGTTATCGAAATGTATTTACCGTCTTTTAAATGCGGTTTTCCAAACTCATCGTACATTAAATCTTCATCTGTATAACCAACTTCTTTAAGTAAGTGTCTTACGCTCAGAAATCCTTTTTGATGCAATTCAGATTTCATGCTCTCTAAACGAGTTCTACTTTTGTGAGTTAGTAAAACGTTCTTATCTAATTCGTTAAAAGATTCATCAATCTTCCAGACTAGAACTTTGGTGTTATTATTTACCGTTAAACTTTTGTAAAGAGGCATACTTTTTTAAAATGGATGTCGTAACTTTGTCGTTCGAAAAATTAGAATATAAATATACATAATATGAGCACAAAAATAGCTTACATACCAAATAAAGTTAAAGATATTTCTTTAGCTGCATGGGGAAGAAAAGAAATTAAATTGGCAGAAGCAGAAATGCCAGGGTTAATGTCTTTAAGAGAAGAATATAAAAATGAGCAGCCATTAAAAGGAGCTAGAATTGCAGGATGTTTACACATGACAATTCAAACAGCTGTTTTAATTGAAACTTTACAGGCTTTAGGTGCAGAAGTTACTTGGAGTTCTTGTAATATTTTTTCTACGCAAGATCAAGCCGCAGCTGCAATTGCAGAAGCAGGTACTGCAGTTTATGCATGGAAAGATATGACAGAAGAAGAGTTTGACTGGTGTATAGAACAAACGTTATTTTTTGGTGAAGAAAGAAAACCATTAAATATGATTTTAGATGATGGTGGAGATTTAACAAACATGGTGTTAGATAAATACCCAGAATTAGCAGACGGTATTAATGGTTTATCTGAAGAAACTACAACAGGTGTTCACAGACTTTACGAAAGAGTAAAAAACGGAACATTACCGATGCCTGCAATTAACGTAAACGACTCTGTTACAAAATCTAAATTTGATAATAAATATGGTTGTAAAGAATCTGCAGTAGATGCAATTCGTAGAGCAACAGATATTATGTTAGCTGGTAAAAGAGTAACAGTTTGTGGTTATGGTGATGTTGGTAAAGGTACAGCTGCATCTTTTAAAGGAGCAGGTTCTATTGTAACTGTTACAGAAATCGATCCAATTTGTGCTTTACAAGCTGCAATGGACGGTTTCGAAGTAAAAAGATTAGAAACTGTAGTTGCAAATTCTGATATTATAATTACAACAACTGGTAATAAAGATATTATTCAAGGGCGTCATTTCGAAGCAATGAAAGACAAAGTTATTGTATGTAACATTGGACATTTCGATAACGAAATAGACATGGCTTGGTTAAACAAAAACCACGGTAATACAAAAGATACAATAAAGCCACAAGTAGATAAATACATCATAAACGGTAAAGATATTATTGTTTTAGCAGAAGGACGTTTGGTAAATTTAGGTTGTGCAACTGGGCACCCAAGTTTTGTAATGTCTAACTCGTTTACAAACCAAACTTTGGCTCAAATAGAACTTTGGACAAATGCAGACGCGTATAAAAACGATGTGTACATGTTACCAAAACATTTAGATGAAAAAGTGGCAAAATTACACTTAGCAAAAATAGGAGTAGAGCTTACAGAATTAAGAGACGAGCAAGCTTCTTATATTGGTGTAACTGTAGAAGGTCCATTTAAACCAGAACATTACAGATACTAAACCCGTTTTAGTAATAATTATAAAAAACCCTTACATTTATTTGTAAGGGTTTTTTACTTCGAGTAATTTTTTTAGAAAAATCATATCGAGAACTTGGGCGTTTTAACAGGCTTTCACTACTCGCTTTTTCTCGTTCCTCAAAAAGAGCTCAAACAAACCGTTCAATCCTTAACGCATGCTTACTTGCTAGTTCTTAGCATTCTTTCATACCTTTACGATTATTAAGAATTAAAAAAAATACAAATCTTGACAAAGAAGAAAATACTTTCTATAATAGCAATTATTATTTTAATTGCTGTTTTAGGTTATGAGCAGTTTTTAGACGTAAAAAAAGAAGATTTTATAATTGAAGATGGTAAAAAACCAAAAGCAGCAACAAATCAATATTTTTTGCCAACAAGCACAACAAATCAAGTAGTGCATCATCAACATTACTCTTTATCTTATAGCGAAAAACACGAACAAGCAGAATGGGTTGCATACGAGTTAAAAGCATCAGATTTAAGTAGAAATAATTTTAAAAGACCTTATTTTGAAATTGATAATGCCGTTAAAACAAAAGCAGCACA
Organism: Polaribacter sp. OB-PA-B3; assembly: GCF_054589375.1. Taxonomy (NCBI): domain Bacteria; kingdom Pseudomonadati; phylum Bacteroidota; class Flavobacteriia; order Flavobacteriales; family Flavobacteriaceae; genus Polaribacter; species Polaribacter sp. OB-PA-B3. The sequence continues at coordinate 780,664 of NZ_BAAIIX010000001.1, forward strand.
TTGGCGTAATTATAAAAACTCGGGTTATGATAGAGGGCATTTATGTCCTGCCGGAGATAGAAAGTTTACAAAAACAGCACACGACGAAACATTTTTAACAAGTAATATCAGTCCGCAGAAACATGCTTTTAATGCTGGTATCTGGAATCGTTTAGAACAAAAAGTACGCTATTGGGCAAAGAAAAACGATGGCGTTTATGTTGTTACAGGTGGCATTTTAGAAAATAATTTAAAAACAATTGGTAGCGAAAAAGTAGCTGTGCCTAATCAGTTTTACAAAGTAATTTTAGACAAAACAAAAAGCAAAATAAAAATGATTGCTTTTTTGGTACCGCATAAAGATTCTAAACTACCGTTGTATAAATTTGTAGTTTCAGTAGATACAATAGAAAAATTAACAGGTATCGACTTTTTTAAAGAATTAGAAGATGATTTAGAGGAAAGGTTAGAAAGTTCTAGCAGTTATAAAAACTGGAGTTTTTAACTAAAAAAGAAACCTTTCAATTACAAATTGAAAGATTTCTTTTAGAACTTATAAAGTATAAATAATAATGTTATTTATCTACAGAAAATTGAATTTCACTTTTTTTTAGACTTACTTTTTTATTAATCTTTAGATATATCGGATATAAAACACCTATAAAAAATAGAATTCCGCATAGTATAAAAATGTTGCTAATTTTAGCAAAAGTATCTCCGGCAGTTAAAATTCCTAAGATTAATAAAACAGAAATAGGTAAAGAAAGTGCTAAAATTGATAAAGCAAAATTTATATCAAAGGTTCTCTTAACCGTTTTTTCTTTGGTTTCTTTTAAATGTATTGCAGAAATATGAGCAAAAGGCCAAAAGCTTGCGGAACTTAATCCGAAAGCAATCATTACCAAAATATCTTTAGTAACAGTTAAATCTGCAAATGAAATTACGCCAGCAATCAATAACAGGGTAAACGAAGCTCTTAAAAGCAATAAAGAAAACAACTGAAAGAATTGCTGTTTTTTAATTTTAACGGCTAAACCTATGAAAAGTAATACTAGAGGCGTCATTATAAAGCTTAGTCTGCTTAACGTCATCGATAAAAAATTAGGGATTTTATCTAAGGTAATTCCAAAAGAAACTAAAACCAAAGCAACAATTATAAAGATGTTTACAGGTTCATACAATAAAGCTTTTAAAAGACCTTTAAGTTTTGTTTTTAACGAGTTTGCTTCGAAGTCTGCATTGTTGTAATGCCATTTTAATGCGACTAAATAAAGTAAAAAAAGCACAAAAAATTTATTTCCTAAATCTGCCATAGCTGCTTTTGCTAAATATCCGTCACCTAAAAACTCTAAAATAAAAGCAAAGCAAGATAATCCAGGAGCCAAAGACGGTATTAAAAGTTTAGCACTTCTACCTTTATCAGAATTAGGATCGACACCAATAATTTTTAATAATAATGGTGTAACCGCAAAAAGTATTACATTAAAAGCTAATGCTAATAATGGAAACAACACCAGATTTCCATCAATTTTAACTTTTAATAAAGCAATAAAAATAGTTGCGGGTAATGCAAGTGTAAGAATTATTTTTTTTAATCCATTAGTTTCATCTCCAACAGAAATTTTCTTTTTTAAGATGATTCCTATAATTATAAAGAGAATAAACGAAATAGATTTTTCTAAAGCACCATCCATATACTAGACAAATATTTCTGTCATAGCATTGGTGAATTTTTTCATTTCATCCATAGTACCAATACTTACTCTACACCAATTTTTGTCCCAGAATTTAAAAGATTTTACGGCAACATTTTTTGCGTAAATTTTCTTTAAAAAAGCTCTTCCTTCCATCGGGATTTCAAAAATTAAAAAATTGGTTTCAGAAGGCAAACAAGAAAAATTGTTTTCTTTTAAGTATGCTATTGTATAATTTCTAGCATCAGTAATTTTTGTTTTACAAGAATCTAAAAATTCTTGATTATCTAAGCTAGAAGATGCTGCGGCAATTGAAGGACCGGTAATTCCCATTCCACCACGTGTAATTTCACTAATAATATCTAATGTTTCTTTTTTACCAATTGCATAACCAACTCTTAAACCTGCCATACCATGTATTTTAGAAAAAGTTCTGGCAACAATTACGTTTTTACCTTCTGCAACTAAAGTATTCATAGAGTCTCTTAATCCGTTTTTAGATAATTCTAAATAAGCTTCGTCTACAAAAACGGGTACTTTTTCTGAAACTCTACTACAAAAATCTCTTAGTTTTTTAGCATCTGTAATAGAACCGGTTGGGTTGTTAGGGTTGCATATATAAACCAGCTTAGTATTTTTATCGATTCCTGCTTCCATAGCCTCTAAATCATGCTGAGAATCTTCTAATAACTTGTAAGATTTCCATTTGCCACCAACAGATTTAGCAACAACAATTAAAGACATATAACTAGGGTCTGCACTTATAACATTGCCACCGTTTTGAAAGAAAACCATGGCAACCTTTTCTAATAAATCTGAAGAACCAGGTCCCATTAAAATCTGATTGGTTTTAATGCCTTCATTTTTAGCTATTTTTTCTTTTAATCCACCTAAAGATTTCCAAGAATATCTATTTCCTCCAAAAACTTCATCTTGAAATGCTTTTACTGATTTTGGTGGCGGCCCATAAGGATTTTCATTAGACCTTAATATAGTTAAAGAAGCTTCTTCTTTAACTATTGGTGGCGTATATTCATTAAAATAATTATTAGAACTGTATAAAAAAGTACTGTTGTTTTTTTGAGCATTGGCAACATTACTACTCCAGATATCATGAGGTACTAGAGCCAATGCGCCAAGAGTTAATGATCCTTTTTTTAACCATTCTCTTCTACTAAAATTTGTTGAATTCATTTGTTTGTGTTTTATAAAAAGTTGATCTTACTAAGTTATAAAACTTTTAATTTTTTGAAGTATGGAATATTTAATAAAAATCACAATTAATTAAATTTATTGTAATAATTTAAACTAAAAATCACATTTTAATAATTTAAATTTACTAAAAATTGAATTTTGTTGTAAATAATGTATTTTATGTTTAGGCTAAAATTTTTTAAAAATGAGCTAGAAGATTATATGTAAAACTATTCTTTCAAAGTGCCAAAGAGTGTTGTGAATATAGATTAATAATTTGCATAAAAAAAGCTTCATTTATATAATGAAGCTTTTTTAGGTTATTTTACTGTTTTTTTAGTTCGCCATTATGATCTTCAACAATTTTACTGTCTCTATACTTACAACAAGGATGTACAGAATTGTATGCTTCATCTGTTGCTTTAAAACCTTTTATATCATGGCCAACATTTGCAATATTTTGTTTTAAAGTATCAACGGGAGTTTTTCGTTCATCTAATATTACATTAATTTGATGCGTTTTAACATCCCAAATAGCAAACTTTACACCTTTTGTTTTTAAAGCTGCTGTTTCTATACGTTTTTTACACATACCGCAAATACCATCTACGGTAAAACTTACTTTTGCATTTTTCTTTTTTACTTTTTTAATGTCTTGTGCTTGTGCAGAAAATCCAATTAGAAATAGACTGAATGCGAATATTATTTTTTTCATTTTGTATTAATTTTTATAGAATTTATTATTTTATTTTAAATCGTAAACCTGCATAAATTGTCTTACCAAATATTGGAGAGTATACAATTGTGGTATCAAAATTCGGTCCAAAAGGATTGTCGCTACTTAATATAGGATTTTCTTGTTGCACATTTGTTAGATTTTCTCCACCAAAATAAACTTCGAATTTGTTTGAAAAGACTTTGGTTATTTGAGAGTTTAATAAACTATAATTATCTGCATATTCGGGTAGTTGATATTGTATTGGATTGGTTGCAGTATTAGGCAAACGTTGTTTGCCAATTGCATTATAAGTAATATCAAATTTCCATTGATTTCCGTTTTCTTTAGCAACAGTTTCGTAAGATATATTTGCAAAAAAACGATCTTTAGGCTGTATAGGTTTCTGCAGATTACCACTTTTATAATCCGTAGAAATATCAAAATACTTATAAGCAGTTCTTAAGTTAAAATTTTTTGCCAACTCGTAATTTACCTCAACTTGAAAACTATCTGCAATACTTTTACCTGTTAAATTGTAGAAAGAAATTGCTTGCGGATTTTCCCAATCGACAACAACTTTATTGCTAAAATCGGTTCTATAAAAATCAAAAGTAATATCTCCTTTGTTTTCAAATAAGTTAAACTTTTGTAGATATGAAACTCCAAAATTCCATGCCGTTTCAGCATTTAATCCGTAGAAATTTCCACCGATATCATCTATATTTATTTGTCTAGAACTTGCAAATAATTGCTGATTTTCGGCAAAAATATTAGCACTTCTTTTTCCTCTACCAATAGAACCTCTAAAAACTCCTTTTTCCCAAGGGACATATCTTAGGTGAACTCTTGGTGTAATAAATGTGCCTAGTAAATTATGTGCATCTACTCGAATACCTGCAGTTACACTAAAGTTGTCTAAATTGTCAAAAGCATATTCAAAAAAAGCTCCGATAGAATTTTCTTTTCTATTGTAATTAATAGCGTTTACAAGTTCTTCAAAGTTATCATAAGTAAAGTTGATACCTGTTTTAAATTTTGATCTTGTATCACCAATAATAGAGTTAAAAAGTAAGTTAGAATATAAACTTTCTTGTTTAATATCATATATATTTAAACCAAAATAAGAGTCTTGTTGATGATTACTGTAGGCTAGTTGTAAACCAAAACTTTGGTAAGGTAATTCAGGAAAAACATATCCAATTTTTGCCGATGTATCAAAACGTTTTGTGTCTATTTCGCTTCCCCAAGCATTGGTTGTTCCTTTGTCTGTTTCTGGATTAAAGTTTAATTCTCCTGTTTGTTTTTCGTCATTTAAAAAACGAACATTTAAGAAACTAACCCAACCATTTTGAGCGTCTGTGTATTGCCAACGATTCATTACATTTATTTGATTTGCTAATGGAGCATCTAAAAAATTATCCTTGTTTTTGTCAAATTTCTCTCCTCTATAATTACCATGAATGTATAAACCAGTTTGCCATTTTTCTGAAACCGTTTTATTAAAATGTGTGTTTAATTCTAATCTACCGTTTAAAGAACTGTATGCATTTAGAAAAAAAGCGTTGTCAGAAAAAGGTTTCACTAATTCTGCATTTATTTGCCCAGAAATACTTTCGTAACCATTAACCACAGATCCGGCACCTTTTGTAATTTGAATACTTTCTACCCAAGTACCTGGCGTAAAAGTTAAACCAAAAGCTTGTGCAGCGCCTCTAATAGAAGGAATGTTTTCTTGCATTATCTGTAAATAAGGACTCTTTAATCCTAACATTTGAATCTGTTTTGTGCCTGTCAATGCATCAGAAAAACTTACGTCTATCGACGGATTTGTTTCAAAACTCTCTGCTAGATTACAACAAGCAGCTTTAAGAAGTTCATCGTTATTTACGGTAAAAGTGTTTGCAGTTGCAAATAAAGATTTTTGCACAGCATCTCTTTTGCTTTTAATTGTAATTTCGGCTAAGTTGCTTTCTGGCGTAATGTAATGATGAATTGGTGTTAAGTCTAATACAGTAATTGTATCTGTTTTGTAGCCAATATAACTAATAACTAGTTTTTTGTATTCCTTTTTATAAGGTATCGTAAACCAACCTTTTTCATTAGTTATAGCTCCTATGTTTGTGTTTAACCAATTTACAGTTGCACCTGCAACACCTAAACTGTTTTTAGGATTTTCTCTGCACATAATCATTCCTTTTAAGTTGTTTTGAGAAAGAATAATTAGCGGAAATAGTAGTGCAAAACTACTAAGTATATTTTTTTTCACTGATATATGATTTTATTAAAATTAAAACTATACTTCTTTTCAGAAGTATTTTAGTAAGAATTAGAATAAAATCAAATTAAAAAGGTTTGGTATAAAATCAGAAAGTTTCTATCTATATCTGGCGGATACGGATCTTTAAAGTAAATCTTAACAAAATCTTTTGTAGCAAATAAACTTTTGTAAGAGGTAAAAAATGAAGTTAAAAAATATTGTTTACTAAAATCTAATTGTTTTTCAGAATTTACTTGTAATTCATCCTGACCTTCAATTTTATGTTGTTCATCAGAACAGCAATCTTTCATAGCTATAGAAAGATTATTTGTTATATCTGTTTTACAAACTTCAGCTTCGCCAGTGTAAGAAATATCAACAATAAAATCACCACAATAATGCGCTTCTACCGTAAAAGAAAAGGTAGAGAATAGCACCAAGAATGCTAAAGAAAAAGCGGTTATTTTAGTCAGAATGTTTTTCATTTCTGATGCAAATTTACAATAAGAATTGTAAAAAAAATAGTTAAATTATCTATTGCTTAATTTCTGAAAATAAAACGCAGGTAAAAGAATTAGCAAAAATAATGGATGAATGATAAATCTTCTGATGTAAAATGGTAATAAATACCCAGATTGAAATTGATCTCTTAGTAAAAGTGAAAAAACAATAATCAAAATTATAAACGCAGTCATTAAAAAAAAGCCAGTAAATTTCACATAATCTTTTCTTTCAAAAATAACCCATATGATTGCGATTGTTATTACTGAATTTAAAACGTATCTAAAAAGCATATCGACAATTAAAGACCAAATATTTAAAGAAGGCATATTTGTATATAGATAATCGTTTTTAAAATATGTAATTAAAGGATCGTAAAATAATTCTTCAGAAAACGCTCTCACTACAAATAATAGAGAAACAAAAAGTAATAATAATATTATTTTTATGTACCTATTCATCGTTTATAGTTGCTAAATTTATTAACCCAAATTACCCAAAGTAAAAATACTGTACCATAAATTAATGCCGGAAAAACCAAGTTGTGTAAAAACTCTTGCTTTTCTGGATATTTATAAATCATTACAGCAAGAAAAGCTATTCTGGCAATGTTTATTACGTAAATAAATAAACTACCTAAAATAGAATAAATTATGGTGGCTTTTAAAGAGCCCGCAAAAGCCACGATAAAAGCAATAAATAAAATTATAATATTTATAGAGTTGCAACCTTCTATAACTCTTGCGGTATATTTACCATGAATTAATAATTTTACAGAAAGTTCTTCTTTATGCTGATAAGCGCCAGAATCATAACCAAAAAAATCTAATAAATCTACCGTTTGATCTGCAACAATAGTTGTTATAGAAGCGGTTTTAAATTGCCCTACTTTTGTTTGTGATTGTTGTAAGTAAGACGAGTAAATTGCGAACAAAATAAAGTATGTTGCAAAAAACTTAATTAAAAAAAAGACTACATTTTTATGTTTTTTCACAATATAAAATGATTTAATTTTGCAATTTACAATTATGTTTAAACGAAGATACAAAAATGGAAACTAATATATTAAAAAATAAAGTAGAAAGCATTATTGCTTTAGAAGAAAATGTAGCTGTTAAATTACAAGCTATTTGCGATTTATTGGAGCAAGAAATTTCTTACTACGATTGGGTAGGTTTTTATTTTAAAAATGGAGATAAAAACGAATTAAAATTAGCACAATATACAGGTGAAGAAACAGAGCATACAATTATTCCTTTTGGAAAAGGTATTTGTGGGCAAGTAGCTGTAAGTAATGAGAATTTTGTAGTTCAAGATGTTTCTGAACAAGATAACTATATTTCTTGTGGTTGGAAGGTGAAGTCGGAAATTGTAATACCAATTTTTGTAAACGGAGAAAACATAGGTCAAATAGATATAGATTCTCATACAGCAAATACATTTACAGAAAAAGACGAAGAGCTTTTAGAGTTTGTATGTAGTAAAGTAGCAACTATTTTATAGGATAGTTGTTACTTTAATTATTTTTTTTATATTTGTTAACAACATTTTATTATTTATAGTATTTCTATAATCATTAAATCCCTAACTGATGAGAAAAGAACACCTTACCTCTGTTGCAAATAGCGACATTACAAACACTTTTGTAGAGAAAAAACAATCATGGACTCATATGTTTGTGCAATGGTTTCATAATTTTTTAGAAACTGCAGAGTAATAAAGCCCTAAAAACTTACTAATATACCCTAAAATGAAAAAAATTACCCCTAATTTTTTACTAAAAATTTTATATTCAACAAAAAAAAATCAAGATAGAAGAGTGCCAAGAGATTATACAGCACTTGTAGAGAGTTTTAAATCGAAAGTGCAAGTAAACTAGTTGTTAATTACTTCTGGTTTTTGTTACTATCTTTTTATTGTCTTTCATACTTGGTTTTACTAAATTTGCGTGCTTAACAACACAACATTAGATGAGCACTTCAAAAACAATTAAATCCGCATTAATTTCAGTATTTCACAAAGATGGTTTAGAGCCAATTGTTAGAAAATTAAATGAACTTAATGTAACCATTTACTCTACAGGAGGAACAGAAAAATTTATTAAAGATTTAGGAATAAATGTAGTTCCTGTAGAAGATGTAACTTCTTATCCTTCAATTTTAGGAGGAAGAGTAAAAACCTTACACCCAAAAGTTTTTGGCGGTATTTTAAATAGACAAGATCACGAAGGTGATGTTGCAGAACTTAAAGAGTATAACATTCCGCAAATAGATTTAGTAATTGTAGATTTATATCCTTTCGAAAAAACAGTTGCATCTGGTGCGCCAGAGCAAGATATTGTAGAAAAAATAGATATTGGTGGTATTTCTTTAATTAGAGCATCAGCAAAAAACTTTAAAGATACTTTTACAGTTTCTTCTATGGATCAATACGATGCTTTTTTATCTATTTTAGATGAAGGAAACGGGAAAACTACTCTTGAACAAAGAAAGAATTTTGCAGCAAAATCGTTTAATATCTCTTCTCATTACGATACAGCAATTTTTAATTACTTTAATGCAGATGAAACTCCAGCCTTAAAACTTAGCGAAACAAATGCTAAGGTTTTACGTTACGGAGAAAATCCACATCAAAAAGGATACTTTTTTGGTGATTTAGAAGCTATCTTCGATAAATTACACGGTAAAGAATTAAGTTATAATAACTTGTTAGACGTTGATGCTGCTGTAAATTTAATAGAAGAATTTAAAGGAGAGGCGCCAACATTTGCAATTTTAAAGCATAATAATGCTTGTGGTTTTGCACAAAGAGAAACTATAAAACAAGCCTATGTAGATGCGTTAGCAGGTGATCCTGTTTCTGCTTTTGGTGGAATTTTAATTGCCAATACAGAAATAGATGCTGCAACTGCAGAAGAGATTCATAAATTATTTTGTGAAGTTGTAATTGCACCAAGTTATTCAGAAGAAGCTTTAGCTATTTTAAAAGGTAAAAAGAATAGAATAATTCTTGTGCAAAAAGAGGTTGCATTGCCAACAACTACTATTAGAACTTGTTTAAATGGTAATTTAGTGCAAGATAAAGATAGCATTACAGATAAATTAGAAGATTTAAAGTACGTTACAAACAATAAACCAACGCAATCTGAGTTAGATGATTTATTATTTGCGTCGAAGTTATGTAAAAACACAAAATCGAACACAATTATTCTTGTAAAGAATAAGCAATTATTAGCAGGAGGGACAGGGCAAACAAGTAGAGTAGATGCTTTAAACCAAGCCATTGAAAAAGCAACTTCTTTTAAATTTGATTTAGAAGGATCTGTGATGGCTAGTGATGCATTTTTTCCTTTTCCAGATTGTGTAGAAATTGCAGATAAAGCAGGTATTAAAAGTGTTATTCAGCCAGGTGGTTCTATTAAAGATCAACTTAGTATAGATTATTGTAATGATAATAATTTATCGATGGTTATGACAGGAACAAGACACTTTAAACATTAATAAATTATAAGTTTTACAAGCATATTTTTAGTAGCTTTGTAATACTTACTTAAAATAATACATTAAAGATATTTTATGGGTTTTTTTGATTTTATGACGGAGGATATTGCGATTGATCTAGGAACCGCAAATACGTTGATAATTCACAACGGAAAAGTAGTTATAGACAGTCCTTCTATTGTTGCTAGAAATAGAATTTCCGGTAAAATAATTGCAATTGGTAAAGAAGCCAATTTAATGCAAGGAAAAACCCATGAAAATATCAAAACAATTCGTCCGTTAAAAGACGGTGTAATCGCAGATTTTCAGGCTTCAGAAGAAATGATAAAAGAGTTTGTAAAGCAAATTCCGTCAATCAAAAAGAAGTTATTTCCACCAGCGCTTAGAATGGTAATCTGTATTCCTTCCGGAATTACAGAAGTAGAAAAACGTGCTGTTAGAGATTCTGCTAAACACATGAATGCTAAAGAAATCTATTTAATTTACGAGCCAATGGCCGCTGCAATTGGTGTTGGTATAGATATTATGGAGCCAAAAGGAAACATGATTATTGATATAGGTGGTGGTACAACAGAAATTGCTGTTATTGCTTTAGCTGGTATTGTTTGTGATCAATCTGTAAAAGTTGCAGGAGACTTGTTTACAAACGATATAATGTATTATATGCGTACACAACACAATTTGCATGTAGGAGAAACTACTGCAGAAAAAATAAAAATAACAATTGGTGCTGCTACAGAAGATTTAGAAACTCCGCCAGAAGACATGTTGGTTCAGGGTAGAGATCTATTAAGTGGTAAGCCAAAACAAGTGCAAGTTTCTTACAGAGAAATAGCTAAGGCATTAGATAAATCTATTTTAAGAATAGAAGATGCTGTAATGGAAACTCTATCTAAAACTCCGCCAGAATTGGCAGCAGATATTTATAATACTGGTATTTATTTAGCCGGAGGAGGTTCTATGTTAAGAGGTTTGGATAAAAGGCTTTCTAGAAAAACAGATTTACCGGTTTACGTAGCAGAAGATCCTTTAAGAGCTGTGGTAAGAGGTACTGGTATTGCATTAAAAGAATTAGATAAATACAAAAATGTATTAATGAAATAAAACTTTAGCGGTATAGTATGCAGCAACTTATTTACTTTTTACAAAAATTTAAATATTTTTTATTCTTTATGTTGCTGCAATTAATTGCTTTAGCACTTATTTTTAATAACTTAAACTTTCATAGAAGTAAGTATGTAAACTCTGCAAACTCTTTAACAGGAGGTATGTATAATAAAGTTTCTAATATTTCTGAATATTTTAGTTTAAAGCATACAAATAATATACTTTTAGAAGAAAATACACGCTTAAGAAATTTACTACAGCAAAAAGATATTTCATTTGTAAATGTAGATTCTACAGTTATAGATACCCTAAAATATTTTCAGAAATTTACGTTTTCAAACGCAAGAATCATCAATAATAATTACGCTAAAGAATTTAATTTTTTAACTATTGATAAAGGAGAAAATGATGGCGTTCAAAAAGAAATGGCTGTAATAAATAGTCTAGGAATTATTGGTATAACAGATAATACTTCTAAGAGATATGCTAGGGTTCAGTCTATTTTAAATAAAAATTCTAATTTAAATGCAAGGTTAAAAAATAGTCAATATTTTGGTTCTTTAAAATGGAATGGATTAGATTATAACATTGTGCAGTTAATTGATATACCAAGGCAAGCAACTGTTAGAGTTGGCGACACTATCGAAACTGGTGGTAAATCTACAATTTTTCCAGAAGGAATTTTAATAGGAACCGTTAGTAGTGTCAATAAAAACAATGCAGTAGAAAACATTATAAACGTAAAGTTATTTAATGATATGAGTAATTTAGGTAAAGTTTATATTGTTAAGAATTTACATAAAGAAGAAATAAAGAATTTAGAAAATCTAGTAAATGAATAAGACAATTTTTTTCGGACTTCTATTTGTCTTTATGATTTTGATACAAGTTTTTATTTTAAATAATATCTTGTTTTTAGGTTATGTAAACCCCTACATGTATATAATGTTTATATTTCTATATCCATTAAATAAAAATAGATTTGTTTTTCTGTTTTTAGCCTTTTTATTAGGATTAATTATCGACTTCTTTTCAGATTCTGGCGGTATACATGCTTTTTCTACGTTGTTTATAGCATATATTCGATTGTTTTTCGTGAGAGTATATTTTAATAAATTTGAGGTAGACTTCCCTTTTTTTAGACTTAATTTAGAGCCATTTGGTAAACGATTTAATTATGTTGTAACTTTAACAGTAATTCATCATTTTATTTTATTTTCTTTTGCTAACTTTAGTTTTCAAAATTTCTCTAATGTTTTAACTAACACAATTTACTCTAGTATTTTTACGTTAATTCTATATTTTTTAGTAACGTTTATTTTTTCTAAAAAGCAATAATGCAAAAAAGTTTATTACTATACACTTTAATCACACTTGTGGGTTTGGTTTTTATTGGACGATTATTTCAACTACAAATCGTCAGAGGAGAAAGTTATGATCCTATACATAACTCTGCGGTAGAAAAAAAGTTTGATTATCCAGAAAGAGGGTATGTTTATGATAGAAATGGTAAGTTATTAATTGCAAATCAGCTTTCTTATGATGTAATGGTACAACCAAATAAAGTTACCCCATTAGATACATTAGAATTCTGTAAATTATTAAAAATAACGAAAGAAGATTTTTATAAAAGATTTAATAGATCTGTAAAATTTGCATCTTACAAACCTTCGGTGTTTTTAAAACAATTAGCAAAAGAAGACTTTGCTTTTCTTCAAGAAAAACTACATAAGTATAAGGGGTTTTTTATCCAAAAGAGAATAATTAGAGATTACCCTTTTAAATCTGCAGCAAATGTGGTTGGTTATATTAGTGAAGTTAACAATCAACTTGCAAAAAGTAGTACATATTACGAACAAGGAGAATTAATAGGTAAAGCAGGAATAGAAAAACAGTATGAACTTTTTTTAAGAGGAACAAAAGGGAAAAAATATTTTAGAAAAAATAAATTGAATAATATTGTTGGCTCTTTCAAAAACGGAGCTTATGATACTTTACCCGAAAATGGAAAAGATTTAACCTTAACTTTAGATTTAGATCTGCAACAATTTGGCGAGAAGTTAATGCAAAATAAAAGAGGAGGTATTGTTGCAATTGAACCAGCTACAGGAGAGATTTTAGCATTAGTTACTGCACCTTCTTATGATCCTAATATGATGGTTGGTAGAAAACGATCTTCTAACTCTGTTATTTTAATGGATCCAGATAATTTAGAAAAGCCAACTTATGATAGAGGTTTGAAGGCCTCATACCCTCCAGGATCACCATTTAAAATGATGAATGCTTTGATTGGTTTACAAGAGGGAGTTATTGATGTAAATACAACTTTTAAATGTTTTCACGGTTACAGATATGGTAGCAGAAAAGGTGAGTTTATGGGATGTCATTGTAATATTTATAACAGACCAATTAGTCTAAAAACGGCAATAGCTAAATCTTGTAACAGTTACTTTTCTAACACCTATAAAAGGATTGTAGAAAAAGACAATAAACCTTCTAAAGGATTGGATAGTTGGGCAAATCATGTAAAAAGTTTTGGTTTGGGTAATTATTTAGGATACGATTTACCACAAGGAAGTCCTGGTTTTATACCGATAGGTAAATATTACGATGATGCGTATCGTTATTCTTGGAATGCATCAACAAATATATCGAATGCAATTGGTCAAGGAGAGGTTCAAACAACGCCAATTCAGTTAGCTAATTTTACAGCGGCAATTGCAAATAAAGGGTACTTCTATACTCCACATATTTTAAAAAAAGTTAATGGTAAACCAATAGACAACCCTAATTTTACACAAAAGAAAGTAACTTCTATAAAACAAGAACATTTTGATCCTGTTATTGAAGCAATGCATGAAGTTTTTAAAACAGGAACAGGAAGTGGAGTAAAAGTAAAAGGAATTGATATTTGTGGAAAAACAGGAACTTCTGAAAATTACGCAGTTGTAGACGGTAAAAGAATTAAGTTAGAAGATCATTCTATTTTGGTAGCATTTGCGCCAAAAGATAACCCTAAAATAGCAATAGCTATTTTTGTAGAAAATGGTGGTTATGGTTCTAGAATTGCGGCTCCTATTACTAGTTTGATGATAGAGAAATACCTAAACGGAAAAATATCAGAAGCAACTAAGTATAGAGAAACAAATATGTTAAACATCAGTTTAAAATCTGAATACGATAAATTAATACCTAAAAAAGAAGAAGAAATTGCGTCAGGAACGAAATAATATTTTTGTAGGTGTAGATTGGTTATTAGTAATCCTATTCGTTGTTTTAGTTGGTTTTGGTTGGCTAAATATTTATTCTGCATCTAAATCTGAAGAAGATTTAGAAATTCTTAGTTTTTCTACAAAATACGGCAAACAGTTAATATTTATTTGCTTAACAATTCCGTTGATAGTATTGATACTTTTTTTTAATTCTAAATTTTACGAGAAATTTTCTAGTATTTTATACATTATTTCGCTGTTGTCTTTAGTCGGTTTGTTTCTTTTTGGTAAGACAATTAACGGTGCTACTTCATGGTATAATTTTGGGGTTCTTGGTTTGCAACCTTCAGAATTTGTAAAAGCCTTTACAGCTTTAGCTGTAGCAAAATTATTAAGTGATAGACAATACAATTTTAAGTTGGTTAAAAACCAGGTAAAAGCTTTTTTCATCATTTTCTTACCAGCTTTTCTAATTATTTTACAGCCAGATGCAGGTTCTGCATTAATTTACCTGTCATTCTTCTTTGTATTGCATAGAGAAGGTTTAACCTTGTACTATATTATTATCGGTGTAGCCATTGTAGTGTTGTTTTTACTAACAATATTATTTGGTACCACAATAGTTTTATCGACTTTATTAGGGCTCATAACTGTTTTTACTGCTTATATTGTGTATAAAGGAGGTAAACGGTTCTTGCGTTTTAATTGGTATAAAATAATTGGAGTTTATTTAATAGTTACTGTATTTGTACTTGGTACGGGTTTCTCTTATAACAATGTATTTAAACAGCATCATAGAGATAGATTCGAAATTTTATTAGGATTAAAACAAGATAATCAAGGTATTGGTTATAACTCTTATCAATCTGAATTAACTATTAGTTCTGGAGGTATTAGCGGTAAAGGATTTTTAAAAGGAGATTTAACACAAGGTGATTTTGTACCAGAACAACATACAGATTATATTTTTAGTGTAATAGGAGAAGAATGGGGTTTTTTAGGTAGTTCTTTAGTTATTATTCTTTTTATGCTGATGATGTATCGAATAATATATTTATCCGAAACACATACAAATAAATTTGGTAGAATTTACGGTTATAGTTTGGCTTCTATACTCTTTTTTCATGTAATTGTTAATGTAGGTATGGTTATAGGTTTGTTGCCCACTGTAGGTATTCCTTTGCCTTTTTTTAGTTATGGAGGTTCTTCACTTTGGGGGTTTACAATTTTACTTTTTATTTTTATTAGGCTAGATGCTCACAAAAAATATGATTGGTAAAACTATATCAATATTTTCTAAACATATTTAATAGTTGAATTTTCTATTTATATATTGTAGTGTATTATTATTAGTTGATATAATCTGCATATGTTAAGGTAATTTTAACTGGATAAATTTCTTTACAACAATTACACTTCTTTTTTAAGAGTAGTTAAGAGTTAGTATTATGGCATATAGAAGAAACCCCTAATTAATATTTATAATCCCTCTTAGATATATTATTTGGAATGTATTAATTTATGAAAAAGTAAAGCACAAAAAAACTCTGAATAAATATTCAGAGCTTTTTAAAATTTCTTAAGAATTAAAATCTTACAATGCAGCTACGTGCTTAGTTAATTTAGATTTTAAATTAGCAGCTTTATTCTTGTGAATAATGTTGTTTTTAGCTAACTTGTCTAACATAGAAATAACAGCACTTAATTTTCCTTCTGCTTCTTTCTTGTCTTCTGATGTACGTAAATCTCTAACAGCATTTCTAGTTGTCTTGTGCTGGTATTTGTTGCGTAATCTCTTAGATTCGTTACTTCTAATTCTCTTTAATGCTGACTTATGATTTGCCATAATTTCTTAATTCGTTTTTTTATTAAAACTTTGTAGTCCGTACGGGAATCGAACCCGTGTTACATGGATGAAAACCATGCGTCCTAACCCCTAGACGAACGGACCATAACAATCAATCGATATATTTATATATGTCTCAATTGCGGGTGCAAATATACAACCTTTTTTTACTTGTGCAACTATTTTTTAAAAAAAAATGCATTTTTTTTTAAAATTAATATGCTTTTGCAAAAAGTACCCTTTTAGAAGAGGGTTTTCCACTAAAAACACATACACCATTTTCTTCTTTTGCATCATTAGGTATACATCTAATAGTTGCTTTTGTAATTTCTTTAATTTTATCTTCTGTTTCTTCTGTGCCATCCCAATGAGCCGATACAAAACCTCCTTTAGTTTTAATTGCTTCTTTAAATTCTTCAAAAGTATCTACAGACGTTGTGTGCTCGGTTCTAAAATCTACAGCTTTAGTATATAAGTTTTCTTGAATTTCTTCTAAAAGATTACTAACAAAATTAGAAACATCAGCTTGATTAATTGTTTGTTTCTCTAAAGTATCTCTTCTAGCAACTTCTACTGTTCCGTTTTCTAAATCTCTTTTACCAATTGCAATTCTTACTGGTACACCTTTTAATTCGTATTCTGCAAATTTAGCGCCAGGTCTAAAAGTATCTCTATTATCAAATTTTACAGAAATTCCTTTGGCTCTTAATTCTTTTACAAAAACATTTACTTTTTCTGATATTTCTTCTAATTGCTCTTCTCCTTTATATATTGGTACAATAACAACTTGTATTGGCGCTAATTTTGGTGGTAATACTAAACCATTATCATCTGAATGCGTCATTATTAAACCTCCAATTAGTCGAGTAGATACTCCCCAAGATGTTGCCCATACATGTTCTTGTTTTCCTTCTTTTGAAGTAAATTTAACATCAAATGCTTTGGCAAAGTTTTGTCCTAAGAAATGGCTTGTTCCTGCTTGTAATGCTTTACCGTCTTGCATTAAAGCTTCTATAGTTAGTGTGTCTTCTGCTCCTGCAAAACGTTCGCTATCAGATTTAGAACCTTTAATTACTGGCATAGCCATAAATTGTTCTGCAAAAGTTGCATAAACTTCTTGCATTTGTTTCGCTTCACTAATTGCTTCTGCTTTTGTTGCGTGTGCCGTATGACCTTCTTGCCATAAGAATTCTGCAGTTCTTAAAAATAATCGAGTTCTCATTTCCCAGCGAACAACATTTGCCCACTGATTTATAAGTAAAGGTAAATCTCTATAAGATTGTATCCATCCTTTATATGTGTTCCAAATAATAGCTTCCGAAGTAGGTCTAACCACTAATTCTTCTTCTAATTTAGCTTCTGGGTCTACTCTTAATTTTCCTGGTTTATCTGGATCATTTTGTAATCTATAATGTGTTACAACTGCACATTCTTTAGCAAAACCTTCTGCATTTTTTTCTTCTGCTTCAAATAAACTTTTAGGAACAAATAAAGGAAAATAAGCATTTTCATGACCAGTTTCTTTAAACATACGATCTAATTCTGCTTGCATTTTTTCCCAGATTGCGAAACCATACGGTTTTATAACCATGCATCCTCTCACAGCAGAGTTTTCAGCTAAGTCTGCTTTCACAACTAACTCATTATACCATTTAGAATAATCGTCTTCCCTTTTTGTTAAATGTTTACTCATAATTAAAAGTTTGGCACAAATATTGTTACCTTTAAAGTGAAATTTATGTTAAAAGATTGTTTAGAATTTTTTTATAATAAACGATACAAAATTACTACAAAAAGGTTATAGACCAAGTAAAGTTTAATTTTTTTTGTTTAACGTACTATTTCGACAACAATAAATACCCACATAAAATACGCCTTATGAAAATACGACACATAAAAAATAATAGTAACTTAATTCTTCTTTTAATAACTACTAGTTTATTCTTAGTTTCTTGTGGTACTTATCAAAGTGCTTATAATGATGACGGAATTTATGGTAGCGATTCTAATATTACAGAAAGTAATGTTAGAGTTGTAGATGAAGCGGGTTATAATAATTACAATAACGATTACTTTACAAGAGAATTAGAAAGATTAGAAAACTTAAATGATACTGAAATTTTTACAGATGTTAATTCTTATAACTCACCAGATTCTGTTTATGTAGAAGATAATTTAAATTACAACACGAACCCTTCTTGGGGAGCCAATGATAATAATGATGTTGTTGTTCAAGTAAATTTAATTAATGATCCTTATTGGAATAATTTTGGCTCTTATTATAATAACTGGGGCTTTAATAACGGTTTTTACAATAACAATTGGAGATTTAGAAATAGATTTTGGAATAACTATTGGGGGTACAATCCTTATTGGCATCCTTATCATAATAATTTTGCTTGGGGCTTTAACTATGGATTCTACGGTAACCCTTATTATGGTTTTTACAATCCTTACAGAAATAATAGATTTTACAATTATAATAACAGATATTATAGAAACTCTACATATGGTAGAAGAACAGTTTATAATAATAACAACAGAAGGTATAATGTAAATTCTAGAAATACATCTGTTTCTTCTAGAAGAAGAGGTACAAGTACCAGACAAAATTCTAATACTACAAGAAGAAGAACCTCTAATACTCGAAGTAGAACTTATGGTAACACTTCTAGAAATACGAATACTACTAGAAGAAGTTCTGGAAATACATCTAGAAGTTCAAGTTCTACTAGAAGAAGTTCTGTAAATACATCTAGAGGATCTAGTAGTACAAGAAGATCTGGATCTTCTACAACAAGAAGAAATAATGCTAGTGTAAATAGAAGATCTACGAGTAGTTCTAATAGAAGTTATTCTAGATCGTCTACAAGCTCTTCAAGAAACACGTCTAGTAGAAGTTCATCAACTAGAAGTAGTAGGTCTTCGGGTAGAAGTTCATCATCTTCATCCAGAAGAAGAAATTAAGACTCTTATTCATTAACAAATACAAAATTTAAAAATGAAAAAAATTATAACATTAGCGGTATTATTCGCAGTAACAATAACGTCTTATTCTCAGTCTTTAGGGTATCAAGATTTAGGATTGCTTTTTTCTCAAGACGATAATAATGGTACAGCAAGGTTTACTTCTATGAGTGGTGCTTTTGGGGCACTTGGTGGAGATTTATCTGTTATGAATATCAATCCTGCAGGTTTAGCTGTTTTTAATAATAGTGCCTTTACTGCTACATTAAATTCAAGAAATACAGATATTAATACAACCTATTATGGAAATAGAACTAAGAATCAAGAACAATTTTTAAACTTATCGCAAGCTGGTGCAGTTCTGGTTTTTGACAGTGCTTATAAATCTGATTGGAGTAAATTTGCAATAGGTTTTAATTATCGAATTACAAAAGATTTTACAAATAGTTTTAGCGCTATAGGTAATAGTGGTGTTGCTACTTTTAGAGATTTTCCTCTAGATGATAATACGCCAACGATAGATTATAATATTGCAGAAGAACAGCGTTTTTTTAATGATTATAAAGGTGAGTTAAGTGAAATGAATATTGCATTTTCATCTGTACATAGAAATAAATTGTATGTTGGTGCAGGTTTAAATTTTTACGATTTAAATTTTAGCCAGCGTTCTACCTTGGTCGAGTTTAATAATGATGGAAACGGAAATACATTAGATGCTAATTTATATCAAGAAAACTTTACTACAGGTGCTGGTGTTTCTTTAAACTTCGGTTTTATTTACAAAGCACATCAAAATTTTAGATTTGGTATGTCTTATCAAACACCAACTTGGTTTACAGAAATATTAGAAGAAACTAATATTATTGATAATGATGGTTTTAATGGTGATACAGAAATAACAGTTAGTAACAACAATACTACTTACGATAATACTTTTGGTGGAAATTTTCCTTCTCAAAGATTAATTTACAGATTAAAAACACCAAGTAAATTTACAACTAGTGCAGCTTTTGTCTTCGGAAAAAATGGATTGTTGAGCATCGATTATATTAACAAGAATTATAAAAATATGGAACTTTCAAATGGAGATTTTTCTGATGAGAATAACTTTTTTGTAAATGAATTAAGAAATACACATGCAATTAATATTGGTTCAGAATGGCGATTTGATAGATTTAGTGTAAGAGGAGGTTATAAATTCGAGCAAAGTCCAGATAAAATGGCTTTAGATTCAGATAACTTAGAAGGTTATTCTTTTGGTGGTGGTTATAATTTTGGAAATTTCAAAATAGATTTAGCTTACAGTAACAATAATAGAACAACACCATACAACTTTTATTCAGGTTTTAATGTAAATGCAGCTGATTTAGATATCGATAATCGATTTTTTACAGCAACTGTTTCTATAAACCTATAGTATATTTAATAACTTATTTTTAAGACTCTGTTAGATTTTATATTTTAATTATAAAATCTAACAGAGTCTTGAAGTTTTATAGCATTAGATAATCTTATTTATCTTTTTTGCCTTAATTTTGCAATTCAATTTTTAGAACATGTCAGATACTAAAATTACCATACAAGAAACTACTAATGATACAATCATTAAATATAACAGTAACACTATTTTAATAAATGGTGGTAGTTATGAGTTTAATAATATAGACGAAGCAAAAAACTCTCCGTTAGCACAACAATTATTTTATTTACCATTTGTAAAAAAGGTTTTTGTTACTGCAAACTTTATAGCAATTCAGCGTTTTGATATTGTACAATGGATTGATGTACAAGAAGAGGTGAAAGAGCAAATTGAAGCCTATTTAAATGCTGGTAATGTTGTTGTAAACGAGCAAAAAACTTCTAAAAAGGAAGCTGTAGAGGTGTATGCAGAAGTTACGCCAAACCCAGCAGTAATGAAGTTTGGTACAAATAAAGCCTTAACTCAAACAGATGTTGAGTTTAAAAATATAGATGAAGCAAATACGTCTTCTCCTTTAGCGCAAGCAATTTTTAATTTTCCGTTTGTAAAAGAAGTTTTTATTTCTGATAACTATATTTCTATTACCAAATATGATATGGTAGAGTGGAATGAAGTTTACGGAGAAGTAAGATCTTTTATTAGAGAATATTTAGCCGAAGGAAAAATAATAATTAAAGAATTACCAAAGCAAGAAGCAGCAACATCAGATAATGCTACAGAAGTAGTTCCAGAAGTAGCTTTAGAAGGAATTTCTGCACAAATTGTAGATATTTTAGATGAATATATTAAGCCTGCGGTTGCAGGAGACGGAGGAAATATTGCTTTTAGATCTTTTGATGAAAAGAATAAAGTAGTAAGTGTAGTTTTGCAAGGAGCTTGTAGTGGTTGCCCATCATCTACAGCAACATTAAAAAACGGTATAGAGAATTTATTAAAAGAAATGTTACCAAATCAAATTAATGAAGTGGTTGCAATAAACGGATAATAAAATATAATATTTAAGCTTTAAGAAATAACGTATGTCGAAAATTATAAAACCTTATAAAGATTCAGAATTAGGGAAAAAAGAACAAGTTGCTCAAATGTTCGATAATATTTCTGGTAATTACGATGGTTTAAATAGAGTTATTTCTTTAGGAATAGATGTTAAATGGCGTAAAAAAGTTGTAGAAATTGTTGGTAAAAACAATCCGAAGCAAATTTTAGATATTGCAACAGGTACTGGCGATTTAGCTTTAATGATGTCTAGTTTAAACCCTGATAGAATTGTTGGTTTAGATATTTCTGCAGGAATGTTAGAAGTAGGTAAGCAGAAAATAGCAAAAGCTAAACTTTCTGATAAAATAGAAATGATTGTAGGCGATTCTGAAGAAATGCCTTTCGAAGACAATACGTTTGATGCCATTACAGTTTCTTTTGGTGTTAGAAATTTTGCCAATTTAGATAAAGGAATTAAAGAGATTGCAAGAGTTTTAAAGCCAACAGGAGTTTTAGTAATTTTAGAAACATCAAATCCAACCAAATTTCCTTTTAAACAAGGTTATAAATTATATACAAACTTATTTTTACCAATTGTAGGTAAATTATTTTCTAAAGACAAAGTAGCGTATTCTTATTTGTCTGAGTCTGCAAATTCTTTTCCGTTTGGTAAAGCGTTCAACAATATTTTACAAAAAAATGGGTTTACACATACAGAAGATAATCCTGTAACATTTGGTGTTGCAACAATTTACACAGCACGTAAATAATTATGAGTAAGAGAATTTTATTTTTTTGTTTTTCTATATTGGTTAGTAGTACTTTTTTTGCACAAAGAGAACGTGTAGATTATTTACCAACTTTTGATAAAAGACCTTTACATTATGGTTTTTACTTAGGTTTAAATCAAAATGATTTTAAACTAAACCTAAAAGAAAGTAGTATTACAGATGCAAATATTACTGTAGAATCTACAACCGGTTTTAATGTTGGTTTAATTGCAGATTTACGTTTGCACAAAAACTTAAATCTGCGTTTAGAACCAGGATTAATGAGTAATTCTAAAAATATAATTTTTAATCACTTAAACGGTTCTTCAAATCCGCAAGATAGCATTAGAGAAGTAAGTTCTACTTACTTACATGTGCCGTTAGTGTTTAAATTTAGTACAGATAGATATAAGAACTTTAGGCCTTATTTACTTGCAGGTGTTTCTTATGATTATAATTTTTCTTCAAACGAAGATAATCAAGATGATAATTCTGCAGGACAATTTCGAATGAAAACAAACAACTTTATGTATGAGGTTGGTGTTGGTGTAGATTTCTATTTATATTACTTTAAGTTTTCTCCTTCAATTCGCGGAGTTTTTGCAATGAACAACGAAATAAAATATGATGATGATCCAAATAGTAGATGGACAGCGCCCGTAAATTTCATGGGAACTCGTGGTATTTTTATAAACTTTGCTTTCGAGTAAGGTTTAACTATTTCGTTTAAATTCACTTAACAAAATAGCTGTTGCTGTAGCAACATTAAGGCTTTCGGTTTCTTGCAGCTCTCCAAATCTTGGTATAGAAATCTTATTAGATATTAATGTTTTAATTTTATTAGAAACACCATTAGCCTCATTTCCCATAATTAAAATTCCTTCTGCGGGTAACTGTGTTTTATACACATTATCACCATCCATATCAGCAATATAAGTCGGTAAATGTGTTTCGTTCAAGTAAGTTTCTAAATTAACGTAGTTAATAGCAATTCTAGTTAAAGATCCCATAGAAGCTTGTACAACTTTTTGATTATAACAATCTACAGTATCCGTAGAACAAATTAGTTGTGTAACTCCGTACCAATCGCAAAGTCTTATAATTGTTCCTAAATTACCAGGATCGTTAATGGCGTCTAAAGCTACCATTAAGCCAGAGTTGTTTGTAGTATTTAGTTTCGGTATTTTAAACAGTCCTAAAACTTTATTAGGCGATTTTAAAGAACTTATTTTTTTTAAATCGGTTTCTTCAATTCTAACAATTTTATCTTCCGGAAGATTTGTGTCATAATCATTAGTGCAGAATAATGTTGCTACTTCAAAAGAAGAATTTAATAATTCGTTTACCACCTTTATACCTTCTGCAATAAATAAATTATGCTTTTGTCTATACTTTTTTTGTGATAAACTTGTTATTAATTTTAACTGATTTTTTGAGATGCTCATTAATTGTGTCTAATTAGAAATAAACCGTTGAAAAATACTATTTTTGATATTAAATGTATTGCTAAAGTAATGAAAAAACTTTCTTTTTACTTTTTACTTATTTTATTTTTGACAGCTTGTAATTCTACAAAACATGTTGCCGAAGATAAGCAGATGCTAACACAAAATTATATTTTTGTTGATAGTGTAAAAAATAAAAGTGCAGATTTACAAAAGTATGTACTTCAAAAACCAAATCCGCGTCTTTTAGGTTTACCTTTTGGATTGTACTTTCATAATATAGGAAACCATAATAAGCCCAAAACTCCATCAGAATGGGGTTTAAAACATCCTAAGAAATATAATTTTATAAAAAATGTTTTTTCAGAAAAACAGAGTATTGCTTACGCAAATGCTTTTATCAATTTAAATAATTGGTTTTTAAATTATGATGCGCCTGTAATTTTAAGTGAAAGTAAAGTAAATAGAACAGCCGATAATTTATGGGCTTTTTATAAAACCCAAGGTTATTTTGATTCTAAAATTAATACGGTAATCGATAGAGATTCTATCGATAAAAAAGCAACCGTTAGTTATTATATAGATAAAGGCCAACCTACTTTATTAGATTCTATTAAACTTAAAATAGAATCTCCAGTTTTAGACTCAATTTATAGAGATTCGAAAATAAAATCTTTGTTAGTAAGTGGTAATCAATATAACGATAAAGTATTTCGAAAAGAAGCTAGTAATGTTGTAAAGTTATTTAAAAATAGCGGAATTTATTATTTTTCTGAATCGGCACTTGGTTTTTATGTAGATTCTACAAGAACAGATCATAAAACCAATGTAGAGTTTTTAATTGCTAAAGATAGGTTTAAAGAAAAAGATGGTATTTACGAGAAAAAAGATTATAAAGTACATAAAGTTACTGAGATTAATGTAGTTACAGATTATTCTTACACAAAGAAAGAAGAGGTATTTAAAGATTCGGTACATTATAACGGAATTAATTTTTTAGCAATTGATAAATTAAAATACAATCCTAAATATTTATCGCAATCTATTTTTTTTAAATCTGGTGATGTTTATAAAGACACATTAAGTAATTTAACAAGAAATCATTTAAAATCACTTAAAAACTTTAAATCTACTAACATATCGTTTAGCCCTATAGATGGTACAGATGATGAATTAAAAATGGATATTTTTCTATCACCAAAAGAGAAATATACTTTAGGTTTCGAAACAGAACTAACACATTCTAATATTAGAAATATTGGTTCTTCTGCAAAGTTTTCTCTAACCAATAGAAATGCATTTAAAGGAGCAGAATTATTAAAGTTTTCTTTTTTAGGTTCTTATTTTAATGCTAATAATGGCCCAGGTTGGGAGATTGGTGCAGATGCCTCTTTAGAATTCCCTAGATTGGTCGCACCTTTTGGTTTAGATAAATTAGTGCCAAAAAGAATGTCTCCAAGAACATTATTTTCTTTAGGGTCGAGTTTTCAGAAAAACATTGGTTTAGATAGGCAAACTTTTACAATTTTATCTGATTATAAGTGGCAATACAACAGTAAAAAAACCATTCAGTTAGAGATTTTTAATACACAATACATTCAAAATTTAAATGTAAATCGCTTTTTCGATATTTATGGATCAGAATTTACAAACTTAAATAATGTAGCAGAAATTTACGATCAAGAAAACAATACGTCATTTTTTCCATTGGCTACAGATTTAGAAAATCAAGCATCAGAATCTTTAAGATTTATAAGAAGTGTTGCTTCTAATGCTGGTTTTAGAAATACGAATCCAAACGATTTTAATACCGTTTTAAACATTCAAAACAGGTATAATATAGTTACTTCAGATTTTTTAATTCCCACATTAGCATATTCATTTACGTATAATAGTCAATCAGATTTTAAAGACAATAATTTTTCATTTTTTAAATTAAGGGTTTCAAATTCGGGTAATATTTTAGGTTTATTTTCTAAGGATTATAATGCCAATGGAAAAAAAACATTTTTAAAGATTCCTTTAGCTCAATATTTTAAAACAGATTTAGAGTATAAGAAGTTTTGGGATGTTGGATTAAATTCTGTGTTTGGATTCAGAACTTTTTTAGGTGCCATTTTAACCTACGATAATTCTGATATTCCATTTACAAGAAGTTATTTTGCAGGTGGTTCTAATGATATTAGAGCGTGGCAAACCTATGAGTTAGGTCCTGGAAGTAGAAATAGTGGTTTAGAATTTAATGTTGGTAGTTTAAAGTTTTTATCGAGTGCAGAATATCGATTTAATTTAATTGGAAGTTTTAAAGGAGCCTTATTTGTAGATGCTGGTAATATTTGGGATATTTCTAATGCAGAGTTTATAGACGAAGACGCTAAATTTAATAGTTTATCTTCTTTAAAAGATATCGCAATAGGTTCTGGTATGGGAGTTAGATACGATTTAAATTTCTTTGTATTAAGATTTGATGTTGGTTTTAAAACGTACGAACCTTATTTAGAGGGTGATAAGTGGTTTAAGAATTACAATTTTGCAAGTGCAGTTTACAATATTGGTATTAATTATCCTTTTTAAAAAAATCACAAAAAGTCTATAACGTTTTCGTTATTTTATACTCTGATTAAACATAAAAGTGTCTATTTTTAGTATTTTTGAAGAAATAAAAGAATCAACAAATTAAAATATCATAACTATGAGTCACAACATAAAACCTGGAGTTGCTACAGGTAAAGAAGTTCAAGAAATTTTTAAACTTGCAAAAGAAAAAGGTTTTGCATTACCAGCTGTAAATGTTGTTGGTTCTAATACAATTAATGGTGTTTTAGAAACTGCAAGAGATTTAAATGCACCTGTTATTATTCAGTTTTCTAACGGAGGAGCACAATTTCAAGCAGGAAAAGGATTGTCTAATGAAGGGCAAAAAGCTGCAATTGCTGGTGGTATTGCAGGAGCAAAGCATGTACATGAATTAGCTGTTGCTTACGGTGTACCGGTTATTTTACATACAGATCACTGTGCAAAGAAATTATTACCTTGGATAGATGGATTATTAGATGCTTCTGAAAAACATTTCGAAGAAACTGGTAAACCTCTTTACAGTTCTCATATGATAGATTTATCTGAAGAGCCATTAGAAGAGAATATCGAAATTTGTAAAACTTATTTAGCTCGTATGAGTAAAATGGGTATGACTTTAGAGATAGAGTTAGGTATTACAGGAGGTGAAGAAGATGGTGTAGATAATTCTGATGTTGATGTTTCTAAATTATATACGCAACCAGAAGAAGTTGCTTATGCTTACGAAGAATTATTAAAAGTATCGCCACAATTTACAATTGCCGCTGCATTTGGAAATGTACATGGTGTTTATAAGCCTGGTAACGTAAAATTAACTCCAAAGATTTTAAAGAATTCTCAAGAATTTATTTCAGAAAAGTACAATGTAGGTCATAATCATATCGATTTTGTATTTCATGGTGGTTCTGGTTCTACTTTAGAAGAAATTAGAGAATCTATTGGTTATGGTGTTATCAAAATGAACATTGATACAGATCTACAATTTGCTTTTACAGAGGGTATTAGAGATTATATGCAAGGTAAAGCAGCGTACGTTGCAACACAAATTGGTAACCCAGAAGGAGATGATCAACCAAATAAAAAATATTACGACCCAAGAAAATGGTTACGTGAAGGAGAAATTACTTTTACAAACCGTTTAAAGCAGGCATTTCAAGATTTAAATAATGTAGATACTTTATAGTATTTATTACTAAATAAATTAAAAAGCATTTTGAATTATTTCAAAATGCTTTTTTTTATGAAAATTTCTAACTCAAATAGAATAATCACATAAAGAAGAAACTAGAATTAGAAAAAATCTTTTACATTTGTACTTCATATTTATTTTAAAATAGATATTTTATTTTAAGATATTAAATTAAAACAAACACATAACATGGCTTGGTTTAAAAGAACAGATAAAGGAATACAAACTTCTACAGAAGATAAAAAAGACACTCCGAAAGGTTTATGGTATAAAACACCTAGCGGAAAAATTATAGATACAGAAGAATTAAAAAGAAACCTATACGTTAGTCCAGAAGATGGTTATCATGTAAGAATAGGTAGTAAAGAATACTTCGAGTTGTTTTTTGATAACAATGAATTTAAAGAATTAAATGAAGGTTTAACTTCTAAAGATCCTTTAAAATTTGAAGACACAAAAAAATATCCAGAAAGATTAAAAGCTGCGCAAGCAAAAACAAAACTAAACGATGCTGTAAGAACAGCGGTAGGTAAGTCTTTGGGTAAAGATTTAGTTATTGCTGCCATGGATTTTGCTTTTATTGGAGGTTCTATGGGATCTGTTGTAGGAGAAAAAATTGCAAGAGCTATCGATTATTCAATTAAGAACAACATTCCGTTTTTAATGGTTTCTAAATCTGGTGGAGCAAGAATGATGGAAGCATCTTTGTCTTTAATGCAATTGGTTAAAACTTCATCTAAGTTAGCGCAATTGGCTAAAGCAAAAATACCTTATATATCTTTATGTACAGATCCAACTACAGGTGGTACAACAGCTTCTTATGCAATGTTAGGTGATATTAATATTGCAGAACCAAATGCTTTAATTGCTTTTGCAGGACCAAGAGTTGTAAGAGATACAACTGGTAAAGATTTACCAGAAGGTTTTCAAAAATCTGAATTTGTTTTAGAACACGGTTTCTTAGATGCTATTTACGAGCGTAAAGACCTTAAAAAAGAAGTGAATTTATATATAGATTTAATACAGAATTTGCCAATTAGAAAAGAGGCAGTTGTTTAAAAAGAAAAACTTATTATAAAATAAAAAAACCAGCATTTGCTGGTTTTTTTATTTTGTAATGGTTTGTTGTTTCTGTTAGAATCTCCACCCAACATTTACACCAAGCCTAGGTACAAGTATTGGCGAATCTGTGCCAAAAAGGTTTCTACCTAAACCACCATAAATATCTATAACCAAACCTCCTTCAGAAGAATATTTAGTTCCTATTGCTACACCTAAGGCTGCATCTGTATATTTTAAATCATAAACACCAGAATCTTTAACTGTTTCTGTTTTTCCGGAATTTATACCTACAAACCCTTCACCAAAAAAGTTCCATTGTGCATCTGCTGTAAAATAATGACGAAAATAAGGTGTAATCATTGTGTTTTCGTTATACCT
This sequence comes from Polaribacter sp. OB-PA-B3, assembly GCF_054589375.1. NCBI lineage: Bacteria > Pseudomonadati > Bacteroidota > Flavobacteriia > Flavobacteriales > Flavobacteriaceae > Polaribacter > Polaribacter sp. OB-PA-B3. The sequence goes on from NZ_BAAIIX010000001.1 coordinate 809,518, forward strand.
AAAATCAATATCTTGTTTAGCTAAATTAAACAAAGCAGAAACCCCGAAAGAATTTTCTACACTAATGTAATTTTCATAAGAAAATTCTAAACTTCTTATAACTAAAGCATCGGCAACATCTAGCTTAATTTCTTGTTGAGAATATCCTAAGGAACTTACTAGAAGTCCCAGTATTAAAACTATTTTTTTCATGTTATTAATTTTTACAAATTTACTAAAAATATGATTGGTTAAAATCTGTAGCCTAAAGAAATACCACCTCTTGTAATTAAATCATTATTTAAACCTTCTTCGTTGTTACTATTATTAAATAAGTTTCTACCAACACCTAAATAAACCTCTGTAATAAAACCAGATTTGGTAACAAATTTCCCTCCTACAGAAATACCTAACGCAAAATCTGTCTCTACAATTGTATCATTATCATAAAAAAAAGAATAATCATCTTCATAAGTATTTAGCATACCAAAACCTTCTACAAAGAATCCTCTAGCGTATCTTGTTTCAGAAAAAAACCATCTATAATATGGTGTTAAAGAAAACTTCTTCGGAAAATACAAATCATCAGATACGTCGTTAAAATTGTAAAATAGATCGATACCAAAAGAAGAATCTTTGTTCAATAAATTTTCATAACTAAGGTTTAAAGAAGAGAATGCAATTAAACTAAAAGCATTCAGTTTAAATTCGTGTTTTTTATCATTGTCTTGCGGATACTTGAATTTCTCTTTTTCTTGAGCTGTTAATTGAATGCTTGTGCATACTAACAATACAAATAGAATGATTTTTTTCATATAATTTTTGGTTGATTTTTTTTCAAATGTATTAAAAAATTGCACGTAATTGCACACTTCCGGTATGTATGGTTTTAGAAGTTTCACTTTTTCGACCTAAATAGCTTAAATTTAAATTTAAAAAAGAATTTAATTTCCTATTTAAAAGTAGATTCCAAGTATAGTTCTTTCCTTCTTGTAAACCTTCTAACATTTGATAAGCTACAGGTGTATTTGCATCGCCTTTATAATCGTTTAAAAAGACGTTTAAACCTGCCGATATTTGATTTTTTTTAGAGCCTAAGTAAAAGTATTCAATTCCGAATTTATGTTGTTGTAAGGTTTCGAAATCTTCTAATGTGTTTTCTTTATTTTTATAATGATAAAAAGCAGACAGTCGATTGTTTTGATTTTGTAAAAAACTTATTTTGGGTTGAAACTCATATGCATCTATAATGTAGTTTCTATTATCAAAATTTTCTGTAAGTAAATTATTTGTAGATTTTTTTCCTAATAAATTAAAAACCCAAAATGTTGCAAATTTATGAGTAAAATCTACTTGATGCATCTTAATTATATTTTCTTGTGTTCCTATAAAATATAATTGCTTGTTTCTTTGATTACCATAAGTGTAACTTGTACTGTACTTTTGTAGATTTTTGTTGAAATGTAAGCTGTTTCTTATACTATAATTAAGACCTATTAAATTGTTTTCATCAAAATTAAAAGGATTAAAATTAAAAGAGTTTCCATTTCTAGCTTGTTCATTTTCGATGCTTAATAAACTTTCATTTTTGAAATTAGAAACTAATTTTTTAAATCCTTTTTGGATTTTCCATTGATTAAAATTTAGGTTGATAGCTTGTCTAAATTTTGCTTTTTGTGTAGCAATAAAACGAATATTTGGTTTTAAAATTCTTAAATAATTTGCTTGATCTTTAAATTCGGCAATTTCAAATTCATCAAAATCTTGTACGCCATCATTGTTGTAATCTATCCAAGTATAAAAACCAAAACCTGGCTCTGTCTTAATGTAAATATATTCTTGCCTTGCAACATTACCAGAAGAGGTTTCGTAAAGCGTGCTTAGATTTACAAAGTTTTTAAATAATTTTTGATTGAAAAGAACTCTTGAGTTTAAAGATTTTTCATCGTTAGTAAAAGCATTATTAGTAAGTCTGTAATTTGCATAAATAGCTAAATTTGTACTTTTATTTTTGATTAGTTTGCTGTTTATATAAAAAGATTTTCTATTGTTAATTTCTGTGAAAGCATTCGATTTAATACTATCATTGTTTCTGTAGTTAAAACCAATTTTAGCAAATACTTTTGTGGTATCTCCAAAGCCAAAATAGGTTTCAAACTCTTTAAACCTGTGACTTGTATTTGTGTAGACATTAGTCTCGGTAAGTTTTCTGTTGTTGGTTTCGATATTTGTAAAAGCACCTAACCAGCTTTTTTTAAACGAATGCTCTACAATAGCTTTAGCTCTTAAAAAGGTGTTATTTTCTATTGTCGATGTGTTGTTAAGTAAACTAGCGTTTACAAAAAAAGAAGTTTTTTTATGGTTTATTTTTGATGCAAGAACATGCTTATTACCATTATAAGTGTTTAAGTAATTTAGGTTTTTAAAACTGTATAAAATATAATCGTTGTTTTTATTTTGAAGATTAATTTCGGATTGAAAATAGTTTTTAGTGGCGTTGTTTGTTAGTAAATTCCAATCTCTATTAAATTCTATAGATTCCCAACGTTGTAACGTTTTAAAGTTTTGGTGTGCATATTCGTGATTAAATTTACTTGTTAATTGCCAATTACGATCTATTAAAACTTGTTCCCAACCAATTTTTGCAGCCAAACCTGTATTCTCGCCATTATCTAAATTAGAAAATAAATTAGCGTCATTATTACTAACAGCAATTTCTGAAGTTATTTTGGTTTTATTAGAAGAATCATAATCCGATTTTAAGACAAATATTTGCGATTTTGTTGGCGGAATTAATCTTGTTATCGGTGCATAATCACCTTGATTTACACCTACATAATTATATATTGTACCAATTGCTGTTGTGTTGTCTATAGCATAATCACCATTATTAGCACCAACATTTGTAAATGTAACAAAATACAATTCTTCATTTTCATCTTCAGAATATTCAAAATTTTCTACAGCACCATTTATAACTTTTCGGTATAAAATCTTATTTTCATCATAAGTATCTAAATAGGCACTTTCTGCTAACATTAAATCTTTATTATTACCTGCATTTGCTAATATTTCTTTTTGAGTATCTGTTAATACTTGTTGTACTGGTTGATTTTTAGCGTCGTTTTCGCTGTAAAAAAAACTATTAATTTTTAATTTTTCGGTTTTATAATCAATAGATTCATAGGTAATAAAACGGGTGTAATTTCTATCAGAATATTGAAAATCGATTGTAATTCTCATATCATTAGTAATAGGGTAGGTGGTATTAAAAGTTATTTCACCTAAATTGTAATCAATTTCATAATCTTTATTTTCTCCTCTTTCAATTTTAATTCCGTTAACATATACTCTTTCACTACCCGCAATTATAAGAATATTCGATTCGTTGTTTGTTCCAATAATTTTATAAGGTCCTTGGTTTCCTTCATTACCAACAATAGAAAATGTTGTGAATTTTCCTCGTACAATTGCACCAGAAGCACCAACTTTTAAATTATCAGAAATTTTGGCTTCTACCTCTAAACCAGATACTTGTTTTGTAAAAGGAGCAAAGAAACTTTGAGTATTGCTTAAGGATAAATCACCAGCTTTTACTCGCCAATCATCAGTAAACATTTCTATAAATATTCTATCGAAATCACTTATTTTTTGTGAGTATCCGTTTTCTTGAATCGGAATGTTAGTATCCCAAATATTAGCTCTTAAAGTTACTTTTTCTGATAATTTACCAGAAATTTCTAAATCTAATGCTGCGTTGGTAACCGTATTTTGGTTGTTCCCAGAGGTAATTCCTCTAGAGATGAAACCTTTGGTTTGTAAACCATCGAACAGTTTAATTTCTGATGATTCTTTATTAGTTGTTAAACTATATAATTTGCTAGTATTACTTCTATTAGGTACAATTAAGCTATCGTTGTAATTCGAATAAACTCTTGTTAAAAATTCTGGGTATCGAAAGTATTGTATGGTAATTTCTGAATATATTTTTGAATTTAAGATTAAAAGAGCCTTATTAAAATTAACTTGATAGTTGGTAGTATCTATAGCTTTAAAATCTTTGTTTAAAACTTTAAATTTTTGTGGATTTATGGCAATCGAATCAAATTTTATAGAATCTTTTTTAACAGTAAGTTTAATAGATCTATAATTTGAAGAACCCGTTTGTGCTTGGGTAAAATACCCAATTAACAAAAAGAAAAAAAAGAGATTTTTTTTAAACATTTACAAACTATACGTTGTTAACGTAAAAATAAGATTTTTAATATCTTGTAAAGAAATTAAAATAACGATTGCTGTTTTACTGGGTTTTCGTGTGCTAACAACCACTTTTTTCTCCAGATTCCGCCAGCATAACCTGTTAAAGAACCATCAGAACCAATTACACGATGACAAGGAATTACAATCCATAATGGGTTTTTGCCATTTGCAGCAGCAACAGCTCTAATTGCTTTTACATCGCCTAAAAACTTGCTTTGTTGTAAATAAGTTCTGGTTTTACCATACGGAATGTCTAACAAACTTTTCCATACTTTTTTCTGAAAATTGGTTCCTCTTGGGTTAACAGTTAAATTAAAACTAGCTCTTTTGCCATTAAAATATTCTTCTAACTGTAAAACACATTCTTGTAAACATTTTGGTGTTTTTTGTTGTAATATTTCTAGTGAAATTTCATCATCATTTAAGACAGAAACAGATTGTATTCCGTTTGTATCGCCCATAATTTTTGCAATACCAATTGGTGTTTTGTAATATGTAATTTCAGTTTTTAACATTAGACGCCAAATACGGCTTTAGAGTTTTGAGTTGTTATTTCAGATATTTCTTTAAATGAAATTCCGTAGATGTCTACTAATTTATCAATAACATTTGTAATATAAGCACTTTCGTTTCTTTTTCCTCTGTAAGGAGTTGGTGCTAAATATGGCGAATCTGTTTCTAAAACGATGTGTTGTAAATCTATTTCATTTAAAAATTTATCAATTTTACCGTTTTTAAAAGTAGCAACACCGCCAATACCTAATTTCATGTTGTAAGAAATTGCTTTTTCTGCTTGTTCTTTTGTGCCTGTAAAACAATGAAAAATACCTCTTAAATCTTCGCCTTTTTCTTCCTCTAAAATTTCGAAAATTTCATCAAAAGCATCTCTACAATGAATAACAATAGGCAATTTTTTTTCTTTTGCCCACTTAATTTGAGTTCTAAAAGCCTCTTGTTGTTGTTTTAAAAAGCTTTTATCCCAATATAAATCGATACCAATTTCTCCTATTGCATAGAAATCTTTTTTATCAATCCATTCTTTAACATGTAATAATTCATCTAAATAATTTTCTTTTACAGAAGTAGGATGAAGGCCCATCATTAAATAAACATCTAAAGGATATTCTTCTTCTAACTTTAACATACTTTCTGTATAACTAGAGTCTATTGCAGGTATAAAAAACCTAGAAACACCAGCGTCTTTTGCGCGTTGAATCATTTCTTTTTGATCTTCGTTAAACTGGCTAGAATATAAATGCGTGTGCGTATCTGTAATCATTATTATTTCTGATAATTTTTAGCAAAATTACAAATTAATACAACGTTTAAGACTTGTTGTAAAACATTTTATAAAACGTACCTTTGCATAAAATTTTATAAGATGACTTTTGAAGATTTAGATTTATCAAATCAATTACAATATGCAATAGACGATTTGGGGTTTACAACACCAACGCCAATTCAAGAACAAGCATTTTCTGTGGTAAGATCTGGTAAAGATGTTGTAGGAATTGCGCAAACTGGTACAGGTAAAACCTTTGCTTATATGTTGCCGATTCTTAGAGATTTAAAATTTTCGAAACAACAACATCCTAGAATCCTAGTTTTAGTACCAACAAGAGAATTGGTTTTACAAGTTGTAGAAGAAATAGAAAAACTATCTAAATACATAAATACGCGTGTTTTAGGGGTTTATGGTGGTACAAATATCAACACACAAAAACAAGCAATCTTGCAAGGTCAAGACATTATTGTGGCAACACCAGGTAGATTGTACGATTTGGCTTTAAGTAATGCTTTAAAGTTAAAATCAATACAGAAATTGGTAATTGATGAGGTAGATGTAATGTTAGATTTAGGTTTTCGTTTTCAATTGATGAACATTTTTGATGTAATACCAGAAAGAAGACAAAACATATTGTTTTCTGCTACTATGACAGAAGATGTAGATGCTTTAATCTACGATTTCTTTAAAAATCCTACCAAAATATCTGTTGCAGTAAGCGGAACTCCGTTAGACAATATTGAACAAGTTTCTTACAATATACCTAACTTTTTTACTAAAGTTAATTTATTACATCATCTTTTAAGAGACAAAGAAACGTATAATAAAGTATTAATATTTGTAGGTTTCAAAAGAACTGCAGATTTACTTTTTAAACATTTAGAAGAGGTTTTTAACGACGAAATGTGTGTTATTCACTCTAATAAAACACAGAATTATAGAATACGTTCTATTAGACAATTCGACGAAGGAAATAATAGAATTTTGTTAGCCACAGATGTAATGGCTCGTGGTTTAGATTTTGACAATGTTTCTCATGTAATTAATTTTGATACGCCAGATTTTCCAGAAAATTACATGCACAGAATTGGTAGAACTGGTCGTGCAGAAAAAGCGGGTAAAACATTATTATTTTCTACGGAAAAAGAGCAGGAAGCCAAAGAGCAAATAGAAACTTTAATGGATTATACCATTCCGGTTTTAGAATTGCCAGAAGAAGTAGAAATTTCTAAATTATTAACAGAAGACGAGCGCCCAAGAGAAGATCAAGGTATTTCAAAAAATAGAACAGGTTTAGAATATGTACCAGGACCTGCTTTTCATGAAAAAAGTGAGAAGAACAGTAAAGTGAATTTAGGCGGTTCTTACAGAAGAGAAATTGCAAAAAAATATAAAAAGCCTAAAACAAGAGGAGATAAAAATTACAACAAACGCAATAAGAAAAAATAATGCAAGTTTTAACAGCACAAGAATTGCACAATTTGGCCATGAATATTGTTGGCGAAAAATTACAAGAAATGGGCTATGAGTTTCAAGCTATAAATAGTCAATTAAAAAGGCATCCTCAATTTGTATTATTTAAAAAAGGAGAACCAACAATTTTTGTATTGGTAAAAGCTACTAAAAATCTTCAAAATCCAAACGAATATGATGTTTTATGGATGGAAACTTTTAAAAACCATGCAAGAAAACAAAACGCTAAAGTTTGGTATGCTGGTGTGGGAATAGCAAATGCAGAAAGTGTAGATAGTCCTGTTTTTAAAGATCAACCTTACTATGTTGCTTTTGATGATTTTGTAAAGATATTAGAATAGAAAATATTAGTCATAAAAAACGCCACAATTAATGTGGCGTTTTTTATGACTAATATTTAGTTTTTAAGGATTAGTGGACCATAAAGCAGCGCTTTTTAGCATTGCTCTTCTTGGTAGCTTTAACCCGCTAACAATTAATTCTGCAAAGTCTTCTGGTTGCAAAACGCTATCTTCAGAGTCTTTATTTGCAATTCCTAATTCTACAGACATATCCGAAGCAATAGTACTTGGTGTTAATGTACAAACTCTTATGTTGTTTTTTCTTACTTCTTTCATTAAAGATTCTGACATACCAATTACCGCAAATTTAGACGCAGAATATGCAGAAACATTTGCATTACCATTTAATCCGGCAGTAGAAGCAACATTTATAATATCTCCTTTATTTTTTTCTATTAGATAAGGCAAAACTTCTTTAGTAACATAATACATGCCCATAACGTTGGTTTGTATTATCTGTTCCCAAGTTTGTACATCCATTTCGGTAAAAGAACCAAAAGCAGCAATACCAGCATTATTTACTAAAATGTCTACACCATTTAATTTTTCGATAAGTAGTTTTATTCCTTCTTGCACTTCAGTATAATTACCAACATCAAAAGCTGCGTAAGTTGCTTTTACACCAATTTTTTCAATTTCTTTTACAGCTTCTTTTAATGCCGATTCGTTTCTACCTGTAATTGCAATATCTACGCCTTCTTTAGCTAAAGCTAATGCTGTTGCTTTACCTAAACCTCTGCTTCCGCCAGTAATAATTGCTTTTTTGCTTGATAAATTTTCCATTTTTCTATTTTTTAAAATTTGATAAAATAAAAAACCACTCAGAAGTTGAGTGGTTTTAGTATGTTAAAAGAACGATGTATTATTTAGCATCTTGCTCTAATAAATCAAAAAATTGATTTAATTTAGGCATGATAATAATTTTTGTTCTTCTGTTTTTTGATTTGTTTTCTGCAGAATCGTTAGGAGCTAAAGGAATGTATTGACTTCTACCTGCAGCAATTAATCTTTGTGGTTTTACACCATACTTATATTGTAAAATTCTAGTAATAGATGTTGCTCTTAAAGCAGATAAATCCCAGTTATCTTGAATTAAATCCCTTTTTATTGGTGTAGAATCTGTATGACCTTCAATCATCACTTCCATTTGAGGTTGATCGTTTACAACTTTAGCAATTTTTTCTAAAACAGTGTAAGCACCATCAGTTACATTATAACTACCGCTCTTAAATAATAATTTATCAGAAATAGAAATAAATACAACTGTTTTTTCTACGTTAACTTCAATGTCTTTATCTTGAATACCTTCTGTTAAGTTTCTAGTTAAGTGGTATTTAATTGCTAGGTTTAACGAGTCTTTTTGAGTCATCGCTTTTCTAACACCGTTAATGTATTTATCTTTTTCACTTAATTGAGAAATTACACTTTTAATATTATCTGAAGAAGATTGTGTTAAAACCGTTAAGTTTTCTACTTGCTTTAAAGCAGTTTTCTTATCGTCTTTTAAATATTTAACTTGTTCAGTTAAAGCAAAAATTTTCCCTTCTTCTTTTTCCTTTTCAATTAGACATTTTTGTAAATTTGTCTTAACTGCTAATAATTCCTCTTCTGCTTTCGTTTTCTCTGCCTGTAATGCTACAAATTCCTTCTTAGAAACACAAGAACTAACTAAAATTGTAGATAATAAGATTAAAGATATTTTCTTCATTTTTTCTGCTTAATAATTTATTATTCGAACAAATTTAATAAAATCAAAGAACAAAAAGTGCGATTAACAATTTTTTGTGAAAAATTATAGACTATTTTTGTTTTTGTTAAACTTTTATTATGAAAAATTACTCATTAATTATACTACTAATTTGCGCTTTATGCATTTCTTCTTGCTCTAAAGAAGCTATAAAGAAAAATTATACATTTAAAGGAGCCGTATTTGGAACAACTTATAAGATTACCTATCTAAATACTGATGAAAATTACCTAGAAGAGATTGATAGTTTATTTCTTAAGATGAACAATTCTTTATCAACGTATATTTCAGATTCAGAAATTTCTAGAGTAAACAGAGATGAGAAAAATGTAGAATTAGATCCTTATTTTATAGAAGTTTTTAAAAAATCTAAAAGAATTTTTAAAGAAACTGATGGTTACTTCGATCCAACAGTAGGTAATTTGGTAAACGCTTGGGGTTTTGGTCCAAAGAAAACAAAAATTGATCTAACAGAGGCAGAGGTTGAAAAGGAAATGCAATTTGTAGGTTTTGATAAATTGCAATTAGAAAACACAATAATAAAGAAAGAAATTCCTGGAATATATTTAGATTTTAATTCAATAGCTAAAGGTTTTGGTATAGATGTAGTTGCTCGTTTTCTAGAAAATAAAAATATAAAGAATTATTTAGTAGAAATAGGTGGAGAGATAAGAACAAAAGGCTTTAAAGAGAATGATGAACCTTGGCTAATAAAATTAGTAGATCCTATAAATACAGATGGCTCTGGTTTTAAAACACTGAACCTTTCTAATAAGTCAATGGCAACTTCTGGTAATTATAGAAAATATAGGATATCAGAATCTGGAAAAAAGTTTGTACATACTGTAAACCCAAAAACCGGTTATGCGCATGAGAGTAATTTGTTAAGTGCATCTGTAATTGCAGATTTAGATTGTGCAGATGTAGACGCTTATGCTACTGCATTTATGGCAATGGGATTAGAAAAAACCAAAGATTTTCTGAGTAAAAACACAAAAATAAAAGCAATTTTATTATATACAAATGAAAACGGAAATTTAGAAGAATATACTAATTATACCTACAAGTAGGTAGTAATTTTTGGCAATAAAATGGCTATTTTTTTTTATATTGCAGCCTAAAGTACTCAATACCCAACATTTACTATGAAAAAACAATTGCTATCTATTTTATTCGCTACATTTTTTTGTAGCTTTTATGCTCAAAACAATTCAGAAATTGCCAACGTATATATAAATAGAGCTAATACTGCTATTGAAGAAAGTATAGACTATAAAGAAGCACTAGATCTTTTTGAAAAAGCTATGAAATACATGGATACCGTAACAAAACCCTCTGTTGCAGATCTAGGAGCAAGAATATACTATGAATTAAAAAATTACAGACAAGCTCAAAAATATTCTAAACAATATTTTTTACTAGCTAAAAATAAAAATTCTGAAACGTATCAACAGCAATTAGAACTATTTGTTACTATTGATGAAGAATTGAAAGAGCAAATAGAAAGAGAAAGAATATTAGAAGAAGAGAGAATAAGAAAATCTAAAGAGCTTAAAAGAATTGATTCCTTAAAATCGATTTGGAAAAACACCTCTATGGATATGGCTTTAAAAGTAGACAGTGTTTATACTTTTAACGCTAACAATTACGCATTGTTTTCTAAAGAAGGAAAGTTTGGTGTTATAAATGATAAAGCAGAAATAATTATAGAAGCTAAAGAATACTCAAATGCTATTAATTTTGGTGGTTATTTTTTATTGTTAAATAAAGTAAAAGAAGCAACTAAAATTTACAGTTTCAATACAAATATTGGTACTGGTTCGTTATTACCAAACCCATCAGATTTTAATGCACTTTCTACTCATTTTGGTAAAGTAATGTTGCCAAGAGAAAATGGTAGGTTAATAACCTATCCTAATAATTCGTATGAGCCATTAGTTTATGATTTAAATCAAGGTAAAATAGTTAGAATTTCTAACAAAGAAGATTTAATGAAAGATTTAAAAAAGAATGATGTTTTAAGAAAATACAATAAAGATGGTGAGGTAAAAGTAGATAAAGATTGGTATTTATTTGGAGGACATTTAGGTGGTGGAATTTATCCGTTATACATAGAAGGTGATTATAGTGTTAAGGCTTTTTTGTGTTCTGTAGATGGCACAATGTTATATGCTAGTTCTAAATACGATTATATTGGTTCTTTTCACGATAACAAAGCACAAGCTGTAAAGGGAGATACTATTTCTTGGGTTAACCAAAACGGAACAAAAGTATCAGATGCAAAAGATAGTAAAGCAACTTACAAAGGAGATTCAAAAGTGGTGAAAATTGAAGATGGTATCTATCAAGTATTTAAGAATGGAGTAATTATTAAAGGAGATAAAAAGTTAGAAAAATTACCAGATTATTTAAGGAAGTTTCAGTAAACTAAATTATTTATAACATACAGGAAGAATTTCATTCTTCATTAAACAAAATCGTTCTAGTTTCTCTGGAGCGATTTTTTTAGTATAATCAACTTCATCAACCTTAAAACCAATTGCACGCAGTTTATCAAAATAATCTCTACCATAAACTCTAACATGGTCATACTGACCAAAAATTTTTGCACGCTCTTTTCTATCTGTTATAGAATCGTCTTCAAAAGTTTTTTCTCTTGATAAATCTTGTGGAATTTGAAAAATACCAAAGCCGCCAGGTTTTAAAACTCGATACAATTCTTGCATTGCTTTAGTATCATCTGGTATGTGTTCTAAAACATGATTGCAAAAAACAACATCGAATTCATTATTTTTAAATGGTAAATCACAAATATCTGCTTTTACATCTGCAATAGGAGATTCTAAATCTGATGTTAAATAATTAAGATTTTCTTGTTTTCTAAAGATGTCTAAAAAACATTGTTCTGGAGCAATATGTAAAACGTTTAGTTTTTTTGTTGAGGTAAAGAAATTAGTTTCATCTTTAAGAAAAAGCCACATTAAACGATGTCTTTCTAAAGAAAGTGTAGAAGGAGAAAGAGCATTCTCTCTTTGATTTCCATACCCGTAAGGTAGAAATTTTTTAAAACTTCTACCATCTATTGGATCTGTAAAGTTATCTCCTTTTAAATACCAAGCTATTGTTGGTCTAACTAAGTAACTTGCTTTTATAAGCCAAGGTCTTGGTATGGTATTTAATATGGTTTTAAATATAGACATTAACTGTTATTTACTGTCTAAATTCGTCTTCTTCTGTCGTTTCAATTCCAAGAGCTTCGTGCACATATTTAAATGTTGAAAGCAATTCTGGTTTTCCGTTTAAAATTGCAACATCGTGCTCAAAATGAGCAGATGGTTTACCGTCTAAAGTTGTTATTGTCCAACCATCAGAATGTTGTCTTATTTTTTGAGTTCCTAAATTTGTCATTGGTTCTATTGCTACAACCATTCCTTCAACAAACTTTTTTCCTCTTCCTCTTTTTCCGTAGTTTGGCATTTCTGGGTCTTCGTGCATTTCTCTACCCAAACCATGACCTACAAGTTCTCTAACAACTCCGTAACCATGGTCTTCTGTAAATTTCTGAATTGCATAACCTACATCGCCAACTCTGTTACCAACTTTAAATTCTCTTATACCAACATACAAACTTTCTCTAGTTACATCTAAAAGTTTTTTTGTTGCTGGTTCTATTTCGCCTACAGCAAAAGTATATGCATGATCGCCATAAAAACCATTTTTTATTGCACCACAATCAATAGAAATTATATCGCCTTCTTTTAAAAGATCTTTATTAGGAATACCATGAACAACTTGTGAGTTCGGACTCATACAAAGCGTGTTCGGAAAATCATATAATCCTAAAAAACCAGGAATAGCACCTTCTGCTCTAATAAATTCTTCTGCTAATTTATCTAAATATAAAGTTGAAACACCAGGTTTAACTTCTTTAGCAAGCATACCTAATGTTTTAGAAACTACCAATGCACTTTCACGCATAATTTCTATTTCTTCTTTGGTTTTAATCTTTATCATGTTAAAAAAATTGAACCACAAAGTTAGTATAATTTAAGTAATTTGTAGATAGATTTTGTTATTTGAAAAAGGAGAAAAAACCTTTTTTCTTTTTAGGTTCTGGTTCGTGGTTAAAAATTTGCTTGTAAACTTCTGTCCAACCAATAAAACCCCCAACATTTCTATCATCAATAAAAATATCGGCGCTAATTTTTCTACTGTATTTTTCGTCGTAAATTTCTTCTGGATAACTTTTGTTTACTGCATAAAATTCGATTCCGTTTTCTTTGCAAAAAGCGACAGCTTCATCTAATCTAGAACCACTTCTATACGTCCATAAGATTAATCTAAAGCCTTCCGCTTGTAGCTTTCTTAAGGTTTCGAAAGCAAAAAGTTGTGTTTTGCCTATTTTAGGATAACCGTCTTCAACAATAGTACCGTCAAAATCTACAGCAATAAGTAAATTGTTATTTTTCATTTATTTACTTCTGTCGTAAGAATGTTTATATGGTTTATTTGTAACTATTTTAAGTATATCTTTTTCTAAAGATTCTCTTGCGTATTCTACATATCGCCCTACTTCTTCATTGTTTTTGTAAAAAATAAATGTTGGAACCCTTTTAATATTTAAACCTTCTTGTAAATTATCTGGTGTTCTTTTAGATCGATTTACAGTAATAAGCTCTATATTTTTAAGGTTGAAATTTGCCATTTCTAGAATTTTATAAAAACGCGGTGTTTCTCTTTTGCTATCACCACACCAAGTTCCCATAAAACCTTTAATTTTATAACCTTTCAAAGCTTTTTTTAAAGCTTCTATTGTTGCAGCGTCTGGTTTGTAAGATTCATAATTTTTTGTAAACCAAGCATTATATGGTGCTTGATTAAAAGATTCTTTATTAGCAAAACCAATTAAATCACCTCTCTTATTTTTTTCGGCTGTAATTTCTTGTTGTGAGCTGCAAGAGTTTAATACAGCGATAAAAATTAATAATATAATTTTTTTCATTGAGTTTTTTTAGATTTTACAATAAAGAATGTTGTGTCATTTCTTCTGGTTGTTCTACTCCCATTAATTCTAAAATTGTTGGTGCTATATCACCCAAGATACCACTTTTTATAGACTTAATATCTTTATCTATTAAAACAAAAGGTACAGGGTTAGTTGTGTGTGCTGTATGAGGTGAACCATCTGGATTCATCATTGTTTCACAATTACCATGATCTGCAATTAATAAAATAGAATAATCATTGTCTAGACCAGTTTCTATAACCTCTTTTGCACAAGCGTCTACAGCTTCACAAGCTTTTATTGCAGCTTCCATAATACCAGTATGACCAACCATATCTCCGTTTGCAAAATTTAAACAAACAAAATCAACTTCGCCTTTTTCTAAATCTTCACACAAAGCATCTTTTAATTCATAAGCAGACATTTCTGGTTTTAAATCGTATGTAGCTACTTTTGGAGAGTTTCTTAGAATTCTAGATTCTCCCTCAAAAGGAGCTTCTTGTCCTCCTGAAAAGAAAAAAGTTACGTGCGGATATTTTTCTGTTTCTGCAATTCTAATTTGTTTTTTACCAGCTTTAGATAAAACTTCTCCTAAGGTATTTTTAATATTATCGTTGTTGTAAATTACATTAACTCCTTTAAAACTCTCGTCATATAAGGTAATAGTTGTGTAATATAAATCTAATTTTTTCATTCCAAATTCCGGAAAATCATTCTGTGACAAAGCATTTGTTAATTCTCTTCCTCTGTCTGTTCTGTAATTGAAAAATAAGACAACGTCTCCTTCTTTAATTTGTGCTTTCGGATTGCCATTATTATCTGTAACAATTATTGGTGTATGAAATTCATCTGTAATACCAGCCTCATAATTTGCATTCATTTCGGCAAGAACATCTGTTGTTTTTTTACCAATTCCGTTAACAACGCCATCATAAGCTTCTTTTACACGTTCCCATCTGTTATCTCTATCCATTGCATAATAGCGCCCAGTTACAGAAGCTAATTCCCCTGTACTTTCTTGCATGTATTCTTGAATATCATTAATAAAAAACGTACCCGACTTTGGGTCGCAATCTCTACCATCTGTAAAAGCATGTAGGTAAACATTTTCTAATTGATTTTCTTTGGCCACATCTAAAATTCCTTTTAAATGGTTAATGTGTGCATGAATGCCACCATTAGAAACCAAACCAAGTAAATGTATGTCTTTATTGTTTTCTTTTGCATAATTAAAAGTGTCTAAAAGCACTTTTTCTTTACCTAACGTTTTTTCGTCTACAGCTTTATTAATTCTAGCTAAATTTTGATACACAATTCTACCCGCACCCAAATTCATATGTCCAACTTCAGAATTACCCATTTGACCTTCTGGCAAACCAACATGCAAACCATCTGTTCTTAATTCTGCATGCGGATATTTGTCATACAAACTATTAATAAAAGGTGTTTTTGCGTTGTATATTGCAGATACTTTTGGGTCTTGAGTTATTCCCCAACCATCTAAAATCATTAAGATTACTTTCTTGTCCATTTTTCTAAAATTATACAGTAAAAATAAGAAAGTTTTTTGTCTTCTTATTAAGTTTTTACGAAACCGATAGCGTAAAATTACTAGTCATATTGTTGCTTTTATTGAAATGTAACATTATTCGCATCAAAAAAATAAACTTTCATGAATTAGAAATAAAGAATTATTATTTTAATCCGTAATTTTGTAAGAATAATTCAATAAATAGAAGAATATGCAGTTTCAATTGAATGATGTCACAAAAAAGTTACCAAAACACTTACATAAGTTTGTAGTTAAACAACCTTATGACGAATATACAGCGCAAAACCAAGCAGTTTGGCGTTATGTAATGAGAATTAATGTTGATTATTTAAGCAAAGTTGCGCATAATTCTTATATAAAAGGATTGGATAAAACAGGAATTTCTACAGAGGTTATACCACACATGGAAGGTATGAATCGTATTCTAAAAGACATAGGTTGGGCTGCAGTTTCCGTAGACGGATTTATACCACCAAATGCTTTTATGGAATTTCAAGCATATAATGTTTTGGTAATTGCATCAGACATGAGAACTATAAATCATATAGAATATACGCCTGCACCAGACATTATTCATGAAGCTGCTGGTCATGCGCCAATAATTGCAAACCCAGAATATGCTGAGTATTTAAGAAGATTTGGTGAAATAGGATGTAAAGCAATTTCTTCTGCCAAAGATTATGAAATGTATGAAGCAATTCGACTATTATCTATTTTAAAGGAAGATCCAAATTCTTCTGAAAAAGAGATTACAGAGGCGCAAGAAAGAGTAGAATATTTGCAAGAAAATATGGGTGAATTATCTGAAATGGCACAGATAAGAAACTTACATTGGTGGACTGTTGAGTACGGATTGATAGGAACTCTAGAAAACCCTAACATTTATGGAGCTGGTTTGCTTTCTTCTATAGGTGAAAGTGCATGGTGTATGAAAGATGAGGTTGTTAAAAAGCCATATTCTATCGAAGCTGCAAATATTAATTTTGATATTACAAAACCACAACCACAATTATTTGTAACTCCAGATTTTGCTCATTTGAGTTTAGTTTTAGAACAATTTGCCAATAAAATGGCAATTAGAAAAGGAGGTTTATCTGGTTTAAGAAAACTGATAGAATCTAAAAACCTTGGTACGATTGAACTTAGTACGGGTATTCAAATTTCTGGTGTTTTTACAAATGTTATTGCTGATGAAAATAGCAAACCAATTTACTTTCAAACAACAGGGCCAACAGCTTTGTCTAATAGAGATAAAGAGTTAATTGGTCATGGTATAGAAAAACACGCAGATGGTTTTGGTAGCCCAATTGGTAAGTTAAAAGGAATTAATATTCCTATAGAAAACATGAGTCCGAGAGATTTAGAAGCTTACCAAATTTATGAAGGCAAAACAATTACTTTAGAGTTTGAAGGTGGTTTAAAAGTGGTTGGAAATGTAATTACTGGTACAAGAGATTTAAAAGGAAAAATATTAATAATTTCTTTTGAAAACTGTACAGTTACTCACAACGATAAGGTTTTGTTTCAACCAGAATGGGGAATTTATGATATGGCTGTTGGTAAAGATGTTGTTTCGGCTTATGCTGGTGCAGCAGATATCAATTCTTTTGAAGATACAACTGAAGTATCAAAAACAAAAACACATAAAATTAAGTATTCTGATGATCAAAAGAGATTGTATAGTCTATACAGTAAAGTAAGAGAAATTAGAACTACAAAAAAGGTATCAGAAAAAGAAATTGAATCTATTTATAATGACCTTTTAAATAATTACAAAAATGATTGGTTGTTGCTTTTAGAGTTGTATGAATTAGCAATAGCATATAATTTAAGCATTCAAAAAAATATTCTAAATTCTTTAGAGGTTTTAAAAAGTAATAATAGTTACACAAAATTGATAGAAAATGGTTTAGCTTTGTGTCATTAATCAAAATAACAACATAACATGGGCTTATTTAGCATGTTTAAAAGAAATGATATGAGTGCAGAAATTAAAGAATATTTACAAAAAGATGCTGTAATTTTAGATGTTAGAACTTTAGAAGAATGGAATGAAGGACATATAGAATCTTCTAAACACATTGTTTTAAATTTAATTCCGTTAGAAATAGAGCAAATAAAATCTTGGAACAAACCTGTAATTGCAGTTTGTAGAAGTGGAGGTAGAAGTGGGCAAGCAGCTCAGTTTTTAGCTCAAAATGGTGTTGATGTCATCAATGGAGGTCCTTGGCAAAATGTGGCAAAAGAGCTATAATTATTTATTTACCAAATCCTTTTCTTCTACGCTTACGTAATTTCATGTAAATTATGTAAGTGTGTTTTATTTTTCTAATTATTGCAAAAATGCCACCGAGCATTGCACCTACAAATGCTCCCATAGTTAAAGCATCTAAGTTTTGGCCTGTAATTATACGCTTTAAATAAAAGGTAATTATACCAATAATTATAAGTACAAAAAATACTTGTAATTTAGATTTAGATAAATGCGCGTAAACGCCGCCTAAACCACCAGTAATTATTGCAGTAGCAGTAATTTTAGTTAAAAATAATTCTATTAATTCGGTTGTAGTTGGTTGTATAATTGCAGAAACAAAAATACCAACCAATGCACCAGAAATTAAACCTATAAAAATTTTTCTAATCATACTTTAGCAATAAGTTTTACTAGATTTAAAGGTACAAAATATTAATGTACTAAATTAAGTTTCTTTTCTGAGCTTTTAAAACAGCTTCTACTTTGCTGTGTACTTGTAGTTTCTTATAGATATTTTCGATGTGTTTTCTTACTGTGGCTGGAGAAATAATTAAATTGTCTGCTATTAAATTATAATTTAATCCTTTACTAAGTTGCACCAAAATTTCTATTTCTCTTTTAGATAATTTATAATTATTGTTAGAAATATTTTTAGTTTCCGGTAAATTTGTATTTCTTAATAAATTTAAGGTTTTTAAAGCAATACTTGGTGTCATTGGTGCGCCACCTTTAATTACCTCTACAATACTTTTGTATAAGGTTTCTGGGTTTGTTTCTTTTAATAAGTAGCCGTTTGCACCCGATTTTATAGCTTTAAAAATGTAATTATCATCATCTAAAACGGTTAACATAATTATTTTAATGTGCGGATATTTGTTTTTAATTAATTCAGTGGCTTTTATACCATCCATTACTGGCATTTGAATATCCATTAAAATAACATCAATATTGTGGTTTTCTTCTAACTTACCAATTAATTCAGCACCATTTTTAGCATCAAATTTTACAATAATTTCATCAAAAAAAGATAGTTTTTCTTTAATTGCTTTTAATAGAAAGTAATTGTCTTCTGCAATAGAGATTTTTAAGCCCATTTAGTTATTATTTATAAAATTGCTGGTAATTAGAATTTTTATTTCTGTACCTTTTTCTTTTTTAGAGATTATCTGAACCTTACCGTTGATTTCACTTATTCTTTTTTCTATATTAGATAAACCGTTACCTAAATTAACAGTTTTTATATCGAAACCTATTCCGTTATCAATTATAGAAATCTCAAAAGTATTTTGTTTTTTATTGAGATTAATTTCAATTTTAGATGCGTTTGCATATTTTATAGTGTTGTTAATAGCTTCTTGTATAACTCTAAACAAATTCATGCCTTCTAAAGAAGTAAAAGTTTCACTTTTATTGATATTAAAATCAACCAAAAACTCTATGTTTTGAGTGGCAATTTTAGCTTTTTCTATAAATGATAAAATTCTGGCATGTAAGTCTTCTGCAGTAATTTCACTTTTATTCATTGCCCAAATAGTATCTCTTAATTGATGAATAGTATCTCCTGTAAAAGAACTAATAGTTGATAATTTATCTTTTAATTTTTGATTTGCATCTTTAGATATGTATTTTAAATTATCTATTGATGAAATAATAAATGTTAGTTGAGAGCCAATATTGTCGTGCAAATCTCTAGAGATTCTTAAACGCTGTTCTTGTAACCTATTTTGTGTTTTTATTTTAGAAAGTGCATCTTTTAAATCTATTTCTTTTTGTAACTGTTTCTTTTTTAATTCATCTCTTTGGTAAACAGAGAAAAAGATAATTGCTAAAATTAACAAAGCAGATGCCAAAAGAATGGCATATAGATTTCTATTTTTGATAGTAAGTTGTTGTTCAATAATTTTTTTTTCTTTGTTAGAAGTATCAAATTTAATTTGTAACTCATTAATCTTATTAATTTTAGAAACATTATTGATCGAATCTTTCATTTTAGAAAATTCTTTAAAATATTTTAAAGAATTTCTA
The DNA here is from genome assembly GCF_054589375.1 of Polaribacter sp. OB-PA-B3. Classification (NCBI taxonomy): domain Bacteria; kingdom Pseudomonadati; phylum Bacteroidota; class Flavobacteriia; order Flavobacteriales; family Flavobacteriaceae; genus Polaribacter; species Polaribacter sp. OB-PA-B3. The sequence continues at coordinate 829,439 of NZ_BAAIIX010000001.1, forward strand.
TAATCATTTAAAGAATCATAAGACTTGTAAAGTAATTCTAAAGCATATTTTTTAAGAGGAAAATAATTGTTGTTTTTTGATAGTATTAAAGCTTTTTTATAGTCTGTTATTGCTTTTTGAAACTCTTTTTTATGATAAAATAAATCACCATAGTACAAGTAAGAATCAGTAATGCCATAAAAGTCTTTTCTTTTTTTTCTGATATGAAATGCAGAATCTAAATATTTTTTAGCATTTGTATATTCACTTTGTTTTAAGTAGATATTCGCAATGTTCGAATAAGCAAAGGGTATACCTATTTGATCATTAATTGATTTAGCCAATTTTAAAGACTTGTTATGGAAATATAAAGCACTATCTTTTTCATTATTTAATAATTTTAATGTTCCGTAATTATTGTAGCCTTCTACTAGATTTTTTGCTTTAGGATTATTAACTTCCAAAGTTAAAATGCCTTTATTCATGTATTCTAAAGCTTTAATTATGTCTATATATTTCAATCTCCAACCAAGTTCTATGTAAGAAAAAGCATAATTGTCTATATCATTATTATTTTCAAATATTTTGGCTGCTTTTATTGTATTTTCTATAGATAACTCATAACTAGAAGTATAATGATAGGCTAATGATTGTAAGCGATAAGATTTGGCAATTAAAGAATCATTTTTAATTAATACAGCTATATCTGTTGCTTTTTTAGATAATTTTAAAAGTTTTTTAGGATTTAATACGGCTTGTTCAAAATTTAAACTAAAAACTAATTCTAAAAATTTTTCGTTTGAAATCTTATTTTCTAATTGTAAAATGCTGTCTAATTTGTGTTGACAAAAAGTAATATTGTAACTAAAGAATATTAATAGAATGTAAAACTTTTGCATTTATGTATTATTTTAAGACTTCAGATATAGAAAAGCTAATATTTAATAATTGTACCTTAATTGTATTTAACTTAATCTGAGTATTGTTTTTTACTTTTATTAATGAAGGTTTTACTTTTTCTAAATCTTCTGAAATTATCTTTTCTTTTTCAATTTCTAAAAATAAATAATTTAATTGACTTGTATGTAATGCTTTAGCTGCTATAATGTATTTGTATAACACCAATATCAAGAAAACTATTAGTGTAATATTTATGAGCAGTAAGAGTTTAGTAATAATTATCATACATGGTTTTTTTTAATTTAAAAAAAGGAGATGACTGCAGTTTTAAAAACTACAGCCATCTGTAACCCTAAAATACAATTGTTTATATTTTGTATGAGTTACGGGAGGATTCTCCTAATTATTAATTTTTTTAAAAAAAAAATTAATTGTTTAATTGTTTAATTGTGAGTTTATTACAATGGTTGTGTAAACACGTTGTAATTTATTTATAGTTTTTTAACACTTCATTTAGATGATAAAAGATAAATTCTTTACCTGCCATGTAAAATCCTTCAGAAAATTTATTTGAATCCACATTAATTATGTTTACGTTTTTACTTGTTTTGTCTTCTGCTATTGCAAAGTTCTTAAAAGATGTAATCCTATCAGTATCTTGTCTTTGGTATGCAACTATTTTTTCTTTTTTCATTACTCCGCTTATTTCTAAATCGTTTTTTAGTATTCCAGAATAAAAACTTAAAGCACTTCCTCCAATATTATTTTTTCCTTGAGTAAAATCTACTCTACTATTTACACGATCTGTTGTTTTACTACCCACTGAAAATAGGCCTTTATTTTTTTTAATATTAGTAATAGCAGTAGCATTTATTAATCTATAGTTTACATTAATTTTTACCTTGGCAGCGTTTCCTTTTAACCAGTCTTTAGCACCATCTTCTGTAAAAAGAAAGTATAACTCAATATCACTTACCAATGCATTATCTAATTCTTTAGAGATTGTAGAAGAAATATTTGCGTTTACTCTTAATTTCTTAAATAGTTTATTTTTAAATTTACTTTGTTCTTTGTAGTAATAGCTATAATTTTCAGGAACTATTTTAACAACACCAGGAATTTCAGATTCTTTTACAAACGGACCTTCTGCTTTTGTCCATCCATCATAGCTACTAGTTTTTCCAGCAACTTCAGATGAGATAACCTCAAAACCATTATTTTTTAATTCTGTTAAATAATCATTATAAAGCTGGTTTACTTTTCGTTGAACTAGTTTTTTATCTAAAGTACCCAAACCAACTGCAGCAACAGCTTTTGCATCACCCACTACTTTTCCCTTTCTATAATCTTTACTTCCTACTTTTTTATCTTGTGCATCTTTATAAACTTGTATGTTCACGTTAAAATTTGCTATATATATTTTTTTAGGATTTTTTCTAAGATTTTTTAATCCGTAGGTATAGTTTTTCGGTTTAAAATTTTGTAATTCTTGAGCAGTAAAAGTAAAGCTAAGGCAAATTGCGATTGATAAAAGAATAATTTTTTTCATTTCATAATATTTTAAAGTTACGTAGCAAAACTCATAAAAAGGCTTAGTTTTTACAATACGGCAAATGACGTATTTCTAAAATTTGAAATTATAACAACCTTTGTATCAACTAATTTTAAAAATATTATTATGAAAGTAATTACTAAAAGTGTATTGATTTTTTCTGTGTTAATTTGTCTATGTTCATGCGAATCTTTGTTTGACGATGGAGAAGATGATTTTTCTTGTGATAAAAATGCTACTGTTATATTAAATGGAGATGAAAAATGTGCGCATGCAAAATCTCAAATAAAAGCAGGTCGATTACAAATAGGTTTTGGTTATGCTACAGGTGCTGTAGATTTATTAATTAATGAAGAAAATCTTAAAGAGAACGTTACTTATTCTTACGCAAACGGAGAAGTAACTGTTTGGTTTAACAATTTAAACAAAGTAAAGTCTGGCCTCTTTATGATAACTAAATTAGATGAAGAAAATAGAAAAATGTCTGGCCATTTTGATTTTAATGCCGAAAGCAATAATAATAGTCAGGCGTTTGATTATACTATAAGTGCTAGATTTACAGATGTAAGCTATTAAAGTTTCTGTAAAGGTAGGGTAAATTAAGTTTAAGTTGTTTTACTAATAGATAATAGAAATTATGTATTAGAATTTATAAATTTTTAAATTATGAAAACAATCAAATTAATAGCAACAATTACCGCTTTTTTTACCTTCGGATTATTGAATGCTCAAGAACAAAAAGAGGAGTCATCAGAAAATAAAGAATTGTCTAAAACGGCTTACTATCAAAAAAGAGCTAAAGAAGATGCCAAATTCGAACAACAATATGAGGCTAAATCTAAAAAAGAGGAAAAAAAATTCTGGAAAGAACAAAAAGCCTACGAAAAAGAGTTAAAGAAAAAAGACAAAGAAGCATACGAAGCCTATATGCAAGGTAAAAGAGATGCTTATGCAGAACATCACAATCATTGCGATTTACATTGTCATCATGGTTATTATTACCACAATCACACAAGATATTATTACAGTTACGAGTATAGAAGTCAACCTAGATATAGAACACGAACAAGTGTAAGAGTTGGTGTGCCAAGAGTAAGAATTGGATTATTTTAATTAATTAAAAGCTTATCGAGAATATTTTTCGGTAAGCTTTTTTAAAATTTAATAAAAGGAAACTTTGAAGATAGCTGCTTCATTTTTAGTTGCAGATTTTTTAAAAATTTTTGATGTTGTTCAGAAGCTTCATTAAAAGGTCTGTGTGCAATTCCTCGCTGAATTGTTTCAACAACTTTCATAACGGGTTCGGTGTCTTCCGAAAACCAAGTTGCTGTAAATTTATTCCAAATATGATTTATTGCCATATTGTTGGGATGAATCATATCTTCATTGTAAAAACGATAATCTCTCAATTCATCTACTACAATTTCAAAAGATGGAAAATAATGTGAATTCATTTCAGAATTTACAGTAGCATGTACCGCACTAATTAAATGAGCTTTACTTCTGTTATTTTCGATAAAACCATCTTTTAAATGCCTAACAGGAGAAACTGTAAAAATGATGTTAGCCTTCTTGTTAATTGAACTTATAAGAGCAGTTATATTCTTTAAAGTTGAAGTTATTTCATCAATAGAAAGCAAATCTTTAGAGAACTTTTTCTGCGGAATTTTATGACAATTTGCTACAATACAATCATTTTCTAGATAACGATACACCCAAGAAGTGCCTAGTGTCATAATAATGTGAGATGCGTTTTCTAAATAAGTTTTAGTGTTTTCTAAAGCTGAATTTAAATTGTGTAGTAGTGTGTTTTTATCCGCAGCACTTAAACTAGAGTGTGCATCTAAACAATGCCATCTTTCGTTGTTAAAAACCAAATCTTTTTCGATATAATATTCACTTTTGATAGCTCTAGAAATTAAATTCTCTATTGCCTTCGGATGAAATAAAATACCAAATGGATTTTGATGTGTTTGAAACTTATAGAAAGCAAGCTTATTACCAATGTTTTCTGAAAAACAAGAACCAATTAAAAGGGTTTTAGAATAATAAGAAATAAGATTATTCTCTTCTCTTTTAATTGGTATTTGCGTCTGAAAAATCATTTATACTAAATAATCTTTTGCTTTGTCTAATGCTTTCGGAATTCCACCAGGATTTTTACCACCAGCAGTTGCAAAAAAGTTTTGGCCACCACCGCCACCTTGAATTAATTTACCTAATTCTCTAACAACTTTACCAGCATCGTAACCACGTTCTTTTGCTAATTCTTTAGAAATATAACACGTTAACATTGCTTTGTCTTTAGAAGGAGCAGTTGCAAACAATAAAAATAAATTATCTGCTTCTTTACCTAAGCTAAAAGCTAAGTTTTTAATGCCGTTAGCATCTAAATCTACTTTAGTAGCTAAAAATTGCACTCCGTTAATCTCTTTAAGATTATTCTTAATTTCTCCGGATAAATTTTGTGCTTTTTCTTTTAGAAGTTGCTCTATTTGTTTTTGTAGCGACGCATTATCTTCTTGCAATTTTAAAACTGCTTTTACAGGTTCTTTAGCGTTGTTAAGTAAATCTTTAATTTCGAATAATGTTCTATTGTTTTCGAAATAGAAATCCTTTACAGCATCATTTGTTATGGCTTCTATTCTTCTTATTCCAGAGGCAACAGCACCTTCAGATTTAATTTTGAAATGCCAAATGTCTCCTGTGTTTTTTACGTGTGTACCACCACATAATTCTACAGATTTACCAAATTTAATTGCTCTAACAGTATCGCCATATTTTTCTCCAAATAAAGCCATTGCACCATCATCTAAAGCTTGTTGCATTGGTATATTTCTTTTTTCTACTAAAGGTAGTTTTCCAGAAATTCGAGCATTCACAAAGTCTTCTACATCACGTAACTCATCCGCAGTTAATTTAGAGAAGTGAGAAAAATCGAAACGTAAATATTTTGAATGTACAGCAGAGCCTTTTTGCTCTACATGAGTTCCTAATACTTCTCTTAATGCTTGATGCAATAAATGTGTTGCCGTATGATTACATTCTGTTCTGTAACGTTGTTTTTTATCTACAACAGCTTTAAAACTCTCGTTTAAATGCTTTGGTAAATTCTTGGTAAAATGTATAATTAAGTTGTTTTCTTTTTTAGTATCTAAAATATAAACTACATCACCGTGAGTATCTTCTAAATAACCTTTGTCGCCAACTTGTCCACCACCTTCAGGGTAAAAAGGTGTTAAATTAAAGGCTAATTGAAACATTTCGCCGTTTTTCTTCGAAGTTACTTTTCTATACTTGGTAATTTTTACATCAGCCTCTAAATAATCGTAACCAATAAATTCTTCTTCTTTGTCATCAATTAAAACTACCCAATCTTCTGTAGAGCTTTCACTTGCAGCTCTAGATCTATTTTTTTGTTTTTGAAGTTCTTCTTTAAAGCCGTTTTCATCTAAAGTATATCCTTTTTCAGATAAAATTAAAGCTGTTAAATCAATAGGAAAACCAAAAGTATCATACAATTCGAATACTTTTTCTCCAGAAATTTCTTTGGTTTTAGAAGCATCGATAATTCCGTCTAATAAAAGCAATCCTTTGTCTAGAGTTTTTAAGAAAGAAGCTTCTTCTTCTCTAATTACATTTTCTATGAGTTGTTTTTGGGCTTTAATCTCCGGAAAAGCTTCTCCCATTTTATTGCTTAAAACTTCTACAAGTCTATAAATAAAAGGGTCTTTTTTGTTCAAAAATGTAAATCCGTACCTAATAGCTCTTCTTAGAATTCTACGAATAACGTAACCTGCACCTGTATTACTTGGTAATTGTCCATCGGCAATAGAAAAAGCAACTGCTCTAACATGATCTGAAATTACACGTGTTGCAATGTCTTGTTTTTCGTTTTTGCCGTAAGATGTATTTGTAATGGTACCAATTTCGCTAATAATTGGTTTAAACACATCTGTATCGTAATTAGATTGTACGTTTTGTAAAACCATACATAAACGTTCAAACCCCATACCAGTGTCTATATGTTTGTTTGGTAATTCTTCTAAAGTTCCGTTTGCTTTTCTATTGAACTGCATAAAAACTAAGTTCCAGATTTCTACAACATGCGGATGATCTTCATTAATTAAAGTTCTACCATCAACTTTTGCTTTCTCTTCTGCAGAACGAATATCTACATGAATCTCAGAGCAAGGTCCGCAAGGTCCTTGTTCTCCCATTTCCCAGAAGTTATCTTTTTTATTTCCTTTTAAAATTCTGTCTTCATCAATATACTGTTTCCAGATATCATAAGCTTCTGTATCTAATTTTAAATTGTCTTTATCATCAGAGCCTTCAAAAACGGTAACGTATAAAATGTCTTTGTCAATTTTATAAACTTCGGTTAACAATTCCCAAGCCCAAGCGATAGCATCTTTCTTAAAATAATCTCCAAAAGACCAATTACCCAACATTTCAAATAATGTATGATGGTAGGTATCGTAACCAACTTCTTCTAAATCGTTGTGCTTACCAGAAACACGCAAGCATTTTTGCGAATCTGTAATTCTGTTGTTTTTTGGAGTTCCATTACCTAGAAAAAATTCTTTAAAAGGTGCCATTCCAGAATTTACAAACATTAATGTTGGGTCGTCTTTGGTAACCATTGGTGCAGACGGCACAATAAGGTGAGATTTTTCCTTAAAAAAGTTTAAAAATGTAGCACGAATATCTTGAGATTTCATAAAGAAAGAAGTTTCTAGATTGTTTATAATATGTTAATATATCTATAAAACAACTGTTTTAAAAAGCAGTTGTAAAACATTTTGTAAATTAGCGAGTTCTTAAAAATGAAATTTTCACTAAAATCAAATTTAAGAAAACAAAAATAGTACATTTACAATTATGGCAAAAGTAAAATATTATTACGATGCAGATACACTTTCTTACAGAAAAATTGCTGTTAAGAAAAGTGATTACTACAAGAAAACAATTTTTGTTTTTTTGGCTATTTTATTAAACGGATTTATTGGATTTATAGTTTTTAGCCAATTTATTATGTCGCCTAATGAAAGAGCGTTAAACAGAGAAAATGAAAATTTACAGTTAAATTTAGATTTATTATCGAAAAGAGTAGAAGAAAGTTCTGCAATTTTAGCACAGTTGCAAGAAAGAGACAACAATATTTACAGAGTTTATTTTGAAGCAAACCCAATACCAGAAGAGCAAAGAAAAGCAGGTTTTGGTGGTGTTAACAGATACAAAAGTCTACAAGGTTATGACAACTCTAAACTAATAACAGATTTAACTAAAAATGTAGATATTTTATCGAAGCAACTTGTGGTGCAATCTAAATCCTTAGACGAAATTGTTGTTTTAGCAAAAGAAAAAGAGAAAATGCTGGCAGCTATACCAGCAATTTTACCTGTAAAGTTAGTAGATTTAACAAGAATGGCGTCTGGTTATAAATGGAGAATGCATCCTATTTTAAAGATTCGTAAATTTCATAAAGGTATGGATTTTACCGCACCAGTTGGTACACCTATATACGCTTCTGGTAACGGTAAAGTTATTAGAGCAGAAAGAAGTGCTACTTTTGGTAAAGTTATTTACATAGATCATGGTTATGGTTATAAAACCATTTATGCTCACATGAGTAAAATGAAAGCAAGAAAAGGACAAAAAGTAAAGCGTGGCGATTTAATTGGTTATGTTGGTAATACAGGTAGATCTGTTTCTGCTCACTTGCATTACGAAGTTCATAAGAATGATAGAGCTGTAAATCCTATTAATTTTTACTACGGAGATTTAACGCCAGAAGAGTTTGCTGCAATGCAAAAAGCGGCAGAAGAAGAAGGACAATCTTACGATTAAAATCGCTATAAAATGCATATAGATTTACCAGAAAAGCGTTACTACAAAATAGGTGAAGTTGCCAAAGCATTTGATGTAAATACGTCTTTAATTCGTTTTTGGGAAAAAGAATTCGATATTATTAAACCAAAAAAAAACGCAAAAGGTAACCGACTTTTTACTGCGGATGATATTCGTAATTTTAAACTAATTTTTAATTTAGTAAAAGAAAGAGGATTTACTTTAGAGGGTGCAAAACAAAAATTAAAGAAGAATCCAGATTCTACAATTCACAATCACGAAATTATTAGCAGATTAGAATGTGTAAAAGCAGAATTGATTAAAATTAAAAATCAGTTGTAACACTTTTAAATTTTACGTGTCTAACAATTAGATAAAGTAAATAACTACTTTATATTCTTAAGAATATTAGGTAAATTTGTGAAAATCGATTAAAAATCAACTAAAAAACTTTAAAAACAGAAATTATGAAAAAATGGTTAGTACCAGTAATTGTTATATTAGTAATAGTATTTGGTGTTTATAAATGGGCTGTAGGTTTTAATAATACGGCAATAGAATTAAATGAAAGTGTTTCAGAATCTTGGGCAAACGTAGAAACGTCTTATCAAAGAAGAAACGATTTAATTGGTAACTTAGTAAATACTGTGCAAGGTGCAGCAGATTATGAAAGAGGTACATTGGTAGAAGTAATAGAAGCAAGAGCAAAAGCAACTTCTGTAAATATCGATCCTTCTAACATAACCCCAGAGCAATTGGCACAATTTAATAAAGTACAAGGAGGTTTAAGTGGTGCTTTAAAAAGTTTATTGGTAACAGTAGAGAGATATCCAGAGTTAAAAGCAAACGAGAACTTTTTAAAGTTACAAGATGAATTGGCAAGTACAGAAAACCAAATTTTAACTGCAAGAACTCGTTTTAATGAGAAAATAAAACCTTATAACAATCACGTTAAGAAATTTCCTAATTCAATTTTAGCAGGTTGGTTTAATTTTGAAGGGAAACCATATTTTCAAGCAGAAGCAGGCGCAGAAAAACCAGTTAAAGTAGATTTTAGTAAAAAATAAAAGATGTCTAAAGTAGAAGAATTTCTTACACCAGCAGAAGAAAAAGAAATTATTTCTGCAATTAGAACAGCAGAGACAAATACTTCTGGCGAAATACGTGTTCATATCGAAGCAACTTCAGATAAAGAACATTACAAAAGAGCGTTAGAAGTGTTTCATCTCTTAAAAATGGATAATACTAAAGATGCCAATGCTGTATTAATTTATGTAGCTGTTAAAGATCATAAATTTGTTATTTATGGTGATAAAGGCATTAATGATGTTGTGCCTAAAAACTTTTGGGATACTACAAAAGATGTAATTCAAAATCAATTTGTAAAAGGAAACTTTAAGCAAGGTCTTATAGATGGTATTTTAAAAGCTGGGTTAGAATTAAAAACTCATTTTCCTTGGCAAACTGATGATATTAATGAATTATCCAATGAAATTTCTAAATAATCAATTTCTTGAAAGCAATTAAAAGCATAAGTTTTCTTCTTTTATTTTTTCTAACTCAAATTTCATTTGGGCAATTTACCATACCCGAAATTCCGAAAGAACAAACAAGTGTTTACGATTATGTAAACTTATTAACTGCAAGCCAAAAAACAAATTTAGAAAACAAATTAGTTCGTTATTCAGATTCTACATCAACACAAATTGTTGTAATTGTAATAGAATCAACAAATAATGAAAGTATCGGTATTCTTGCTCCTAAATGGGCTCAGAAATGGGGGATTGGTCAAGAAAAAGAAGACAACGGAATATTAATTTTACTTGCTGAAAAAGACAAAAAAATCTGGATTGCACCTGGTTATGGTATCGAGCCAATTTTAACAGCAGGTATTGTTGGTGAGATTACAAGAAATGTAATAATACCAGAGTTTAAAAGAGGAAATTTTTACGAAGGTTTAGACAAGGGCTCTGATACTATTTTTCAGTTATTAAACGGAGAATACAAAGGAACTCGTAAAAACAAATCGAAAGGTTTTGATCCAGGAATTATTTTCTTTATTCTAATCATTATCATTTTTTTTATTATAATTTCAAGAGGTAATAAAAATAATAGAGGTGGTGGCAACAGGCATAGAAGAGGTTCTTTAGCCGATACAATTTTTGATACTATAATTTTAAGTAACGCCGGTAGAGGTGGCGGAAGCTTTGGTGGCGGTTTTGGCGGTTCTTCTGGAGGCGGAAGTTTCGGCGGAGGTGGCTTTGGCGGAGGTTTTGGTGGTGGCGGCTTTAGCGGTGGTGGAGCAGGAGGAAGTTGGTAACCAACTATTACAGACCTTCTTTGAAGATTTAGTTTAAACATAAATAGAACACTTAATATTTTATTTTAAAATTTTAAGTGTTTTATTCTTTTCAATAATATAATAAGCATAAATAAATGAAGAAAATAGTTTCGATATTTAGTTTTTTAATTTTGATTAGTTGTCAGAATTTTGGGCAATTAAATATAATTACAGACTTACCAAAAACGTTAAGTGAAGTTTCTGGTACAGAAATAGTACCTAAATCAGATTTAATTTGGATGATAAATGATGGTGGAAATAAACCAACTTTATTTGGCTTAAACTCGAAAGGTAAGATTAAAAAAGAAATTTATATTAAAGCTAAAAATCACGATTGGGAAGATTTAACTTCGGATGAAAACGGGACTATTTACATTGGAGATTTTGGAAACAATTTAAATAGAAGAAAAAATTTATCGATTATTATTGTTGAGCAAAATGAATTGGATGAGAAAAATGCAGAAGTAGATGAAATAGAATTTGAATATCCAGATCAAAATAAATTTCCACCTAAAAAGAAAGACCGTTATTTTGATACAGAAGCATTTTTTTACTTTAATAAGAACTTATATATTCTAACAAAAAGTAGAGTAAAAGGTAATTATGGTAAAACAACTCTATATAAAATACCTGCTAAAAAAGGAACTTACACTGCAGAAATTGTAGATGATTATGAAAACTGTAAAGATTTAGAATGTTGGATAACTTCTGCAGATATTTCTCCCAATGGAAAGAAAGTAGCACTACTATCTCAAAGAAATGTTTTAATTTTTTCTGATTTTAAAGGAGATAAATTTCTATCGGGAAAAGTTAGAAAAATAGATTTATCTCATAGGTCTCAAAAAGAAAGTATAACTTTTAAGAATAATAATACCATACTTATTTCAGACGAAAAAGCCCATGGTAAAGGTGGTAATTTGTACGAATTAAAGCTTTAGATAAAATATAGTAAACTAAACTTGTATAATATTAAAGCCCAACCTAAGCATAAAAACAAACCGCCTAAAGGAGTCACAGGACCTAAAAACTTTAATTTTTTATTTTTTGCTGATGAAATTACCAAGTCATAAATAAAAAATAAAAATAAAATTACACCGATTATAAAAGCATATACTATATAATTATCAATATTTAATTCGCTATTAAGTTTAAAGCCTAAAAAGAGCAAAACAATTGCGTGATACATTTGATATTTTACACCCGTTTCAAAGCTTTGTAATTGTTCTTCGGATAATTTCCTTTTTATTAAATGCGCTCCAAAAGCTCCAAATATTATCGCTAAAAATCCAAATAAACTTCCAAATAAAATTGCTGTATATATCATAATTTAAAAATCGAAACCTAAGCTAAAAGTTATTCTTGCGCCTTCATTACCATCAAATACTCCTACACTTGTTGTTAACATATCTGCAGCGTTTAAGAATATACCACCACCATAAGAGGTATTTGGTTTAGAAGATTTATTTATCTGTACTGTTAAAGAAGTTGGTGTACCCCATACTTTACCGTAATCAAAACCAGAGTAAATACCAATGTTTATAGGTAAAATAGCAGTTCTTAAATTACTTATATTATATCTAATATCTGTAGTGTGATAAAAAGCATTTTTACCAGTAAATCGTTCGTTTCTATAGGCTCTCATACCTTCGTTACCACCAATAGAAGCTCCTTGGTAAAATTGAAAATCGTTGCCAAAAATAAAGTGTCCATCTACTTTTGATGCCAACACAAGTTTTCCGTTAGGAATTAATTTATGTGTAATGCCTAGAGATGTGGTTGCATAAGAGAAATTACTTTTGTTACTTAAACTACTTGTAAAACCTACTAACGCATTAAATTCTACACCCAATGTTGGAAATGCAGGATTGTCTGAATGTTGATAATAATAACTAACTTCTGTGTTTAGAAAGTTTTGAGCTTTAAATAAATCGTTACTGGCAGCATATTGTGTTTCTAGAAATCTACCTTCAGTCCTTTCTATATCGTAGCTTTGAAAATTAGCAGAAGCAGTAAATCTTGCACCTAAATCACCTCTCCATTTTAAGAAAGTTCCTACTTCAAGTTTTCTAATTTTAACTCGGTTGTAATCTCTATTTACCGTTCCGCTAGGTTCTAAGTTTATAGAGTTGTTACCAAAACCAAAGAAGTTAGTTGCGTAATTTGGACTATTAAATTGTGCGTTAAAACCTAAATTAAAGCGGTCTAATATATTTGCGAATTCGCCATTATATTTTATCTCTATACCATTAGTAGCAAATACGTAATAACCTTCTATTATATGTCTTCTTGTAAAAGGGTTTCTTTCAAAACCATTTACCAAACGTGTATTTTTAATACCTAATTTAATTCCGTCATCTGGGTTGTAGCCAATTGCAGGAGAAACTAGATTACTTTTACTTCTTAATTTTTTATAATCGTACGTATTGGTTTTATAATCGTCTGTTATTTTTTTATTTACATTTTTAGTGATAAAGGTGTTTTTTTTAGTTTTGTAATCATAAACCTTTACATGTTTTTTTGATTTTATATCATAAATATCATTGTTTAACCCTCCAATTAATTTAATTTTTATTGGGTCAATTCCCGAAGAACCACTCACTACAAACCTATCATCATCATCTAAACCATATACCCAAATATCTTTGGTAACATTTTTTTTGTATCTTCTTTTGTGAAAAATATCTGCTTTTTTACCGTCTTTTATTCTGTAACCTATAATTTCTGTATCTCCGTTAACGAATCTGTTTATTTCAAACCAATCATCTTTATGAGTACCTGTTATTACTTGAAATTTATTTAAGTGACTAAAATATTTATCAGATATTTTTTGTAAGTTCTTTCTTCTACCTTTTAATTTTCTTTTGATGTCATCTATAGCGTTACCTCTAACTTCTTTGGGGAATTTAGAAAAAGCACTTTCTATAACTTCATCTGTAATTTGATTTTGAATAATTTTGACTTCTTTATCCCAATCGGCTTTGTTAGATTCTCTAATTAGCCTCATGTCTAAAGGATATGCTGATAAACTAAAATGGGCAGGATTTTTAATATCTTCTTCATAAGATCGCATACCTTTTAAAGCAGGAATGATACTTGTAATTGTATTCATTAAAAAACCATCACTAAAAACAGAAAAAGCTTGATCACGATCTCTAGGTACAGGTCTGTAGATTATTTTGCCATCTTTTTCAAAAGTTGCCCATCTCCATTGATCCTGATGTCTGTCCCAATCTCCAATTAACATATCAAATAAACGAGCTCTTATGTACGAGCCTTCATCAAGAACATATTTCTCATCTTTAGCTAAATTTTTTCTTAAATCGTCGGTACTTATTATTTCATCAGAAAAACCAAAGTATTCTTTATCTCCGTGACCGTCTGCAGTTCTTGCTTCAATCATGTATAATTCATCTCCAAAGTCAGTATTAAATTCTTTTAAAGTTTTTTGTTTGGGTACGTAAAATAAAATTGGTTTCGTATGATATACATTAATTGCTTTTGCTAATTTATCAATAGTAAAAGGCGCGTACGGATGTGATCCTGTAAAAACATCTAATAATAAATCTTCTGTGTAGGTGTTGTTAAATTGCCCTTCTACATATTGGTTTTTAAAAGCAACCGCTTGTAAATATTGCACAGCATTTTTTCTTAATGCTCGCATTACATACTCTTTACCGTCTTTATCTTCTAAACGTAAAGATTTAGATTGATGCCCGCCACCTTTTCTAACTGGTTTTAAACCGCCATACAAAGTGTCTAAGCTTACAGTAGGAGCAATTATTTTCTGACCAAAGTATTTTCGGTATCTCTTTCCCCATAAAAAATTATAGAATTTACCTTTATTTGTTTCTTTATCGGTATAAATTCCTGCTTTTTTTTCTGAAACACCCATGTTAGGAAAATTTGTAAATTCTACAATACTATCCTTTTTAAAAACATTTGCTTCAAAAACAATTTTACGTTCTTTTGCTGTATAAAAATGAACCGTAGATGCGCCGTCCTCATAAACATCTAATCTGGCAAAACCTTGTGTTCCGTAAGAAAAAATACCACCATTTACGTTTTTTGTTGCTGTTAATTTAGAACCAGAACCACTTACAATTTGTGGTATGTTGTCTTGCACAATGTATTGTATACTGTGTTCATGACCAGAAATAAACATTACTTTTTCATTCTGTTGCGCTAAACTAATAATACGTTTTCTTAATAAATTGTATTTTTCATTTTGTTGATCTGTATTTGTGACTCCAGATGTTTTTCTTAGAATATTTAAAGCAGAACCAAAAATAGGCAGAGGTTTCATGTGGCTTTTAAAAGAGTAATAACCACCATGAGGACCGTTTGTAAACATTGGATGGTGCAAAGCAACAATTGTAGTTTTACCTTGCGATTTTTTTAACATACCTTCAAATTCTTCGAAGAATTTTTCTCTAGTTTTAATTTCACAATTATCGTTAATTCCTGGGTGATTATCCCAGTTTGTAACAAACCAGTGCGTATCTACAACAATAATATTTATATCATCATTTATTTCAACCTTTTCTAGAGGACAACCTTTTTCAGGTAAAAAAGAATTTTTTCCAAGTGCTTTTTCAACTAACTTTTCTTGTCTTTTTAAGCCGTCTAAACCGCTATACCAATCATGATTACCCGGAATAAAAAAGGTTTTTCCAGGAAATTTTTTACCAATATCTGTTTGAACTTTTAAACGGTGTTTAGCTAACTCATAATTCTTAGAGTTTTCTTTTGGTATTCCTCTTTGATAAACATTATCACCTAAAAATATTAATGTAGAATTTTCCTTGGCACGTTTAATTTCTTGTTCTAAATAAGAGAGTGCAGAATCTTTTTTATTTAAATCAGAATTACCTGCGTCTCCAATCAAATAAAAAGAGTGTATTACCTTAGAGGTATCTTTTCTAGAAACATAAGTGTGATTTTCTGCTACTTGCATTTTAATGGTTGCGCAAGCAGAAATTAATACGGATAAGATTAGTAAAGTAAGTATTTGTTTGATGAAGTTCATCTTACAAAAATAACTAATTTAAAATAGAATTTTTAAAGTCTTGATAGTCTTTTTCTGTATCTATATCTAAGAATTCGGTTTTCATAATTGGAGAAATTACATTAAGATTTTCATTCAAAATCTTTTGAGCACCTGTGTCGCCAGAAATATTTTTTAAATCTTGAAAATATTTTTTATGAAATAAAGCAGGTACTCCTAATTTTTTACCATAATTAGAAGCAACAATTTTGTTTTTATTTTTATTAAATAACATAATCATGTTATTTAGATATTCTTTTTCAATTGTAGGTTGATCTCCTAAAAGAACTAAAATCCCGTCGTAATTTTGATATTGTTTTTCTATTTCAGATACTCCGTAAGAAAGACTTTCGCTTAGACCTTTTTCAAAATCTTTATTCTTAAAAAAATGTACATCAGGGCTCGATATTTCTTTTAAAATTATTTCTGAATTTGCGCCTAAAACACAATAAACCTCATCTGCTTCTATAGATTTTGCTTTGGATAAAATGTATTCAATCAAGAAATTGGTGCCTATGGTAACTAATTGTTTCGGACTCTTCATTCTTGATGATTTTCCTGCTGCTAAAACTAAGACTGCAATTTTCATTATTTCTAGTTGTTAATATTACCAAATAATTTTTTCAATGAAAAAGGTTCTTTTTTTCTAGTGACCGCTAAAATTTCTGCAATTATAGAAATTGCAATTTCTTCTGGTGTAGTTGCACCAATGTGTAAACCTGCAGGAGTGTATATTTTTTCTAGAAATTCTTCATCTAAATCTGGTACATAATCAAAAAGCTGATTAAAAAGTTTTTCTCTTCTTTTAGGGGCGCCAATTATACCAATATATTTAGGTTTAAATTTACTAAGCTTTACAAGATATTTTAAATCTTGAACAAAACTATGATTCATTAACACAATTGCGGTGTTGTCTTCAATAGAACTTAAAGTTATCGTTTCTGGTGTTGCGCCCTTTACAGAATATGCTCCTATAAAATCTAATTTCGATTTCGGATCTTTAATTGATGTTAATACTTCTACTTGCCAACCCAAATTAGCAGCAATTTCACAGAGTTTTACCGCATCGTGTTCTCCGCCAATAATTATTAATTTGAATAGCGGTTTTAATTCTTGTGAAAAAACTTTCTTGTTTTCTATTTTCTTAATATCAAAAAAACTAGAAATAGTAGCCTGTTGTAGATTTTTATATGTTATCACAGAACCAAAATTTCCTTTAACTTTATCTTCCGATATAAAATAAGAATCGATAATTATTGGTTCTCTTTTTTCAATAGCACTAAGAAACAAATTAGCAGCATTTTTGGTTATGTTAAAAGGTTCTATTAAAATGTATAAAATACCTTCGCAACCTAGTCTATACCTTCCGTCATAAGTAATTATTTTTGCAACATTGTCTTTAAAAACACTTTGCGCCCTTCTAATAATTTCTTTTTCTACACAACCACCACTTACTGCGCCAACAGAAGTATCATCGCTAGAAATTAACATTCGAACTCCAGGTTTTCTATAAGAAGACCCGTTTAAATCGACTACAGTAACCAAAACATTCTGAATGTTATTTTCTTGATTTACTAAGGCTTGTTGAAATATATTTTTAAGTTCGTGTAGCATTTAAATACTTTAATATTTTAGTTTAAATATAAAGGTTTTTTATAAAATATATTTTTTAAAAAAAATAAAGGATTGTTTCTTTTAAGAACTACAAGATAACATAGAGCAACCTACTTTATTATTGGCCCAATCGGGTCTTTTTGCAAACCATTTATTGTATTTTGGTTGATCAGCATATGGTTGTTTAAGTAATGTGTATAATTCGTCGATCAAGCTATAATCTTCATTATCTGCGGCTTCAATAGCTAATTGAGCCATATAGTTTCTTAATACATATTTCGGATTTACAGCATTCATTGCTTTTTTTCTTTCAGATGAAGAGGTAGTTTCCAAAGAAAGTCTTTTTTCGTAATCATTAAACCAAATGTCCCATTTGTCTTTGATATCTTTAGAAAGGTTGTCCAAATTATAAAATGCATCTTTAATCAAATCTATACCTGTGGTTTTATCAGAAAAATCACTTAAATTTCTAAAGAAAATAGTCATATCTGTTTCGCTAAGTTGTAAATTATCTTCTAAATTCTGAATTAATTTTAAATCCGAGTCATGTTCTAGAAAGAAACCTAACTTATTGCGCATCATTTTTAATGATTTCTTTTCAAAGTCAATTTTATATTTTTCTAAAATTTCTTCTAAAGGTTTAACTTCTTCTATGATAGGATACAAAGCATTGGCCAATTGATATAAATTCCACAAGCCAATATTTGGCTGATTACCAAAGCGGTAACGTCTATTTTCTCTGTCTGTAGTATTTGGTGTCCAGCTAAAATCGAAACCCTCTAACCAGCCATAAGGCCCATAATCTATTGTTAAACCAAGAATAGACATATTGTCTGTATTCATAACACCATGTACAAAACCAACTCTTTGCCAATTTATAATCATTTCTAAAGTTCTATTCGAAACTTCTTCGAAAAACGTAATGTAAATTTCTTTGGAAGGCTTTCCTAAGTGAGAAAAATGATGAGTTATAGTGTAATCTACAAGTTTTTTTAGGTTTTTTAAATCGTTTCTAGCGGCAAAAATTTCAAAACTACCAAACCTTAAAAACGAAGGTGAAACTCTAGTAACAATAGCTCCTTTTTCGTAAGCCGCATTACCATTGTACATAATATCTCTTAAAACAGCATCTCCAGAAACACTTAACGAGAGTGCTCTTGTGGTTGCAATACCTAAATGATACATTGCTTCGCTGCATAAATACTCTCTAATAGAAGATCTTAGTACAGCTAAACCATCTGCAGTTCTAGAGTATGGTGTTTCTCCGGCGCCTTTTAATTGTATTTTCCAATTTTTATTTTGATGTTCAATTTCAAATAAATTGATAGCTCTACCGTCGCCTAATTGTCCTGCCCAATTACCAAATTGATGTCCGGCATAACACATTGCATAAGGTTTTGTCTTCGGATAAATTTGATTACCCGTAACAATATCTCTAAAAAAATCTGTATTTAAATCTTCTTCTAAAATCCCCAGTTCAGATGCCATTTCTTTTGATGTATGCACAACTTTTGGATTTGAAGTTTTTTTAGGATTCACAAAAGAATAAGCTGCGTCTTCTACTTGTCTTCTTGTGTTTTCTAAAATCGTATCCGCTGGTAGATTATCAGTAAATTCACTTTTTATAGTAAGATTTTTCATCTAGAGATAATTATAGTTTTATACTAGTTTGTCTGCGTGTAACTGTCTTAATTTAGCTAGTTTTGGTTCTATTACAAAACTACAATAACCTTGTGTAGTATTGTTTCTATAATAATTTTGATGTTCTTCTGTAGCTTTGTAAAAAATTGGTAAAGCACTTAGTTCGGTAACAATTTTATCATCATAATAAGGCTGAATTTGTTTAAGAACTTCAGAAGCTAATGCTTTTTGTTTTTCATCATGATAAAAAATAACAGATCTGTATTGTGTGCCTCTATCGGCTCCTTGTCTATTTAAGGTTGTAGGATTGTGCGTTGTCATAAAAATAACCAAAATATCATGGTAAGTAATAATTTCTGAATTGTAAGTAATTTGAATTACTTCTGCATGACCTGTTAATCCAGAACAAATTTCTCTGTAAGTTGGTTCTCCTGGTACATTACCGCCAGCATAACCAGATACTACTTTTTCTACACCTTTTACTTCTTGAAACACAGCTTCTGTGCACCAAAAACATCCGCCACCAACGGTTGCTGTTTGTAAATTTGTACTCATTTCTAAGAATTTTCTTTTTCTAATTGCATAGATTCAGAATTAATACAATAGCGTAAACCGCTTGGTTCTGGGCCGTCAGGAAAAATATGTCCCAAATGTGCATCACAAGTATTGCATAAAACTTCTACTCTTACCATACCAAAAGAAACATCTTTATGGTATTTTATAGCGTTTACTTTAATAGGTTGTGTAAAACTTGGCCATCCAGAACTCGATTCAAATTTTATTGTAGAATCGAAAAGTGGTGTATTGCAACAAATACAATTGTATTTTCCTTCTTCATATGTAGAGCATAAATCGCCTGTATGCGGTCTTTCAGTTCCTTTTAATCTTGTAATTCTAAATTGTTCAGGAGTTAGAATTTCTTTCCACTCTAATTCAGATTTTTCCACTCTATTATCCGGACTCGGATTTCCTTTTACTGTAAAACTAATTATATCTTTCCAAGTAAGCATGTAAATGTTTCTTTCTTTTAATTGTTAAACGTCTTTTTTTAGACGAAAAATACTGCTATAGCTTACAAAACAAGAATTTTTGTTAATGCTAAAAGCAATACTTAAATTTACGACAAAAATCAATTAAAGAAAACCATTTTTAATTGTTTATTTTTGTTTAAAATTTTACCATGAGCGCATTAATTATAGAAGTAGAAAAATTTGTTTTTAGTTTTTTAAGTAAAAAAATTCACTCTAACTATGTGTACCATAACTTGGCACATACCCAAAGAGTGGTAGAAAGCGCAAAAGAAATTGCAACAAGTTTAAATGTAGAAGCAAATGCTTTAGAAAACTTAGTAATTGCTGCTTGGTTTCATGATGTTGGCTATGTAGAAGGATCTAACAATCATGAGGAAAAAAGTGTAGAAATTGCTGCAAACTTTTTAAAAGAGCATAATTTTGATAAAGACAGAATTCAAAAAGTTTCTAAAATAATTTTAGCAACAGAAATGAATTATGTTCCTAAAAATAATTTAGAAGAAATAATTAGAGATGCAGATTGTGGGCATTTAGCTTCTAAAGACTTTTTAGATTATACATCTTTGTTAAGACGAGAATGGGAATTGTCTTTGGATAAAAAATATTCTAATATAGAATGGATTGATCTTAACTTGTCATTTTTAACCCAAAAGCATAGATATTATACCGATTTTGCTTTACGAAATTGGAGTGAAGGCAAAGAGAAGAATATAGCTAAGTTATTAAAGAATAAAAAGAAAATAAAAAAAGAAAGTAAAAAATTTAAACAAAAGAAGGTAGCTTTAGATTTAAAGAAAAATAAAAGTGAAGTACCAGAAAGAGGTGTAGAAACCATGTTTCGAGTTGCACTTAGAAATCATATTACATTAAGTGATATTGCAGATACTAAGGCCAATATATTATTATCTGTAAATGCAATTATAGTTTCGTTAGCCTTGTCCAGCTTGTTGCCAAAGTTAGATAATCCATCTAATTCGCACTTGTTAATACCAACAATAATATTTATAGCTTTTACGGTTGCATCTATTGTTTTATCTATAATAGCAACTAGACCAAATGTAACAGAAGGTAAATTTACCAAACAAGATGTTGCCAATAAAAAAGTTAATTTACTTTTCTTTGGAAACTTTCATCAAATGAAATTGGAAGATTTCGAATGGGGAATTTCTGAAATGATGACAGATAGAGATTATCTTTATGGTAGTTTAACTAAAGATTTATACTTTTTAGGCTTGGTTTTAAATAGAAAATATAAAATTCTAAGATTAACTTATACCGTTTTTATGGTTGGTATTATTGTAAGTGTATTTGCTTTTGCTATTTCATTTAAATACCAATCGACAACTGTTTAAGACTCTATTTGCCTTATTAAATCGTTAAGAGTAATGGTTTTCTTTTCATCAAAATCTTTTTGATAAATTACCTCTACTCTTAATGCTTTTAGCCCAGAAACACCCTGTAAATCTTCTAACTCTAAAAACTCAATTTTACCCAATTGTTTTCTAGATTGCAAGAAGTTTATGTATTTAATATATTCTAAGGCATCTTTATCTTGAGAATATATAATTGCAATTTTACCAGGTTGTGTTACTCTTTCTTCTGTATTTTTAATATTAGCTTTATCTATTCTTTTCTTAATAATTTCATATCTAATATTGTAAGCACCGTCAACATCAAACTGCTTTTCGTCCATTCTAAATTTAATAGCCATAGGATTACTATGCACTAAAATTAAAGACGCAACTCTTAAGTTATGTGGCATTGTATCTACTAACGTATATGCAATGTTTTCCATTTCGCACATTGTTTGTAATTGCCACAAGCGTAAATTGTAAAGGTATATATTGTCGAAAGAATTCTTTTTAGTGATAGATTCACCGATATACATATTAAACTCTACACCATCAGTTTTGTATCTTTCAAAATAATGAGGATACATTTTTTGTGCATCCTTTTGCTTTTTATCGATGTATTTAGCTAGTTTTTCGTTGATAAGATTTACGCTCTTTTCGTAGTCTTTTCTTTTTTCATAAACAACGTTTAAATCTTTATCTAAGCGATTCATATAGATATCAACTTTTTTAGCTAATTTCTTATCAATTTCTTTGATATGATTAAAAACAGGATAAATTTCTCGCTGTAAAAAGTCTAAAATATTAATTTCATCACCAGCATTTAAATCTTGCTTAACATCTCTTAAAAATGTTGATACACGATACATTAACTCGTTATAAATTGGCAATTTTTCTGTTTTGCAAGCATCTTTTAAAACAGAAATTGCTAAAGTTAATTGCGTTATCAAATCTTCTTTTATTGCTACGTTTCTTGCGTCAGAAGAACCTTTAATATCACTTTGACCAAATAATGGATACACATCTTTAAACACAATTTCGTCTAACTTTGCATTGTCATTAGTTTGAAATTCTGTGTGATACTTCTCTGCAGCTTCATAAAAACGCCACTTTACAGATTCGTGAATAGAAGTATAGTTTTCTTGAATTGTTGCTTCTAAAACATTTTGTCTTTCTTCTGAAGTTCTTTTTACGGCAGCTTCAAAAACAGGAATAATGTCTTTTAGCTTATTAATGTTTACCGAGTTTAAATCATAAGCATTAGGAGACGCAATTTCTAATAATGCCAAATCGCCACTTTTAGTAGCTTTAATTGGTATTAAAATAATACTTTGAATTCCGCCATCATATAAATTATGATAAAAAGGGTTTTTATCTGTAGCTTTACCATATTCTTCGATATCAGAAATGATAAAAGTCTCATGATTTACAAAAACTTTTTGCATTACTTCTTCACAAAAGTAATTTGAAGAACAATTAATTTCTTCTTTATTATTTAAAATAATACTATTCGATTTGTTTACGATTGTTTCACACAACTTATCGTTTAAATTATCGAATATAGAATAACCTAATTTTAAATCTTTAATAGCGTAAAAATCTCTTAAATTATTTTGAAGTTTAAAAATTAAACTATCATCACTAGCCAATAAATTTGCCTTTATAGAAGACAACATCTCTTCTGATGTAACATCGAAAAGGTTGATAAGTCCAAATCCTTTAAAAATATAACTATTTGGAGGAAACTTCTCTTTCCAAAGGTCTATATTATCAAAGTTATTTAATAATTCTCTATAATCTTCATTAGTGATTTTAGGTGCAGTTTCTGTGGGTGTAATCTCAGAAAAGTCACCGTTAAAAGCGGCTCTATAATATTTCATGGTACCAGTAGTTTTATCTGGTATATCAAAATAAAAAGGTCTTTTTAAATCTATTTTATAACCGTAGACAAATCCTAAAATAAATGTACAAGCTAAGATATACATGCTTTCATCTTGAAAGTTTCTTACTGTAAGCTCATAATCTTCGCCTGCGTTGTTTAAGATATTTTGAAAACGATCTGTAAATTTAAATGAAGTAAAAGAAAAAGGGATACTTGCTGCTTTAATTTCATTTAAAAGTAAAGGTTCTGGAAATAAAGGGTTTAAAAGTAACTCTATTTCCTCTTCATATTTGTCTAAAAGTGAATAATCTGAAAAACCATCGTTTAGTTCTGGATGCTGTTTAAATAGTTTTACCATTTCTAAAGCAGAACTATAAAACGGATGCCCCTTATAAGATTTGTGGGTGTATTTTTCATAAAGATGATAAACCTTTCTAAAAGAAATGTTTAGTTGTAGAGGTAGTTCTACGCCGGTTTCTATATTAGATTTTATGATTTTCATCTTTTAAATTTAGGGTGTAAATTTACAAAATTGTACTTATATGGTCGTTTAGAACAACAATAACTTTCTATGTTTACTCTTAAAGATATAAAAAAATAGCTAAGTTGTCTTTAATAATTTATTGTTAAATTATTATAATAAGCTTTAAAGTAAGTGTTTAATTATTTTTGTCTAAAATAAATTGTAATAGGGACACCAGAAAAATCATATAAATCTCTTAATTTATTTTCTAAGAATCTTTTATACGGATCTCTTACATATTGTGGCAAATTACAAAAGAATGCAAATTGCGGAGTAGGAGTTGGCAACTGCATGCAGTACTTTATTTTTACAAATTTTCCTTTAATTGCAGGTGGCGGATAACTTTTAACAATGTCTAACATGGCATCGTTTAGTTTACTTGTAGGAATTTTAAATTTACGTTTTTCGAAAACTTCTACAGCCGTTTCAATTGCTTTAAATAAACGTTGTTTTGTTAGTGCAGAAATAAATACAATTGGTACATCTGTAAATGGTTCGATTTGTTTTCTAACCATTGCTTCAAAATCTCGCATCGTATTAGTTTCCTTCTCAATTAAATCCCATTTATTAATTAAGATAACCACACCTTTTCTGTTTTTTTCTGCTAACCAAAAAATATTTTGATCTTGACCTTCAAAACCACGAGTAGCATCTACTACTAAAACAATAACATCAGAATATTCTATAGATCTTACAGCTCTCATTACAGAATAAAACTCTAAGTCTTCTTTAACTTTAGATTTTTTTCTGATTCCGGCAGTATCTACAAGATTAAAATCGAAACCAAATCTATTATATTTTGTATCAATAGAGTCTCTAGTTGTACCTGCAATGTTGGTAACTATATTTCTGTCTTTACCAATTAATGCGTTTATAAATGATGATTTACCTGCATTTGGTCTACCAACTACGGCAAATCTTGGTAATTCTTCTTTTTCTAAATCAACTTCTTCTGGTTCTGGCATTTTTTCTGTAATGGCATCTAAAATATCTCCGGTACCACTACCATTAATAGAAGAAATTGTATGATAATCTCCTAAACCTAAGTTATAAAACTCTACAGCATCTGCATCTCGCATTGCATTGTCTACCTTGTTAACTGTTAAGAAAATAGGTTTTTTAACTTTACGTAAAAGCTTTGCAACTTCAGCATCCATAGGTGTTATACCTTCTTCTACATCTACAACAAATACAATAATATCTGCTTCTTCTATGGCTAAAGCAACTTGTTTTCTAATTTCTTCTTCAAAAATATCATCAGAACCAATAGTGTAACCACCTGTATCTATAACAGAAAATTCTTTTCCGTTCCAGTCAGATTTTCCATAATGTCTATCACGTGTAACTCCACTTACAGAATCTACAATTGCTTCTCTTCTTTGTACAAGTCTATTAAAAAGCGTCGACTTTCCTACATTTGGTCTTCCTACAATGGCAACAATACTATTCATTTTGAATTCTAATTTTTTGCAAAGATACAATTTAAGGTTGTAAGAAAGATACTAAAAAAAGAAGTCTTTAAAAAACAAAAAACCAGCAAGTTAAATTGCTGGTTTTATTTTAATTAAAAGTTGTAATTAGTTGTTTTGATAAATAGTAACAGTTCCGCTGTCTTCATTAGAAACTACTAATAAATCTTTACCGTTTGGGCTATCTTCTGATTTTATGACTAATAACCCTTCCGGAGCTTCATCACCAGCATTAGAAAGTATCTGTAAAAACTCTGGAGCATTTGGGTTTGTAATATCATACACCATAACTTGATCGTTTCTTTCTAAACCAACAAATAAAATATAACGTTGATTGCCTATGTTTAAAACTTCTACACTTTCTGGTTCTGCACCTTTATCATCACTTCTTTTATCATCATCGTTAAATCTATCTGTAGTTAATGCTAAAGTTTGAGTTGCGATGTTGTTGCCCGAATCATATACAAGATTTCCGTTGTCAGACCAAATACTAAAAGATCTTGCGCCATAACTATATAATTCTTCAACCTTACCATCGTTATTTATGTCACCCAAAGTTGTAGTAGTTTTTAAGCGACCAAGATTAATTTCATTTAAATAATCTTTATCTGCGTCAAACACAGTTTCGTCTAAAGTTAAATCATCCATTCTAACTTCTTCGCTAAATCCGTCGTAATCTCTTGCATCACCTTCATTTGCAGAAATAATGTATTCTATTCCGTTAATTTTAATATATACAATTGCATCAGGCATATAAATACCTTTAACTGGCCAAGATTTTAATTCTTTTACATCATCTTTATCACTTGCATCGAAAGAGTTGTTTGCTAAAGAGTAATCTTTAAAACCTAAAGGATAAATGGCTTCGATAGTTTTTGTTTGCAAATTAATTTTTGCAATTCCGTTATTTTCTTGTAAAGAAACCCAAGCAGTTTTAGAATCTTCTGAAATTGCTACATATTCTGGTTCTACATCTTTAGCCAAATCTGCATTTGGTCCAAAAACTCTAAAACCTTCACTTTCTAAAGCCGCTTCTTGAGCGTTAAAAGCAGTAAAATTTAAAGTTGTAACGACATCATTTTCTAGGTTGATGATACTTACACTTCCTTCTGGGTCTACAGTATAATCATCATTTGGTTCGCCTTCATTTGCAGAAACAAGTATTTTTCCGTCTGGAGAAAAAGTAACCATATCTGGCAAAGAGCCTACAGTATATTGCTTTAATAAAGAATTATCTGCAGTATTGTAAAGTAAAATTTTACCAGGATTTTGTTTAACGTTATCTTCTACTGCAATTGCTAATTGTCCTTCAAAAATGGCAACACTGTTAGGTGCGCCGTAAGCATTTAAATCTATAGAGTTTTCTTTAACAGGAGCGTCTAAATCTGAAATATCATGAATAGAAATCTCATTTAAATCTACATTTACGGTAAAAAGTTTTTTCGATATTTTATCATACGCTGTAATTTCTGACGCACCTTCACCACCAACTTTAATAGTTGTTTTTTGTGTAAAGTTAACCGAAGTATTTATAGGTGTTTCAACGGGTTCTGCATCATCTTGACAGCTAAATGTAAATGCCAATAATGAGAATAAAGTAATTTTTTGTAAAGTTTTCATTGTTTGATTTTTAGTTTTTGCAAAAATCAACTCAAAAACTAAAAATTGTGTTAAATGAAATATAAGTAAATATTAGATTTTACAGCGGTTTGTAAATTAATTGTTTTCTAATTTTAGAAAACAGGTTTTTATTGTTAAGTAAACGTAATCTTATTTTTGATTGTATCCGAACCGTTTTAGTTGTGTTTTATCGCTACGCCAGTTTTTATTAACCTTAACGTATAGTTCTATAAAAACTTTTTTCATAAAAAATTTTTCTAGATCTTTTCTGGCTTCTGCGCCAACTCTTTTAATTGCAGAGCCTTTGTGTCCTATAATTATTCCTTTTTGAGTTTCTCTCTCTACCATAATTACAGATCTAATTCTAACAATATTTTCTTCTTCTATAAACTCTTCTGTTTCTACTTCTACAGAATACGGAATTTCTTTTTTGTAATGAATTAATATCTTTTCCCTAATTTTTTCATTTACAAAAAAACGTTCTGGTTTATCGGTTAATTGATCTTTCGGATAAAATGGAGGACCTTCTGGTAAAAGCTCTTTAATTTTATTAAAAACTGCAGCAACATTAAACTTTTCTAAAGCAGAAATTACAAAAACTTCTGCATTGGGTACTTTTTCTCGCCAATATTTTATTTTTTCTTCGACATCCTCTTGAGATGATTTATCAATTTTATTTAATAAAAGAAAGACAGGTATTTCACTATTGATTATTTTATTGAAGAAAGCTTCATTCTTTAATTCTTTTTCTCCAATTTCTACCATATAAATTAAAATATCGGCATCTTCAAAAGCAGATTTTACAAAATCCATCATCGAAGATTGAAGCTCATAAGCTGGTTTTAAGATTCCTGGCGTATCAGAGAACACAATTTGATGCTCTTCATCATTAACAATACCCAAAATACGATGCCTAGTAGTTTGAGCCTTCGGGGTTATTATTGATAGTTTTTCTCCTACCAAAGCATTCATTAATGTTGATTTTCCTACGTTAGGATTTCCTATGATGTTTACAAAACCTGCTTTATGTGTCATAATGCAAAGATAAATAGATTTTATATTGGATTAGAATTTAGAGGATTAAAAAAAGATTAAAATTTTTTTAATAAAAGTTTGGTCAGAACTTTAAATATGTTGTATATTTGCAACCCGGAAATAACGTGTCGAGTTTATGAGTCGAAAGTTTAAAGCTAAGTCGTTTTTCTGAAATCACAACGCGGGATAGAGCAGTAGGTAGCTCGTCGGGCTCATAACCCGAAGGTCACTGGTTCGAGTCCAGTTCCCGCTACTAGGTTAACACCAATGAAATCAACGGTTCGTGTCTCACGAACCGTTTTTTTATGTCCTTAAATTTCTTACTTTTACTTGCCGTACACGAAAACGTACACGGTTTGCCTATGAAATTGAATAAATTGTAATTCAACGAAAAGATTTCATAGATATTGAAGAAAGGTTTAGTCAGGATTTTAAGAGAAAGTTAGAACAACTTTAAAAACAAGCAAGTTTATTATTAAATCAATTTGAGTTTTCAATATCTGTATAATTTTTAAAACCTAAATTTTTCCAATTCTTTTCCAATTAAAATAGGTTATATTGATATGAAAAAAGTTTTTTTACATCTTGTAAAGGTTTAGATGAAAATTTAAAAAATAGTTTGACAGAGTATGAGGTTTTATCAACTGGAGGTGAAGATGAGAATGATCCAAGTGAAGAAGAAAACCCAACTAATGGTGGTTAGAGATTTTAAATATTTATAGTACATTAGAGGGATGAAACAAGTAAAAGTAGCATTCCTCTTTTTTGTTTTATTTTCATTTTTATCATGTGAAAATCAAGGTGGTAAATTAGAGAATGATTTAAAACAAAAATCCTTAGCAAAAGAATTCTTTAAAAGTGTAGATTATAAAAATTCAAGTAATGCCAAAAGATTAGAAAAGTTAAAAATATTTATTTCTGATAATAAGTTAAATTCAGCTGATAAGTATTTGATGTATAATAATATCAGCTATTTATTGGGTAAATTAAACAAAATAGACAGTGCAATATTTTATTCAAAAAAAATGTTGAGACTGCCTAATGTAGAAAATGATGCAAATCTAAAAGGTAAAGTTTATTTTAAGCTAGGGATTTATCAATATAAAAAAAACGCACAGGATAGTTCTTATTTTTTCTATACTAAATCTAAAAATGAGTTTTTAAAATTAAAGGATAGCATATCTGTAGGTAAAAGCTTATCTAATTTAGCAATAATAGAATCAGATTTTGGAAGCTATTCTTTAAGCGACTCTTTGGCTGTAGAATCTTTAAAGTTTTTTAATGGGAAAGAACTAATCACAATGGCTTCTAGTTTAAATTGTTTAGCCATTAATGCAAAAAAAAGATCATTATATAACGAAGCTATTGCTTATTATATTTCTGCTTTGAAAATTACCACAAGAAAAAGCTCTAAAATTAGGTTTAGAAATAATTTAGCGATTGCATACAAAGAGTTAAAGAATTATAAAAAAGCGATTTTAATTTTTGAAGAGTTGTTGAAAGATACTATTAAAAGTCAAAAAACAAAGACAAGAGTTATAGATAATTTAGCACATGTAAAGTGGTTAGAAAATTCAGATGTAAATGTATTAAAAGAATTGTTGTTGGCTAATTCTAAAAAACTACAACTTAAAGATAATTATGGTTTAATAGCAAGTTACAGTCATTTATCCGATTATTTTCAAGAAAAAAATAGAAAAAAATCATTACAATATGCTATTGAAATGTATAAAATTTCAAGAAAAGTAAAAAGCATTCAAGATGTTTTAGAGGCTATAGATAAGATTGTAGATAGACAGCCGCCTGAAAAAGCTATTAAATATTATAAAGAAAGTATTTATTTAAGAGATAGTTTACAAGAAGCAGAGACTAAAAGACAGTTTAGGTTTGCTAAAATTAAATATAATTACGAAGATGAAGAAAAGCAAAAAGAAAAGTTTAGAAATCTAGCGATTAAAAATGAATTAAAAGTAGAAAAAGAGAATAACCAAAAGAAAAACAGTATAATTATCGGAATTCTTTTAATTTCTGGTCTGTTGTTTTTAATATATAGACGAAAACAATTACATAAAAAAAGAGTTTTACAAGAGAGTTATAATACTGAAACAAGAATAGCTAAGAGATTACATGATGAATTGGGTAATGATGTTTTTAATACGCTTGTAAAAGTACAAAACCCAAAGATCGATACAGCAGAGATTATAGATGATTTAGATAAAATCTACCATCAAACACGATCTATTTCACATGAAAATAACGCTATTAAAACTGGAGATAAATTTGAAAGTTATTTTAGACATTTAGTAGCAAGTTATAATACAAATGATTGTAAGATTATTATAAAAGGATTATCTGATATTCATCTAAACAACCTAGCTGCTGAAAAGCAAATTGTGGTTTACAGAATATTTAATGAACTTTTTGTAAATATGAAGAAGCATAGTAAAGCTAGCTTGGTAATGTTGACTTTTACAAAAAAGAATACTCGCATAGAAATGAGTTATTTTGATAACGGAATTGGTTTTGAAAAAGATAGTATTGTTCAAAAAAATGGACTTAAAAATATGGAAACCCGTATAAAAACTATTAATGGAACTATTAATTTTGAAAACAAACCAAATAAAGGATTAAAAGTTAGTATTCGTTTTAAAAGTTAAAAATGTTTGAGAAAGTTTTAGTTGTAGAAGATTTTGATGTTATAAATAGCGGTATTAAAATAGCTTTAGATGAAATAGGGATAACTAATGTAGATTATATTTCTTATTGTGATGAAGCTTTTTTAAAAATTAAAAACGCTTTTTTAAAAGGAGAACCTTACGAATTAATTATTTCAGATTTATCTTTTGAAAACGATGGTACACCTCAAAAATTAAAATCCGGAGAAGAATTGATAACCAAAATTAGAGAAGAATTTATTGATTTAAAAATTATAGTTTTTTCTGTAGAAGATAAACCTTATACAATACAAAATTTATATAAAAATTTAAAGATCCAAAGTTACATCTGGAAAAATAGAAACGGATTAAAAGAATTAAAAAAAGCAATTTATAACACTTCTATTTCTAATGAATTCTACATCTCTCCTGAGTTACAAACTACAATTCATCCTAAAAAAGCTGTAGAAATTACAAATTATGATATTTCTTTGATTAAATACCTTTCGCAAGGTTTTTTACAAGAAGTGATTAGTAAAAAATTAAAAGAAAAAGGAATAACGCCTTCAAGCACAAGTGCTATAGAAAAAAGATTAAAGTTTTTAAAAGAACATTTTAATGCCAATAACCCTGCACATTTAGTTGCAATAGCTAAAGATTTTGGATTGATATAAAATTTTTTATAAATAAACTGCTAAGACTACGGGGTTCCAGAGTCTTCTTTTTGGGGAGGAACATATTTTGGAATAATTAATTCAATTTGAAACTATTGAAAATGAAAAGGTGCTAGTTAAAAGCCTTACGGAATTTCATAAGGCTTTATTAAAAAATTATAATTAATAAATAGAGATAGCAATAATCTCTAATAGGTTTTATTAAATTATATTCAAATAATTTTCTTAGATAAAAAAGACTATAATACTTTGTTTAGCAATGTTATTATAATAATCACCTTTTTTAAAAGACATTCCACAATTTTGTTTAATTGTTAAAGTTAGGGGGTGTATATTTTTTGTTTTGATATAAGTGATTTCATTAACCCAGAGTTGCTTTAGTCAAGTAGGAACGTGGTCTTTTACCAGATTCTTATATTTCTAGCACATTTGATTAGAGTTTGTTATTGTGATATAATTTTTAGTTTATGGAATGTAAAAATTATTTTGTCTAAGGAAGCGACAGAACTTGTCCGCTCCTGTGATTAGTATAATATTCACAATAATTAATATCCTGTAGAAAGTCTTATTGAAACTAAAGTTCTTCAATCTTCTCTTTTAGCTTTCTTTTAGCCAGTGTTCATTTTTTTGTATCATAAGTGACTATAATCAATTGCTTAATTTTAGCTACCTTATTACAGGTAAGTTGTCGATTATATGTGACCTAACAGTCTCCTTTTTTCTTAGTGGTACGTAGTTTCATGCTTAACTTTGTGGGCACATACCAAACTGAAAATACTTAAGGATTTTCATAATTAAGCTAGAACAAGAAATTATTTCTATATTTCCAATGTGTTTTTATACAGCCAAATCATCATGTTTAATTTTTTTATAATTATTTTCTTTTTGTTTTAACAAAGCAAATCCAAAAGTTAGAACTCCAACTCTTCCAATAAACATTAAAATAATTATTAATATTTTTCCAATGTTAGATAATTCTCCTGTAATTCCTGTGCTTAATCCAACAGTTCCCAAAGCGGATGCTACTTCAAATAATATGCTGTCAAATGAAAAGTTTTCAAAGTAAGAAAGTAAAAATGAAAACAAGAAAATTAAACTCGTGTAAAGCATAAAAGTAGATGTCGCAACATATATTCTCTCAAATGGAATGAGACGGTTTAAAAATGTAATTTTTTTCTGACCTAACAGTCGGCTTTTCAATATCGACAGCATTGCCGTTAATGTCGTTATTTTCATTCCTCCAGCTGTTCCAGAAGGAGAAGCTCCTATATACATTAAAAAGGTTACTAGTAGTAATATTGGCAAGGATAATTCACCGATAGGTATTGTGTTAAACCCAACTGTTGTCATAGCTGACATTGCTTGGAAGAATGAGATCATAAGTGAACTATTCGAACCGGTAATAGAGGATGATTCTGTTGTGTAAATGAGTAAAGTTCCTAAAAAAAGTAAAAACAAAAACCCATAGATAATGATTTTCGTTGTGAACGAAATTTCTTTTGATTTACCTCTAATTCGATACCACAAATCTGTAATTACAATAAAACCCAAAGAGCCAGAAATTGCTAATACAGAAATAATTGTGTTTATAAAAGTATTGTCTTGATAGCTTTCGAAACCAGTATTAAACAATCCAAAACCAGCTGTACAAAACGATGAAATACTATGAAAAATTGAAAACCAAATTGCTTTTAAATTCCCCATTCCAGAATTGGTAAAGGCAAAGTAGAAAAGTATAGCTCCAATAGTTTCCATTATTAAGGTAAAAACAATAACGCTTTTGATAAAATCTTTTACCTGAATTGTATTTGGTAAAGTAAATTCTGCACCTATTAATTTACTATGCCAATGCGTTATTTTATTGGTAGTAAATAATAAATAGTATGTAGTTAGCGTCATATATCCAATTCCGCCAATTTGTATTAAAGCCATAATAACAAATTGACCGAAAAAATTATAGGAATCGAAAACGCTTATTGTAACGAGTCCAGTAGTTGAAATGGCTGAAGTCGAAATAAACAAATTATCTAAAAAGTATATGTCGGTTTTGTGAAATAAAGGAATAGATAGTAAAATAAATCCAATTAGCGTGTATAAAAAGAATCCCCACACTAAATTCATTTGAGGCGATTTACTAATCTGGAATTTTCGGTACCAATTAGATATTTTCTTGTATGTTTTACTTTCCATCCTTTATATTCAATTTCTTGTTTTTAAATGACACACAACGTATTTATGTTATGCAACTGACTTTTTTAAATTAAAAATAAACAATATTTTGTACAACGTATTGTAATAAGCGTTTTAAATTTTCAAATTTCTCTTACATTGATTGAAATGTGATTTTTTTTAAATTATTTAGATTTTTTTATTTTGGTTTTAAGCAAGATTATTCCATTTTAGTTTTTCATAATTAGAATCAGTTCAGAACACATAGTAAATTCAGAGTTTGTTTAAAAATTCCGCAAAGAACTTAATTCGACAAACTGGCTAAATTCCCATAAAGAATTTTCACGAGCGAGAGAGGGTTCCAGTTTTTCTTTTTAATATTTACTCAAAAAAATCATTGTTTTAAACGACTTTTTTTATAGAGTCTGAGTGGCTTCCGCTATGTCTTGTCCTGAAATATGGCTACAGGTTAAAATTGAATTAAGCTGATAATTTATATACCATATTTGGTGTTTTATA